>JADBLN010000018.1:9497-18158 GCA_014894455.1 Acidobacteriota bacterium | reverse complement strand
TCCGCATCTTCGGCGAGGAGGCCGAGGCGGACTCCTCCGCCTCCCAGCTCTCGCTGTTTTGAGGCCGTTCGAGTCGTCCTTCGAGCAAAGAACGGGGACATGTAAGAACGGGGACATGTACTTCCGGTACGTGTCCCCGTTCTTCTTCCCCCTTCTTCTTCATTCCTCCTCTGGGCTTGTCAAATAGCGACGCCGCCCGCACAGTGATGGGGGACATGCATAGCCCCCAAAGCGAGCGCGTCGCTCGGTTGTTAATCGGACGCCAAGGCCGAGGGGATTGTCTGAGCGAGCATAAGCGGTGATTTAGCCGGTCAGCGTGACAACAAAGAAGGGGGACACGCCCTAAAGGGCCTTTACCGGGCCCTTTAGGACATGTCCCCGCCCCCCCCGTCCTTCCCGCCGTCGTTCCCATCCTTCACCCCCCCGGGGTTGTCAAATCACGGCGCTGCCCAGGCAGTGATGGGAGCCATGCATAGCCCCCGTAGCGGAGGGGGACCCGTCCCGCTTCGAGAGAAGCGGGACGGGGGAACCGCCGGGACTGGTGCCCGGGGGTCCGGGGGAGATGCATGGCCCCCATCATTGCCAGAACGGGCGGCGTCGCGATTTGACAAGCCCCACCCCGCCACCTATATTAGAGGCGGTACGAACCGGCCATGGAAATCGAAATGAAGGTCAAGGGTCTGGTGGTGGACCCTATCTCCAAGATGCCCATCGTCGTCCTGGAGAACCCCCGCAACGAGCAGATCCTGCCCATCTGGATCGGCGTTTTCGAGGCCAACGCCATCGCCCTGACCATCGAGAACGTCCCGACGCCGCGGCCGATGACCCACGACCTCCTCAAGAGCTTCCTCGAGAAGCTCGACATCTCCATCGAAAAGATCGTCGTCAACGACGTCCGGAACAATACCTTCTTCGCCCTGATCCACTGCCGCCGGGCCGAGCAGTCAATCATCATCGACTCCCGTCCTTCCGACGCCATCGCCCTGGCCCTGCGCATGAGCTCTCCCATTTTCGTCGAGGACGAGGTCGTCCGTAAGGCCAACGGGCTGAAGTTCGACGATAAGGTCGAATCCACCGAGAAGCTTCGGAAATGGCTCGAGAGCCTGCAGCCCGATGACTTCGGCAAGTACAAGATGTAGTCAACCCGTTCGGCTCCCCGGGCTGAGCCCTAAGCAGACCCCGGGCTTCAGGCTGGGGTCTGCTTAGGGTTAATACTGAGTACTACCCACCCCGTTTTAAAAACGGGGTGGGTGGTGTTGAACGTGCTAGGTCCGGAGCCTGAAGAGAAGAAACACTCCCGCCAGCCCGAAGAGGAGGTTGGCCCCCCAAGCCCCGAGGAAAGGCGTCAGGATCTCGGCACTGCCGAGACTCCGGAAGACCGCGAACGTCCCCCAGTAGGCCATGGCCAGGACGACGCTCAGGCCGACGCCGACGAGGGCGCCCTTTTTTCCCATCGAAAAGCCGAAGGGCACGGCCAGCAGAGCCATGACCAGGCTGACCAGGGGAAGGGCCGTCTTCTGTCCGAGCTCGGCCCTGAGCCGGCCGACCCGGAAACCCCTGCCCTCGACTTCGGCGGTGTATTTCCGGAGCTCGCCGAGGGTCATCTGCAGGGGCTCTTTCCAGGCCTTGAGAAAAGCGCCCTTCTCCTCGTCGACCGCGAGCCGACCGCTTTCCACCCTGGCGAAAGACGGGCCAGCCGGCGCCGCGAAATCCCGGACCCAGCCTTCCCGGTAAAAAAGTGCGTCCTTTTCGAAAGTCGCTTTCTCCGCGAAAAACCGCCGGGTGAGGGCCCAGCGGCCGGGGTCGATGTCGAAAACCGACATCCGGCTGAAGGTCGAGGAACCGGGCTCGAAATAATTGTAATGGTAGATCCTATCCCCGGCCCGGCCCAGGACCCAGTGGCGGTTGAGATAACTGTCGCTGCGGGGCGGCAGGTCCGTGATCCGGCTCCAGGCGTCCTCGGACCGGGTGTGCGCGGCCGGGACGACGCGTTCCTGGACGAGGAAAGCCAGGCCGCTCACCGCGGCCGACAGGACGAGGACAGGGAGGATCGTCCGGTAGGCGCTGATGCCGCAGGCCTTCATGGCTGTCGCTTCGTTGAACTTGGCCAGCAGGCCGAGGGTGAGGAGCGTCGCCACCAGGACGGCGACGGGCAGGAGGTAGGCCAGGAATTCGGGGAGCTTGAACCAGACGTAGCGGACGAGGAGGCCGATCGGCTTGCCATGCCGGAGGGTGTCGTTCAAGCGTTCGAAGAAGGCCGCCAGGAGGGTCGCGGCGGCGAGGGCGGAAAAAACGAGGGCCAGGAGGGCCAGGAACTTCCGCGCAACATACCTGTCCAGGACGCCGGGAAAGCGGACCGGGGAAAGACGGGGCACGGACCGGGGCCTGCGGGAGACGGCCTTCGGGGCCCGCGGCCCGCTCTTTTCGCGGGACCTCGAGAAGCCGAGCCGGATCGGCGCGGACGGCCCCCGGCCCGCCCTCAGGAAAAGGAACACCCCCGCGGCGGCCAGGACGATGTCCGGAGCCCACATGCCCAGGAACGCGGAAACGCGTCCGTCCATGGCCATCTTCTCGCCCGCCGTGAGCAGGACGTAGTAAAGGAGGATGATGACCAGGCCCAGCGAGAAGCCCCCCGTCCGGCCGGCCCGCCCGGACATGACGCCCAGTGGCAGGCCGAGGAGGGCGAAAACGAGGCAGGCGAACGGCAACGAGAACTTCTTGTGGATCTCGATCCAATGGGCCCGGACCTCCCGTCGTCCCGTGGCGGCGGAAGGGCCGGCCTGAAGGGCCTTGACGTCCCGGACGAGCTCGCCGATGTCCTTCTCCCGGACCCTCTTCTCGCTCGAGACCGAGGCGAAAAGGCCCTCGACATCGACCTCCTCTTCCAGGCGCTCGAACGTGGTCAGGCTGTCCTTTTCCGGCTCGGAGAGGGACCCCGAATAAGCGAAACCGTCGGAGAGCTCCAGAACAGCCCGCCGCTTTTCCGGGAAGAGGCGGATCGACCCTGTCCGGGCCAGGACCAGACGCGGATGGACCGGGTCCTTGCTCATGGAGACGAAGACGTCGTGCCAGACCTTGTCCCTGTCGATGTCCCGGACGAAGAAGACCATGTTGGGGATGGACTCGTTGAACTCCAGCGGGTTGACCTTGAGCCGGACCCGGGCGAGGACGGTGTCGGTCATGGCCTGGACCCAGGCGTGGTTGGCCCGCGGCGCGACGAGGAGGGCGAGGGGCAAGGTCAGGAAGAATCCGCAGAGCCCAAAAAAGATCATGGGCCGGAGGAGCCGGCGGGGGCCGATCCCGAGCGACTGGAAGGCGACGACCTCGGAGTCGGCCGAAAGCCGGGCCAGCCCGCCGAGGATCCCCATCAGGACGGCCATCGGCAGGGCGAAGGCCAGGATGGATGGGATGAGCAGGGCCAGGATGCGGACCGTCTCGGCCGCCGGCACGCCCTTGTCGATGAAGAGTTCGGCCAGGAGGAGGACCTGGTTCATCAGCAGGACGAACGTCACGAGGAGAAGGCCGACGAGGAAGGGCGGGACGACCTCGCGGAAGATGTAACGATCCAGGATCTTCGGCATGGGGGCAGGTAAGAATATAACATAAGCAGGCGGAAATGGGGACGGGCAAGAGCCGGGCGTTTCAGAAGGGGTCAAACCTACCTTTTACACTCTTGTTGGACCCGAAAAGTGTAAAAGGTAGGTTTGACCCCTTCTGAACAGGCTGGCTCTCTTGGGGTTTGACCCCCTCCTAAAAAAAAGCCCCGGGCGGCGGACCGCCCGGGGCTTCCGGTTCATTCGCTTGACGCGATCAGTACATGTCGCCGGGAGGACTCGGATAGCCGGACTTCTTGTCTTCTTCGGGGAGTTCGGCGACGAGGCCTTCGGTGGTAAGCATCAGGCCGGCGATGGAGGCCGCGTTCTGGAGGGCGATCCGGACGACCTTGGTCGGGTCGAGGATGCCGCCCTTGATCATGTCTTCGTACTTCTCGTTGAGGGCGTTGAAGCCCATGTCCTGCTTCATCTCCTTGACCTTTTCGACAACCACGGAGCCTTCGAACCCGGCGTTGGCCGCGATCTGGCGCAGGGGCTCTTCGATGGCCCTCTTGACGATGTTGACGCCGATCTGGAGGTCGCCTTCGAGCTGGAGCTTATCGAGCGCTTTCTGAGCGCGGAGCAGGGCGACGCCGCCGCCGGGCACGATGCCTTCTTCGACGGCCGCCTTGGTGGCGTGCATGGCGTCTTCGACCCGGGCCTTCTTATCCTTGAGCTCGGTCTCGGTGGCCGCGCCGACCTTGATCAGGGCGACGCCGCCGACCATCTTGGCCAGCCGCTCCTGGAGCTTCTCCCGGTCGTAGTCGGAGGTCGTATCCTCGATCTGGATCCGGATCTGCTTGATGCGGGCCTGGACGTCGCTTGGCTTGCCGTTGCCCTCGACGATCGTCGTGTTATCCTTGTCGATGACGACCTTCTTCGCTTCGCCAAGCCAGTCTGAACCGACCTTTTCAAGCTTGACGCCGATCTCCTCGGTGATGACCTGGCCGCCGGTCAGCGTGGCGATGTCTTCGAGCATGGCCTTGCGGCGGTCGCCGAAGCCGGGGGCCTTGACGGCGCAGCACATGAAGGTGCCCTTGAGCTTGTTGACGACGAGGGTCGCCAGCGCTTCGCCCTCGACCTCTTCGGCCACGACGAGCAGGGGCCGGCCCTGGCGCGCCACGTTCTCGAGGAGGGGCAGGAAATCCTTGAGGTTGCTGATCTTCTTCTCGTGGAGGAGGATGAGGGGCTTCTCCAGGACGCATTCCATCCGCTCGGGATCGGTGACGAAATAGGGGGACAGGTAGCCGCGGTCGAACTGCATGCCCTCGACGATCTCCATCGTGGTCTCCAGGCCCTTGGCCTCCTCGACCGTGATGACGCCGTCCTTGCCGACCTTGTCCATGGCCTCGGCGATGATCTTGCCGATGGACGGGTCGTTGTTGGCCGAGATGGCGCCGACCTGGGCGATCATCTCGCCGCTGACCTCGCGGCTCAATTTCTTGAGCTCTTCGATGATCGTCTCGACGGCCTTGTCGACGCCCTTCTTGATCAGGGTCGGGTTGGCCCCGGCCGTGACGTAGCGCAGGCCCTGGCCGTAGATGGCCTGGGCCAGCACGGTCGCGGTCGTCGTGCCGTCACCGGCCACGTCCGACGTCTTGGACGCGACTTCCTTGACGAGCTGGGCGCCCATGTTCTCCCAAGGGTCTTTGAGCTCGATCTCCTTGGCGACGGTGACGCCGTCCTTGGTGCTCGTGGGAGAGCCGAATTTCTTGTCAAGGACGATGTTCTTGCCGCGGGGGCCGAGCGTCGCCTTGACGACATTGCTGAGGATGTTCACGCCCTTGAGGAGGGCATGCCTGGCATCGTCTCCGGAAAGGATTTGTTTGGCCATGGTGTCTCCTTACTTCTCGATGACGGCGAGAATCTCTTCTTCGCGGACGATGATGTGCTCGACGCCGTCGACCATCACTTCCGTGCCGCTGTACTTGCCGATGAGGACCCTATCGCCCTTCTTGACCGCGAGGGGGATGGTCTTCCCTTCGTCATTGACCCGGCCCTTGCCGGCGTCGATGATCTCGGCTTCCTGGGGCTTTTCCTTCGCCGTGTCCGGGATGATGATCCCGCTTTTCCTGACTTCCTGTTCCTCGAGTCTCTTGAGGAGCACTCTGTCATACAGAGGATGAACTTTCATTAAAACCTCCTTGGTGATACCTGAAATTTAGCAGTCAATAAATGTGAGTGCTAATATTACACAAATCCCGGCGATTTGTCAAGGGGGAAGTGGACGAAATATTGGCAGTCTTGACTGCCGACTGCTAATGTTTTTTCTTGATCTTCAAGAGCTTGGCCCTGTTGTGGAGAGTGTTCCTGTGGAGGCCGAGGGCCTGGGCCATTTTGGTCTTGTTCCCTTCGTACTTTTTCGCCGCCTGCTCGAAGAAGATCTTCTCGAATTCCCGGAGGGCGTCCTTGAGACTGATCTCTTTTTCCACCATGTCCTTGATGATCAGTTCCATCCGCTGGTGGAGGTTGAGCTCGCTAGATTTTCTGTCCATGTTTCCCTCCGCTCTCCCGGATTTCCTTGTAGGAGGAGTTGAACTTGGCCCTCAGATCCTGGGGGATCATGTTGATCGCCGCCCGGGTGATGCCGAGGCAGGCCGGGGCGAGGACGGACGTTTCCAGGGCCGGCTTGGCCACCTGGAACGTGAACAGGGCGAAGACGAGGATGCCGCAGATGAGGACCCCCTTGACCGCGCCGAAGATACCGCCGAAGAGCCTGTTGACGAGGGCCAGCGGGCCTTTCATGGCCTTGGTGATGAGGTGGCCGAGAATACCGCCCGCGATGAGGAAGGCGACGAAGATGAGGAGGAAGCCCAGGAAATTGCTGAGCAGTTTGTTCTTGACGAACGTGTCGAATATCCCCGCCGCCTCTTCGTAGTAGAGGCTGGCCAGGACGAGGCCGGCGATGACCGCGGCGAGGCCGATGACCTGCTTGACCAGGCCCTTGAAGATCCCGATGATCGCCGTCAGGATCAGGATGACCAGAAGAACGATGTCGAGCCAGTTCATGCCTCACCTCTCCTTCTCGCCCTCAGCCGCTCGACCATCCCGTAGTCCCCCTCCTGCAGCGCCCCGAAGGCGACGTGGGGCTTGATCCGGCCGTGGAAATCGGAGCCGGCCGTGGCCACGAGGTCGAGCTCCTCGGCCAGGGCGCGGTAGAAAGCGACCTGTTCGGCCGCGTGGTAGAACGTGTAGACCTCCATCCCGGCCAGGCCGTGCTCCTTGAGGACGCGGGCGTCCTCGGCCGTCGTCCGTTGGAAGTAGGCGCCGGGATGGGAGAGGACGGGGACGCCGCCCGTCTCCGGGGCCGCGGCCAGCACGTCGAGAAGGCCGACGAAGCTCTTGGGGACGTAGGCCGGCTTGCCCTCGGCAAAATATTCCTTGTAGAACAGGTATGGCGCGTAAGGCCGGTTTTCTTCGCGGTAAAAGAACTTCAGGCCCGGGTTCACCGCGTTCTCCGGGTTCTCGAGGAGGACCTGGGCGATCTTGACGCCGAGCGGGGGCGCCCCGTTCGTCTTCTCCCGGACCTCCTCCATGGTCAGGGCGAAGCCGAGGCCGCGTATTTTTCCGACGCGTTCCGCGGCCTCGTCCATCCGGCACCGCGTCTGGCCTTCGACGATCGCCGCGAGGGCCGGGCTCGTCCAGTCGACGAAGGGCAGGAGAAGGTGGAACTCGCGGCCGCCGAAGAGCGTCGTGATCTCGATTCCCGGGATGACTTCGACCCCCGCCTTGCGGCCGAGTTCGACGGCTTCCGGGTAGGCGGCCACCGTGTCGTGGTCGGCGATCGAAATGGCCCGCATGCCGAAGTTCTTGGCGAAGCCGACCAGCTCGGCCGGCGAAAAATCGCCGTCGCAGCTCTTGTCCGAGTGGACGTGAAAATCGACCCGTCCGCTCATGCCAGGTCGTCGAGGCCGGTCAGGACCTTGTAGATTTCCAGGTATTTTTGGGACGTCTTGGCGACGATCTCCGCGGGGAGCTCCGGCGGAGGCGTGTTCTTGTCCCAGCCCGTCGTCTCCAGGTAATCGCGGACGAACTGCTTGTCCAGGCTGGGCTGGGACCGGCCCGCCTCATACATCGACAGGGGCCAGAATCGCGAGGAGTCGGGGGTGAAGATCTCGTCGATCAGGACGAGCTCGTCGCCGAAGAGGCCGAACTCGAATTTCGTGTCGGCGATGATGATGCCCTTGGAGACGGCGTAGAGGGCGGCCTTTTGGTAGAGCTCGAGGCTCGCCTTGCGGATCTTCTGGGCGAGCTCGGCGCCGATCTTCTTCTGGACGTCCTTGAAGGAGATGTTGACGTCGTGGCCATGCTCCGCCTTGGTCGAGGGCGTGAAGATGGCCTCCTCGAGGCGGTCGGACTCCTTGAGCCCCTTGGGGATCTTGAGGCCGCAGATCTTCCCGGACGTCTTGTATTCCTTCCAGCCGGAGCCGGAGAGGTAGCCGCGGACGACGCACTCGACGGGCATGGCCTGGGTCTTCTGGACGAGCATGGAGCGTTTCTCGAGGAGGGCCGCGAAGGGGGCGAGGGCGGCGGGAAAGTCCTTGGTTTCGGTGGCCAGGAGATGGTTGGGACAGACCAGGGCGGCGAAATCGAACCAGAACTTCGACAACTGGGTCAGGACCTTTCCCTTGTATGGGATGAGGGACGGCAGGACCCAGTCGAAAGCGGAAATGCGGTCCGTGGCGACGATCAGGAGCTTGTCGTCGACCTCGTAGACATTGCGGACCTTGCCTTTCTTGAAAAGGGGCAGACCGGCCAGTTCGATATCGCCGATTGGACGTTCCATTGTCTTCTCCTTTGAACCAGTCAAGGATAATGAAATCATTTTTAAAAAGCAAATCGGGCCTCGGGGATTGTCTTCGCTCGCTGCGGTGATTTTTCACGCCGATCAGTGCGCCTGACTCGGTGCCAAAACAACTCGCTTGGCGTGCGCTACGCCAAGCTCAAACACGTTTTGGCAGTTTCCCCTGAAACTCCCCTCGTCAGACACGCTGCCCGGCTAAATCACCGC
The DNA here is from genome assembly GCA_014894455.1 of Acidobacteriota bacterium. Lineage (GTDB taxonomy): Bacteria > Acidobacteriota > Aminicenantia > Aminicenantales > Saccharicenantaceae > RBG-16-66-30. Next base: position 9,554 of record JADBLN010000018.1, on the reverse strand, counting down.
TTATGCTCGCTCAGACAATCCCCTCAGCCCTTGGAGAAAGCGGCCGCCGCTACGGGG
>JADBLN010000018.1:0-9487 GCA_014894455.1 Acidobacteriota bacterium | reverse complement strand
ATGCTCGCTCAGACAATCCCCTCAGCCCTTGGAGAAAGCGGCCGCCGCTACGGGGGCTCTGGACGGTCTCCTTCACAGCCGGGGGTGTAGCGCGACATGCCCGCCCTTGCTTTTCGGGCGGAGATCTAAAAACTCAAGCGAAGGGGGAAGATGCTCGCTCAGACAATCCCCTCAGCCCTTGGAGAAAGCGGCCGCCGCTACGGGGGCTCTAGACGGTTCCCTTCACAGCCGGGAAGGCGTCGGGGCCGGATTCGGGGACATGTCCTAAAGGGCCCGGTAAAGGCCCTTTAGGGCGTATCCCCTTTCTTGGGGCCTCCGCGTTCAGCTGAAGCCGATGAAGTTGTACATGCGGCGGAAGTCGCCCGGGTTGCGGCGGTAGGAGAGGAGCGACGGCTCGCAGTGGGTGCAGGCGGAGCCGGAGTCGAGGATATTGTCTTTCCTGAAGCCCAGTTCATGAAGGAGCCAGACGTTGGCCGCCCGGAGGTCGAGGAGCGACTTTCCGGGGCGCCCCGGGGCTTCGTCGAGCACGGCCGGCCGGAGCGGAGCGGGGACACGCCCTAAAGGGCCTTTACCGGGCCCTTTAGGACATGTCCCCGCTTCTTCCCTTTCTTGGCATTTGGTGAAGACCGACGGCGGGAAGCCGGCCCGCCGGAATCCCTCCCGGACCTCCGGCCCGACCTCGTAGCAGGCGGACCCGATGCAGGGGCCTAGGGCCGCCAGCATCGCCCCGGGTTCGGAGCCATAAGCCCGGCCCATGGCCTCCGCGGCCTTCTCGAGGATCCGCTTCTCCGTCCCCCGCCAGCCGCAGTGGACGGCGGCCGCGGCCCGGTTCTTCGCATCCACGAGGAACACGGGCAGGCAGTCCGCGGTGCGGATGACGAGGAGGAGCCCGGGCGCGTTCGTCATCAGGGCGTCGCCGTCGAGCTTCCCGGCCGGGGCCTCGTCCAGACGGTGGACGGTGTCCGAATGGACCTGACGCATGATCACCGGCCGCAGATCCCGGGACGCCGCGAAGGCGAGGAAATCCGCCTCGCTCCATCCGGCGCCGCCGAACCCGTGGACGAGCCCGGCGATTTCCGCCAGGCGCGGGACGGTGGAATAGCCGGCCGGGTCGTCGGTCATGGGCCCAGTATTACCAGAAAGCCGGGGCCGGCTCAAGAGCATTGACCTCGTCCGCGCGCCTGCGTATGATGGGGAGGATATGTCCGCCAAGGAAAAAGCCATGCCCGTCATCGTCACGTTCGGCCTTGCCCTCGTCCTTCTCGGCGCCGTCGTCCTGGCCTCGGAAGACCGGCCCCGGGCCCGGGAATTCGGCCTGGTCGTCGGCGTCCTCCCCACCGGCCCGCAGAACGCCATCACCGACGTCGCCGGAGTCAAGGTCGGCCAGGTGACCCTCATCGAAGGAAAGGACGTCCGGACGGGCGTCACGGCCGTCCTCCCTCACGGCGGCAACATCTTCCAGGACAAGGTGCCGGCGGGCATATCCGTCGCCAACGGCTACGGCAAGCTGACGGGCGTGACCCAGGTCGAGGAGCTCGGCACCCTCGAAACGCCCATCGTCCTGACCAACACGCTGAGCGTCCCGACGGCCGCCGACGCGGTCATCGATTACACGCTCGGTTTGCCCGGGAACGAGCGCGTCGAGTCGGTCAATCCCGTCGTCGGCGAGACGAACGACGGCTGGCTCAACGACATCCGCGGCCGGCACGTCACCAAGGCCCACGTCCTCGAGGCCATCGGCAACGCCTCCGAAGGGCCCGTCGCGGAGGGAGGGGTCGGCGCGGGGACGGGGACGACCTGCTTCGACTACAAGGGCGGTATCGGCACCGCCTCGCGCCGCCTGCCGGAAAACCGGGGCGGCTGGACGGTCGGCGTCCTCGTCCAGACGAACTTCGGCGGCGTCCTGACCATCCGCGGCGTCCCCTTCGAAAAACGGGGGACGGCCGCCGAAGCCGGGAGCGTCGCCCGCAGCGACGGCTCCTGCATGATCGTCGTGGCCACCGACGCCCCCCTCGACGCGAGAAGCCTCAAACGCCTGGCCAAGCGCGCTCTGCTCGGCATTGCCCGCACCGGCGGCTATTACTCGAACGGAAGCGGCGATTATGCGATCGCGTTCTCGACCGCCGCCGCCGTCCGTGTCCCTCACCGCTCGCCCTCGCCGACCCGAACGATCACTCTGCTCAAGGATGAGAGCGTCTCGCCGCTCTTCCAGGCCGCGGCCGAGGCCGCCGAGGAAGCCATCCTCAACTCCCTCTTCAAGGCCGTCCGGACGGAGGGAAAGGATGGCCGCGCCGCCGAGGCGCTTCCCCTCGACAGGGTCAAGGGCCTCCTCAAGTGAACCGAAAAAAGCTGAAGACGGTCGGCGTCCTGGGCGGCATGGGCCCCGAGGCGACCGCCTATTTCTTCGGAGAGCTCATCAGAGCGACCGAGGCCGCGTCCGACCAGAACCACGTCCCCGTCATCGTCTACAGTCTGCCCCAGATCCCGGACCGCACCGGAGCCATCCTCCACGGCGGCCCGAGCCCCCTGCCGTTCCTCAGGCGCGGCCTCCGGGCCCTCGAGTGGGCGGGCGCCGACTTCGCCGTCATGCCCTGCGTCACCGCCCATTATTTCTATCCCCGGCTCGCCGCCCGGTCGCCCCTCCCCCTTCTCAATCTTCTCGAGGAAACCCTGGCCGAGGCGAAAAACCTTCGGCCCGCCCCCCGGACGATCGGCCTCATCGCAACGACGGGGACGGTCCGTTCGGGGATCGTCGCGGCCGTGTTTGCACCGGCCGGGATCGAGGTCATCGTCCCCTCCGCCCGGGACCAGAAGAGGGTGATGGCCGCGATCTACGGTAAAAAAGGGATCAAGGCCGGCTTCACGGAAGGCCGACCCCGGGAGATCCTCCTCGAAACCGCCGCGGAGCTCGTCCGCCGGGGCGCCGGGGCGATCCTGGCCGGATGCACCGAGGTCCCTCTCGTCCTCGGGGGCAAGGACCTCCCGGTCCCGTTCATCGAGCCCCTGGCCATCGGGGCCCGGGCCGCCGTCAAACGGGCCGGCGCCCGCCTCAAACCCCGCCGGCCGGCCGCTTGACTTATTGAACTCAATCCGGTATAAATTTGCGGGACTTTCCCCAGTGAGGAGGTGAAAGTTTTTGGCATTTGTACAGCTTGACGAAGGTGAAAATCTGGAATCCGCTCTGCGCCGGTTCAAACGCAAGGTCCAGCAGGAAGCGATCATCAAGGAGATCAAGAAGCACTCCGTCTACTTCAAGCCCGGAGAAAAGCGGCGGATGAAGGACGCCCAGGCGCGGAAACGGATGAGACGACGCATCAAGAGAGACCGCGACATCGAGTACTGAGAACTTTCATCTCTTCGACGTAATTCATCGTTCCGATCCGTCAGAACAACTTAACCGAAGGGCCAGGTCCATCGCGAGAGAGGGGTAGCCACGGCGACACCAAAACCCGTCTGGCTTAAGGTCCGACTTCCGTCCCACGGAGACTTCTTCCGTGTCGCGGAGATCCTCAAGGCCGGACATCTCCACACCATCTGCGAGAGCGCCCGCTGTCCGAACAGAGGCGCCTGCTGGGAACGAAAAACGGCGACGTTCCTCGTCCTCGGCGACACGTGCACCCGGGACTGCGGCTTCTGCGCCGTGGCCAAGGGACGGCCCCTCGCCCCCGACCCGGGCGAGCCGGCCCGCGTTGCCGAGGCGATCGCTTCGCTTGGACTGGCTTACGCCGTGATCACGTCGGTGACGCGGGACGACCTCCCCGACGGCGGGGCGGCCCATTTCGCGGCGGTCATCCGGGCCATCCGCGCAAAGAACCCGGGGATCCGGGTCGAGGCGCTTATCCCGGATTTCGGGGGCGATGCGGAGGCCCTCGAGACCGTCCTCGAAGCCGCTCCCGACGTCCTCAACCACAACCTGGAGACGACGGAAGCCCTCTATCCGCAGATCCGCCGGCCCCGGGAAAACTATCGCCGCTCCCTGGACGTCCTGGCGGCCGCCAAAAAACGGGGCGCCTTGACCAAATCGGGGTTGATGATCGGCCTCGGGGAGAGTGGGGAAGATATCCTGCGGACGTTCGCCGACCTGCGGCGCGCCGGCTGCGACCTGCTGACCGTCGGACAGTACCTCCAGCCGACGACGGCCCACCCGCCGGTCGCGAAATATTACACCCCGGAGGAATTCGAGGAGTTCGCGGCGGCCGCCCGCCGGGCCGGCTTCCTGGAGGTCGTCTCCGGGCCCCTGGTCAGAAGCTCCTACGAGGCCGGACGGTTGTACGAAGCGGTTCAAAAAAAGGACGAACGACCATGCGCTACCTGATATTCACGGACATCCACGGCAACCTCGAAGCCTTCCACGCGGTCCTCAAGGCCGTCCAGAGGAAGCGGGTGGACCATTACATCTTCCTGGGCGACCTCGTCGGATACGGCGCGTCCCCGAACGAGGTCATCCAGAAGATCCTGGCCCTCAAGCCCCTGTCCATCATCCGCGGCAACCACGACAAGGCCGTTTCGGGTCTCGATTCGGTCCAGACCTTCAATCCCATCGCCGCCTCGGCCATCTTCTGGACCAAAAAGACGATCGCCCGGAAGCACCTCGATTTTCTCGTCCGGTTGAAGCAGAGCCCGGAGGTCATCCAGGACTCCATCACCATCTGCCACGGCGCGCCCTTCGACGAAGACTACTACATCTTCGGGGAGTTCGACGCGGCCGAGGCCTTCTCCTACATCCAGACGCCCGTCTGTTTCTTCGGCCACACCCATTTCCCGTTCGTCTACAGCGAGAAGGACGGCAACGTCGAGGGTACCTTTCTCGAGGGGAACGCCAACGAGATCCGTCTCGAAAAGGGCGTCCGCTACCTCATCAACCCCGGTTCGGTGGGCCAGCCGCGCGACAGGAATCCTCGCGCCGCCTTTGCCATCTACGATTCCGAAGCACGTATCATCAAATTCAGCCGCGTCGATTACGACATCGAAGAGGCGAAGAGGAAGATCATCGACGAGAAGCTCCCGCCCGCCCTGGCCGAACGGCTGAGCCTGGGCATCTAACCTCCGTCCCCGGCGTTGCCCATCCCGTCGCTTGGCGCGTTCGCGAGCGGTTCCTTATCGCCCCCGTGTTGATTAAATCATTGGAAAGCCTTAAGATGATCTCGGGAACGTGACGTCGGACTCCAACGGGCGGAAACCATGAGCATCGCAAAGACGGCCGGCAGCGTCATCCTGGCCGCTCTGCTGCTGGCCGGGCCGGGATGCGAGAAATCAAGCCCGACCGACGATCCGGACTTGAGCCCATGGGAGACTTTCCAGGGGAACAGCTCCCATACCGGGTATGTTCCAGCCACGCTGGATCCCAGTCGCTTTCGAAAAATATGGGAATGGGACCGCCCGGATAAGGAGGCCGGCGTCACCCCCTACATCAATCCCGTTGTGATAGAAAACGGCATCGTCTTCGTCACGGAAGATGATTACTTTCAACCCCAGAAACTCCACGCACTGAGGGAGAGCGATGGGCAGCCTCTCTGGAGCTACGATTTCGGGTTTATCGCGGCCCTCAATCCGCCCGCGGTCCATCAAGGACGCGTTTGCGTCGTCACCAGCGGACATGACGATACGTTCCTCTGGATCTTCGATGCCGCGAGCGGCGGATCGCTGGCCAAGACTCCTTTTGAGGTCCAGTGGTACCAATACCTCTCGCCGACGATCTACGGCAACACGGTCTATATCAACTCCGGCTACTTTGGCGGGCAGACCATGGCCTTCGCTCTGGCTGACGGAAGCGTCCTCTGGGAATCAATCGCGTACGGCGATAATGACATGTTCACCCCCGCCGTGGACCCGGACGGGGTCTACCATTATTCGGGGACCGGGCTCGTCGTCCTGAGCCCGGCTGCCGGCAGTTCCCTGATGACCATCGCGGATCCTGATCCGGACTCCGAGGGCTATTCTCATCTCGGATCGACCGTGCGCGGCTCTCTCAATAACGTGATCTGCTTCAGCGGCGACGATTATACAGCTGAGGCGTCCAGCAGTATGGAGGGAAACAACGAAAGACGCCTGATGTCCTTCGACCTAAACTCCCGGATTGTGTCCTGGAAGAGCGCCAGCCGGTACCTGACACACCCGGCGACAGCGGACGGTCAGGTCTTTGCCGCCGCGAACAGTCCCCTGAGGTTGGAAGCCCTGAGCGAAAGGAACGGGCATCTCCTCTGGACCTGGCAGCCCCAGGGCTCTTCCGTTACGTCCTTCCATCGGAACATCATCGCGACCAGGAACATCATCTTTGTCAGCAGCGACGTCGCCGTCCATGCCATCTCCCGCGAAACCCATCGGGAAGTCTGGTCCTACCCTGAACCTGGGACGCTGTCCATTTCGGAAGGCAGGGTCCTCTACATCGCGGTGGGAGCTATGACCAGCGACGGTCGTCTGGTTGCGATCGCGCTCGACTAGGATCGCGCGGCCGTTAGAGCTTGGGATTCGCGTAGCAGTAAACACACCCGTGGGGACAGGTCTGGGCGTAACTGCCGATGTCCATCGACTCCGTGCAGAGGCAATCCGCCCGCTGGCCGCGGTCCTTGCGCCGGGAGACCGGCTCCCTTCCGGGATGGAGCGACTCGAGCAGGTTCGCGTTGATGCAGGCGGACGGCCTGACCCCGGGAATCCCGGCGAGGGCAGGCTGACAGCAGGCAAGGAGGGACAGGCCGTGCGCCGCGGCGATCTCCGCGAGGGCCACGGCATGGGCCCTTTTTTCGCCGTCGGATGGGTCGACGAACGGAAAGCGCCGGGCCGCCGCCCGTCGTATCGCCTTCCCGTACCATTGGGCGAAGCTCGTCCGAATGTCCCTGATGCCCAGCCCCGCGGCCGCTGCCGCGATCTCGGGAAAGAAGGGCAGATTGGAGCGGACGGCTCCCCCGTCCTCCCAGAAGAGAACGGGGTCGAACCTGACCGATACCCGCAGGGGATTCCCTGCGAATGCGGTTAATTCCGGGAGCTGGGAGAGGGCCTCCCGTAGCACCGGCGCGCCGGGTTCGACGGCCGTCCCGCCGAGCCCCGTGACCGTGAAATGGAGATAGACCTGGTCGTAGGCCGCGAACAGATCCTTCAGCCCGTGCTCGTTCCTGAGGAGGTTCGAAAAGTCCTTCGACCAGAGGACGACCGAGTGCACCGTATCGGGGGACAGGTCGACCTCGCGGGCGCGGCCCCGAGAGCCGAGGACGCGGGCCCGCCGGTCGCGGAGGGAAGCGGCCAGCCAATCCGGGAAAGACGCGACGAGGTCCGTGCGCCGGGAGGCGCTGATGACGGTTTTCAGGGTGTCATTCCCGTTCGCGGAAGAGCCTGTCGCCGAGCGTCTCGCCGAGGAAGAACTTGAACAGGAAAAAGTAGATGAAGACGAAAACGGCGTAAAGCAGGAGCATGGAGCCGGACATCGACCCCAGGATGTCGAAGAGGGTCGCGCCCATGGAATTGGCGGCCAACCACAGGGCGACGAGCCAGAAAAGCCCGACGAAGAGGACGTCGAAAGCCTTGGACTTGAAGAAAGCCGAGAAGCTGAAGGGCGGCCGCGGCTCCGGCTCCTCGCCTTCCTCTTCGGCCTCGGCCTCGCGGCGCTCCGATTCGCGGACGGGACGGACGGGTCCGGCCGTCGGGAGCATTTTCTCCCGCGCCTCGCCTTCGGCCGGTTCTCCCTCCTCTTCTTCCACTTCTTCTGCGGCGCCCGGCTCGAAGGGAAGCGGGGACTGGCTTACGCGCTCGGGCAGTCCGATGGTCGAGTCCGAATCCTTCCGCCGCGGGAATATCTCGACCTCTTCTTCAAAGGCCGGCGCGGTAGTGTCCGCGACGCCCTTGTCCAAAACTCCGACCGGCCCCGTCTCGTCCGGGAACACGGGCGCGCCTTTCATCGTGCTGGCCCAGGGGGGGAGCGTTCCGCTCGGCTCCCGGGCCGTTTTCGGGGGAGGCTCGGCTTCCGCCTCCTTTTTGGCCAGGACCTCGAGGAACTTGTCGATCTGCTCTTTGCCCAGCTCGACGGTCTTTCCGATCCCCTCGAGCTCTTGGGTATCAAAGGTGACGGGTTGCGGCACGGTCTCTTCGCTCTTTTTCTCTTCAGCGTTCTTGAGCTCGGCCGTGTCTTCTTTTTCCCCGGGTTCTTTCTCTGCTTCTTTCTCTTCGCCTTCTTCGTCAGCCTTCTCTTCTTCCTTTTCTTCCTTTTCTTCGTCCTCGTCCTCTTCGTCCTCGTCCTCATCCGGCTCCATGATTTCGGACGTTATTTCTTTTGCCCCGGGTTCTTTGGGTTCGTCTTTAGCGCCCGCCTCGACCGCCTCGATTTCGTCGACCAGGATGACTTCCTCGGTGAGGTCCTCGTCGTCCTCCCCGGCCGCTTCCGCGACGAGCTTGTCGAGGGCCCGCTCCTCGGTCTCCTCTTCGAGTTCCTCGTCGAGGTCCGGGTCCTCTTTTTTAGGCTTGGATTCGCCCTCGGGCTCATCGACCGTGTAATCCTTCTCTTCGGTGTCCGCGTCGATGATCTTCTCGCCCGGGATCTCCTCTTCGACGTCTGCGTCCTCGGTGAAGAGCAGCTGCGTCCCGCAATTGTTGCAGTACTTGACGTTCTCGTCGATGATGGCGTGGCAATAGGGACAGCGGGTGATGGCCATTGACCTTATTATCACGGGGAAAAGGGGCCGATGTCAATTGAAATGCGGGGCCGCTTGCCATAGACTATCGGCCGGAGGAAGCCCATGCCCCAAACGACTTTTCGGACCGCGTTGATCACCGGCGCCTCGTCCGGCCTGGGAGCCGAATACGCCCGTCAATTGGCCGCGGCGGGAACGAACCTCGTCCTCGTCGCCCGGCGCTTGGACCGGCTCGACGACCTCGCCCGAAAGCTCCGGGAAAAACACGCCGTGACAGTCGAAACCCTCCAGGCCGACCTGGCGACCTCCGACGGCATCGCCCGCGTCGAACACCGTCTCGCCGGGGACGATACCCTCGACCTCCTCGTCAACAACGCCGGGTTCACCGGCGGGAAGTCCTTTGTCGAGAGGGATGCCGCCGTCCACATGGACATGGTCCAGGTTCATGTCGCCACAACCGTCCGGCTCAGCCGGGCGGTCCTCCCCGGGATGGTCTCCCGCGGCCGAGGCGCGATCATCAACGTCGCTTCGATCGCCGCCTGGTCCGCCTTCTCCGGGCCGATGTACAGCGGCACCAAAGCTTTCCTGGTGATGTTCTCGGAGAACCTCCAGTCCGAGCTCCTGGGGACCGGCATCCGCGTCCAGGCGCTCTGCCCGGGAATGACTCATACGGAATTCCATGAAGTCGCGAATATTGACAAGGCTATCGTTCCCAAGCTCTTCTGGATGACGGCCGAAGGGGTCGTCCGCATCTCCCTCCGCCGTCTCGGGCGCGGCGCCGTCTGCGTCCCCGGCTGGAAGAACAAGGCTATCATTTTCCTGATGCGCTGCCCGCTCACCGCGGCCGGCGTCCGCGCCATCAGCCGCCT
>JADBLN010000060.1 GCA_014894455.1 Acidobacteriota bacterium | reverse complement strand
CTTGCTTTGAAGCTGCGCTAAAGATGCCCCGCGGCTTGCCGCGGGGAGTTTCACTGAGGGGAGAGCTGCCATGGACAATGTCAAGCCTTATAAATCTCAGATAAGAGGACGCGGGCAATTGACCATCCCAAAGAAAGTGCGCGAAAAGGGAACCCTATATGACGGAGAAGCCGTTTCCATCATCCCCATCGGCGACTCCATTCTGGTCACTCCGCGAAAACTCGAACTCGATGAAGCGCGCCTGCAGCTGGGCAGGATCATGAAGGCCTCGGGCGTAACGCTCGAGGAGCTGATCGAAGGCCTCGAGGACGAGAGGCGCGCCCTCTTCGAGGAGACCTATGGCGAAAAAAAATCTTAGGATCTTCCTCGATTCGAACGTGATATTATCCGGCTTGGTATCATGGAGGGGAGCGCCGCGTCTGATCCTCGACATTCTGAGCCTGGATCTGCCGGGCCTGTCGGGCTTGACGGGACGCTACAATCTCATCGAGATCGAGCGGAATATCGCGAAAAAAATTCCCGCGGCGCTCCCGGTCTTCAACGATTATTTTCCAAAGCTGAAGCTCGAGGTCATTTCCGTGCCTACCCCTGAGGAGTTGGCTTCTTTTAGGGGCGCAGTGGGGGACAAGGATCTGCCTGTCCTAGTTTCGGTCGTCAACGGGCAGGCCGATTATTTCGTGACCGGCGACAAAGATCTGATCTCTCAGATCGGCCAAAAGGGCGGCTTTCCCTTTAAGACGGTCAGCCCGGCTGATTTGCTGGATAAGATGTTGCCAGCTATCCTGGGAGGAAACCGCCCATTCCCTCTTTGACTTTTCGCGGCGCTTATCTATAATACTATTCCGTCGTTACGGGCTTTCGGCCGGAGCGGCCGCCTCACGGGCGGGCCCGGCGCCGCAGGCCCGGTTATCCATGGACGAAAGGCACATAAGTCGTTGATATTCGGAGCGGGAACGGACATCATCGAGGTTCAAAGGGTCGAGGAGAAGCTCGTCCGCACGGAGAGCCTCAAGACCAAGCTCTTCACCCCGACCGAGATCGCCTACTGCGAATCCAAGCACCGCCCGGCCATGCATTTCGCCGCCCGTTTCGCCGCCAAGGAGGCCTTCCTCAAGGCCATGGGCACGGGCTGGAGCGGCGGCCACAAGTTCTCCGAGATCGAGGTCGTCAACAACGCCCTGGGCAAGCCCGAGCTTTTCGTCCACGGCAAGGTCAAGGAATTCTGCGAGGCCCACGGCGTCTCTGCCATGGAGGTCTCGCTCACCCATATCAAAGACCTGGCCTCGGCCGTCGTCGTCCTTGAGAAAGAATCGCCAACACCCTGAACGGAGAGGAATAGAGCATGTCGAACATCGGCCCCTACGACGAACGCGTCAAGAATTTCTCCTGGACGATCGCCGAGAAGGAACTCGGCTACAAGCCGGGCGACGTCATCAACATCGGTTGGTACTGCACGGACCGGATCTGCGAGCAGGGGAAGGGTTCGAAAGTCGCCCTTCACTGGGAAGGCCACACCGGCGTTGAAAAGACCTATACCTACAATGACATCCGTCTGGCCTCGAACACCATCGGCGCCTTCCTCCGCGGCCTGGGCCTGAAGGACGGCGAGCGCGTCTGCCTGTTCTTGGACCGCATCCCCGAGCTCTACCTCGGCTTCCTCGGCATCCTGAAGATCGGGGCCATCGCCCAACCGCTGTTCTCGGCCTTTGGCGACGAGTCGCTTTTCGTCCGGCTCTCCAACGCCGAGGCCTCGGCCGTCATCACCCAGAAGAAACACGCTCCCAAGGTCCGCAAGATCCTCGAAAAGCTGCCCCATATCCGGCACATCATCATCGTCGACCACGACGGCGTCGCGCCGCTCAAGGACCGTGAGGTCGCCTTCTCGCTCATGAAGGCCGCTCCCGTCGAGCACCTCGACATCCACCCGACCAAGGCCGAGTCGGCCTCCGTTCTCCACTACACCTCGGGCACGACGGGCATGCCCAAGGGCGTCCAGCATGTCCATTATTCCCTGATCTCCCAGTATCTTACGGCCAAGTGGGCCCTCGACCTCCGCGAGGACGATGTCTACTGGTGCACGGCCGACCCCGGCTGGGTCACAGGCACTTCGTACGGGATCATCGCGCCGTTCGCCATCGGCGTCACCCAGTGCGTCCTCGACGCCGGGTTTTCCGCCGAAGCGTGGTACAAGTGGATCGAGAAGCGCCGGGTGACGATGTGGTACTCGGCGCCGACGGCCATCCGCTCCCTGATGAAGGCCGGCGACGAGATCGTCAAAAAATTCGACCTGTCCTCGCTCCGCCACCTGGCCAGCGTCGGCGAGCCCCTCAACTCCGAGGCGGTCGTCTGGTCGCAGAAAGTCTTCGGGATGCCCTTCTACGACACGTACTGGCAGACCGAGACCGGCTCGATCGTCATCGGCAACTATCCGGGCATGGAGGTCCGGCCGGGCTCGATGGGCAAGCCCTTCCCCGGCATCACCGGGACCGTCCTCGATCCGGTCAAGAGTGAACCGTACGCGGCGCACGGCAGGATCGGCCTGGTCGCCCTCAAGTTCGACTGGCCCTCGCGCATGCGGACCTACTGGAACAACGAAGAAGCCTTCCAGAAGAAGTTCCGCAACGGCTGGTACATCACCGGCGACCGCTCCAAGATCGACAAGGACGGCTACTTCTGGTTCGCCGGCCGCGACGACGACATCATCAACACGGCCGGCCACCTCGTCAGCCCGTTCGAGGTCGAGTCGGCCCTGCTCGAGCACCCGGCCGTGGCCGAGTCGGCCGTCGTCAGCAAGCCCGACCCGATCAACCTCGAGGTCGTCAAGGCCTTCGTCACGCTCAAGCCCGGCTTCACCGCCAGCAAGGACCTCGACCTGGAGATCATGAACTTCATCCGCAAGAAGCTCTCGCCCCTGGCCATGCCCCAGGAGATCGAGTTCGTCCCGTCGCTCCCCAAGACGCGGAGCGGCAAGATCATGCGCCGCATCCTCCACGCCAAGGAGTGGGGCGAGGAGATCGGCGACACGTCCACACTAGAGAATGATTAGAAAAAGGGGGACATGTACCTCTGGTACGTGTCCCCGTATTCTTCAGAAAGGAGCATCCTCATGGCCGATGAACTGAAAGACATCGTTCTGAACTACGTCACGAAAGAATACCTCGAAGACGACAGCGAACCCCTGACCTACGAGACACCCCTCATCTCGGGCGGCATCGTCGATTCGTTCTCGATGGTGTCCCTGAAGCGTTTTCTCGAAAACAAGTATGCCATCGCCATCCCGGACGACGAGGCGACACCCGAGGCCTTCGACTCGGTCAACAAGATCGTCTTGCTCGTCCAGAGATTCGTGGCGAAGAAGGGGTAAGGCCATGGCCTACAGCGACAAGATCCGCGGCACATACCAGGCCCAGATCAAGGGCATCCAGGACGCCGGGCTGTTCAAGCAGGAGCGGTTCATCCACTCGCCCCAGGCGGCCGACATCGAGGTCGAGTTCCCGGCCGGCGCGCCCCTCAAGAAGGTCATCAACATGTGCGCCAACAACTACCTCGGGCTGTCGAGTCATCCCGATGTGATCAAGGCCGCGCACGAAGGGCTGGAGACGCGCGGCTACGGCATGTCGTCGGTCCGCTTCATCTGCGGCACCCAGGACATCCACCGCGAGCTCGAGCAGAAGCTGACCGAGTTCCTGGGGACCGAGGGCACGCTCCTCTTCCCCTCCTGCATGGACGCCAACGCCGGCGTTTTCGAGGCCATCCTGACCAAGGACGACGTCATCATCTCCGACCGCCTCGTCCACGCCTCCCTCGTCGACGGCATCCGTCTCTGCAGCGCCATGCACGACACGATCAAGCACTCCGACATGGGCCACCTCGAGGAGAAGCTCCAGCTCCACGCCGACAAGCGCTTCAAGCTCGTCGTCACGGACGGCGTCTTCTCCATGGACGGCGACACGGCCAAGCTCGACGAGATGGCCGCCCTCTGCGAGAAATACGACGCCATGCTCCTCGTCGACGATTCCCACTCCTCCGGGTTCATCGGGAAGACCGGCCGGGGGACGCACGAGAAATGCGGCGTCGTCGGCAAGATCGACGTCATCACAACGACCTTCGGCAAGGCCCTTGGCGGGGCGTCCGGCGGCTGCGTCAGCGGACGCCGGGAGCTCGTCGAGATGTGCCGGCAGCGGGCCAGGCCCTATCTTTTCTCGAATACGATCGCCCCGGTCGTCGTGGCCGGCGTCCTCAAGGTCATGGACATCATCTCCAAGTCGACCGAGAGGCGGGACAAGCTGGAAAAGAACGCGGCCTACTGGCGCAAGGGCCTGACCGAGGCCGGCTTCGTCCTCAGGGAAGGGGATACGCCCATCGTCCCGGTCATGCTCTTCAACGCCAAACTGGCCCAGGACGTCTCCCTGGCCCTCTACGATGAGGGCATCTACGCCATCGGCTTCTTCTTCCCTGTCGTTCCCCAGAGCCAGGCCCGCATCCGGACCCAGATCTCGGCCGGGCACGAGATTTCCCACCTCGACAAGGCCCTGGCCGCGTT
>JADBLN010000084.1 GCA_014894455.1 Acidobacteriota bacterium | reverse complement strand
AACTCGACGAGTTCCTGTCGATCGCCATCGCCGCCATGCAGGGCATCGACAAGGATCTCGGCCTGGGTTAAATCCTCCATCCTCCCTTAAAAACGCTCAGTTCTTTGCCGCCGGGCTCTGCAGCTTGCTGTGGCGGACGCCGTACATGAAATAGATCGCCAGACCCGCCAGCAGCCAGATGCCGAACCTGATCCAGGTCACTTTCGGCAGGCTGGCCATCAGGTAGAAACAGAAGACGACCGTGATGAGCGGGGTGAAGGGGACGCCGGGCGTCTTGAACTTACGCTCGACTTCCGGCCGCGTTTTCCTCAGGACGACGACGCCCACGGAAACGAGAATGAAAGCGAACAGCGTGCCGATGTTGCAGAGGTCGATGATCATGGGCAGGGGGAAGAGGCCGGCGATGAGCGCCGTGGCGATGCCGGTGATCCAGGTGCAGATATGAGGCGTCTGATGCTTGGGATGGACCTTGGCGAAGGCCGCGGGCAGGAGGCCGTCGCGGGCCATGACCATGAAGATGCGGATCTGGCCATAGAGCGTGACCAGTAGGGTCGAGATCATGCCGATGATGGCCCCGGTGGCCACCAAGGCCCCGCCCCATTGGATGCCGATCCTGCGCAGAGCCGCAGGCAGGGCGTTGCCGACGTCGATCAGCTTGTAGGGGACGATGCCTGTCAGGACGAAGGCGACGGAGACGTAGAGGACGATGACGACTCCCAAGCAGAGCATGAGCCCAAGCGGGACGTCCCTCTTGGGATTCTTGGTCTCCTCGGCCGCCGTGGAGACGGCGTCGAAACCGATGTAGGCGAAGAAGATGATGGCCGCGCCGGCCATGACGCCCTTCCAGCCGAAAGGCATCATGGGATGGAGGTTGGCCAGGTTGATGTGGCGGACGCCGAGGAAGACGAAAAGGAGGATGACGGCGATCTTGACGAGGACGATGATGTTGTTGATCTTGGCGCTCTCGCGGATGCCGATGTAGAGGATCCAGGTGATGAGCAGGGTGATGACGATGGCCGGGACGTCGACGATGCCGCCGGACAGGACCACGCGGCCATCGACCGTCGTGATGGGGGGGGTTATAAACGCCCTCGGCAACTTGACCCCGGCGCTCTGGATAAGGCCGATGAAGGTCGTCGACCAGCCCGAGGCCACGGCGCTCGCGGCGACGAGGTATTCGAGCATGAGGTCCCAGCCGATGATCCAGGCGATGACCTCGCCGAAGGCGACGTAGGAATACGAGTAGGTGCTGCCGGCGACCGGGAACATGCAGGCCAGCTCCGAATAGGTCAGGGCGCAGAAGCCGCAGGTGACGGCGGCGATGATGAACGAGAGAAGGATGCCGGGGCCGGCGAGCTGGGCCCCCTGCCCGGTGGCCACGAAGATGCCCGTCCCGACGACGGAGCCGATGCCCAGTGCGGCCAGGTCGACGGCGGTCAGGTTTTTCTTGAGTTGGGTGTGGGCCGCGGCCTCCTCGATCTGGGCCGGAGTTTTCGTGATCCAGATGTTCATGCGGGACCTCGCTCTTGAGCGTTAAAGAGGAGGATTATATCCCAGCCCGGGCGGAAAGCAACCCCTTTCGTGCGGCCAGTGGAGCTTTGACTTACCCAGGGGGCTGTGTTATTAAAAACGGGATGAAGATCGTCGCCGTCGTCGGCTTTTCCGAGAGCGGGAAGACGCGTCTCATCACCCGGCTCATCGGGGAATTGAAGAGAAGAGGACTGCGGGCGTATGCGGTCAAGCGCTGTTCGCACGGCTTCTCCCTGGACACCGGGGGCAAGGACACCGCGGACTTCACCAAGGCGGGGGCGGACGGCGTGGCCATGGTTTCGCCGGAGGGCTGGGCGGCGCTGAGCAAATCGCCGGTCGTGGACGTCCCGGCGCTGGCCGGCCGGCTTTTCCCGGACGCGGACGTCGTCCTCGTCGAGGGAGGGAAGCACGTCCGGAGCCTGGGTAAAGTCGAGGTCCTCAGGTCCGGAGTGTCCAAAGTTCTGGTCAGCCGCCCCGACGAGCTTCTCGCTGTCGTTGCGGACTTCCCCCTGCCCGACGGGCTCCCAGTCCCCATCTTCAAACCCGAAGAGACGGCGGAGATTTGCGATCTGATCCTTAGGCTAGAGGAGGGCAACATGGCCGATATCAAGCTTGAAGTAGACGGCCGGGAGGTCGACCTGAACCCGTTCGTCCGGACGTTCATCGAACGGACCGTGCTGGGGATGGTCACGTCCTTGAGCGGGATCGGCCCCGAGCCGAAGAGGATTTCCCTGGTCATCGACAGGAAAGAGGCGGCCGCGAAGCCGCGCTGATGCCGATGAAAGCCGCGCTGAAGCCCGCCTCACTCGCCTTCGCCAGGGAGTTTTTCTCTTGCAGAGAGCCGGCCGTCCTGGCCGTCCTGCGACAGAGCTCGGTCGGCATCGCCGGCGCCGGCGGCCTGGGGTCCAACGTGGCCGTCTCCCTGGCCCGGGCCGGGGTCGGGCGGCTGGTCATCGCCGATTTCGACCAGGTCGAACCCTCCAACCTCAACCGCCAGCAGTATTTCATCGACCAGGTCGGCCGGCGCAAGGTCGAGGCGCTCCGTGAAAACCTGCTCCTGATCAACCCCTATTCGCTCTACGAGGTCCACGATGTGCGCGTCACCCGGCGGAACGCAGCCAAGATCTTCGCCCGGGTCGACGTCCTCGTCGAGGCCTTCGACCGCGCCGCGGCCAAAGAAATGATCATCGAAACCTGCCTGACGCGGTTTCCCGGCCGGCCCATCGTGGCCGCTTCGGGACTTGCCGGCTACGGCATGAACCGCAAGCTTCGCACTCGCCGGCTGGGGAATCTCTATATCTGCGGTGACGAGGAGAGCCAGTGCCCCAAGGGCGTCAGCCCGATGGCCCCCAGGGTTGCGCTGGTCGCGGCCATGCAGGCCAACCTGGTCGTCGAGCTGTTGGTCAAAATGAGAGGTCGTCATGTTCAAGGTTAACGAGTATTTCGACGGCAAGGTGAAGTCGCTCGCGTTCCAAACGGCGGACGGCCCGGCGACAATCGGAGTCATGGCTGCGGGCGACTACGAGTTCGGCACGTCCACCCTGGAGATCATGACCGTCATCAGCGGCTTGCTCACGGTCAAGCTGCCGGGAAGCGACGTTTGGAATCATTACAAGGCTGGGGGGAGCTTTACGGTCGTGGCCGGAAAGAAATTCCAACTCAAGGTCGCCGCCGACGCAGCCTACCTCTGTCTCTACCGCTAGTTAAACCTACCCGCCCGAGTAGATGGGCGAGATGACCAGCCGGTCGCCGTCTGCCAGCGCTTCGTCCGGCGAGACGGCCCGGCCGTTCCGGGTGACGATCTTGGGCCGGGCTTTATCGATGTTGACAAGCGCGACCAGCCCGTCGGCCGTCGTCCCCGCCGGACACTCCAGATCCTTTTCGCTGAAGCCGAAGGCCTGGACGAACGGCCCGATCAGTTTGACCGTGACTTTCATGTCAGCGACCCGAATCTTTCCGCCGCCTTCGCTTCTTCCGCGAGACCCAGCCGCTCCAGGGTCGCTTTCGTCGGGATGCCGCGCTTATCGTAGCCGCGGATATCGTAGTAGTGCTGGAGCAACCCGTCGTACTTGTCGTATTCGAGGTGCTTCCCCGCGATCGGCCCGTCGGTGTCGGCGTTCGTCGGATCGAACCAGACGGCCGGCGGATAGTCGAGCTTGCGGTCGGTCTGCGGGTATTCCCGGAGCCAGAAGAGCTTCATCAGGGCGTAGATCCTGTCCGAGACCGTCCAGAAGTCGTCGAGGGTCCAGTCAAGCCCGGTGGCGAGCTTGAAGTACTTCGGGTAATTCTCGAGGCCCCAGCCGAGTTCGATCCAGGGGAAGCGGCAGGAGACCATGTACTCGAACAGTCCGCCCCGGATCCTCTGGAGCTCGATGACTTTCTTGGCCTTTTCGGGGCCGTAGGATTCGCGCGAGGTCTGCTTGAGCTCGAAAGTGATGACCCAGGACTCCTTATGGTGGGCGCCGATGGGGCTGACCCCGAAGGCCAGGGCCATGCCGGGGATGAACTTGCAGTTGTAAGCGGCGACATCGAGGCCCTTGACCTGCATGGCGTAGGCCTCGGAGCCGTGGCCGAACTTCCGGGCGGCCCGGAGCGAGCCCTCGGCGAGAAGGTCGCCGATCTCCCCCTCGCGCCGGGCGATCAGGCCCAGGAGCTTCTTGGAGGCCTCGGAATCGCCGAACTTGTAGTCGCCGGCGACCGCGCCGTGGTCGATGGCATCGGCGTAGAAGCTCAGGACGCAGCCGGCCGACATCGTGTCGATGCCGTATTCGTCGCAGAGGTAGTTGAGGGAGGCGACCTGGGGCAGGTCGAAGATCTCCAGGTTGGGGCCGAGGAGGCCGATGTTCTCGTAGTCGAGCTCGGACTCGCGCCCCTCGTCGTCGTGGATTGTGATGCCGCAGCGCATGGTGCAGTTCGGACAGCCGTAGGTCGCGATCCGGGCGTTGTTCAGGCGCTCGCCGTCCACCTTCCAGGCATCGGGGTGGTGGGTCTTGCGGAAGTTCCGTACGGGCAGGGCGGCCACCTCGTTGCACCAGGCGAGGACGCCGTTGGTGCTCTGAATGGACCAGCCGGTCTGCTTGTCGAGCTGGTGGACCTGGCGCAGGTCGTCGTGCCCGACCTTCTTCATCCCTTCCGGGTCGGCCTGGGCGATGGGCTTGGTGCCCTTGACCACGACGGCCTTGAGGAGCTTCGAGCCCATGACCGCGCCAATGCCCGTCCGTCCTCCGGCCCGGCCCTCCAGGCTGCGGACGACGGCGTAACGGACCATGTTCTCGCCGCCCTGTCCGATGTTGAGGACGCCGACGCCCTTGCCGTATTTCGCGTAGATCCAGTCGTTGGTGGCGTAGGTGCCCTGGCCCCAGACGGCGTCGGCCGGCAGGAACTCGACCTTGTCGTCCTCGATGTAGAGCATTGTCGGGCGCTCGGCCTTGCCTTCAACGATGAGGGCGTCGTAGCCCGCCTTGCGGAGCTGTTCGGCGACCCGCGTTCCCAGGTTGCCGTCGCCGTAGCCGCCCGTCATCGGGGACTTGCCGGCGACGACCGCTTTCCCGGTGTTGGGGGCGGGGATGCCGGCGATGGGGCCGAGGGCGACGATGAACTTGTTGTCGGGGCCGAGGGGGTCGATCCCGGGCTTGAGCTCGTCGAAGAGGATCTTGGCGGCGAAGCCGCGTCCGCCCACCCACTTGCGGGCGAATTCCTCGGAAAACGACTCTTTCTTAAAGGTCTTCGCGGTCAGGTTGACTCTCAGGATCTGGCCGGTCCACCCGTTCATGTTGCATCCTCCAAATGATAAAAAATTCCATCACAATCCTAGCCGGGCTCACCGGCGGAGTCAAGACGAAAAGGGCGAAAAAGCCGGGAATTACGTATAATAGACGGGTGGAGGGCGCGGCCTTCCCCCGGAAAGGAGAATTTCCATGACCAAGAAGCTCTATCGGTCGGTCAGCCAGAAGATGCTCGGCGGCGTCTGCGGCGGCGTGGCCGAGTATTTCGACCTCGATGTCTCGCTCGTCCGCCTGCTCTTCGTCGGCATCGGCCTGGTTACGGCGGTCCTGCCCATGACCTTCTTCTACATCATCGCCTGGATCGTCGTCCCTCAGGAGGGGCCCAAGCCCTAGGGGCGGCCCGGCGGATTTGGCCGTTGACTTATAGTCAGACATCGGCTATAAACTAATCGGTTTTCAAGATGGGCATGAAGAGCGCTCTCGAGATCCCGTTCAAGCATATCGCCATCGAGGGCGTTTTCCGGTCGAAGAAGACCCAGCTGGCCAACGTCCTGGCCCAGAGGATCGGGGGCAAGGTCATCTTCGACAGCGTCGGCAACCCCTACCTCAAGGATTTCTACAGCGAGAAAGACGGGTCGGCCTTCCTGACCCAGCTCGTCTTCCTGGCCAGCCGCTACAACCAGCAGATCCGCCTCCTCCAGAGGGACCTGTTCATCGACCGGATCATCTGCGACTACCTCTTCGAGAAGGACAAGATCTACGCCTACCAGACCCTCTCCGACGACGAACTCCTTGTTTACGAGAAGATCTACGGTATCCTGTCCGAGCGCATCCCCAAGCCCGACCTGGTCATCTATCTCCAGATCTCGCTTGCGTCCCTCACCCGGCGGGTGGCCAAGGAGGGCGACACTCTGGAGAAAAACATCTCCGAGAAGTATCTCGAGGACATCGTCGAGGCCTTCGACTATTTCTTTTTCAACTACCAAGGGGCGCCGCTCCTCGTGGTCAAGGCCGACGACATAGATTTCGGCCGCGAGGAGGACGTCCTCGACCTGCTCGACCAGCTCCGGGATATGAAAAAGAGTTCTCTCTACTACGTCCCCCAGAGCTACGGAGGGAAAGGCGCGAAGAAAGGCTGAACAAACGGATATGGCCCGGACCCCGCGAAGCGCGGGGCTGGGACCGGACGCTCCGCTCGACGGAAAAGACTTTACCTCAACCCCGGCGTAAGCCGGGGTGGGGAGAAAGGACGGACGATGGAAATCCCACGCGGCGATAAGATCACCATCCCCTTGCTTCTGGCAAGAAAGGTTTCGGGGCCGAAGATCGTCTGCCTGACGGCCTACGACTACCCGACGGCGAAGATCCTGGACGAGGCCGGCGTCGACCTCATCCTGGTCGGCGACTCCCTGGGCATGGTCGTGCTGGGCTACGCAAACACCGTGCCCGTGACCATGGACGAGATGATCCACCACACCCGGGCCGTCAGCCGGGCGGTGAAGAGGGCCCTGGTCGTCGGCGACATGCCCTATTTCTCGTTCCACCTGAGCGCCGACGAGACCATCCGCAACGCCTCCCGCTTTCTCAAAGAGGGTGGCGCCGCGGCGGTTAAGATCGAGGGCGCCTCGCAGAAACGCCTGAAGCTCGTCGAAGCCATGGTCGAGGCCGAGATCCCGGTCATGGGCCACGTCGGCCTGACGCCCCAGTCCATCCATCACCTGGGCCGCTACCGGGTCAAGGGGATGGTGGCGGAGGAAGGCCGGTGCATCGTCGCCGATGCCGCCAACCTGGAAAAGGCCGGGGCTTTCGCCGTCGTCCTCGAAGCCGTGCCTGTGGAGATCGCCGAGGCCGTCACCCGGACGCTCAAGATCCCGACGATCGGCATCGGCGCGGGCCCCGTCTGCGACGGACAGGTCCTCGTTTTCCACGACATGATGGGCTACTCGACGGGCTACATGCCCAAGTTCGTCAGGAAATACGCCGACCTCCACGAGGTCATGAGCGGGGCCGTCGAGGCCTACTCCAGGGACGTCCGGGAGGGCCGTTTTCCGGACGACGCCACATCCTACCACCTGAAGCCCGACGTGGCGGCCGAGGTCGCCCGAAGGAAGGGCCTGAAAGCGAAGGGGAGAACGATACGATGAAGGTCGTCACCAGCGTCGCCGGGATGAAGGCTCTCGCCCGGCGATGGAAGAAAGAGGGCAAGAGCATCGGCTTCGTCCCGACCATGGGCTATCTCCACGAGGGGCACCTGAGCCTCGTCCGGGAGTCGAAGAAGCGGGCCGACGTCACGGTCGTCAGCATCTTCGTCAATCCGGCCCAGTTCGGTCCCAACGAGGACTTCAAGAAATACCCGCGGGACCTCGAGAAGGATTCGGCGTACCTGGAGAAGGGCGGCGTCGACTGCCTCTTTTACCCCGACGCCGCGGAGATCTATCCTCCCGGTTACAGGACCTATGTCGAAGTCCGCGGCCTCCAGGACCGGCTCTGCGGCAAAGCCCGGCCCGGCCATTTCCAGGGTGTCGCAACCGTCGTCCTCAAGCTCTTCGATATCGTCGGGCCCGGCCTCGCCTTCTTCGGCGCGAAGGACGCCCAGCAGGTCTTGATCATCGGGAAGATGGCCGCGGACCTCGACCTCGACACCGAGGTCGTGACTTGCCCTCTCGTCCGGGATCCCGACGGGCTGGCCCTGAGCTCGCGGAATGCCTACCTGTCTCCCGAAGAAAGAAAGGCCGCCCTCGTCCTGTCGATAAGCCTGCGCTGGGCGGAGCGGGCGATTTCAGCAGGGGAGAGGGACACGGCCAAAGTGATCGCCGGCATCCGGGCCGCGATCGAGGCCGAACCGCTGGCCCGTGTCGATTACGTCGAGGCCGTCGACCCGGTCGATCTCGATCCGGTCGCCGAGATCCGCGGCGACGTCCTCATCGCCCTGGCCGTCTTCGTCGGCTCGACCCGCCTCATCGACAACGTCCGCCTTCACGCCTGAGGAGAACCGCCATGCTCAGAGCCTTCCTCCGGTCGAAGATCCACCGGGCCACCGTGACCCACGTCGATATCAACTACGAAGGGAGCCTGTCCCTCGACGAAGATATAATGACGGCCGCCGGGCTCTGGCCCTTCGAGAGGATCGACGTCTGGAACGTCTCGAACGGCGAGCGGTTCTCGACCTACATCATTCGGGGGGAAAAGGGCTCCCGCCAGGTCGGGGTCTACGGCGCGGCCGGCCGTAAGGTCAAGGTTGGCGATATCATCATTATCGCCGCATACGCCTATCTCGAGGACAGTGAGGTCGAGTTCTTCACCCCCAAGATCGTGCTGATGGACGAGGGCAACCGGATCGCCGAGGTCAAGTAAACCGCGCCGAAACTGTGATATAATATTGATCATGAGGAAGGAAGAGGAAATCCCTCGGGCGCTGTTCTGGGATACCGATGTGATCCGCCTCGATCTTCAAGAAAAAAAACAATATATCATCGAACGCACCCTGGAGCTGGGAGACGAGAAAGCCCTGCGATGGCTTTTTTCGAACTACCTCCGGAGCGACATCAGAGAGGCCCTCCGGAAGAGCAGGAACATCTCTCGAAAGAGCTCCCGATACTGGACTCTCGTCCTGGGAATTTAGTCCATGATCCAGACCGTTCTTGGAACCGGCGCCGAAAAGGTTCTCCAGGTTCTTTCCCGCCAGGATTTCATGAAGTCTTTCTATCTCGCCGGAGGCACAGGCTGCGCTCTCCACATCGGGCACCGGCTTTCTCATGACTTCGATTTCTTCTCGCCAACCGAATTCGAGATATTCCCCATCCAAAATTCCCTTCGGAATCAGGGCCGGTTCGTGATCGACTACTCCGACTCGAACACGCTGGTCGGGAGATTCGATGGAACGAAAATCAGCCTGTTTCATTATGCCTATCCTCTGATCGAAGAGACGGTCCCTTGCCTGGGCGTGCGCGTGGCCTCGCTCGTGGACATCGGCTGCACGAAAATCGATGCGATTTCCTCGAGAGGGACCAAGCGCGACTTTGTGGACCTCTTTTTCATCCTGGAGAACCTCCGGCTCGACCTGAGGGAGTTCTTCGGCTATTTTGAGCGGAAGTACGGTCCGGATGGCTTCAACCGTCATCACGTCCTCAAAAGTCTCGTTTATTTCGAGGATGCCGACAAAGAGCCCGAGCCGGAAATGCTCGTCGATTTTTCCTGGACCGCGACGAAAAGCTTTTTCGTCGAGAACGTTCGAGCCGTCGCCGCACTTTAATCCCGAAACATCCCTGGTCGCCCTGATGATGGCCGAGGAGAGCGGCTGGCATGAATAGCGGCTGCTCTCAAGAGGGGAGGCGGCTGGTCCTTGACTACGACCCACGGCCGGCGATATCATCATTTCGCGATGGGAGGCATTTGTTGCGAGCTCTGAACGCTCAACTTTGAACTTCATCCTGGCCGGGCTGATGGGTCTGCCCCCTCCTGAATATAAGACGTGAAAGGTTAGAGACTTGAAAGAAAAGAAGAAGGATTCAGACATCACCGAGCGCAAGCGGGCCGAGGAGGCGCTGCGGGAGAGCGAGAAAAAATACCGCCTGCTCATAGAAACCGCTAACGAATCAATCATCGTCGCGCAGGATGGCCTGCTCAAGTTTGTCAATCCCGTGTCGCTAAGCCTGTTGGGGGGGTATTCGGAGCAGGAACTCCTGGGTAGATCATTTCCTGAATTTATCCATCCTGATGATCGGAGCATGGTGGTCGAAAATTACCGGCGACGGATCGCAAACGAGGCACCACAGTCCCGATATACCTTCAGGGTGGTTGCCCGTGATGGCATTGTCAAGTGGGTGGAAATCAATGCGGCCTTGATTGAATGGCAAGGCAAACCCGCCACGTTGAATTTCCTCACCGACGTCACCGAGCGCAAGCGGGCGGAGGAAGAGATCGGCCGTAAGTCGAAAGAATTACAGGAGAAAAACGACGAGCTGAACCGCTTCGTCTACGCCGTCTCCCACGACCTGAGAAGTCCGCTGGTGACGATCCAGACCTTCCAGGGCTGTCTGGAACGGGACATCCGGAGCCGGGATAAGGCGCGGGTGGAAGAGGACCTGGGCTACATCCGCAAGGCCGCCGACAAGATGGGCCGCCTGCTCGACGAGATCCGCCGGATTTCGCGGGTCGGGCGTATCATCAACCCCTCCGAGGAAGCGCCCCTGCAGGCGATCGTGAAAGAGGCCCTGGACCTGGTGGCCGGGCGAATAACGGCCCGGGGGGTGCGGGTCGATCTCACGGAGGAACCGGTCGTGCTCTATGGCGATCGGACGCGCTTGATCGAAGTCTTTCAGAACCTCGTGGATAACGCCGCCAAGTTCATGGGCGACCAGCCGGCGCCGCGTGTCGAGATCGGCGTGGAACAGGCCGGCGAGGAGCTGGTGCTCTACGTGCGCGATAACGGGATCGGGATCGGTCCGGAGGTGCAGCCGTTGATCTTCGGCCTGTTCCATAAGCTCGATCCCGGTTCGGAGGGCGAGGGCATCGGCCTGGCGCTGGCGCAGCGGGTCGTGGAGTTGCACGGCGGCCGGATCTGGGTGGAATCGGAAGGCTCCGGCAAGGGCACGACCTTCCGGTTCACCCTGGCGAAGACGAGACGGGGAGTCGGCCGAATAAGTTGATATTTACATATGGATACGATATATGTATACATATGCAAACAGATACTTAGGCGGGTAACTAAATGAAAGTGCCCGGAAGCAAGCAAAATGGAGCTTTTAAAGCTTGGGTTGAGGCGCTCCCCTCCCAGGGGAGGTACTCGTTCACGCGGGACGAGGCCATGAAGGCTTTCGGCTTGAACCGAAAAGCCTTCAATCGGTCGGCCGGGCGGCTGTCCTCCAGGAAAAAGATTGCTCGAATCCATGGCCAGTTCTATGTCGTCGTGCCGTTGGAGTATGCCGGCGTGGGAGTGGTGCCCGCCGACTGGTTCATCGTGAAGCTCATGGAGCACTTGGGGCGGTCTTTCTACGTTGGCGCGCTCAGCGCGGCGGAATACCACGGCGCCGCCCATCAGCGTCCCCAGCGATATCAAGTGGTTACCGACCGTTCTCTGCGTGACATCGCATGCCGGGGTGTCGGCATACGTTTCCTGGTCAAGAGCAAGCTCAAGGAAACCCCGGTTCAGAAGTTCAAAGGCGTGACCGGCTATATTCCCGTTTCGACCCCCGAGGCAACCGCGATTGACCTGATTCGATACGGCCGTCGGGTTGGCGGGCTGGACCAGGTGCTGACCGTGCTGCAGGAACTCGGTGAAGTTCTGAATCCGATCAAGCTGGTGGAGGCGGCGAAGATCGACGGCCATGTCGCCACCGCGCAGCGATTGGGTTGGCTGTTGGAGAAGAGCGCCTTCGCCGCAAAAGCCGGCCGGTTGGCCTGTTGGGTTTCAAAGCAGAAGCCGTTGCCGACCAAGCTTGAACCCTCCCTGCCGTTGCGGGGGTCGATACGCGATAAACGATGGAATATCTGGATCAACTCGGAGGTCGAGGGGGATTTGTCTTGATTCCAAGGGCCTACATCAACGCGTGGCGGGCGCAGGCTCCCTGGCGTTCGGATGCAAAGGTCGAGCAGGATTTGATTATCTGCCGCGCGATGGTCGAAATCTTCAACAATCCCGTTTTGTCGAAGCATCTTGTGTTACGCGGTGGCACGGCGATGCACAAGCTGTTCTTCAGCCCGCCGCGCCGCTATTCGGAAGATATTGATCTCGTGCAGATCGAAGGAGGCCCCATCGGGCCCATCTTTGATACCCTGAGGGATACGCTGACGCCCATCCTCGGGACGCCGCAGAGGAAGCAAGGCCCGGGCGTGGTCACTCTGACGTACCGCATGATGTCCGAAAGTCCTCCGGTCATTCCCCTGAAGCTGAAAGTGGAGATCAACTCCAGGGAACATTTTACCGTGCTGGGCGCGCAGAAGAAGCCGTTCTCCATTACGTCGCCCTGGTTCACGGGGCATGGCGACATTTCCACCTTCAGCCTGAACGAGCTTCTGGCGACCAAGCTTTGCGCCCTGTATCAACGCCGGAAAGGCCGAGACCTGTTCGATATGTGGCTCGGGTTGACCGAGGGGAAGGCCGATGGACAACAGATCGTCGGCACATTTCGAAAATATATGGAATTCGCGGGCCTCCAGGTGAGTCGCGCGGAGTTTGTCGAGAACCTGGCGGCGAAGCGTCGGCATCCGGGATTCACGGCCGATCTGGGGGATTTGTTGCCCGTCGTAACAGATTACAATTCCGAAGCAGGCTTTGCGGTTGTCGAACGCGAAATCGTGCCGCGGCTTTGAGTGTGGAGTGTGAGCGTGAGTTATCCCAACTCGGAAGGCCCCGGCAAGGGCACGACCTTCCGGTTCACCCTGGCGAAGACGAGACGCGAGCGGGCCGAGAAGCCGCCGCTGAAACTTCCGGGGAGTGCAGTATGAAAAAGAAGAAGAAAACCGGACACGATGATTCCGCCGACCTGTGCAAGCGGGCGGAGGAGATGGCCCGGGAAAAAGCCGCCCATTCGCCCCTCGTCAGGGACTCCCAAGGGTCGCCGGAAAACCTCGAGGCCCGGTCGCCCGAAGAAGCGCAGCGGACGCTCGAAGAGTTGCGGGGGCATCAGATCGAGTTGAAGATGCAGAACGAGGAACTGCGCAGGGCGCAGGCGGAACTGGACGCCGCGCGGGCGCGCTATTTCGACTTCTATGAACTGGCGCCGGGGGGCTATTGCACCCTCAGCGAGCAGGGGCTGATCCTAGAGGCCAATCTCACCACCGCCACCCTGTTGGGGGTGGCGAGAAGCGCTCTGGTCAAGAAGGCATTGTCCCGATTTATCGTTCGCGAGGACCAGGACATCTACTTCCGGCACCACAAACAGCTCTTTGAGACAGGCGCACCGCAGGTCTGCGAATTAAGAATGCTGCGCCGGGAGGGTTCTCATTTCATGGCGCGGGTGGAGGCCACCGCGGCGCAGGACGCCGACGGCCGTCGCGTGTGCCGCATCGTGGTGATCGACATCACCGCTCCTAATATTATCAAAGAGGCGTTCCGTCGGAAAGCGAAGGACTTGCAGGAGAAGAACGAAGTTCTGACCCGCTTAACCCACGCCGTTTCGCACGACCCGCAGAGCCTGCCGGTCAGGAGCCGAGAAGGGCCCGTCGGCATCCTGCTCTTGGAAGACGATCCGGCGCAAGCCGAAGCCGTTCAGCTGGCTTTCCTGGATTCCGGTATGAAGGCCGTGGTCCATTGGGCCCAAAATCTGGGGGATTACCAGGCGCTCGCGGCCGCGCATACACCGGATATCGCCATCGTAGATCTCCACTTGCCGGACGGGAATGCCGTGCATGTTCTGACATCGCCGCCGGAGGCCGGCCCATTTCCCATTCTGATCATGACCGGCCACGGCGATGAGCGAGTCGCGGTGGAGGCGATGAAGGCGGGCGCGATCGATTATCTCGAGAAGTCCTCAGGGGCTTTCGCCGCCCTTCCCCATGCCGTCCAGCGTTCCCTTCGCGAGTGGGACCTCCTCTTGACCCGCAAACGGACGGTGGAGGCGCTGCGCCGGGAGAAAGAGAACTTTAAACATTCTCTGGATGATTCCCCTCTTGGCGTGCGCATCGCAACGGCGGATGGAACGACTCTTTATGCGAACCGGGCCATTCTGGAAATGTACCATTACGACAGCCTAGAGGAACTGAGAACGACAAGCGTAGAGAAGCGCTACACTCCGGAAAGCTTCGTGGAATTCCAAAAAAGATTGGAAATAAGACGGAGTGGACATTTCGGTCCTTCCGAATACGAAATCGACATTGTGAGGAAAAGCGGCGAAGTCCGCCATCTCCAGGTCTTACGGAAGGAGATCCTTTGGGACGACGAAAAACAGTTCCAGGCGCTTTATCGCGACATCACCGAGGAAAAGAAGCGAGGCGAGGCCCTAAGGCAATTTGAGGCAACGATTCAGGGCCAAAAAAAGCTCTTAGAACAGCAAAATTCATCCGTTGAAGAGTTGATTGATCGATTGACTCGCTCCCGGGAGGAGCTCGGGGATTCCTACGAGGTTTTGAAGGCGAATAAGGACGCTTTGGTGCGTTCGGAGAAACTCGCTTTTACCGGTCGGATAGCTGCAAGCATCGCCCATGAGATAAGAAATCCCCTGACCAATATTATTTTGTCGCTCCGACAACTCAAAAAGGACGACAAGATAAAGCCGGAGGGTCTTAACTATGCTAGGATCATGGAGAGAAATTCAAATAGGATCGAATATTTAATTACGGAACTCCTGAACTGCGGCCGCCCGATAAAGCTTAATCTTCAGCCTTGGGATATCCATCGGATCCTTAAGGATGTCTTGACCATTCATAAAGTCAGGCTTAAAACGCAGAAGATCAAAGTGATCAAGAACCTGACCCCTCATCCCTCGATCTTGCTCGCAGACAAAGAATATCTGGGGCGTGTCTTCCTGAATTTAGTAGCCAATGGGATTGAGGCCATGGGGTCCGGCGGCGTCTTGTCGATCAACACGAAAATAGAAAAGGGCCGTTTCCTGATCAAGATCAAAGATAACGGAAGAGGCATCCCTGAAAAGAATCTGATAAAGATATTTGACCCCTTCTTCAGCACCAAAAAACAGGGCGCGGGTTTGGGATTGACCACGTGTCAAAATATTGTGACCAGCCATGGGGGCCAGATTGAGGTTGAAAGCGCGTGGGGAAAGAGATCCGTCTTTACCGTTTCTTTGCCTCTTGAACAGAAGCCGTCAGCCGGCGAAGAAATATTAAAGGAGCGTCATGACGGGGGGACATCATAATGGCGGATTTGAGATGGGATATTAAAAGAGGCGTAAATGTTTATCACCAAGTGTCGGACGACCGTTTAAAGCTCTGGATCAAAACCGGTAAGATAAAAACGGGCGAGGTGGTTGTCTGGCATGGGAATTTCTCCGGTTGGCGAAGGCCCGAAGAACTTGAGGAACTGAGGCCCCTTTTTGAGCTTTGTGAAAAGGCCCTCTCCAGAAAGAGTGAAAGGCCCGGATCTGCGAGAAAGCCCGGCCCCGGGAAAAAACAGATCAAAAGCATTTTGCTCATTGACGACGAGAAGGAATTGTGCTCTCTTCTGGGCGATTCCTTAAGCTCACGCGGCTTTCAAATGGAGTTCGCCCATACGAAGAGAGAGGCGCTCAAGTGCTTGAAGACGCGGCCGCAGGACCTCGTCTTATTGGATCTCAGTCTCCCCGATGGTGATGGCATGGCGTTATTAGCCCTCATCAGAAAGACGACGCCCGAGCCCGTCGTCTTTATCACGACCGCCTTCGGCAGCGAAGAAGTCAGAAGCCAAGCCGAGAAATTGGGCGCCCTGGATTTTATCGACAAGCCATATCATGAAGGGGATATCATCCGCAGGATACGAAAAATTCGTATCAAGGGAGCCAAACCGGGCAAACGCACAGTCAAAACGGTAGCCCAAAAATGCCGTTAGAGATTTTTTAGCCCGGGATTTAGCGGTTTTAGAGCCTCGGTGGCAGGCAGTGACCGGCCGCCCTCCGAAAAGGTAGCCGCGATCAGGGCGTTTTCCGCGAGTTCATCTTCAGGCCGGTTTTGAGCGCGGGCTTCCCCCGTCCCGGTCCGCTTCCAGATCGCTCCGGCGATCTCCTCATCCACGGCCCTCATCGCCCGAAGCCCGCCTGACGCTCCTGTCCGAACCAGCCAATCCCCGAAGGTCGAGACCGATGGCATCCGCCTCAGTCCCACCAGGACCCGCAACGCCTCGTCATCCCGGATCTCCCGCAGGTCTTCGATATGACGCCCGCCTCCCGCCAGCATCAACACCAACGGCTCGATATACCTCCAGGCCTCATAGCCGCGGTTCGACCCCGGCCGCGGAAACGCCTCCCTGATCTTCCCCGGCACCCCGAGCGTTCGCACGACTTCCGCGAACAGCCCCAATCCGCTTCTCGGAGTGATCAACTCATCGGTCCGTTCCATCTTGAACGGCAGAATCGTTTGTTGTATAATATACGTTCGCCCTCCTGGTTGATGTCTTTCACCCATCGGGTGAGGGTTGTTGTTCCACTAAAACCTTATACCAGGAAGGTTTACGCCGTAAACTAAAATCCTATCGGCAGTCTAGGGAGTAGGATAATAATGGAAACCATCTTAATTGTCGACGATGATAAAGATATTCGATTCAACTTGTCCGCGATTTTAAGAGGCGCGGGATATGAGGTGCGAACCGCTTCCAATGGTCGTCAGGCCATAAAAGAAGTCGCCCGCTGTGCCCCAAGTATCGCCTTATTGGATTTCCGGCTTCCGGACATGGACGGGATAAAGGTTTTAGAGGGGATACGAAAAATAGATCAAGCCCTCCTCGCCATCATGGTGACCGCCTATGGCGATGTCAAGGGCGCGATCAGGGCCATGAAAATGGGAGCCGTTGACTATATTGCCAAGCCCTTCGATGAGGAAGAGCTGATCCTGATCATCAAAAAAGCCTTAGAAACCCGGAGTCTGAGCCAGGAGGTGAAGAGATTACGAAATAGATTGGGTGAAAGCCACGATGTTGAAGAGATCATGGGAAGAAGTCCCCGAATTCAACAGATCCTCAGACAGGTTGAGATTATCGCTCCGACGAACATGACCGTCGTCATTCAGGGTGCCAGCGGAACAGGCAAGGAGTTGATCGCCCGGCGGATCCATCACCTGAGCCGGCGTCGTGATCAGCCTTTCGTGGCCGTCGATTGCGGCGCTCTGCCCGAGACCTTGATGGAGAGTGAATTTTTCGGCTATGAAAAGGGCGCTTTCACGGGAGCAGATGGTCGAAAAGACGGCTGGTTTGAACAGGCCCATGGCGGGACTTTGTTTTTAGATGAAATCACGAATCTTTCCGAGGCCGTCCAGATGAAGCTCCTCAGGGTCCTTCAGGAAAGAAGACTCCGGCATTTGGGCGGCCAGAGAGAGATCAGCATCGACGTGCGCATCCTTGTGGCTTCTAATTTTCTCCTCTTAGAACAGGTTCGCCAGAGAAGATTCAGAGACGACCTCTATCATCGGCTCAATGAGTTTCAAATCGCGTTGCCTCGATTAGCCGAAAGAATGGAAGACATTCCCATCTTAGCGAAATCTTTTTTAGAGGAGGCAAATAGCGAGTTCCATAAGGACGTCAAGGGATTTTCGCCCGAGGCCATGAAAGGTATCCTGAATCATGCTTGGCCGGGCAATGTCAGGGAGTTTAAAAATGTCACCAGAAGAGCGGTCTTGTTGGCGGAATCAGACACGATTGAACTCGGCCATTTGTCCATGAATCCGCTTCTATCGGCGAACGAGGCGATCGAGGCCGCAAAGCCCCCGGAAAAAGGGGCTTCTTTTGAGGAGATAACCCGAAATTTCCAGAAGGATGTCATTAAGAAAGCCTTAGAGGAGGCGGGAGGCAAAAAAGCGAAAGCGGCGGAACTCCTGAAGCTGAATAAAAAAACCCTGTATCGCAAGCTAAAAAGCCTGAATATATAGACAAATCTGCCCCTCTTTTGTCTCATTTCTGTCCCTTTTTGACCGTGCCCGCTGGTAATATCTCGAATTGCGGGCTGGTCATGGTTTTATTTTATTTATTACCAGGGTGTTACGTAATTTAGGCATTGAATTTATGGGTTGGCACTGTTTTTGCTCATAATAAGGGAGTTGGGAGGGGCTTGCTGTCGCCTCGCACACAAGATGAGTGTCTACGGCATCGGTATCTTGAGAGGCTTGGACTGGGAGGAAGCCTTTGTGGTGAAGAGGGAAATCTTATGGGGTCTGATCGGCAAAAGGATGGCCGGCATGGGGACACCGTGGCAAAAAGAAAGAGAGTAAGCCGGTTGGAAGGATATTATTTGTATGGTGTGAGGAAGAGCCGCGTCGCGTCTTCCGTGTTTTTGACCAAAGGCATCGATGAAATTCGGAACGATATTCAAAGAGGAAAAGGGGCTCCGGGAGACCTTAAACAAATACCATGAACAATTCAGGGAGACGTTGGAGAAACTTGAAGGGAAACAGGAATGGGGCGTCAAGGCGTATTTGACGGATCAAAACAAGTTCGAGCAGGCGGTCAAAGAGAACAATGCCGCCATCCAGAAAAAGACGAGAGAAATCGCGGGTTTGCCGGAGGGCATGGCTTTTTTCATGGAGGAAGAGCTCAAAGACGTCATTTCCCGTGAAGTGAACAAAGAAATGAATCATGTTGTCGAAGGTTTATATGAAAGCTTAAGCCGGCAAGCCGAAGCCTCGGTCCATAATAATATTTTAGGGAGAGAATTGACGGGCAGACGCGAGCCCATGGTTTTCAATGCCGCCTGTTTGGTGGCGGGCGGGAAAATTGAGGATTTTAAAGAAGCAGCCCGAAGACTGAATCAAGAAATTCAAGAAAAAGGCCTGGCTCTTGAGTTCAGCGGCCCCTGGCCGGCCTATCATTTCGCGACGCTCGAAAAATAGGGAGTAGGAATGAATCATGCGGTCGATCATCGCGAGCATGCCGGATTGGTCGATGCCCTGGATAAGGTTCTGGAAAAAGGGGCGATCATCAACGGCGATCTCGTCCTCAGGGTCGCGGATGTCGACCTTGTTTATTTAGGGTTAAGG
>JADBLN010000086.1:67953-73323 GCA_014894455.1 Acidobacteriota bacterium | reverse complement strand
GGCCTACATCCTGACCGGCTATTTCAACCTGCCCAAGATCTTCGAGATCACCCTCGGAAACGGCGTCGACCCGAGGACGGGGAAGAAAATAGGGCTCGAAACGGGCGACCCGACGGCGTTCGCGACCTTCGACGAGCTCTTCGAGGCCTTCCGTAAACAGATCCGCCACTTCGTCGACATCAAGGTCCGGGGCAGCAATGTCATCGAAAGGCTCTACGCAACGTATTTGCCGGCGCCGTTCCTTTCGGTTCTCGTCGACGATTGCGTCAAGAACGGCAAGGACTACCACGCCGGAGGCGCCCGCTACAACACGAACTACATCCAGGGCGTCGGCGTGGGCACGATCACCGACATCCTCAGCGCCGTCCGCTACAACGTCTACGACAACCGCCATTTCACAATGAAGGAGCTCCTGGCCGCGCTCGAAAGCAATTTCGTCGGCTACGAGACGCTCCGCCAGCGCGTCCTCAACCGGACGCCGAAGTTCGGCAACGACGACGACTACGCCGACAGCCTGATGAAGCGGGTCTTCGAGGCCTACTTCGAGGCGGTCGACGGCCGGCCCACACCGCGCGGCGGGTCGTACCGGATCAACCTTCTGCCGACGACGGCCCACATCTATTTTGGCAAGATGACCGGCGCGACGGCCGACGGGAGACTGGCGGGGGATGCCGTTTCGGAAGGCGTTTCACCGGTCCAGGGCGCCGACCGCAAGGGCCCGACGGCGGTTATCAAGTCGCTCGGCAAGATGGACCACGTCCGGACGGGCGGGACGCTCCTCAACCAGAAGTTCACGCCCCAGCTTCTGGCCGACGACACCGGCCTCGACGCGGTCAAGGACCTGGTTCGGTCCTACTTCCGGATGATGGGCCACCACATCCAGTTCAACGTCGTCACGGCGGACCTCCTCCGCGAGGCCCAGGCCCAGCCCGAGAAGTATCGCGACCTCATCGTCCGCGTCGCCGGCTACAGCGACTACTTCGTCGACTGCAGCACCGAGCTCCAGAACGAGATCATCCACCGCACCGAGCACCAGGAGCTCTAGGCTCCGGCCGGGCCGTCCTGCGGCCCTTCATTGACGGACCCCCGCGACCTGTTGAATACTATTCCTGGCAGACGGTTTGATCGCGGCTGAAAGGAGCCTCCGATGGCCAAAGAAGTCCTAACCGAGGTCGTGTTCAAGGGCGGGATGCGCTTCGACGGGAAGTCGGGCCGGGCCGGAAAGCCCGTGGCCATCGATTTCACCCCGGAGGGCGAGGCGATCGACGGCTATTCGCCCCTCGAACTTCTCCTGACGAGTCTGGCCGGCTGCAGCAGCCAGGTCGTCATCGGGCTCTTGAAGCGGATGGGCCAGGAGGTCCAAGACCTGACCGTCCGGGCCCGCGGCGAGAAGCGCGAGATCCACCCAACCGTCCTCACGTCGGTCGAGCTCGAGTTCGAATTCCGGGGCGGCCGGATCGACGGCCCCTCGGTCGAGAAAGCCTTCGCCCTGTCGGAAGAACGCTTCTGTCCCGTCTGGGTCATGCTCAAGGCCAGCGTCCCCATCACGGCCAAGTACCGGCTCATCGCCGGCTGAATACCAAGTTTTTCGCTCCGAATTCAAGAAAATCAGGACTGGCCGGCGTCCCTTCTATATGAGGACAGAACAAAAAATGAAGTGTTGACATATTTCTTATATGTATTCATTATATGTATTGGAGATATGCATGAGAACGACATTGATCATCCCTGACGACCTGATGAATGACCTGATGGAGGAAACGGGAGAGAAGAGCAAAACGGCTCTTGTCTGCCGTTCCCTCGAAGAAATGCTCCAGCGGGTCCGGCGCGAGAACCTGAAACGCCTGAGGGGCAAGATCGATCTGGATATCGACCTGGAAACCCTGCGGACGAAAGACCTTACTTGAAGCCGGAATATTTCATCGATACGAGCGTTTGGATCCCGTATTTCCGGGACGGCGGATCAGAACATGGAGATTTCATCGATGAGCTCATCGACGATAGTCGCGTTCATATCAACGGTATCGTCCTGGCCGAGCTCCTGACTGGAGCGAGGAGTTCGGCCGAGCTCGACCGGCTGGCCTCGGCGCTGGCCGGATTGAAGCTCCTCCCGAGCGACCGGGCCTCCTCCGAGTCCGCCGGCCGGAGCGGGTTCGCGTTGAAGAAAAAGGGCATATCCGTTCCGCTGAGCGATATCATCATCGCCACGGACTGCATCGACCACGGCCTCGTCCTCATCGAAGCGGACAGGCATTACGCGGCGATCGCCGCCCATCTCCCTCTCAAGCTGTACACGCAACCCGGGCACGTCCCGGATTGATCCTCCGCCGTCACCCGACCGTGTAGTTCCGGCGCACGTAGAAAAAACCGAAAAAGATAATAAGCGCCAGGATCGAAAAGACGACAAGGTCGCGCATCAGGAAGATCGGATCCTTCTTCAGGAACATCATCCAACCCATGGCGTTGACGGCGACGATCTGGGTGAAGAAGAACCCGTAGAACAGGCAGATGATCGGATAGGCCTTGGTCGGCCTGGGCCGCCCATGTTCCGTCCCGGCTTCGCCCGGCCCGCCCTTATTTCCTATGTCTAGGGCTGGACGATGGCCTTGAGGACGCCGTCGCGGCGCGCCGCGGCGGTCTCGTAGGCCGCGCCGGCCTCATCGAGCTTGAAGAAGTGGGTGGCCAGAAAGTCCGGCTTGACCCGCCCCGTGTGGATCATGCCCACGGCCTTCTCCAGGCACTTGTTCTGGCGCCGGACGTTCTGGACGCGGATCTCCCTGCGCCGCACTTTGGAGCTGTCGAACGACACGCGAGGTTCGATGGGAATGCCGACGACGACCAGTGTCCCGCCGGGCTTGAGCAGGGCGACGGCCTGGTCCAGGGCCGCCTGGTCGCCGCAGCACTCGAAGACGATGTCGAGGCCGAGGGACTCGCGGCCGAGGATCTCGGCGACGACGTCCTCGCGGTCGGGATTGCCGGCCCAGTCGGCCCCAGCCACTTTGGCAGCCTTGACCCGGGCTTCGACCTTGTCCGTCATGAAGAGGACCCCGGCGCCCTCCGCCTTGAGAACCATGGCCGCGCACAGCCCGATCGGCCCGGCTCCGAGGATCCCGGCCGTTTTCCCGCGGACCGACCCGGCCAGCCCGGCCGCGTAGAGGGCGATCGAGAGAGGCTCGGCCAGCGCTCCTTGAACGACGCTCATTTTCGCCGGCAGGGGGACGCAATTCCTCTCCGGGGCCAGGGCGAACTCGGCCATGCCGCCGGTAAGCTCGCCGTAGTGGCCGAGGAAGAGGAGCTTCCGGCAGGTGTG
This sequence comes from Acidobacteriota bacterium, assembly GCA_014894455.1. Taxonomy (GTDB): domain Bacteria; phylum Acidobacteriota; class Aminicenantia; order Aminicenantales; family Saccharicenantaceae; genus RBG-16-66-30. Next base: position 70,013 of record JADBLN010000086.1, on the reverse strand, counting down.
CGGCCGTCCCGTCCGGCACTGGTCGCACGTCCCGCAAGAGACGGCCGGCTCGACGACGACCGCGTCTCCCGGCTTGACCCGGGTGACGCCGCGGCCCACCTCCTCGACGACCCCGGCGCACTCGTGCCCGGGGATGAAGGGGTAGGACACCCTGTCGCCGCCGACGGAGCCGGAGAGGAAGTAGTGGAGATCGCTGCCGCAGACGCCGACGGCTTGGCTTCGGACGAGGACGTCGTCGTCGCGGACGACGCGCGGCACCGGGACCTCGCGGATCTCGATCGTCCGGACGCCGGTCAGGAAGGCGGCTTTCATGGCTGCCCTATTATAATGCAGGACGGCCCGCTTCCGGAAGACTCGACAGCGGCCGGGGCCCCGGGCTTGCCCGGGGGTCTACTTCCGCAGTACTCGTCCGTGGACATAGATCACGGGCGAGTGGCGAGCCGAAGGCTCGTCCCTTGGCGCTTTGACACCGGTCCGGCGGGTTGATATAGTTCCGGCGTCTTCGAGGAGGCGCGCATGAAAAAACATCTCTCGGGGCGTTCGTTCGCCATCGTCATCCTGCTCATCCTTTTTGCCGTCCAGATCGGCGCCCAGGAGAAGCTCGACCTTCCGATGGTCCAGCGCATCCGCAAGGAGGGGCTCGAGAATTCCAGGATCACGGATCTCTTGATCTATCTCTGCGACGTCTACGGCCCGCGGCTCCCGGCCTCGCCGCAGTACATCAAAGCGGGGGAATGGGTCGTCGGCAAGGCCAAGGAGCTCGGCCTGGAGAACGCGCAGATGGAGTCCTACGGCACGTTCGGCCGCAGTTGGGAACTCCAGAAGTTCTACGCCGCGATGACCGCTCCCCAGTACATGCCGCTCATCGCCTTCCCGAAGGCCTGGACGCCCGGGACGAACGGTGTCCTCAAGGGCAACGCGGTCCTGCTCAACGTCAAGAAACCTGCCGACCTGGACAAGTACAAGGGCAAGCTCAAGGACGCCATCGTCCTGACGCAGGCGGCGCAAGATATCCCGATCTCCTTCGACCCGGTCGCTTCCCGGCTCTCGGACGAAGACCTCAAGAAACTCGTCCTGGCCGCCGAGCCCGGCGCGCGCTCGCCGTACGCCGCCCGGATGGAGGCGATGATGGCCCAGCAGCAGCTCCAGCTGGCGGTGACCAAGTTCCTCCAAGCCGAAGGGGCCGGAGTCGTCATCGAGCCCAGCCGGGGCGGGAAGGACGGGACGGTCTTCGTCGCGAGCGGCGGGTCCCGCACGAAGGGCGCCCCGATGACGCTGCCGACGGTCGTCGTTGCCCTCGAACACTACAACCGGATCGCTCGCATCCTGCAGAAGGATATCCCCGTCGCGATGGAGGTCGAGGTCCAGGCCCGGTTCACGGACGACGACCAGCCGGGCTACAACGTCGTCGCCGAACTCCCGGGCGTGGATAAGAAGCTCAAGTCCGAGGTCGTCATGCTGGGCGGCCACTTCGACACCTGGCACTCGGGTACGGGGGCCACGGACGACGGCGCCGGATGCGCCGTCGCCTTCGAGGCGGTCAGGATCCTGAAGGCGCTGGGCGTCCAGCCCCGCCGCACGATCCGCCTGGCCATGTGGGACGCCGAGGAACAGGGCTTCCTCGGCTCGCGCGGCTACGTCACGAACCATTTCTTCGACAGGGGGAAGAAGGAAAAGAAGCCGGACTACGACAAGCTCGCGGCCTACTTCAACTTCGACAACGGCAGCGGCAAGATCCGCGGCATCTACGCCCAGGGCAACAGCGCCGCGGCCCCGATCTTCGAGGAGTGGCTCAAGCCCATCCACGACCTCGGCGCCACGACCGTGACCCTCCGCAACACGGGCGGCACCGACCACCTGTCCTTCGACGCCGTCGGCCTGCCCGGTTTCCAGTTCATCCAGGACGACCTCGAGTACGACACGCTGACGCACCACTCGAACATGGACGTCTACGACCACTTATCGCGGGGGGACCTGATGCAGGCGGCGACGGTCATGGCCTGGTTCGTCTACAACGCGGCCATGCGTGAGGAGAAGCTGCCGAGGAAATATTTCGACGC
>JADBLN010000086.1:54360-67853 GCA_014894455.1 Acidobacteriota bacterium | reverse complement strand
TCGTCTACAACGCGGCCATGCGTGAGGAGAAGCTGCCGAGGAAATATTTCGACGCGAACACGCCCGCTCCCGCGCGCCGCGGGAATTAACGCGGCTATTCTATAAAATTGGAGAAGTCCCCAGCGACGTAGCGATGGATATCGCCCCGACGACCGGCAGGGAGCGGATTCTGAGGAGCGACCATCAGAAGTACGGCGGAGGGGCTCGGAGCCGTACTTCTGGGAAATATCTGGATAAGTCCACTCTTCTAAGATATCTATCAGAATTGCGGCTTCGGGTACTCCACCGCAATTCTGCAGGTCGCTCGCTGAAGCTCGCTTCCCGCCGGTCCCCCGGGGGCCGGGGGGCTAGGGGTGATATCCTGAGCTGAACGAAAGCGGAGGGACTTCTCTTATCTCGGGAGGAGCTCCTTTAGAACGGGTTCTCGGTCGGGTAGAGCATCCCGGCCGGCCGGTTGAAGGAGATGTCCTCGACGCCGAGCATGCGCATGGCCGCCCAGAGCGTCTTCCCGGCGTGGTCGAAGGCGACGGCCGTGTGGTGGGGGAAGCGCTTCTCGATGAGGACGTGCCGGTAGAACCGCCCCATCTCCTTGATGCCGATGACGCCGATGCCGCCAAATGACTTGGGGTCGATGTCGAGGACCTCGCCTTCGGCCACGTAGGACCGAAGGCGGGTGTCGGCCGTCGACTGGAGCCGGAAGATCGTCACCCCGCCCGTCTTGATCCGGCCCTCGAGCGTCCCCCGGGTGATGTTCGGGTCTTTCCCGGGCTCCATGAGCCGGTGCATGATGAGCTGGTAGCGCATCTCCGGTTCGAGCATGCACGGCGCCGGGGTGTTGCCGCAGTGGAAACCCATGAACAGGTCGGTGGGCTTGTAGCCTTTCATCGCCTTCTTGGCCCCGGCGATCATGTCGTAGGGGACGGTGTTGTTGATGTCGAGGAGGGTCGCCGGGAGCTCCGTGGCGCAGGTGCAGATGTACTCGCTGAGGGCGCCGTAGATGTCGACTTCGCAGGCGACCGGGATGCCCCGGGCGGCCAGCCGCGAATTCACGTAGCAGGGAACGAACCCGAAAAAGCTCTCGAACGCCGGCCAGCACTTGTCGGCGAAGACGCCGTATTCCGATGCCCCAAGGTTGGCCGCCATGAACTTGAGCAGGGCGACCTCGAACTGGGCCAGCTTGACCAGGATGTCGGGGTATCGGTTCCCGGCGCCGAGCTCGCGGGCCATGTCCGCTGCTATGGCTTTTATCTTGGGGTCGCCCTCGGCCTTGCGGAAGATGTCGAAGAGGTCGAGTTCGCTGTTCTCCATGACCTCGATGCCGAGGTCGTAGAGGGGCTTGATGGGTGCGTTGCAGGCCAGGAAATCCTGGGGTCTCGGCCCGAAGGAGAATATCTTCAACTTGGCCAAACCGAGGATGATCCGGGCGACGGGCACGAAACCGGCGACCATCGCGGCCACCGCCTCCGGCGTGCCGACCGGATACTCGGGGACGTGGGGCCGGAGCTTCCTCAGGCCCGTGTTGTAGGAGGTGTTGAGCAGGCCGCAGTAGGCGTCGCCCCGTCCGCCGACCAGGTCTTTCCCCGATTCCTCGGCGGCCGCGGCGTACATCACCGGCCCGCCGAACTTCTGGGCCAGGATCGTCGTCGGGCCCTCGGGTCCGAAGTTGCCGAGGTAGAGGACCAGAGCATTGACGTTCTTCGCCCGGACCTCTTCGAGCGCTTGAAGCGCATCCTTCTCGTTCTCGACGATGGTCGGGATCCGGACGACGGCCAGGCCGGCCTTGCGGCACTCTGCGGCGACGCGGAGCTGGCGTTTTCGGGAGAGCTCGATGGGGAAGCAGTCGCGGCTGACGGCGACGAGGCCGAGGCGCACCTTGGGCATGTTAATCATGATCGGTCTCCTTCTTCTGTCCGTAGTAAGCCCGGGGCCCGTGCTTTCTGAGGTAGTGCTTTTCCTGGATATAGCGGTCGAGGGGCGCGAGGTTGCGGTCGAGGGCCATCGTGCCGTAGGCCATCTTGGCCACGCGCTCCAGGACGAGGGCGGTCTCGACGGATTCCGCGGGCGTCCGGCCCCAGGCGAAAGGCCCGTGCCCGGCGACGAGGACCGCGGGGAGTTCGAGGGGGTCGACTCCGGCGAACCGTTCGACGATGATCTTCCCCGTGTTCCGCTCGTAATCCTCGACGACCTCGGCTTCGACGAGGAGCCGGGTCAGCGGGACCGGCCCGTGGAACTGGTCGGCGTGCGTCGTTCCGAAACAGGGGATCTCCCGCCCCGCCTGGGCGAACATCGTCGCGTACTCGCTATGGGCGTGGGCGATGCCGCCGACCTGGGGAAAGGCCTTGTAGAGCTCGACGTGCGTCGGTGTGTCCGAGGACGGGCTGAGCCAGCCCTCGACGACGCGGCCCTCAAGGTCGACGAGGACGATGTCGTCCGCCTTGAGGCTGTCGTAGGGGACGCCGCTCGGCTTGATGGCCACGATGCCCCGGCGCCGGTCGATGCCGCTGACGTTGCCGAAGGTCAGGATGACCAGCCCGGACTTCACCAGGTCCAGGTTGGATTTCCAGACGGCTTCCTTCAGTTCGCTGAGCATTTTCTCATCTCCGCTGGCGGTCCTTGATGGCTAGGAGGTCCTTCATGACGTTGAAGAGGCTCCCGGTCCATTCCTTGGTCCCGAAGGCGTCGTGGAGCTCCCGGTAGAGAGGGTAGAGCTCGAGGTAGACTTTGTGGTTCACGCCGTTCGGCCGATAGATTTTTTTCCTGATCCCGGCCATCGCCGCCTGGGCCTCGGCGAAGGTGTCGTGCCCGCCGCCCTTCCGCCCCGCGACCACGGCCCCGGCTATGGCCGCGCCCAGGGCGCAGGTCTGGGCGGAACGGGCGATCTTCATCTCCAGGCCGGTCACGTCGGCGTAGATCTGCATGACCAGCGGGTTCTTCTCGGCGATGCCGCCGCAGTTGACGACGTCGCGGATCTTGACCCCGAACTCCTCGAAACGGCGGATGATGGTCAAGGCGCCGAAGGCCGTAGCCTCGATGAGGGTCCGGTAGATCTCCTCGGGCCGGGTGCGAAGCGTCAGCCCGACGAGAAGGCCGGTCAGGCGCTGGTCGACGAGGACGGTCCGGTTGCCGTTGTGCCAGTCGAGCGCGAGAAGGCCCGATTCGCCGGGCTTGAGGGCGGCGGCCTTGCGGGTCAAGGCGGCATGGGAGCCCTTCTTCGGACCGCCCGGCTCGATTTCGTTGACGAACCAGTTGAAGATGTCGCCGACCGCGGACTGTCCAGCTTCGAGTCCCAGGTATCCCGGCAAGACCGAGCCGTCGACGATGCCGCAGAGCCCGGGGACGTCGGGGAGCTTCTTCGACGTCGGCCAGACGCAGATGTCGCAGGTGCTCGTCCCGATGATCTTGACGAAACGGCCCGTCTCGACGCCCGAGCCGACGGCGCCGAGGTGGGCGTCGAAGGAGCCGACGGCCACGGCGATCCCCGGCCGGAGGCTGAGCTTCTTGGCCCATTCTTTCGTCAGGCTGCCTGCGGCGATGTCGGAAGTGTAGGTCTTCTGGTAGAGACGGTCGCGAAGCTCGCCGAGCCGCGGGTCGAGCTTGGACAGGAACGCCTTGGCCGGCAGGCCGCCCCAGCGGTCGTTGAACATCGCCTTGTGGCCGGCCGCGCAGCGGCTCCTTTTCATCCTCAAGGGGTCGGCGACTCCGGTCAGCAGGCCCGGGATGTAGTCGGCGCACTCGACCCACGAATAGGCGGCCGCGGCGACCTTCGGGTCCGTCCTCAGGCAGTGCAGTATCTTGCTCCAGAACCACTCGGAGGAATAGGTCCCGCCGCACTTGGCCAGGTACTCGGAGTGCTCGGCGGCGGCCAGCGCGGTGATCTCCGCAGCTTCGGCGTGGCCGGTGTGGTCTTTCCAGAGCCAGGCGTGGGCGTTGGGATTTTTCTTGAATTCCTTATAAAGGGCCAGGGGCTTGCCGGCCCGGTCGACGGGCAGTGGAGTCGAGCCCGTCGTGTCGACGCCGATGCCGACGATGTTTTCGGGCACGAAGGCCCGGCCTTTCTTCTTCGCTTCGTCGATGGCCTCGGGCACGGCTGTTTCGATGCCCAGGATCCAATCGGCCGGGTTCTGCCGGGCCAGGTTCGAGTCCTTCGGGTCGAGGAGGATTCCCGCCGCGCCGCTCGGGTAGGCGAAGATGGCCGTCCCGACTTCGTCGCCGTTCCCGACGTCCACGATGAGGGCCCGCACGGAATTGGTGCCGAAATCGAGGCCGAGCGCGAATTTGGCGATTTTCATGTCGGTGAACCTCCGCTTGCGTGCGATCGCCGGTTGCTGCCAACCAATATTATACCTACCGGGGGGGCGGGGGCAACTCCCGCTAGGCGTTTCTTTATCTGTGATGCCGGACGCCACCCGTTTTTGGCCGAGATGGTAACCACCGGCGGGGAGCGGATTCTGAGAAGCGACCGGCAGAAGTGCGACGGAGCAACTCGGAGCCGCACTTCTGGGAAATATTTGAAACGAGTCTTGGGTGAAGATTGGGGACACGTACCGGACGTACATGTCCCCGCTTTAGTACGGGGTCTCTGGATGGTCACCATCCCGGCCCGGGTGGCGTTTCAATGCTGCATCACAAGTCAAGAAACGCTTTGCGTGAGTTGTTTAAATAGAGAAGTAATTGAAATATAATATATCAGCGACATCATGTTTCCGGATGTTTCCGGACAAGGGAGGACCCATGAAAATCCGTCACCATGCGCCGGCCGCCGTTGCTGCCGCGCTCCTATTCATCCTCGCGGCCGGTTACGCCCAACAGACCCCGGAGAGGTTCAGCGAGGACCTGTTGAAAGGCTTCACCTACAGAGCTCTCGGACCTTACCGGGCCGGGTCCTGGGTGACGAGCTTCGCCGTGCCGGACGTCCCGGCCCGCGAACATCTCTATACGCTCTACGTCGGGACGAGGAACGGCGGCGTCTGGAAGACCATCAACAACGGCACGACCTTCGAGCCTGTTTTCGACACCCAGCCTAAGCTCTCGATCGGCGACGTCGCGGTGGCCCCGTCCGACGCGAACGTCGTCTGGGTCGGGACGGGCGAGGCCTACTGCGCCCGGAGCTCGAACTCGGGCGACGGCCTGTGGAAGTCCGTCGACGCCGGGAAGACCTGGACGAACATGGGGCTCGCCGATTCGCACCACATCGCCCGGATCGTCATCCATCCCACGAACCCCGACATCGTCTACGTCGCGGTCATGGGCCATCTTTTCTCGCCGAACGCCGAGCGCGGCCTCTTCAAGACGACCGACGGCGGGAAGAGCTGGCAGAAGGTCCTCTATGTCAACGATAAGATCGGCGCCGTCGAGCTGGCCATGGTCCAGTCGGCGCCCGACGTCCTCTACGCGGCGATGTACGACAAGGTCCGCCTGCCCTGGAACTACGAGCTCGGCGGCCCGGAAAGCGCCATCTACAAGACGACGGACGCCGGGAAGACGTGGGCCCGACTCGGCGGCGGCCTGCCGACGGGCCGCATCGGCCGCATCGGCCTCGACGTCTACCAGAAAAACCCCGATATCCTCTACGCTGTCGTCGAAAACGGCAACCGCCGGCCGCCGACGACCCAGGAGGAGGAGCAGGACAAGCGTCGCGGCGTAGTGCCGGCGCCGCGGACGGCCGGGAATGAGGTCTTCCGCACGGACGACGGCGGCAAGTCCTGGCGCAAGGTCAATGCCGGCTACGAAGCGGCTCTCAACAAGGCCCCCTATTCTTTCAACCAGCTCCGCCTCGACCAGAACGATACGGAGACGGTCTATATCACCGGGCAATCCCTGGCCTCGACGAACGACGGCGGCAAGACGTGGAAGGGACTCGACTGGCCCTCCGACGGGGTCATGCCCAGGGCCTTCGGCGACTGGCGCGTCATGTGGGTCGACCCGCTCGACTCGAACCGCCTCATCTTCGGCTCGGACGGCGGCGTCAACATCTCCTACGACCGGGGCAAGACGAGCCACCACGCCTACAACCTCCCGCTGACCGAATTCTACGCCGTTGGCGTCGACATGGAGGACCCCTACAACATCTACGGCGGCCTCCAGGACCATGATTCCTGGAAGGGACCGTCGAACGGCTGGGCCGGCGAGATCTCGCTCACCGACTGGGTGACGGTCGGCGGCGGCGACGGCATGTACAACTGCGTCGACCCGACCGACTCGCGCTGGCTCTACAACAACCGAGAGATGGGGACGATGTGGCGATTCGATCAGAAGACCGGAGTCCAAGCGTCCATCACGCCGCGACGCCCGGCCGGGACGCCGCCGCTCCGGTTCAACTGGACCCCGCCGGTCGCCTTGTCGCCGCACAACCCGGCCATCGTCTACACCGGCGCCCAGGTCGTCTTCCGCTCGCTCGACCGCGGCGACCACTGGCAGGAGATCAGTCCCGACCTGACGACGAACGAAAATGCGAAACAGCACGGTGAGGGCTTCATTTCTTTTTGCACGCTGACCACCCTGGCCGAGTCCCCGGTTGCGCCCGGCGTCATCTGGACGGGGTCAGACGACGGCAAGATCCAGGTGACCAGGGACGGCGGGGCGACCTGGGTCGACCGCACGGCAAAGCTCGCCGCGGCCGGCGGGCCGGCCAACTTCTGGGCGAGCCGCGTCTTCCCCTCGCCCCATGCTGCAGGCACCGCGTTCGTCACCAAGACCGGCTGGCGCTTGGACGACTACCGGACCTCGATCCACAAGACGGCCGATTTCGGCGAGACGTGGACCTCGATCGCCGGGAACCTGCCGGCCGGGAAGCCCATCAACGTCGTCGTCCAGGACCGGAGGAACCCCGACCTCCTCTTCGTCGGGACCGAGTGGGGCGTCTACGTGACGATCGACGGCGGGAAGGCGTGGCGGCCCTTCATGGCCAATATGCCCTCGGTCAAGGTCACCGACATGACCATCCACCCGCGCGAGAACGACCTCGTCGTCGCGACCTACGGCCGGGGCGCCTACGTGACCGACATCACCCCGCTCCAGGAGATGGCGGCGGCGGTCCTCGAAGAGGACGTCCATCTCTTCGACGTCGAGCCTAAGACCCAACGCGTCACGGGCGGCATCGGCAACTACCAGCTCCTCGGCGACAGCCACCTCTTCACGCCCAACGAGCCGAACGCCTTTGCCATCAACTACTATCTCAAGGCCAAAGCCGCGGGCGCGGTCAAGGTCACCGTGGCCGACCCGTACGGGACGGTCCTGGCCGAGCTCACGGGCAAGGGCGAGCCCGGCCTCAACACCGTGTCCTGGGGCATGCGTGCCCAGAGGCCCGGCCAGCAGCCGGGGCGCTTCCAGGGCATGGGCGCCGGCCTCGTTGCGCCGGGAGAGTACGTCGTCACGCTCGATGTCGGCGGCAAAACGCTGACCAAGAAAACACGGATCCGTTATCGCCAGGGCTGGACCGTCGGTCCGGTGCCGGTGGTCATCTATTGAAACTCGAGTGATGAGGGGGTTTTTCCGTCCGGAAGGCCGAGCTCTGGGCGGCGGAGATCCCGGGAGATTCCGATGATCAAGACCGACACGCTGCGAGGCCTTGCGCCAGGCGCCGAGCTCAGGCCACACCGCCTCGTCCTCATCCCTTACTATGCCTGGGCCCACCGCGGGGAAGGCGAAATGACCGTCTGGCTATTTAAATAAGGAGGGTTCCCATGAACAAAACGAGCACGGCGAAAGGTCTGATCCTGACGCTTCTCTCGATTCTTGTGGTGACCTGCACTCAGGCGCCCAAAGCCGATTACCCGGCCAAGCCCGTGCCTTTCACCGATGTCCAACTCACGGACGCGTTCTGGGCGCCGCGCCTCGATACGAACCGGACCGTGACCATCCCCCACATCTTCAAACAGAGCGAGGAGACGGGCCGCGTCAAGAACTTCGAGCTGGCCGAGGCCGCGCTCGCCGGGGCCACGGACGGCAAGTACTGCAGCCGCTTCCCCTTCGACGACTCCGATGTCTACAAGGTCATCGAGGCGGCCTCCTACGCGCTGGCGACGCATCCCGACCCCGAGCTCGAGACGTACGTCGATGGAATCGTCGCCAAGATCGCCGCGGCCCAGGAACCGGACGGCTACCTTTACGCCGCCCGGACGATCGGCGGCCCGCCGCCCCAGAACTGGGTGGGCAAGGAACGCTGGTCGCATCTCTACATGAGCCACGAGCTCTACAACGTCGGCCATCTCTACGAAGCCGCCGCCGCGCACTTCCAGGCCACGGGCAAGAAGAATCTGCTGGCCGTCGCCGTCAAGAGCGCCGACCTCGTCGCCAGGGAGTTCGGCCCCGGCAAGCGGACCAATCCCCCCGGCCACGAGGAGATCGAGATCGGTCTGGTCAAGCTTTATCGCGCCACTGGCAAGACGAAATATCTCGATCTAGCCAAGTTCTTCATCGACGCCCGGGGGAAGACCGAGGGCCGCATCCCCTACGGCCGCGAAGGCCGTCAGGAGCTGCTCTACGGCCAATATGCCCAAGACGACAAGCCCTTCATCGAGCAGACCGAGGCCGTCGGGCACGCCGTCCGGGCTGGCTATCTCTACGCCGGCGCGGCCGACGTCGCCGCCCTGACCGGTGACCAGGCCTACATCGCCGCCCTCGAAAAGATCTGGGCCGACGTCGTCGGGACGAAGATCTATATCACCGGCGGCATCGGGGCGGCCGGCGCCTGGGAAGGCTACGGCCCGGCCTACCGGCTCCCCAACGCTAGCGCCTACGCCGAGACCTGCGCCAACATCGCCACCTTCCTCTGGAACTCCCGCATGCTCCGTCTCCAGCTCGACGCGAAATACGCCGACGTCATGGAGCGCATCCTCTACAACGGCGTCCTCTCCGGCATCTCGCTCTCCGGGGACAGGTTCTTCTACCCCAATCCGCTGACGTCCTACGGCCAGCACGAACGCGTGGCCTGGTTCGGCTGTGCCTGCTGTCCGCCGAACGTCGCCCGCATCCTGGCCTCCGTGCCGGGATACTTCTACGCCGCCTCCGGCGACAGGGTCTACGTCAACCTCTTCGCCCAGGGGACGGGCAAGCTTTGGGCGGGCGGGACGAACATCGAGATCGTCCAGACGACCGACTACCCCTGGAAGGGCGACGTCCGTATCGAGGTCAAGCCTGGAAAAGCGGCCGACTTCACTCTCGCCGTCCGCATTCCGGGATGGGCCATGAACCGGCCCGTGCCGTCCGACCTCTACACCTATCCGGAAGCGGCGGAAGGCGCGCCGGCGCTCAAGGTCAACGGTGAGGCCGTGGAGATCATGGCCGAGAAGGGCTATGCCCTCATCAACCGGAAGTGGCAGGCCGGCGACGTCGTCGAGCTCAGCCTGCCCATGCCCGTGCGCCGGGTCGCGGCCAACGAAGCGGTCGAAGACGACCGCGGCCGGATCGCCGTCGAGCGCGGCCCGCTCGTCTACTGCGCCGAATGGCCGGACAACGACGGCCGGGTCTCGAACCTCGTTCTTCCGGACGGCGCCCCCCTGACTGCGGAAGCGCGGCCTGACCTCCTCAACGGCGTCGTCGTCATCAAGGGCGAGGCCGAGGCGCTGAGCGAGAAAGGCGGGAAAGTGGTCACCGAGAAGAAACCGCTGACCCTCATCCCGTATTACGCCTGGGCCAACCGGGGTAAGGGCGAGATGACCGTCTGGCTGGCCCGTGATCCTGCGAAAGCGCGGATTGCCCGGGAGCCCGGTCTTTCGGCCCAGGCCAAGGTCACGGCCTCCGGGAAGGCTGTCAACCCGCGGCGCGTGAACGATCAGTTCGAGCCCGAAGGATCTGACGACGCCGCGAGCTACATGCACTGGTGGCCGAAGAAGGGCAACCTCGAGTGGCTCGAATACGCGTTCGAAGCGCCGGTTCGGGTGTCCGAATCCTCCGTCTACTGGTTCGACGACACGGGCGGCGGCGAGTGCCGCGTCCCGGCGTCGTGGCGCATCCTCTACAAGTCCGGCGCGAGCTGGCTTCCGATCAAGGCCGCCGGCGGATACGGTGTGGCCAAGGACGCCTGGAACACGGTGAAATTCGCGCCGGTTCGGACGACGGCCCTGCGTCTGGAGGTCCAGATGCAGAAGGACTGGTCGGCCGGCGTCCACGAGTGGAAGATCAAGTAAGCGGTCCGGTGATCACTGCCCGGGCAGGGGATAGTGCCCGGCCTGAAGGAGCTTGAAGAACGAGCGGGCGCAGGCCTCGAGATCGCTCGATGCGTCGTGTGCGCCTTGATAGGAGTGGCCGAACACATAGATGTGCAACTCCTCGAGGGTCGGCCACTTGAGACCGTACCCGCCCGGCCTGGGCAAGCGGCATAGATCGGTCGTCGTCTTCATCGTGCAGATCCCGGGGATCTCCAGGAACCGAAGGGGTTTGTTCTGCCGGACGAGTTCGCCCCCGAGCACCCCGCAATCATAATCGAGGTTATGGGCGACGAGTGTCGTCTCCGGGCGTTCGGCCGCTTCCAGGAATTCGTCCAGGACCTCTGTCAGGGCCCTCCCCACGCTAAGGGCGTGCGCGTGCGTAATGCCGTGGATCTTCGTCGCGTCAACCGGGATCATGAATCCTTCCGGCCGGACGATGTGGCATCTGGCGTCTTCGGAATTTCCCCGCAGGTCGTAGGGGGCCCAGGCGATTTGAACAAGGCGGGGCCAACCGTCGACATCGTCAGGCGAAAAATAGCGGCTGCGGGGCAAACCCGTCGTCTCGCAATCGAAGAACAAAAACTTACGATCTTGCGTGAGCATGGCTTCCTCGGTCCAGCTCAAGGGATACTAGGACCCGGGCTCGGTGTCAAGACGAAAAGATGGAAGCTGGCGATATTCATCGCGAGCTTTCGATCGCCGTCCACGAAATCGGGAGAAGAACCAAAGAAAAGGGCGGAAGGAATCGGGGTGCGTTGACAGGTAGCCAGCGCCGAGGTACATTCTCCCTCGTCGCCCGGACCGGGAAGGAGGACCCATGAACACACCCCGCGAATATTCGGCATCCCTGCTGACCTGCCTCATGGCCTGCGGACTCTTGCTTTCATTCGTATCTTGCAGGACGGGCGGACCCCAACCCGGGGACGAGCTGGCCGGGGTTACCCAGTTCGTCGCCAACGGTTCGTTCGAAGAGATGGACGGCGACAATCCCAAGGGCTGGCTGCCGCGGAGCTGGCAGAGGGGCGGTGGGGCGGAATTCGCCGTCGAACTCTCGGGTCACAGCGGCGGCCGGAGCGTCATGATCTCCTCCGAAAAAGGCGCCGACGCCTCGTGGCTCGCGAGCGTCCCGGTCAAGCCGTACTCTCGCTATAAATTGAGCGGCTGGATCAAGACCCAGGACCTCGTCCCGGGCACGAGCCGCGGGGCCCAGGTCAACATCAACGGTAAGGAAGAGTGGCGCACGCCTCCGGTCACGGGGACACAAGATTGGACCAAGGTCGAAGTCGAGTTCGACGCCGGCGCCAACGACGCCCTCGAAGTGACGTGCCTCCTCGGCGGCTGGGGGAAAGCGACGGGGAAGGCCTGGTTCGACGATGTCGAACTCGTTCGTCTTTCGGGCAAGGAATTGGGTCAGCCCAGAGTCGCGATCGACACCGAGAAAACCGGCAAGCCGATATCCAAGTATATCTATGGCCAGTTCATCGAACACCTAGGCCGGTGCATTTACCAGGGCATCTGGGCCGAGATGCTCGAGGACCGGAAGTTCTTCTGTGCCGTGGGGGAGGGCGAGTCGCCTTGGGGGGCAGTCGGCGACGCTAGCCTTGTCAAGATGGACAAAGTCAAGCCCTTCACGGGCGCCCAAACGCCGCGGGTGACACTCACCGGGAAAGGGCCGGGCGGGATCGCCCAGGAAGCGCTGGACGTCGTCGAGGGGAAGGAATACGTCGGCCGGATCGTTCTGGCCGGCGACCCCGGCGCCGCGCCCGTCAGCGTCAGCCTCGTCTGGGGTGACGGGCCCGACGGCAGGCAGACGCTCGCCGTCAAAGAGCTCGGGCGCGAATATATGACGTTCCCCTTCGCGTTCAGGGCCGGCGCATCGACCGAGAATGCCCGGCTCGAGATCGCCTCGTCCGGCCGCGGCTCGTTCAAGGTTGGGACGGCCTCGATCATGCCCGCGGATAACGTCGACGGCTTCCGGCCGGAAGTTCTGGCCCTGCTCAGGGAGCTCGACTCTCCTGTCTACCGCTGGCCGGGCGGCAACTTCGTCAGCGGCTACGACTGGCGCGACGGCATCGGTGATCGCGATAAGCGGCCGCCGCGCAAGAACCCGGCCTGGAAGGGCGTAGAGCACAACGACGTCGGCGTCCATGAATACCTCGACTTGATGCGGCTCATCGGCTCCGAGGCCTACATCACCGTCAACAGCGGTCTCGGCGACGTCGTCATGGCCCTCGATGAGCTCGAATACGTCAACGGGGCCGCCGACACCCGGATGGGCAAGCTCCGGGCCGCCAACGGCCATCCCGAGCCGTGGGGCGTCAAGTTTTGGGCCATCGGCAACGAGATGTACGGCGACTGGCAGCTCGGCCACATCCCCCTCTCCGATTACGTCAAGAAGCACACCCAGTACGCCGTGGCTATGAAGGCCATGGACCCCTCCGTGAAGGTTGTCGCTGTGGGCGCCGTCGGCCGCTGGAGCGAAACCATGCTGGCCGAGGCCTCGAACCACATGGATCTCATCAGCGAGCACTTCTACGTCGGGCACAAGGCCGGGCTCCTCGGCCACGTCAACCAGATGCCGACGGAGATCCGCCGGATCGCCGAGGCCCACCGGAAATACCGGCAGACGATCCCGACGCTCAAAGCGAAGGAAGTCCCTGTCGCCCTCGACGAGTGGAACTACTGGTACGGACCGCACATCTACGGCGAGCTCGGAACGCAATATTTCCTGGAAGACGCGCTCGGCGTCGCTGCCGGGCTCAACGAGTACGCCCGCCAGAGCGACATCTATTTCATGGCCAATTACGCCCAGACCGTCAACGTCATCGGTGCCATCAAGACCTCGAAGACGGCGGCCGTGCTCGACACGACGGGCGTCATTCTCGCGCTCTACCGGAGGCAATTCGGGACGATCCCGGTTGCGGTCGGCGGGGCGCCCGAGCCGCTCGACGTCATGGCCTGCTGGAAAGACGAGACGAAAGGCGTCATGACGCTCTCTATCGTCAACCCGACCAAGGCGGCACAGGCCCTCAGCCTCGATTTCGGGAAGCTGAAGCTCCCGAAGACGGCCAAGCTCTATCTCGTCGCCGGCGACGACCCGAGGGCCTGCAACGTGCCCGGGAAACCTCCGGCCGTCGTGGTCAAGGAGGTCGACGCCGCTCCGTTCGGCGGGAAGATCACGGTACCCCCGATCAGCGTCTCGCTTTATCATATCGGGGTCGGACAAAAGTAAGATATTAAAAATAAATTAGATAAAGTGCGCTTGAGAAGGAGGCGATCCATGAAGAAACGCCCATCGGCGAATCTCCGTGCCGCGGCGGCCCTGGCCCTTATCTTCGGTCTGGC
>JADBLN010000086.1:47540-54260 GCA_014894455.1 Acidobacteriota bacterium | reverse complement strand
GCCCATCGGCGAATCTCCGTGCCGCGGCGGCCCTGGCCCTTATCTTCGGTCTGGCCGCTTTCCCGGCCTTTGCCCAACAGAAAATCCACGAGGAATACACCAAGAAGATCATCGAGTTCACGACCGATCCTTGCTTCACCACGAAGTACGTCAACTACATGCCCTTCGCCGAGGGCATCCCGACCCCGCTCGAAGTCCTCGGCCACATCGCCGGGGCCAAGGACGTCCTGACTTACTCAGCCGACGTCTACAAGTACATGCGGGCCCTGGCCGCTGCCTCCCCCCGGGTCAAGGTCTTCGACATCGGCAAAACCGAGGAGGGCCGCGACTGGATCCTCGTCGCCGTCGCCGATGAGGAAACGATCAAAAACCTCGACAAGTACAAGGCCATCAACGCCCGGCTGGCCGACCCTCGCGGCCTCAGCGCCGCCGAAGCCGAGAGCCTGATGAAGCAGGCCAAGCCGATGTACTGGGCCACGGGCGGCATGCATTCCGGCGAGACCGGCTCGGTCGAAATGCTCATGGAGCTCGCCTACCGCGTCGCCGTCGACGAGTCTCCCTTTATCAAGACGATCCGCGATAATGCCATCGTCCTCATCACACCCATCCTCGAGGTCGACGGCCGCGACAAGCAGGTCGACGTCTCGATGGCCAAGCGCAAGGACCCCAAGTCCAACGTCCCCAACCGGCTCCTGTGGTGGGGGAAGTACGTCTCTCACGACAATAACCGCGATAACCTCGGCCTGGCCCTGGCTCTGAGCCGGAACATCATGAAGGTCTTCCTCGACTACCATCCCATCGTCATGCACGACCTCCACGAATCGGCCTCCCACCTTTACATCTCGACCGGCTCCGGTCCCTACAACGCCTGGCTCGACCCGATCGTCATCGACGAGTGGCACCTCCTGGCCTACCGCGAGGTCGACGAGATGACGAAGGAGGGTGTCCCGGGCGTCTGGACCCACGCCTTCTACGACGGCTGGGCCCCGAACTACGCCTTCTACGCGGCCAACGGCCACAACGCCATCGGCCGGTTCTACGAAACCCAGGGCGCGGGCGACGGCTCGACCCGCGTCATCGCGGCCTCAGGCGACCGGGCCTGGTACAGGCCCAACCCGCCGCTCCGCTCGACGCTCTGGTCGATCCGCAACAACGTCAACCTCCAGCAGAGCGCCCTCCTCATCGGCATGAACCACGTTGCCTCGCTCAAGGACAAGTTCTTGGAGAATTTCCTCCTCAAGGGCAAGCGCTCCGTGGCCAAGGCCCGGAACGAAGGCCCCGCGGCCTACGTCTTCCCCGGCGACGACCCGCGCCCCGGCCAGGCGGCCCGGCTCCTTCGCCAGCTTCAGGCCCAGGGCGTCGAGATCCATAGGGTGGACAAGGCCTTCAAGCTCAAGGACGCCGAGTACCCGGCCGGGAGCTATGTTGTCCGCATGGACCAGCCCTATTCGCGCATGGCCGATATGATGCTCGACAAGCAATATTTCAACGTCAACGACCCTCGGCCCTATGACGACGTCGGCTGGACGCTCGGGCCGCTCTACAACGTCAAGACCGTCCGGGTCGACGACGTCGCCGTTCTCGACGCCCCGATGACCCTCGTCAAGGGCGATGTCGCGGCCCCCGGCGGGCTCTCGCGCCTGGGGAAAGGCGCGGCTCAGGCCTATCTCATCAACCACAACGCCGACAACGTCCTGGCCACGTTCCGTTTCGCCCACAAGGACCTCAAGATCCAGGCGGCCGAGAAGGAGTTCGAAGCCCAGGGCAGGAAGTTCCGGGCCGGAACGTTCATCCTCAAGCCGGCCGATAACGGCGGGAACCTCGAAACGACGCTCGACGCGGCAGGGAAGGAGTACGGATTCGCGGTTTTCGCCGCCGCGACCGTCCCCACCGTTCCGACGCACGAGCTTTTGGCGCCGCGCGTCGCCGTCATGCACACGTGGCAGAACACGCAGACCGAAGGCTGGCTGAGGGTGGCCCTCGACGAGAGCGGCATTCCCTATGAATACATCTCCGTTCACGCCGTCCGCGACAACCCCAAGCTCCGCGACAAATACGACGTCATCATCTTCGGACCCTCGTCCTCCGACGCGCTCGGCATCGTCAACGGCGTCACCGGCGACAAGCCGATGTCGTGGAAGAAGACCGAGCTCACACCGAACATCGGCGTCGAGGATTCGACCGACGACATGCGCGGCGGCATCGAGCTCGACGGCGTCCTGCACCTGCGCGATTTCATCAAGGAAGGCGGCGTCTTCATCGCCTTAAGCAACAGCTCGTCGCTCCCGATCCATTTCGGGCTGGCCCAGGGTCTCTCGATCCGCGACACGCCGAACCTCTGGGCCCGGGGCGGCGTTTACAAAGCCGACGTCGGCGACAAGACGAGCCCCCTCGTCTACGGCTACGATGACACGCTCGGCATTTACTTCAGCCAATCCCCCGTCTTCGCCCTGGGCGGGATGGGCGGCCGGTCCATGGGCATGATGCCCGGGATGGGCGCGCCGTCGGGTCGGGT
Organism: Acidobacteriota bacterium; assembly: GCA_014894455.1. Taxonomy (GTDB): domain Bacteria; phylum Acidobacteriota; class Aminicenantia; order Aminicenantales; family Saccharicenantaceae; genus RBG-16-66-30. The sequence continues at coordinate 51,745 of JADBLN010000086.1, read as the reverse complement.
TTCGGGGCGAGGGAGCGCCAACGACCCGGACATCCCCCAGGGGAGGGCCAGGGACCTCGGCCTGCGGACCATGGAAGAGTTCCGCAAGGCCCAAAAAGACGCGCCGCAACAGCCGGCCGAGGAAGGCCCGCGCCCGGCCCCGGCCGTCCGGCCGAGGATCGTCCTGAGCTTCGCCCGGAACGCGGCCGACCTGCTCATAAGCGGCGGCCTCGCGAGCGGCGAGGAACTGACCGGCTCACCGGCGCTCGCCGACGTCACGCTCGGCAAGGGCCACGTCGTCCTCTTCAGCTTCAATCCTACTTGGCGCAGCCAGACGCACGGCTCCTACTTCCTCATCTTCAACGCCCTGCTCAACTGGAAGAACCTGGACGCCAGGCCGAAATAGGGAACGCCTGGGACGGCCTCGAGGAACGAAGCCGGACCGGTAAACGTATATAATATGAAAACCCAATGACGACTTGGAGGCACTTATGAAGAAGAACATTCGTACAACGGCGACGGCTCTCCTGGCCCTGGCCTGTCTGGCGGCTTTGGCCGTCCCGGCGGTCGCCCAGGACAAGCCCGTTGACATGAAAAAGATCATCTCTGAAATCGTCGGCGACTACGATTTCTCCTTCCAAGGGCAGTCGATGATCGTTCAGTTCACCGAGACTGACGGTAAGCTTTTCGGCGCCCCCGCCGGAGAGACGCCCGAGGAGGTAAAGCCCGTCGAGGGAAAACCCCTCTTTTTCGACGTCACCGTGGCGGCCAACGGCCAGTATTACGAGATGCAGTTCGTCCGCAGCGAGAAGGGCGTCATCGACAAGTGCGTCTTGAGCGTGATGGGGACGATGATCGAGGGGATGAAGATCATCAAGTAGGCGTTCCCATGTTCAGGGCATCCGATTTAAAGAAGGGCGACGTCGTCAAGATCGAGGGCGACCCGCATATCGTCGAGACGATCAAGGTCCAGTCGCCCTCGGCCCGCGGGGCGGTGACGCTGTACAAGATCCGTTTCCGCAACCTGAAGTCGAAGCGTAAAATCGACCAGGCCCTGCGCGGGGACGACGTCCTGGCCGAGGCCGATTTCGAGCGGCGGCCGGTGCAGGTCCTGTACGGCGACGCTTCGAGCATCGCCTTCATGGACCTGCAGGACTACAGCCAGTTCACGCTGACGAAGGACGAGATCGAGGAGGAGTGGCCCTATCTCACCGAGGGCCTCGAAGGGCTGATATCGATATGCTCCGAAGGCCGCGTCCTCGGCCTGGAGATACCGACCTTCATCAACCTCGCGATCGTCGAAACCCAGCCGTCCGTGAAGGGCGGGTCGGTCACGGCCCGGACGAAGCCGGCCACCCTGTCGACCGGACTGGTCGTGCAGGTCCCGGAATACATGTCGACCGGCGAAGTCATCCGCGTCGACACCCGTACGGGTGAATACGTGTCCAAGGCCTGAGCGGGGATTCGTCCCGTTGGTTGTTTTGCCGGCCGGCGCCGCACGATATCATGAAAAACAGCGGCTATAATTATCCAGATCGTATTCTCAAGTCGGACGAAGGCGTTTCGGTCGCGGCCTTTTATTCCCTTCACTACACCCACTCGACCGAGGGAACATGGCGGCAACGGATCGAAGCGGGGCAGATTTTGCTCAATGGACGGCCGGCATCGACGGACGAAATTTTGACCCGGGGCGACCGCCTCATCTACCATCGCCTTCCCTGGGAGGAACCTGAAGCTCCAAGGGATTTCGGGACCCTGTTCGAAGATGACGATGTCTTGGCGCTGGCGAAACCCTCCGGACTGCCCGTTCTTCCCGGAGGCTTTTATTTGGAAAACACCCTGCTTTACTTGGTGCGGCGGCGTTATGGTGCCGAATGTTCACCGCTTCATCGACTCGGACGCGGCACGTCCGGGGCCATTCTCTTCACCCGCAACGCCCGAGCCGCGCGACTGCTGACGATCGCCATGAAGGAAAGGCGGATCCTCAAGGTGTATCTGGCCTTGGCCTCCGGGACCGCGATGTCGGATACGTTCACGGTCGATGCGCCTATCGGGCCTGTCCCATACGGGCGACCGGAAACCATCCACGCGTATCGCCCCGACGGCCGGCCGTCGATAAGCCATGTCCGGGTGATCCGTCGACTCCCCGAAGAGAACGCGACGATCCTCGAAGTGACCATCCCCACGGGACGTCCCCATCAGATCCGGATCCATCTCAGCTATGCCGGATTCCCTCTGGTGGGTGACCCGCTCTATCAGGCGGGTGGAATTCCCCGTGCTGACGCCATTGACGATGAGTGGGCTGCTACGCCCGGCGAAACAGGCTATTTCCTGCATTCATGGAAGATCCGGTTTCCCCATCCGGAAAGAGGCGAAGACGTGGAGGTCGTTTGCCCTCCGCCTCTTGTCCTCGACCCAGAACGGTGATTTCCGTTTCTGACGCGGGATCCTGTATTCCGCTGGGAGATAATCCCTCCCAGACGGTCGCCTTACTTGATCTTGCGGGCCTCGCGGTCGAACCCATTCTGATAAAGCACGAGATGGGTCACGGCGCCCGAGGCGTCCTTGAAGAAGGTGGTCTGGACGTCCTCCGTCTTCCGAAAGAACTCCGTCGGGCTTTCGGCCAGGAGTTCGAACAGCGGCTGTCCGGGGGTTCTCTCATAGAGACGTCCTCCGGACAGCGTGATCGTTATCGTGACGCCCGGCTTGAGCTCATATTCGCCGACATAGCCTTCCAGCACCTTCGCGTCGACAGAGACCGCCTTGCGCTCCCTCGGGGGCCTGAAGCGGGCCACGGGATATCGAGCTTCAAGAGCGTGAAGGCCGAGGTCGTCCACGCCGAAGGCCGTATTGCACAAGACGACGACGCCTTTCTTTTTCGCCGGATCAAAGCCCACGAATGACCGGTAGCCGCCCGTGCCGCCGTTGTGCCAGATGATCTCCTTCCCAAACTTGTTCCAGATATGCCAACCCTTGGCGATCTCGAGGTCGGGCGTTCCGGTCGGGCGTCGCCCCGCGAGCATCCGGCGGAAGGCCGCCCGGAGCGGCGTATCGCGAAGTTCCATGGCCGCGGCCAGGAACTTCAGCATGTCGTTCGTGGTCGACCGAAGCGCTCCGGCCCCCGCGAGGGCGCCCAACTCCCAATTCTTGACCGGACGCAGAGAGGCGTCGGTCCCCGCGGCGAGCCGCTTCTTCTGGGAATCCGAGAGAGTGATGGCCGTATCGTTCATCCCGAGCGGGTCGAGAATTCGACGGCGGACCAACTCTTCATAGCTCTTGCCGGCTTTCAAGGCCAGGGCATGGCCTAGCAACCCGGCCCCGAGGTTCGAGTACTCGTAGGCCTTGCCGATGTCCCGCGCGAGCGTATAGCCGGACAGGAACTCGTAAAGGCGGGCCGGCCCGTAATCGGCATAGGGATCGGCCGGGTCGGCCGGCTTGAGATTATCCGGGAGACGCGGCAGGCCCGAGACCTGGTTCGAGAGATCGAGGAGGGTGATCTCACGGCCGTTGCGCCTCGGCATCTTGACCGCCGGGGGGAGGAACTTGGCCACAGGGTCATCGAGCTTCAGCTCGCCCCGCTCCACCATGTCCGCGAGCACGAGGGACGTAAAAACCTTGGTGATGGACCCGATCTCGAAGACCGTGTCGGCATCCGGGACGATGATCCCCCGGGCGCAGTCGTGCCCCGGGCGATGACCTCCTGGCCCGCGGCGTCGACCAGTCCGATAATGATGCCGATGGCCTTATGGGTCTCGTCAGTCCGATTGACGAGGAGCGTCCTGAGCTCGGCCGCGTCCTGCGACGACAGCATGGCGGCCGCCGCCAGGATCAGTCCGATCATCCCTTTTCGGATTTTTTTCATCTCGCCCTGCTTTCCTTATGTCTTAAAGATCGTCATTTCCACCCAAGCCTCTTGGAACAGGCCGAACCGGGATCCCGGGGGGGAAATCAGTTCTTCGGCCCCGTATCCCCCGCGCCGGTCCCGTCGCCTCTAATATCCAAGCTAGTGAAAGGTCCGGGGACTGTCAAACCTGCGGCGCGGCGGGCGCGCCCTTCCAGTCCGCCATCACCCGGCTGAAGCAGACAAGGCCGCTGGGGATGCAGGCGCCGTACCCCCCGCCCGGGAACGTCCAGGCGCCCGAGAGGTAGAGGTTCTTGATGGGCGTCGTCTGCGGGAAGCGCCGATTCCCGGAGTTGTCGACTGTCTGGTCCCAGCCGTAGATCGC
>JADBLN010000086.1:27612-47440 GCA_014894455.1 Acidobacteriota bacterium | reverse complement strand
CCCAGCCAGACCAGGAAGGTCGAATAGCTGATGGAGAGCTTGTCCATGCGCGCAAGCAAGTCCTTGAGAAATTCCTTCTCGTCGACCATCCGGGTGAACGTGTCCACGGCGTTGGCGTTGGAGATGATGGCCCGGCCGCGGTATTCCGCGCCGTCGCCGGTCCTGACGCCATAGGCCGCGTGGTCGCGGGTGAGGATCTTATCGACATGCGTGTTGAGCTTGATCTCACCGCCGTTTTTCGTGATCAGGCCGGTGAAGGCGTCGCTGATCTTCTGCGACGTGCCGACGGGGTAGTAGCCGCCGCCCTCGAGATAACCCATGAGCGGCATGGCGTAGTAGAAAGGCGAGAGCTTGGACGGCGGCAGCCCGAAGTAGCCCCACAGCCCTGAAATGACAGCCTTGAGCTTCGGGCTCTTGATCCGTTCGTCGACCATGGCCCCCCAGGTCCGGCTGAAGTTCTTGAAGAGATGCGGGAACTTGGCGGGGAACGTGGACATGTCGACCTGGCCGCCCGCGCGGGAAAGATTGCCGACGTCGTCGGAAAGACCCTTCATGTCCGCGAAAATCCCGTCGATACCTTCTGCTTCGTCCGGGAAGTTCGCCTTCAGAGTCTTGATGAAGCCGGGGACGTTCATGTGCGGGACCCGGATGTCGTAGTCCGGGTAAATGGAGCGGAAGAGCGTTTTGTGGGGGACGAAGGCGACGTCCTGGATCTCCGGGAAGCCGTTGATGAGGTTGGCGACGCCGTTGCGCATGCCGACCGTCGTCGAATGGAGGGAGACGTCGAACGTGAAGCCGCCCGGCCGCGTGAAGGCGCTGGCATAGCCGCCCGGGACGCTGTGCTGTTCGAGGACGAGGACCTTGTACCCCTGGCGGGCGAAGGCCGCGGCCGCGCTGAGGCCGCCCAGGCCGGCGCCGATGACGACGGCGTCGTACGTTCCCGGCGGGGTTTTGTCCTGGCCGCCGCGGGGAAAGGCGTTCCAGTTCCAAGCGAGGAGCGGCATTCCGGCCAGGAAAGTTTTAAGAAAATCCCGTCTATCCCATGAGTTTTGCGACATCGTCGTTCCTCCTGCCATCCCTGTTTTAGGTTTGCCCTAGCTTACCTATCGGGCGGAGGGGAGTCAATCCGTCGGCGGTTTCTGATCTCCCGGATGGGATGGGCCGGGCCATCACGTGGAAAGAGCCGGTTGACATCGCGGGGGAGCGGAAATAGGATTTGGACGAGCGCGGCGATAAAACGGATACGTGAGAGATAGAATGGTGAGAATGAGATCCTTGAGGGCGGCCGCCGTTATCCTTTCCGCGGCCCTCGTCATAATCGCGGCGGCGACACCCTCCTGCGACCGAGGGCCGCTCCGATTCGCCTGGCTGAGCGACACGCACGTCGGGTCGGACCGTGGCGCGGACGACCTTCGGGCCGCCGTCGCCGACATCAACGCGACCAAGGGCTTGCGCTTCGCCTTGGTGACGGGCGATGTCACCGAAATGGGGTCCCTCGAGGAACTCTCGCTGGCCAAGAATATTCTCGACGGCCTGCGCCTTCCGTATCACATCATCCCCGGCAACCACGACTTCAAGTGGTCGGAGTCGGGCGCGACGGATTTTCCGCGGCTCTGGGGAAGCGATCGCTTCGTTTTCTCGAGCAGCGGCTTCCGGTTCATCGGCCTCGCGCAGGGGCCGGTCATGCGCATGGGCGACGGTCATTGGGCGCCGCAGGACGTCCGCTGGCTCGACGGGCTCCTTGAGGAGAAAGGCGCCAAGGACAGGCCGACCATCTTCGTCACCCACTACCCGCTCGACGAGAGCATCGCTAACTGGTACGTCGTCCTAGACAAGCTCAAAACCGTCCCCACGGCCGCCGTCCTGGTCGGGCATGGCCACAGCAACCGGGCCATGGATTTCGAAGGCGTCCCCGGCGTCATGAGCCGTTCGATCCTGGGCACGAAAGACGTCGCACCCGGGTACACGGTTGTCGAGATGGGCGCGAAAGCCATGACGTTCTCCGAAAGGACCGGGAGCAAGACGCTCCCGCCGTGGCATACGATCGAGCTGGATAAGAACCGTGTTTCCATGGCGGCGGGAGGGCGGGAAAGCGGCGGGGAGGAAGGGAAAGCCGGGTCGCCGCCGCGGCCCGACTTCAGCGTGAACGGTTTCTATCCGAACGTCCGAGTTCGTTGGCAGTATGATGCGGGCTGGACGATCGCCTCTTCTGCCGCCGTTTATGGAAAAACGGTGATCGTCGGAGATGCCTCCGGCGCCGTCCGCGCCCTTCGGGTCGCGGACGGAAGCGTTGCCTGGGAGTTCCATTCGGGAGGGCCGGTTTACTCGACCCCGGACGTCGGAGGAGGCCGGGTCGTGTTCGGGTCGACCGACGGATCGCTTTACGCCCTGGACGCCGCGACCGGTGGGCTCGCCTGGAAAGTCGGGACGTCCAGGCCCGTCGTCGCCTGCCCCCGCATCGCCGATGGCATGGTCTTCATCGGCTCGAGCGACCACGTCTTCCGCGCCATCGATCTGGCCACGGGCCATTCCGTCTGGAGTCATGCTGGGATCGAAGGCTTCGTCGAGACGCGGCCCCTCGTCGCAGACGGCAAGGTCGTCTTCGGAGCGTGGGCCGGCCGCCTCTACGCCCTCGACGAGAAGACCGGGCAGCTCGCCTGGACGTGGCAGGGCGACCGGCCGAGCCCGCTCTATTCTCCGGCCGCCTGCTGGCCCGTCGCGGCCAACGGACGCGTCTTCATCGTCGCCCCGGACCGGCGGATGACGGCCCTCGAGCTGGGCGCGGGGCGCGAAGTCTGGCGCACCGACCGCTGGGGCGTCCGCGAATCCATCGGCCTCTCCGAAGACGGAAAACGCGTCTACGTCCGGACGACCCAGGACATCATCGCGGCCGTTTCGACGGTCGCCGGCAGCCCAGAATCCGTTTGGGAGACAAACGCCGGGTTCGGCTACGACATCAACTCGGCCATGATCGTCGAAAAAGACGGCGTCGTTTTCTATGGGACGAAAAACGGCCTTCTTCTGGCCCTCGACGCCGCGACGGGTACCGTTAAATGGAGGCACAGGGTCGGCGTCGCGCTCCTCGACACGGTGACGCCCCTCAGCAGCAGGGAAGTGGTCGTCACGGATTTCGACGGCCGCGTCTCCCTCGTAGGATGGGACCGTTCGGAGGGGGTCAAACCTACTTTTTTCGAAAAAAAGTAGGTTTGACCCCCTCTTGGCGGCCTCGCGGCGGCGGCCCGACGACCCGATTGATGATATAATCCGGACGGGACGGCCATGAAGAAGACGCTCAGGAAGATCCTCCGCATCGGGGCCGTCGCCGCCGGACTCTCCGTCCTCGTCCTCGTCGCCGCGGCGCTCCTTTTTATCTTCGACAAAGCCCTCGTCAGGAACCTCCTCCAAAGCCAGCTCGCGAAAACGACGGGCATGACGGTCCACATCGCCAAGCTCGACTATTCGCTCTTTCCCTTCCGCCTCACGGTCGACGCGCTCGAACTCGGCCAGGAGAACGCCTTCCAGATGATGAGCGTCTCTCTGGCCCATCTCGAAGCCGAGGGGGATTTCTGGAAGCTCGTCCGCGGCAAAAAACCCGCGCTTGAAACGATCGCGGCCGACGGACTCGTCTTACGCCTGGAGCAAAGGGCTGTTTCCGAAGAGCCGTTGGACATCGAAGCGATCCTCCGCCAGGCTTCGGACACTCTGGCCTGGGCCAAACGGATCTCGGTCGTGAACGCCCGCTTGTCCATCTTCATGGACTCCCGGGAGACGAGCCTGGGGAACTTCGATATCTCCCTGACGACGGCAGGCGCTGTCGGCGAAGTCGCCTATTCGATCGGCCGCTGCGATATCGCCGTCAAGGACAAGGGCGGGGTCTTCCGCCTGGAGAGTGGCCTGCGCTCGTCGGGTACGCTCCTCCTTGCTTCGCCCTTCGTCCTCGCCGCCGCGTTCGATTTCGGCCCGACGCGGCTCGCGACCGCCGGGGTTGAGCAGTCGATCGCCGGCGTCACGATCGAGACGACGTGCAAGTTCGACATGGACGCGAAAGAGCTCGCCATCCCCCGGCTGAGAATCGCCGTTCCCGGCCTCCTCGACCTCGACGGGACGGCCGCGGGGAGGTTCGGCCACAGCGTTTTTCTCGAGGCCGAGGCCAAAGTACGGCTCGACAAGCTCGAGAACCTGGCCGTCCTCCTCGGGCCCCGTCTGCCCGCGGAGTTCCAAAGCGCCAAGCTCCGGGGCCGGGCCGAGCTTTTGGGAAAATACGGCATCCAGCGCTCGAGCCAGGAGACGAAAGACAGCCTCTCCGCCTCCCTCGCGCTCGAAGACGTCGAATTCGACCATGTCGTCGGCGGGCTTCCGCTTCATGTCCGGGCCTCGGGCCGGCTCGACGCGTCCGGCTCGACGCGAGATCCCCGGCTCTCGGCCGATATCCGCGTGTCATTGGGAAAAATCGCCCTGGACAAGCTCGCCGTAGGGAGTTCGGAGGTTCACCTCGTCGCCGCCGCCACAAAGGATGCCGCGGACATTTCCCGGCTCGACGCCGTGCTCAAGAGCCTCGATTTCGACGTCGCCGCTGGCAAGAAGCTCTCTTTCGACAAAGTCACCGTCACGGGCAAGTCGCGCCTGGACTTCGGCCGAAAAAGCGCGGTCCTGAATTCGCTCGAAGTCCGGTTCCCCGGCATCGCTCCGCTCTTCGTGACGGGACGATACGGGTTGGGGAAAGCGGGTGCGGCTCAGATCAAGCTCGAAAGTCGCGGCCTGGACATTCCCACCCTCCGCGGTCTCGCCGCCCCGTTCATCCCCGAGAGCTTCGCCGGCTGGGACCTCGGCGGCACGGCCGACCTCTCACTCGCGGCCAGCCGTCCAGCCGCTTCGGGGGAAAGTTGGGGGTTCTCGGGATCCGTTTCCCTCGCCCAGGTCAGGTTCAACGACCCTTCGTTCACGATCGCCGTCGAAGGGCTCGATCCCGTGCTGAAGGTCGAAGGCGCGCTCACCGCCTCTAAGGGGATCTCTTTCACCGGCGCCCTCGACATCGAACAGGGCGAATCGCTATGGAAGGCGGTCTATGTCTCCTGGAGCAAGCACCCTCTCAAAGTGACTGTCTCCGGCCGCTACGACCCGGACTCGGGCGGTGTCGACGGCCTCGCGGCGCGTTTCTTTTTTCCGACGATCGGCGAAGTCAGCCTTGCCGGCTCGGTCACGACAAGACCCGCTCTGTCGTTCGACCTGCGCACGGACGCCCGCCTGAGCCTAGGGCCTCTCTACTCCCTCTACCCCCAGGCCGGTGTCGCCCAGGAGAACCGGATGAGCCTCGAGGGAACGCTCGGGGCGGACGTCCGCATCCGTGGGGAAAGCGATACGCTCTCGGTCAAGGGCAACCTGACACTCGCCGATACCAGCCTCGAACTTCCATCGTCCAAAACCCTCCTTCTCGGTGTCGCCGCCGAAATCCCCGTCCACTACGAGGCCGGAGGCGCCGCGCCGGACTCGCCGGAAAGTCCGCTCCCGGACGAGGGGTTTCTCCGGATAGGCGAGTTCCAGAGCCCCTTCCTGACCTTGAAGCCCGTGGCCGTCTCCCTCCGGGTCGGTGCGAACGCCTTCGCCTTCGAGCCCCTCGCCCTGGAGCTTTTCGGCGGCCGGCTCGAGCTCGGCCGGACGACATTTCGCGTCGACGCCCAAAGCGGCTCTCTCCGGGGCATCGGCTCCCTGGCCCTCCGCGAGATCGACATCTCCCGCTTCCCCATCCAGTCGCCCCAGTTCAAACTGACCGGCAAGATCCGGGCCGAGTTCCCCCGCCTCGATATCGGCTCCCGGGAGATCGCCATCTCCGGACGAGGCGAAGCCGATGTTTTCGGCGGCAAGGTCGTCCTCCGCGACCTCGCCGTGGTCAGGCCGTTCGCCGCGAACCGCTCCATCTCGCTCAACGTCGACCTCCTCGACCTCGATCTGAAGAAGCTGACCGACGAGGTCCCGTTCGGAGAAGTGACCGGCATCGTCAGCGGCGAAGTCCGCAACCTCGTCATCTCTTATGGCCAGCCGGAACGGTTCGAATTCCGTCTCGAGTCCGAGCCGCGCAAGGGGGTGGCGCAGACGTTCAGCCTGAAGGCCGTAAACAACCTAACGGTGCTCAGCTCCGGCCAGCAGGCGTCCGCCGGGACGGGCGGCTTCTGGATGAGCCTCGTCCGGGGCTTCCGTTATCAGAAGCTGGGCCTCGTCAGCACGCTCCGCAACGACACCTTCATGCTGAACGGCACGATCCATGAAGGCGGGGTCGAATTCCTGGTGAAGAAACCGTCGCTTTTTGGTATAAGTGTGATTAATCGAGAGCCCGGCAAGGTGATCAGCTTCAAGGAAATGACGAACCGGCTCAAACGTGTCGGCCGATCCGAAAAATAATTCCGCAAGGAGGACTGCGACATGAAAAAAAGATACGCCGCAGGCAGCGTCGCGGCCGTGGGCCTCGTCTTCATCCTGGCCTGCATCACGGTCAACATCTACTTCCCTGAAGCGACGGTCAAGCAGGCCGCTGAGCAGATCGTCGACGAGATCCGCAAGAAGGACGCGGAGAAGAGCGGCCAGGAAGCCGTCAAGAAACTGGCTTCGCTCCCCGAGTCCGGCCCGTTCTCGTTCGTCCTCGCCGCTTACGCCCAAGAGGCCACGAGCGTTTCGACGCCGGCCATCCGGGCTGTCAAGGAGGCCATGAAGAACCGCTTCCCCGCGCTCAAGCCTTATTTCGACGGCGGCAACATCGGTGAGACGAACAAGGGGATGGTCGAAGTCCGCGACGAAGCCGGCCTCAACCTCCAGGCCAAGGCGGCCTTGCGCAACCTGATCAAGGACGAGAACGGCGACCGGACGAAGCTTTACGCCGAAGTAGCCAAATCCCTCAACATCGAGGCCAGCCAGATCGAGCGCATCCAGAAGATCTTCGCCGAGGAATGGATCAAGAGCGCCGCCGTCGGCTGGTGGATCCAGCAGGACGACGGCGCCTGGGTCAAAAAAATCTGACCCGGAACCGCGGTCCGGCCCGGGCCTCTCGCCCGGCGCCGGCCGCGCCCTTCTTGACATCGTTCAAGGGCTGGGATTACTATCGTCCCATAAGAGCAGGGGTGTTTTTGCAGAACGAAAAGGGCGAATTTCTCTCCCAACGAGGTCCCGAATGAACATGCGAAAAGGAAGGATGGGTTTCGTCGTTCTAGGCTCCTTGGTCATTATCGTCTCGGCCCTCGCCGGCCAGTATAAAGTCAAGACCGAGAACGGCGTCACGATCGTCACGAACGGCAAGAAACCGGACCCGCCGAAGGGCGCGCCGACCAAACTGATCCTCGAGGAGATCTTTACGGTCGGCGGCGGCGATCTGCGCGACGAATCATTTGTCGAGATCTCGGCCCTGGACGTCCTCAAAGACGGGACGGTGTATGTCCTCGACACGAAAGACAGCCGGGTCAAAGTCTTCGACGCCAAGGGGAAATTTCTGCGAGCTTTCGGCAAAGCGGGCCAGGGGCCGGGGGAATTGAACCAGCCGGTGGGGATCCTCATCACGCCGGAGAATGAAGTCCTCGTCGAAGATGCCCTCAATCAGCGGCTGGCGGTTTTCGGCCTCGACGGAGCGTTCAGCCGGCATGTCTCCACGGCGAAAGCCCTGGGGCTATCCGGAATTCAGATGGACGGCCGTGGCTTGATCGTCGCCCGTTCCATGGGCCTTGGCGAGGCCGGCAAGATGTCCATGGACGTCAAGACGTACGACAAGGATCTCAACCCGAAGGTCAAGCTGGCATCTTTCGAGTTCCCGGTCTCCCTGCAGGCCAAGATCAACCCGTTCTCGGCGATGAACCTCCTTTATGCGCTCGACGGCCAAGGCTACCTCTATTTCGGCAGTCAACCGGGCTATGAGATCAAGGTCCTTTCCCTTGAGGGAAAGCCCCTCAAGACGATCGGCCGGGAATACGACCCGGTCCCCATCACCAAGGAGGACAAAGTCGAGATGCTCGGTCTCATTCCCAACGTCTCCGGCGTCAACGTCAGGGACATGATCCAGTTTCCGGAGTATTTCCCGCCCTTCGGCAATTTCGTCCTGGCCGACGAGGGGCGTCTTCTGGTGAGAACATATGAAAAGGGACGGGCAAATAAAGAGTATTATTGGGACGTTTTCGACGCCGAAGGCCGCTATATCGCCAAGGTTCCCATCGTCCACGAAATTCGGCTATGGCGGGACGGGAAGGCTTATTTCTTCGTGGAAGACGAAGAGGGATACAAATCCCTCAAGTGTTGCCGGGCCTGCTGGGAGAAGTAAAAGCGCCGGCCCGCCGAGGTAGATCTCGCGATGCTTGCCGCGTAGCTTATATCCCTGTCATTCTTCTCAATCCCTTTTTCATAACACGCTTTTGACAAAAAGTTAACAGATCCTTGACAACTCTGTCGTGTCCGGTTGATAGCTTCTTATCGCCCGGACGAATAACGGGCGGAAGGAGTGTCCGATGAAAACCGTCGCAAGGGCTTTAATGGTGATGGGAATGATCGCCGGAATGGTCATGGCCGCGGATGTCGCGAGGGGAGAAAAAAGTCCAGCTCGCCGTCGTCGGCCTGACGTTCGGCTACGTCTTCTGAACCGGCCCAAGCGGTAGGCCGATGCGTTTGAGCAAGGCCTCATAGCGGGGATCGGACCGCAGCCCATCAAACCGCCGGTCGCATTTGATGTAAACCAGAAAGCCTGATCGCTCCTCTAAGGCTTTAGAAAGCCATTCAAAAGCTTGGTCCTTCTCTCCAAGTCCAAGAGAGACGGCGGCGATATCGTAGCCTGGAACGTAAGTTCGCTTCGACTTCTCAAGGAGTCTATCCAGAATCCCCTGAGCCTCCTTCTTTTGGCCGGAAACCCCGTAGGCGTGACCAAGGGCGGCCAGGGGAAGAGAGCCATCCTTCCAATGGCTGAGGGCGTTTTGGAACTCGACAATGGCCTCTTTGATCATGGATTTCTGTTCATAGGCCCAGCCCAAGATGACCCCGGCCCAGGCATTTTGGGGGTCCATTTGGAGTCCTTTACGGGCCAGCTCAATCGCCGCATCATCATCTGCTGTGGCGAGGCAGTGCCAACCGAAGCATAAATGCATGTCCGGTGAAAAGGGATCGAGTTCCGAGGCGAGTTTGACCTCGGCCATTGACTCTTCCATCCTGTCCATGGCCATCAGGTAGTGCGCATAGAGATGGTGAGTATAGGCGAGGCTGGGGTTGAGTTCCAGGGCTCGTTTGAATTCTTTCTCGGCCTCTGCCCAATTCAAATCATAATGGAGCCAGGCCAGAGCCAGAAAGCTGTGGGCTTCTCCGAGAGTATTATCCTTCTCCAGCGCCTTGAGAGCCGCTTGTTTCATTTTCAAAAAGGCCTCACGAGGCGGGATATCGCCGAAAAGACCGCTAAAAAAATAGCCGTTGGCGATCTTGACGTAAGCCAGAGCAAAATCCGGATCGAGCTTGACCGCTTGATCGAAATATCCATTATCGCCTGAATAAACCCCCTTGAGATAGGCATCGAGGGCTTGGGGATTCACCGCCCCTTTTTTGGTCAACCGGAACCTCTCCTCCTCGCTGAGTCTGATGCCGACCTGCCTCGTGATATCCTGGGCAATTTCGCCTTGCAGAACCAGAAAAGCGCCGATGTCGCGTTCGTAACTTTTGACCCAGAGCTGCCGGTCTTCGGCCGGATTAATCAACCTGGCTGTGATGCGTACTTTTTCTCCCGACCTCAAGACAGAACCTTCGATCACCATGTCGGCATTCAGCTCTTTGGCGATCTGCGGCAGAGATTTCTCTGTTTTTACATACTTCAGGACAGAGGTCCGCGATATGACCTGCAGGGTGCTGATCTGTCCCAATTCCGTGATGAGAGCATCGGTTATTCCCCCGGCGAAATATTCTTGCTCAGGATCATGGGAGAGATTCTCCAGGGGCAGGACTGCCAGCGACTGCACCTGAGAGGTTTTTGCCCGGCCTGTCAAAAAGTTCCGTATTCCCCCGATGTTAAGGGCGAAAAAAAGACTGGCTAAACCGAATGCCAAAACACTCATAGGAAGCGGTCTTCGCCACAAGCTCCGCTTTGTCCTGCGCCTGGGCCTTCCGGCGATCAGCGCCGATAGATCACCGGTCTCAAGCTGGTTTAAATCAGCCATCAGCTCCCTTGCCGACGCGTAACGGTTGGCCGGTTCTTTCTCCAGGCACTTGAAGATAATCCGCTCCAGCCCCTCGGAGATGGGGGCTCCCAGCGGTTCGGGCTGTTCGTGGAGGATCGCGTGAATGACCTTAGGGGCCGTCTCCTGAGGAGCCGGCCTTTGGCCCGAGGCCAGCTCATAGAGAATGGCGCCCAGGGCATAGATATCGGTTCGCTCGTCAACCGCGCGGCCTTCGAGCTGCTCGGGCGCCATGTAGGGAAGCGTGCCCGTCAAGCCTTCCGTGCCGGTGAGGGTAAGGGTCTTGTCCATCGATCCCGAGGGAGGCTGGAAAAGCTTGGCCAGGCCGAAATCGAGCACTTTCAGCAGGCCCTTCGGCGTGACCATGATGTTCCCAGGCTTGAGGTCCCGGTGGATGATCCCCTGCTCGTGGGCCGCTTCCAGCGCTCCCGCCGCTTGCTTTCCCAGCTGGACGACCTCCGCTTCCGGCAGCGCTCCCGAGATCGACTTCTCCCTCAACGTGACTCCGGATATGAATTCCATCGCCAGAAAGTCGACGTCCTTTTCGGTGTCAAAATCGTGAATAGTGGCGATATTGGGGTGGTTGAGCTTGGAGAGAGCCATCGCTTCCCTGCGGAAGCGCTTTCGCGTCTCCTCATCGGCAAGAGCCCCGGCGGGCAGAATTTTCAGGGCGACGTCCCTTTCCAGGCGTTCATCTCTGGCCCGATAGACAACGCCCATGCCTCCGGCCCCGATTTTTTCGATGATGCGATAATGTCCGAGCGTCCGACCTATCATGAGGGCTGACTCCTTTTCGTATCGAAGACAATACGATAGCGGATGTTCGTAACCCCGCCGGTCGCGGCCGCTCGGATCCGGGAATTCATACTGAAATTATAGAAAAACTATATCACCCCCCTGTGACCGGTGTCAAGTTATCAAAGCCGATTCCAGAGCGGAGTTCCGGGACTGGGCTTAATATAACGGCCCTTGACTCTGGCCGGAAGCTGTATTATCAACGAGAACGATCAGGAGAGTGCCCCATGTCGCATCGGCGTCTGTCTTCCCTCGCCCTGCTCGGCGTCATTTCCATCGTCGTCCTTGCCTGCGGTTCCGGGCCGTCCGGCCGGGAGCCCTCCGATGAGATGGCGGCCGGCTTCGCCCACCCGCCCGATTCGGCCCGTCCCTGGGTCTACTGGATGTGGATGGATGGCAACCTGACCCGGGAGGGGATCACGGCCGACCTCGAGGCGATGCGCGCCGCGGGCCTCGGCGGAGTCGTCATCTGCGAGGTCAACGTAGGCGTGCCGCGGGGCCCGGTCGAGTTCATGAGCCCCGCCTGGCGCGGCCTGTTCAAGCATGTCGTCCGGGAGGCCGAACGTCTGGGCCTCGAGGTCACGCTCAACGCCGGGCCGGGCTGGACGGGCTCCGGAGGCCCCTGGGTCACGCCGGAAATGTCCATGCAGCACATCGTCGCCGCCGCGGTCGAAACCGCCGGCCCGGCCCGCTTCGACGCCCTTCTTCCCCGTCCCGCGCGCCGTCCGGCCTTTTTCGGCGAGGGCGGCCTGCCGCCGGAGCTTAAAAAGACGATGGACGTGTTCTACCGCGACGTGGCCGTACTCGCATTCCCTGCTCCGGCCGCCGGACCTTCCATCGCCGATATCGACGAGAAGGCGCTCTATGTTCGGGCCCCTTATTCCTCCCAGCCGGGCGTAAAGCCTTTCCTGCCCGCCCCGGCCGATTTTCCCATCCTCCCGATGGGCGCCGCTATCGACCCCGCGCTGATCGTCGACCTGACCGACAAGCTCACGGCCGAAGGGAGCCTGACCTGGGACGTTCCGGCCGGACACTGGACGATCCTCCGTTTCGGCCGGACGACGACGGGCGCGAACACCCGTCCCGCCCCGGTCCCGGGCCTCGGGCTCGAGTGCGACAAGCTCGACGCGGCCGCCCTCGACGCCCATTACGACGCCTTCGTCGGTGCGCTCCTCCGCGAGATCGGCCCGCGCCGGACGGACGGGCGGTCGGGTTGGACGACGCTCCACATCGATAGCTGGGAGATGGGGGCGCAAAACTGGACGGGCGCTTTCCGTGAGGAATTCCGGAAGCGCCGGAACTACGACCCGCTGCCTTTTCTCCCCGCCATCACCGGACGCCCGGTGACGAGCCTGGAAGTTTCCGAGAGGTTCCTCTGGGACCTGCGGCAGACGGCCCAGGAGCTCGTCTTCGAAAACCACGCTCTGCGGCTCAAGGCGCTCGGCCGGCGCGACGGCTTCCGGCTTTCCATCGAGCCCTACGACATGACGCCTTGTGCGGACATGACCCTCGGAACGGCCGCCGATGTCCCGATGGGGGAGTTCTGGCTCTACGGCTTTAACACGGCGCACAGCGTCTACGAGGCCGCCGGAATCGCCCATACCGGAGGCAAGAATGTCGTGGCCGCCGAGGCCTTCACCTCGATGGACACAGAGGCCTGGCGTGCCCATCCGGCCTCGATGAAGGCCTTGGGCGACTGGGCTTTCACGGCCGGCGTCAACCGGATCGTCTTCCACCGCTATCAGAACCAGGCCGGGCTCGAGGCGCGCCCCGGGATGACCATGGGGCCCTACGGTGTCCATTGGGAGCGGACCCAAACCTGGTGGAACATGGTCCCCGCCTACCACGCCTATCTCGCCCGCTGTCAGTTCCTGCTCCGCCAGGGCCTGCCCGTGGCCGACGTCTGCTTTCTTGTCGCCGAGGGCGCGCCGCACGTTTTCCGGCCGCCGGCATCGGCGCTTTACGGTGACCCGCCCGGACCGGCCGGCGCCGCCTTCGACGGCTGTCCGCCGGAGACTCTGCTCGCGGCCGCGATCGTCAGGGACGGACGGCTTGTCTTTCCCGACGGCATGAGCTATCGCGTGCTCGTCCTCCCGGAGCGGGAGACGATGACCCCCGCCCTGCTGCGAAAGGTCCGCGAGCTCGTCGCGGCCGGCGCAACTGTCGTCGGCCCGCGGCCGCGGAAGTCCCCGTCCCTTGCCGGGTATCCGGAGTGCGACGCCGAGGTTGGGCGGCTGGCCGGCGAGGTATGGGGTGACTGCGACGGCGAACGAGTCACGGAGCACGCCTTGGGCCTTGGCCGCGTCGTCTGGGTGCGCGGGCCGATCGCTACGGCGAGGGCCGCGTCGGCAGGGACGAACCCCACCGCTCGCGCCTCAGCCGACCGTGCGACTTGGGAGGTCGGGGCGCCGCCCCTCAACGAGCCCGAGCAATACGGCGATTACGCCATCGTCAGCGCCGTGCTTGAAAAGATGTCGGTTCAACCCGATTTCTCCTCGGATGTGCCCCTGCGCTGGACCCACCGCCGGGACGGCGAGACCGAGATCTACTTCGTGGCCAATCCCGATGCCGCAGCCGTCGAGGCGACCGCCGTTTTTCGGGTGAGCGGCAAGCGTCCCGAGCTCTGGGACCCTATCGACGGGAAGAGCTGCGGCCTGGCCAAGTACACGATCGCGGACGGACGCACGTCCGTGCCCCTGCGTTTCGCGCCGTACCAGTCGTTCTTCATCGTCTTCCAGGAGGCCGCGGCGTCGACTTCGGTCGCCGGCGAGAATTTTTCGATCCCCGTCGAATCGGCAACTCTCGAAGGCCCCTGGGAAGTTTCCTTCGACCTGAAATGGGGCGGGCCGGAGCGGGTCGTCTTCGAGACGCTCGCCGACTGGAGCCAGAGGCCCGAGGACGGGATCAAGTATTATTCGGGAACGGCCGTCTATCGGAAAACCTTCGACCTGCCTCAGTCCGCGCCGGTCAAAGGCGAACACTTCTGGCTCGACCTGGGGACTGTCAAGAATATCGCCGGTGTCCGGCTCAACGGGAGCGACCTCGGCGTCGTCTGGTGCGATCCCTGGCGCGTGGATATCACCGATGTGGTCAAAGCCGAGGCGAATCTCCTGGAGATCCGTGTCGCTAACCTCTGGCCGAACCGATTGATCGGCGACGAGCGCGAGCCCGCCGACGCCGAGTACGCCCGGGGAGGCCGTCTCGTTCGCTGGCCGGATTGGCTGCTGAAAGGAGAGCCGCGGCCCTCGTCCGGCCGTTTAACGTTCGCGACCTGGAAGCACTTCACCAAGGACTCGCCCTTGCTCCCCTCCGGCCTTCTCGGCCCGGTGAAAATCCTGATCACGCGGGATTGAGCCCGGCAGGGAGGCCCGTCTGCTCAGGCGGTAGCGCCCCTCTTCTTGCCGAAGCGCAACTTCATGGTCAGGATCCGGTCAGTCGAGAAGATCCGGGCGGCGAAGACGACCAGCACGGTGAAGACGACGAGCATGTAGGCGAGCCCGCCGAAGATCATGCCGTAGTTGCCGAGGTAGAGATTCTGCGACACCAAAAAGGGATGGGAAAAGGGGATGGCCAGGATGAAGATCTTGATCGGCAGGGAGACGGTGTTGATGTCGGCGAACAGGGAGATGAAATAGGGGATCATGACCATGAACATCAGCGGCATGAGCATGCTCTGGGCGCTGCGGAAGTCCTCGGCCAGGACACCGAGGATCATGGCCAGGGCCAGGGCGACCAGGATGGCCAGGAAGAGGGACGCGCCGAGGATGAGATAGCCGGACGTGTCGAAATACAGTCCCAGCTGGCGCATGACGGCGCCGCCTTGGGACGCGGCCGCCTGGAGATCGTCGCCGCCGATGCCGCCCATGAAGCTCTTGAAACCGAACATGTAGATGCCGGCCGAGAGCAGGCCGACGAGCCCGGCCGCGAGCATCTTGGCGGTGATGATCGAGGTCCTGCGGATGGGCACGGTCAGCAGGGTCTCCAGGGTCTTGTTCTGCTTCTCCATGGCCACGGCCGAAATGACCATCTGCGAGGAGTAGATGACGATCATCATCAGGACGACGGGGATGAGCAGGGATTGGGACGAGACCATGCCGGCGACGTCTGAGGCCGAAGCCTCGGCCATCCGTTTCTGGACGATGACGAAGTCCTTGCTCTTGATCGGGTTCTTGAGGCTGGCCGGATCGAGGCCGGGGAGCTTTTCCTTGAGAAAACTATCGGAGAGGACGTTGTTGAGGGCGGAGATGACGCCCCGGACGATGGCCGAGCCCCGGGCGCCGATGAGGGAGAAGCTCCTCATGTAGGAATAGGTTTCGATTTGGCTGGGCTTGAGGTCCTTGAGGGAATCCCCGAATCCGGAGGGGATGACGAGGAGGAGCTTCGACTCGCCGCCGCGGGCGATATCGATCGCCTGCTCCTTCGTCTTTCCCTCGATCCGTTCGATCTTGAAGCGGGCCGACTCGAGCCCCGCGAGGATGGCCTGGGAAGAGGCGGAGCCGTCCAGGTCGAGCGCGGAGATCGGCTGGACGCCGATGGCCTTCTGGACCTCTTTGCGGCTCATCTGGCCGACGAAGTTGAAGAGCAGGAGCGTGAATGCGAGGGAAACGACCAGCTGGACGTTCACCAGCTCCTTGATCTCTTTCTTGAGAAGGTTGAGGAATTTTTTCATCGGAGGGAACTCCTGAAGACTTCTTCCATGTTCTTGGCCTGATGTCTTTCCTTCAACTCCCCGGGCGTCCCGGAATCGAGGATGCGGCCCTTGTCGATCAAGGCCACGCGGTCGGAGAGGAACTCGATCTCGAGCATGTTGTGGGAGGACAGGAGGACGGACGTCCCCTCTTTGACGTAGCGCCGGACGATCTCCCGGACCTCCAGGGCGTTGAGGACGTCGAGGCCGGAGGTCGGCTCGTCGAGGATGGCCAGGACGGGCTTGGTCATCAGGGCCCGGGCCAGCAGGATCTTCCGGGTCATGCCCTTGCTGTAGGTCCCGACCTTGGTCTTCAGCCGGTCGCCGAGCTCCGTGATCTCGACGGCGCGGTCGACGAACGCCTTCTCCTCCTCCGGCGTCCGGGCGTAGAAGTTGGCCATGAAGTGGAGGTAGTCCAGGCCCTTCATGTTCTTGTAGGCGCCGGCTTCCTCCGGAAGATAGCTGATCTTCTCCCGGACGAGGTCCGGTTCCTTGCGGAGGTCGTGGTTGAGGAAGGAGATCGTTCCGTCGCCGGGCGTGAGAAGCGTTGCGATGATCCTCAAAGTGGTCGTCTTGCCGGCGCCGTTCGGGCCGATCAGGGCGAACACCTCTCCCGGCCGGACCTCGAAATCGATGCCCGCCAGAGCCATCTGTTTTCCGTAGGATTTTTTCAATCCCTTGACGGTTAGGACATTATCCATGGGCGACTCCCTAGGGTGACGTAAAAAATGACGAACCTATTTTATTGAATACGATACGAGATGTAAACGGTTTACCGATACGTTCGACACCACCAACCCCGTTTTGAAAAACGGGGTTGGTGGTGCTCAGTATTAACCCTGAGCATGCCCCGGGCTTCAGACCGAGAAGTCGAATGGGTTGACTATTCGAGGTCGATGTCCTCGTGGTAGTCCACGGAAACCCTGGCCCGGGAGCCGGGCCGGATCTTGAGGAGCTTGACGGCCCGAAGGAACGTTTTGTTGCGGCGCTTCCAGGTCCGGTTGAGGTTCCGGGCGTAGTGGGCGATCGCGACGCCGAGCCACTGGCCGGCGGCGATTTTCCGGACCGTCTCCTTCAGCGAATAGAACTTCCGGTGGGCGAAGATTTGCGCTTTCTGGAGGTCGGGGAGTGAGAAACGCGCCGGCTGGAAGACGGCGTGATGGGCGTCGTAGAGGGCCCAGTCGTGGAAACGGATCCGGTTTTCGGAAGTGATCCGGTCGTAAAAGGCGGAGCCGGGAAGGGGTGTCAGGATGAGGAACTGGGTCGAGGTCAGGCGGGCCCTCTTGGCGAACCGGACCGTCTTGCGGACCGTTTTCCAGTCGTCCTGGTCGAAGCCGAGCACGAACATCCCGTGGATGTGGATCCGGCAACGGCGGAAGACTTTGACGGCGCGGACGATATCGGCCACGGTCTGCTTTTTCTTCATGCCCTCGAGCGCTTCCGGGTTGACCGATTCGAAGCCGATGTAGACGGTGTGGCAACCGGCCTTCTTCATGAGGCGGACGAGGTCCGGGTCCCGGGCGATGTCGGCCCGGACCTGGGTCGTCCACTTGAACTTGAACTTCTCGCGGATCATAGCCTCGCACAGGTCGCGGGTCCGCTTCGGGTCGGCCGCGAAGTTGTCGTCGTAGAAAAAGATGATGGTCTTCCGGTCGTTGTAGAGGCGGAGCTCCTCGATGATGTTTGCGGTCGAGCGGAAACGGTATTTCCGGCCGAACATGCCGGTCACGGAGCAGAAGGAGCAGTCGAAGGGACACCCCCGCGACGTCAGGACGGGGATGGACGGCATGTGCTTCGTGCCCTTCGCGTCGGGCCGGAGAAGGGTAAAGTCGGGGAAGGGGATGCGGTCGAGGTCCGCGGCCCGGGGCGCCATCGGGTTATTGACGACGTTTCCCGCGGCGTCTTTGTAGGAAAGGTTCGGGACATCGGCCCAGTCGCCGCCGCTCTCCCGGGCGTCGATGAAGGCCGCGAGGGCCGCCTCGCCCTCTCCCCGGACGACGAAGTCGGCGTGCTCCAGGGCCTCCTCGGTGAGATAGGTCACGTGGGGCCCGCCCATGAGCACGGGGACGCCCATCGCCCGGGCCCGGTCGGCGATGGCGTAGGCCCGGGGCGCGGTCGAGGTGATGGTCGAGATGCCGACGAAGTCGGCGGAGGCGATCACGTCGAAATCGATCTTCCGGAAATCCTCGACGTAGACCTCGACCTCCCAGCCGCGCTTCTTCATCATCGTCCCCAGGATGAGCGTCCCCAAGCGGGGCAGGGGGAACTGGCTGAAGATGTGCAGGTTCGGCGCCTGCGGTTCGATGAAGACGATCTTAGGCATCGCTTCCCTCCTTGGCTTTTTCCCCCCGTTTACAATTCTTAGCCTGGATGGCCAGGACGTCCTTTCTCTTCTTCTTGAGGAGGTCCTCCCAACGTTCGATGCCCTCCTCGAGGAGCTTCATCTTGTCGAAAAGCCCCTGAATGGCCCCGAGCATGGCCTCGAGCTTTTTCTCCACTTCGGCCCGGGGGAAGGAATTGGGGGCTGCCTCGATGGCCAGGAGCGTCCGGACGTCGTCCGAGACCGCCTTGACCTCATCGAGAGTATAGCCGAAGAGCTGCAGGTCGCGGATGAGCTTGCAGAGGAAAACGTAGGATTCCGAATAGAGCCGGAAGCCGCCCTCCGTTCGCATGTCGGGCTCGATGATGCCCTTGTCCTCCCAGTGCTTGATCGTCCTCGGGCTGACGCCGGATCGCTCGGCCAGGTTGCCGACCGTGAGGAAGCGGCCCTTGTCCGGGGCCCGCTTACGGCCGCGCTCGTCCCGGGGCAGGCCGACCTTCTTGATGATCTTCAGGATCTCCTCGGTCCCGTAGCCGAGGTCGGCGAGCCTCCGGATGTGAGCGGCGCGCTCGAGGCTCCAGGCGGCGAAGAGGGGGGCCTTGCCGTCGCCGAAGCCGTCCGGCTTGAGGAGCTTGGCCTTGGTCCATTCGGCGAGGCGGTCGGGGGCGACGCCGACCTTGCGGGCCAGGTCGTCGAGGGTGATCACATCTTTGTTCATACTATACCTATACGTTCAATTAAGTTAAAAAAATCATACAACATGAACGTATAGGAATATATTATTCAGGGAGGAGCTTGTCAAGGGAAAAATTACGGCCAGGACCTTCCGGAGGGGAGCGATGCCCGGACCTTGGCGATCTCCTCCCCGGCTCTCTTCATGAGGGCCCCGACCTCGTCTCCGGGCGGGGTCGGCCACGGCGTGTCCCCGACCCTCTTCAAGACGTCGTTCGAGTCCGTTACGGGAGGCGGAAAGGGGCGGCGCCCCGCCGCCCATTCATCCCACAGTTCCAGGGTTTCCTCGAGAGCGCGGAGCGTGAGCTCGGTCCGCTGGATGGCCTCACCGACATCGTCGACGAAGCCGGCCGTGTCACTGGCGAGTTTCGTGATGAGGCCGTCGACGTCGGCGGGCGGGTCGGGCCTGACGTAATCCTTCCGGACGCTCGTCGTGAGGCCCTGCATGCGCTGGGTCGACTGCCAGATCTCGCGCATCCGCAGCCGGATGAAGGCCAGATGAGCCCCGATTTTGGCCTTGGCCCTTTCGAACCTCGCCTTGTCCGCCTCGCGAAAAAGCTTCGGCTTCTTCCGCAACGCTTCGAGCTCCTTGAGCAGGTCTTCGACCTGACGCCATCCGGCCGCGATGTCGCCGGCGGCCCACCGGCAGTAAGGCCGGTGGTAGCCGACCTCGGCCATGTAGGCCCGCAGTTCGTCCCATTGGACGGGCAGCCGGCCGGCCCTGAACTCGGCCTGGATCCCGGCCACGAGGAGGTCGTTGTCCATCCCGGCGTGCATCCCCTCGTGCATCAGCCCGCCGGCGAACATGTGGTAATCCTCCTCACGGAGCTCCCTGAGAAGCCGGAGGTAGAGGCCATCGCCCAGCGCCCTCCGGAGGCTTGCCTTCGCCGCCTCGTCGTGGAAATACCTCTCGAGCTTCCCCATCTTTTCTTGGAAGGAGGCGGCCTCGCGTCCGTCGGTGGCGCCGGCCATCCGGCCGTACTCGCCGACGATCGAGCCGTCCGCGAAGGTCTTCCGGTTTTCGACGCAGAGCGAAAGATAGGCCGACTCGTGAACCTCCATGAACAGCCGGCCGTCGGGACTGAAGCCGTGGGTCATGAAGAACGTGCCGGGCCG
>JADBLN010000086.1:15853-27512 GCA_014894455.1 Acidobacteriota bacterium | reverse complement strand
TGAACAGCCGGCCGTCGGGACTGAAGCCGTGGGTCATGAAGAACGTGCCGGGCCGGACGAAATAGACCTGGTTGGGGAAATACTGCCGGGCCCGTTCCCAGGCGCCGCCGTAGCCCGCCCCGGTCCATTCCCGGGCCGTAAATCCACCGCGCATGGAGTAGAAGGGCGAGTCGAGGACGGTCTGGATAATCTTCCGGCAGGGATCGTCGGGCGGAAAATCCTTGAAGAGCGTCCGTTCGGGAGCCTGCCCCCAGAGAACCGGAATCACCGCAAGAATAAATGCCGCGCCTCGGAGGCGGGCTCTCGCCGGGCGGGCGGAGGACGTCATCGCAGCCTTGTCGGAGATTTCTGGCCCCGAATAAGACCCCGAGGCGGGGTTTCGGGCCGGAATGAGAGGATCTTGTCCGTTAGAGTACGGTCTCAGGACGTTTCCCGGGCGGGATCGTCCGGACCGGGCGGCGCCGCCGGGGCCTCGTCCGGCGTCAGCTCCTGGGATTCCCCATTGGGCGCATCCAATTTTGCCAGGCGTCTCAACCGCTTTTCTTCCTGTTTTTTGAGGCGCCTCAGCTCTTTGCCTCTTTTTTCGCTCTTAAATGCTCTGTTTCCTCTGGCCACCAAGCCTCCTTGCTCTAAGATTTCCCTTATCATACAGAGAAAGTCCCTCCCGTTCAAGTGTCCCGGACGGCTGGCCGCGGATTCCCGCTTCCGCCGGACGACTCCGCTCTGTTATAATCCGGCCATGCCTGAACTTCAAGGAACGAACATTCTCTTTCGCCGGTGGGATGCATCTCCGTCGCCCGCGTCCCCCAAAGCCGTGTTTCTCCTCGTCCATGGCCTCGGCGCTCACTCGGCCCGCTGGAATTTTCTGGCCGGCCACTTCGCCGAACGCGGCTTCGCCTCCTACGCCGTCGAGCTCCGCGGCTTCGGCCGGACGCCCGAACGGCCCCGGGGCCACATCGGCTCCTTCCGGGTCTGGGACCGGGACATCCTGGAATTGGGCGATATCGCCCGTCGGGAAAACCCCGGAAAGAAAATCTTCCTGCTCGGCGAGAGCCTGGGCGGCCTTCTCGCCTTCAACCTGGCCTGCCGGAACGCCGACAAGTTCGCCGGACAGGTCCTGATCGCCCCGTCATTCAAGAACGGGATGAAGTTCCCGCTGAGCGCCTACGTGAAACTCGTCCTGCTCCTCTTGTTCAACCCGACGCTGATGGTCGATGTGCCCTTCACCTCGGAGATGGTCACGCGCGACCCGGACTATCTTTCGGTCATGAACGCGAGTCCTGACGAGATCCGAGTGGCCAGTCTGAAGTGCCTGTTCAATTTTCTGCCCGCGCAGGCCCGGTCGCGGAGGCTCGCCAAAAAACTCGCCGTCCCCTCGCTCTTTCTCATCCCGGGGGTCGACCTTCTCGTCGACGAACGGGCCGGGCGGAAGATGTTCCAGAAGCTCCCGCTCGCCGACAAGACCCTCCTCGAGTACCCGGACATGCTCCATGCGCTGTCGATCGACCTCGGCCGGGAGAAGGTTTTCAACGACATTCTCGACTGGGTCGCCTCAAGGGTTTGACGTGGACCACGTTCTTGCCATCGACCAGGGCACGACCGGAAGCCGGGCCATCGTCTTCGACCGGCGCGGCCGGGCCGTCGCCGCGGCGTACGAAGAGTTCCCGCAATATTTCCCCCGTCCCGGATGGGTCGAGCACGATGCCGAGGAGATCTGGCGGAGCGTTTACCGGACCATCCAGAAGGTCCTCGCCGCCGTCCCCGGCCGGACGATCGCCGCCGTCGGCATTACCAACCAGCGCGAGACGACGGTCGTCTGGACCCGGAAAACGGGCCGGCCCGTCGGGAACGCGATCGTCTGGCAGTGCCGCCGCACGGCCGGCCGCTGCCGCGAACTCAACGCTCGGAAGGGCCTCGCCCGGCTCGTCCGGAATAAAACGGGCCTGCCGATCGACGCCTACTTCTCGGCCACCAAGGCGGAGTGGATCCTCGACCGGGGCGGCCTGCGCGAGCGAGCCGGGCGCGGCGGCCTCGCCTTCGGCACGACGGATTCCTGGGTCCTCTGGAAGCTCACCGGAGGCGCGAGTCACGCCACCGATTTCACCAACGCCTCGCGGACCATGCTCTTTAACATCCACAAGCTCGATTGGGACGACGACCTCCTGCGCCTCTTCGGCATCCCCGCCGGCATCCTGCCCCGCGTCCTGCCGTCCTCGGGCGAATTCGGCCGGACGGTCCGCCTGGGCCGGCTCCCGGCCGGGATCCCGATCATGGGCGTCGCCGGGGACCAGCAGGCCGCTCTTTTCGGCCAGGCCGGCTTCAGGGCCGGGGCGATCAAGAACACCTATGGGACGGGCGCATTCATCCTTCTCAATACCGGCCGAAAGCCCGTCGAATCGAAACATGGCCTGATCACGACGGTCGCCTGCGGCCCCGAAGGCAAAGCCGCCTATGCCCTCGAAGGGTCCGTGTTCGTCGCCGGGGCGGCCCTCCAATGGCTGCGCGACGAGCTCGGCCTCATCGGCTCGGCCGCTGAATCGGAAGCCGCGGCCGGGGCGGTCGAGGACAACGCTGGGGTCTATTTCGTCCCGGCCTTCGTCGGGCTCGGAGCCCCCTACTGGGACGCCGAGGCGCGGGGTACGATCGTCGGACTGACCCGCGGCGCCAACCGGAACCACCTCGTCCGGGCCGCCGTCGAAGCGATGGCCTACTCGACCCGCGACGTCCTCGAGACGATGCGGCAGGATTCGGGGCTGAAGATCCGCGAGCTCCGCGTCGACGGCGGCGCCTCGGTCAACGATTTTCTCTGCCGTTTCCAAGCCGATATCCTCGGCATCCCCGTCCTCCGCCCGAAGACCGTGGAGACGACGTCGCTCGGGGCGGCCTATCTCGCGGGCTTGGGCGCCGGCCTGTGGGCGACGACGGCCGATATCGAGCGCCTCTCGGTCGACGAGCGGAAGTTCACGCCGGCGATGAGAAAGCCGGTCGCCGACAGACTTTACGCGGGCTGGCGGGCCGCTGTCCGCAAAGCCCGGGCCGCCTGAAACGCTGCCGGCCGGCGGAGATTTATTTCGAAACGGGGTGAAACATCCGGGTTGCCGCGGCGTATTACAGGTTGTAGAAATCACGCGCAAAGGAGTCACGGATGTTCAAGAAAACCCTTTTGCTGATCGCGCTGATCGCGGCCCTGGTCCTGGCGGCCCTCATCCTCATCGTTCCCGCCTGGCCCGGGACCCTGCCCACGTCGGTCGTCCCCGAGGGCGCCCGCTGGGTGGCCCACCTGGACATGGAGAAGTTCGTCGCCACCAAGCTTTACGAATACCTGGAAAAGGACGGCAGGCTCCAGATCAAGAACCGGGACATCGGCCGGTGGCTGAAGATCGACCTGTTCAAGGACATCGCCGGTCTGACGATTTTCGGGCTTGATCCCGGAGACAAGCAGACCGTCTTCGCCGTCACGGGAAAGTTCGACAAGGCGGGCCTCCTGGCCCTGCTCGCCCTCGATAAGGACCACCAGGAAATTCCCTACGGCGCCTACACGCTTTACTCGACGGGCAGCGACGAGTTCGGCGCCTTCATCAACGACGGCCTGATCGTCTTCTCCGAGAACCGGGAAGCCGTCGAGAAGGTCCTGGATACGGCGGCGGGGAAAACGAAAAGCTTCGCCTCGTCCAAGCTGAACGCCGCCTTCAAGGACGTCTCCTCGGGCACCTTCCTCAGCGGAGTCGTGGAGGACTTGTCCGGATTGGGTAAGGAGATCAATCAGTCCAAGTTCGTCGAGAAGGCCAGCATGGTGTTCTTCCTGGCCCAGGAAAAACAGGACAACCTCCAGGTCCGGGTCCAGGAGACGTTCCTCAAACTCTACAGGAACATCCGCAATTATGACTCGGCGCTCCGGTTCTCCACCTGGCTCTATACGTCGGCCAACCGGTTGGCCATCAGCTCCTACCGCAGAAAAAAAACCGCGGCGGGGAGGTTCGGCCCCGACGTCGCGGATGCTTCGGCGGACCTCGCTCGCCGGGCGGCCGCCGGGGAGACTCGGTCAACGGGCCTTTGGGACGCGGCCCGGACGCTCGGCCGGAACCAGCATCGCGTCCTCTGGCTGCGTTACGGCGAGGACCTGACGATCGAAGAGATCGCCGCGTCCATCGGCAAGAGCCGGCTGGCCGTGCGCCTTCTTCTTCACCGCGCCCGGACGAACCTGATGAAGCGGGTGGGGCCCGCGCCGGGACGGGCGGCGGCGACGACGAAGACCGCGGCTGTCAGGGAAACGCGGCTCGGATGAGGCGAAGGAGAAAGACGATGTTCTGCAATCTAACCCGTTGGCTGATATCGAGGGCGGAAGACAGGGGAAAGAAAGTGCCGCGCTTCGCCGAACGCCACGCGGCGCAGTGTGGAGCGTGCCGGGAATACGCCCGGTTCACGGCGTCTCTTTCCGCCCGCCTCTCCGCGGAGACTTCCGAGTTCCTCGCCAAGGCCCCGGACTCTCCTTTGGACCCGGCCGCTTGGGCGGCCGAAGGGGCCGGACGCGCGACACGCGCTCCCTTCCGTCGCCGGTTCGTCCTTCATCCTTTTCCCGCGGCCGCGGCGGTCCTGGTGGTCGCGGCCTCCGCGCTGGTTCTCTTCCTGGTCGTCCGGCCCGGGTCCGAGCCCGCGCTGACTTCCGCCGAGAAACAGGCGGTCATCGCCAGCCTCAAGTCCGTCGCCGCCGCTCCGGCCGAGTTCCGGGGGGCCGTTGCGGAGGCGGAATCGTCACTGGCCAAAGAACGGCTCATCCTGGAAAACTCCGTCCTCTCGGCGGTCGAGTATCTTCAAGCCCGACTGAACATCAGGATTGAGAGAACAAAAGAAGCGCCGAAGTCGCTCTAGGCGGTTTAAAGCCGGCCGCGGAGGCCTGCGGCTATTTAATAAGGTGGAACGACGTCTGCCGGCCGGCCAGAAAGAAGGCCCGCTCGCCGTCAAAGAGGATGTCCTGCTCGAGAGGTACGCGGAAGTCCGCGCCGCCCCACTCGGGTACCGGCCCCGTGACGCTCATCTCGGCCGTGAACGCGCTCATGGCGACGAGCTTGATATCGCCGCGGCCGACGTTGTTGACCTGCTCCCAGGGCAGGCCGATGAGCGGCCCGGGTTCGTGGAGGAAATAGCCGAGTGAGTGGGAATAGATCTTCGGGTTCGGGATGCCCAGCTCGCGGGCCTTCTTGAGCATGTTGCCGAGGAGCTCGTTCCCGGTGAGGCCCGTCCGGAATTCCCCGCAGTAGACGTCCTGGAGGCGGTTCGTCTCGGCCATGAGCTTCTTGAACGTCTCCGGCGCGTCCGTTTCGCCGGGGCGCAGGACGTAGGCCATCTCCTGGTGGTCGCTATTCCACCTCATGTACTTGAGACCGACGTCGCAGTGGAGGAGGTCGCCGGGCCGGATGACCTTGTCGTCCTTGCCCCATTTCTCGACGTCCTTCGGCGCGCGGCCGCGGATCGAAACAAAGGGACTGAAGGAAACCTTGAGGCCGAGGTCGGCCACGCGCTGCCAGTAGTACCAGCGGAGGTCGTCCGCCGTCGTCTGCCCGACCATGATGACTTTCGGCGAGAACATGTCGGCGATGATGGACCGGGACAAGGCGGCGGTCCGTTCCATGATCTCGACCTCCTCCTCGAGGAGCGTTTCCGCCCAGAGAGTGACCAGAGGTTCGGCGGACTGGAACCGGGCCGCGTATTTCGGGCCGACCGCCTCGACGATCTTTTTCTTCAGGACGGAGGTCAGCGCTCCGGCCGCCCACTGGACCTCGCCCTCGTTGAGGCCGATCCGTTTCGGGTCGCGCTCGCGGACGACGCGGCCGAGCGCCTCCCACTGGCTCTCGCCTTTCTTCGTATCCCAGGCGGCGGCGTCCCAGGCGTTCTTGAACAACCCCTGGGTGTCGGTCCGGGCGACGTTCAGCCGCTCGACGCCCTTGGCCGGCCCCTGGTCATAAAAGACGAGGATCTGGGTGATCGGGTTCCAGTTCTCGTACGGGATCATGGTCTCGAAGATGGGGTCGAGGTTGTCCTCGTTGCAGGAGATGATCCACATGTCGAAGCCGGTCTCGCGCATCATCCGCGGCAGGAGCGTATCGAGCCGCTTGGCCGCGATCTTGTGGACGAACGCGGCCCGCTCGCGTATGGGCAGGACCGACGGTGTGCCGCCGTGCTGCG
Organism: Acidobacteriota bacterium; assembly: GCA_014894455.1. GTDB lineage: Bacteria > Acidobacteriota > Aminicenantia > Aminicenantales > Saccharicenantaceae > RBG-16-66-30. The sequence continues at coordinate 21,329 of JADBLN010000086.1, read as the reverse complement.
CTACTGCCGGGATCTCGAGCCCCGCTAGAACGATGATCCCGAGAATGATGACTGCCATCGTTGCTTTCTTGAACATGCTCGCCCTCCGTATTCTGGAACTACCGTTTTTCTATCACCGCGGCAACCCGAGGTCAAGGCCGCAGAGGAAAAAGAACGGGAAGGCCGAAGGGGGACACGCGCCGTTTCTCAGGAAACGGTGCTTGTCCCCGAATCTAGCACCCTCCGGCCGGGAGGGGACTTTTATAAGAAGGGGGACACGTACCGGAAGTACATGTCCCCTGAACACTAGCGCATATGCCGTGGAGCGGGGACGTTCTTGGTGCCGCCCGGGCAGTGATGGAGGCCATGCATAGCCCCCGTAGCGGAGGGGGCTCGCCGCTTATGCGGCGTAGGAACCGGCGGACTGGTTCCCGGGGGGGCCGGGGGAGATGCATGGCCTCCGTCACTGCCAAAACGGGCGGTGACACTTGGAAGGTTGACCCTGTCGGGCGAATTTGCGAGAATGACGGACTCCGGGCCAAAATCGACCTGAGCCGAATGCGGCCCGCTTTAACCTTACTTATCGGAGGTACCGTCACGTGACCCTTCGCCCCTGCCTGCGTTTTTCAACTCTGATGTTCCTGTGTCTTGCGCTCGGTCCGCTCGCCGCGGCCGACCTGACCTTCGACCGCTACCATAAGCCCGAGGAATTGGCCGCGGCGGTCCAAGACTTGGCCAGGGCCAACCCCGGCTTCGCCAAGGTCCACATCCTGGCCAAGAGCCCCGGCGGCCGCGAGCTCGCCCTGCTCGAGATCGGTCCCGAGACCGCGAAAACCGCCAAGAGTCTTCCCGCCGTATTCATCGCGGCCAACATGGAAGGGACCGTGCCCATCTCCGGCGAGGCGGCCCTGTACCTGGCCAAGCTCGTCTGCGAGAAAGCCGACATGCGCTCCGACCGGACCTGGTACATCCTCGCCTGCGGCAACCCGGACGCCGCGGCGGTCTATTTCGGCAAGCCCCTGCGCCTCGACGCCCGCAACGCCCGCCCCCGCAACGACGACCAGGACGACCAGACCGACGAGGACGGGACCGACGACCTCGACGGCGACGGCGTCATCACCCAGATGAGGGTCAAGGATCCCGAGGGCGCCTGGATCCCTATCCCCGTCGAGCCGCGCCTGATGAAGAAGGCCGACGGGTCCAAGGGCGAGAAGGGCGTCTGGAAGCTCTATTCCGAGGGCCTCGACAACGACGGCGACGGCCAGTTCAATGAGGACGGGCCCGGCGGCGTCAACGTCGGCACGGCCTTCCCCCACCTCTTCAAGTTCTTCGCCCCGGATTCCGGCGCCTGGTCGGGAAGCGAGACGGAGACCTTCGCCCTGCTGAAGTTCTTCGACCTCCACCGGGAGGTCGGTTTGACATTTGTCTTCGGCGAAGCGAACTTCTGCCTCGCCCCGCCCCGCGGCAGCCGGAAAGGGGAGGCCGACCTCAACCAGATCAAGGTCCCGGAGAACATGGCCGGCTACATCAACGCCGACCCCACCCGGACTTACACGATCGCCGAGGTCATGGACCTCGTCCGGCCGCTCGTCCCGCCCGGCATGGAAGTGACCGAGTCCATGATCGCCGGGTTCCTGGGTCTCGGGGCGGTGGTGAACCCCCTCGACGACGACCTCAAGTTCTATAAGGAGCTTTCCGAAAAATATAAGGAATTCCTGAAAGCCGCGAAGCTCGACGGGAAGCGCCTCGACCCGGCGCCCGACAAGGACGGCTCGTTCGAACTCTACGCCTACTACCACCTCGGCCTGCCCTCCTTCGCCCTGGACTTCTGGACCCTGCCCGAGGTCAAAGAGGAGAAAGCGGCCGACGAGATCACGCCCGAAAAGCTCGAGAAGATGACCAACGACGAGTTCATCGCCCTGGGCGAGGAGAAGATCGACGCCTTTCTCAAGGCTTCCGGCGCGCCCGACCAGTTCAAGGCCAAGCAGGTCATCGAAGGGCTCAAGGGCGGCATGATGGACACCAAGAAAATGGCCGAGATGATGAAACAGATGCCCAAGAAGCCCAGCGTGGAGGGGATGGACCCCAAGGAGAAGGCCCTCCTCGCCTGGAGCGACAAGGAGCTCGGCGGGAAAGGATTCGCCGCTTGGAAGCCGTTCAAGCACCCGACCCTCGGTGACGTCGAGATCGGCGGCGCCGTGCCCTTCACCGACAACACGCCTCCGGCCAAGATGGTCGACGGCCTGCTCAAGGGCCAGGTCCCGTGGGTGTTCGAGATCGCCAAGAAGATGGCCCGCATCAAGATCGCCGACGCCGCGGTCAAGCGGCTGGGCGCCGGCGTCTACGAAGTCAAGGTCTGGGTCGAAAATACGGGCGACATGCCCTACCCGACGGCGATGGGCCGGCGCAACGAGCGCGTCCTGCCCGTCATCGTCACCCTCGGCGGCCAGGGCTTTGAGATCGTCCAAGGGAAAAAGAGGAGCCTCGTCCCGGCCGTGCCGGCCCACGGCTCCCAGCCGGTGACCTGGATCGTCCGGGCCGCGAAACCCGTCAAGCTCGAGGTCAAAGCGGAGACGCAGATGGCCTGGGGCGATTCGCGCCAGATCGACCTGGGAGGTGCCAAGTGAAGAAGCTCGCCGGTTTAGTCCTGTTGATCATGCTTTTCGCGTCGACCCTGCCGGCGCAGAAGTCCGAGATCACGGTCCCCTTGAGGTTCGACCAGTATCACTCGCTGGACCAGGTCTACGAGGCCCTCCGGGCGCTCAACAAGGCCTATCCCCAGCTGACGACGCTCGAGACGGTCGGCAAGAGCGAGGAAGGCCGGCCCATCATGGCCTTGACCGTCAACAACCCCAAGACGGGCCCCGCCCTGGACAAGCCCGGGATATACGTCGACGGCAACATGCACGGCAACGAGATCCAAGGCGGAGACATTTCGCTCTACCTCCTCGACTACGTGCTCGGCAATTACGGCAAGAACCCGGAGATGACGAGCCTCGTGGACAAGGCCGCGCTCTACATCGTGCCCGTCGTCAACGTCGACGGCCGGTTCCACTTCATGACCGACGCCAACTCCCCGGACAGCAACCGCAGCCTGCGCATCACCGTGGACGACGACAAGGACGGGCTCTTCGACGAGGACCCATCTGACGACCTCGACGGCGACGGCAACATCTGCACGATGCGCAAGAAGGACCCGTTCGGCCCGTATAAATCCGATCCCGAGGACCCCCGCTTGATGGTGCGCATCAAGCCGGGCGAGAAGGGGGAATGGTCGATGCTCGGCGAGGAGGGACTCGATAACGACGGCGACGGTCGGGTCAACGAGGACGGCGAGGGCTACGTCGACCCCAACCGGAACTGGGGCTTCGACTGGGCGCCGCCGTACGTCCAGGGCGGCTCCGGGGAATACCCGTTCTCCGGGGTCGGGCTCAAGGCCCTGGCCGAGTGGACGATGGCCAGAACTAACATCGCCTTCGCCTGGTCCTTCCACAACAACGGCGGCATGATCCTCCGCGGCCCGAGCCGGAAAGGGCTCGGCGAGTACCCGCCGCAGGACGTCGCGGTCTATGACTATCTCGGTAAGCAGGGGGAGCGGATCATCCCCGGTTACCGCTACATGATCAGCTGGAAGGATCTTTACACGACGTACGGGGATTCCGGAGAGTGGATCACCCAGACGATGGGCGCCTATTTCTACTGCGCCGAGGTCTTCCAGGGCGAGTCCGAAGCCTTCAAGGGCGTTTCGGAGAGGCCCGAGCCCGGCTCGCCCCGCGAAGAGGCCGTGCGCGGTATGTTTTCGGAGGGCGTCTCCGACCGCGAGCGGATCAAGTTCAGCGACAACGTCGTCCAGGGCGAGCTCTACAAGCCCTGGAAGCCCTTCAAGCACCCGGACTACGGCGACGTGGAGATCGGAGGCTGGGTCAAGATGAGCTCCCGCCTCGGCGCTCCGTTCATGATCAAGGACCTCGTCCACCGCAACGCCATGGCCGTCCTCTTCTCGGCCAAGCACCTCCCTGAGGTCGCGCTCGATGTGACCGAGGTCAAGGCGCTCGGGGGAAACCTCTACCGGGTCCGGACGCGCCTGGCCAATCCCAAGGCCCTGCCGACGATGAGCTATCTCGCCCAGAAGGTCAACCTCTATCCCAAGGACGTGCTCAAGGTTAGCGGGGCCGGCGCAAAGATCGTCGCCGGAGGGCTTCTCCTCGACCCCTACCGCGATCAGGTGGCCTATAAGAAAGACAAGCCCGAGGTCCAGTTCCTTGTCGTCCCCGGTTTCGGCAAGGTCGAACACCAGTTCCTTATCGAAGGGAAAGGCGAAATCACTCTCAAGTACGAATCGCGCCACGGCGGCAAGCTCGCCAAGACGATCAAGCTCGAATAGGCGCGGGCGAAAAGACGGATCCGCTTGCCATTTCCCGCACGGCGGGAGCATAATTGGCCCCGGAAGCCGGAGAACCGCTGAAAGGAGTCCGTCGATGCTCAGACGCTACCGGATCGAAAACTTCAAGATCGTCGAGACGGCCGACGAGAAGGCCCCCATCCTCCTCTACATCAATCCCGACGAGGCCGAAAAGCGGCGCCTCGTCGACACCTACCAGATCGACGAGCACACGCTCTATTCCGCCCTCGATCCCGACGAGCAGGCCCGCCTCGAGTGCGAACCGAACCACATCGCTTTCATCTACAAGCGGCCCAAGAACTATTCGGGGGACGACCAGCTCCTCTTCAAGGCCTCGACGATGGGCGTCTTCTATTTCGGCGAGCTCCTCATCCTTGTCGCGGCCGAGGACACGAGCCTGTTCGAGGGGAAACAGCTGGCCAAGGTCGGGAGCGTCCGCGAGCTCATGATCCGCCTCCTCTACCGGTCCATCTTCCACTTCATGGAGCACCTGCGGGTCATCAACACGATCGCCGACGACGTCGAGCAGAAGATCAACAAGGCCATGGAGAACAAGTACCTCATCAACCTCTTCGCCTTGCAGAAAAGCCTGGTCTACTACCAGAACGCCGTCAACTCGAACGGCGCCCTCATCGAGAAGATCCGCCACAACGCGGTGCGGTTCGGCTTCACCCAGGAAGAGATGGAGCTCCTCGACGACATCGTCATCGAGAACAACCAGTGCTACCGCCAGGCCGAAGTCTACTCCAACATCCTGGCTAGCCTGATGGACGCCCGGGCCTCCATCGTCAGCAACAACCTCAACGTCCTGATGAAGACCCTCAACATCATTACCATCGCCATCATGGTCCCGACGTTCGTCGTGTCCATTTTCTCCATGAACGTGGAGCTCCCCTTCGGCCTCAAGGAGCACCCGGCCTTCTGGCTCATCATGGGCCTGGGCGCCGTCTCCATGGTGGGGTTCCTCATTTTTTGGAAATACAAGAAGTGGTAGGGCGGGCCGGACGGCTCCGGGTGCGCCTACGCCGCGGGATTCCTTGTCCCGACATGCTCTTTGAATGCCGATCTTCGTGGCTTTTCGTGGTTATTGACAGT
>JADBLN010000086.1:6785-15753 GCA_014894455.1 Acidobacteriota bacterium | reverse complement strand
CTCGATTCTTGGAAGCAAATCGCTCAATATCTCCATCGCGAAGTCCGGTCGTGTTATCGCTGGGCGAGAGAGCTCGGCCTGCCGGTACATCGTATCAACGATAAATCTCCCAAATCGAAGGTTTTCGCCTATAAGGACGAAATCGATAAATGGCTGAAGGAAAAAACGCGGTATCAGGCTCTACCCAAGAACGGCGTCCATACGAAAAATCGGCTGATCTACGGGGGCCTTTCCTTCTTGGCTATTTTGTCGATTGTCGCCATCGCTAAGTGGCCGTCGATATCTCCCTCCGGCGGAATTATTTCCATCGCCGTCGCTCCTCTGAAAAGCCTCGATCCGTCGGGAAATGATGACTATCTCTCTGAAGAACTCACCCGGATCATTGCTGATAATCTGCCGGTTCCCAACAAGTTGAGAGTCATCCCGGCTTTTAAAATCCATCAGTTCCCTGCCGAAATTGCGGACGTAAAGAAGCTTGGGAACGAATTGGATGTCGATTACATACTAAGGGGAGAGGTCAAGAAGGGGAATCCCACGATCCAGATCTCTGTCGAACTTATAAAAATAGAGGGCGGATTCACCATCTGGGCGTCGCCGTTCTTGGCGCCGGTCGAAAAAGCATTGGCCATTCCGCCGAGCATTTGTGCGGGGATTTATAAAGCCCTTAAAATCGACAGTGGGACCAATGTCCTGGATGCCAGATATCCCAATAATTATCAAGCCCTCGATAGCTATCTCAAGGGCGATTTCATCCTTGGCCGCCTCAACACGGGAAGCGATGACTCCTGGCAGTTCTACTACCAAGGGGAATATTATGCGGGGCGGTTCACACTCGAGGCCAATGAATTGGCCATAAAGCTGTTTTCTGAGGCCGCGGCGATCGATCCTGATTTCGCGCCGGCTTATATCGGCCTCGCCTCCTGTTATGCGAATTACATCAATTTTAATTGGCAGATTGACGTTTCCTGGCTGAATAAAGCTGAGAAATTGCTCGCGCAAGCCCAATCCCTCAATCCGGACCTTCCAGAATACTATAGTACCCTCATAAGGGTTAAGATGCTGAGAGAGGCGTGTTTCTCTGAAGACGTTTGGGACTCGGTCACGGGGCTGGCGACGGAAGGGATTATCAAACATGCCAACCACCCCCGTCTCAACTCGATCGTCGGGTATTACTATTACAAGAGATATGGGCGAGACGGCGACGAAGCGGATTTTCGTAAAGCTCTAGAATACAAGGAAAGGAGTTACTGGCTCGACCCGTATGATCTTGGGAACATCGTCTATGCTAACCTTCTCATGCTCAACAAGGAGTTTGGGAAAGCCCTCGAAGTTTGCGCTGTTCTGGGCAAATTGGATGACACGTTCATGTCCACCTTTCTCAGGGGCGAAATCTATTACTACATGGGCGCGCTGGACGCAGGTCGATCGGTATTTAAGACACTCCTGGATGAGTCTTTGGAGTATAAGATCGGCGCTCTATACTACCTGGCAATGATTTCCGCCCGCGAGGGGGACGACAGTGGGACAAGGAACCTCGTTCAGGAGATTGAAAGGATTTCGCCGGACAGATTCGCTTATTTCGAATACGAACTCAGGCTGGCGTCCTTGTGGGCCGGCCTGGGCGATAAAGAGCTCACATTCAAGATTCTCGAATCATTCGCGGGAAATCTAAAGTATCGCAACGCCATCTACATCTACAAGAAATACATTGATCTCGATGATAACTTTCTCGAGATGAAGGAAGAGAAAAGACTGGAAAGACTCTTTAGCCTAAAAGGAGAGGACAATGGCCAAAAGCAAAACAATTAGGGTCACGCCTAACGTCTTGAAGTGCGCCCGGGTTCTCAGGGAGGCCATAAAAGCGCTTCCCGCTGGAGACAACAAGAAATGGGCGCAAAACGCCCTTGATTACCTTGACCTGACGTTCTCAGGGGAACCGCAGCCGAATCGAGGGGTAAGCTGCCCTGTCAATAAATTAATCGTTATGCAGCCATAGAGGGCAAGACCCGGATAAGCCCAGCTTATTTTTCGATCCGTGAAATGAAAACCAGGGGTTTATCTTTTATCGTCACGAACCGGTGTAATTTCCGCTGCCGATACTGTTACGAAGCTAAAAACGATGAGACGATGGGCTTTTCCACCTTCCGGAAAGCTCTTGTTTTTTTTTGCCTCGATTGGGCAAAGAATATTCCCTCAATTTCTACGGAGGGGAGCCGCTCCTGTGCTTTGGCCTCATAACGAAGGCTGTCTATTTCGCCGAGAAGCTCGGCCGAGAATCCGGCTCTAGGCCGCGATACTCGCTCACGACCAACGGAAGCCTGATCACGGCCGAAGCAATTCGGCTTTTCAATAAATACCGTTTTGCCCTAGAAATCAGTTTCGACGGAACCGCCCAAGAAACCTGCCGGCAGAAGGGGAGTTCCGTAAAAATCATCGGAAACATCAAGAAACTGCTGGCCTGCCCGGATATCCAACTCGAGGTCAACAGCGTCTTCACGCCCGGCACGGTCCAACATCTCAGCGAATCAGCCCGGATCATCCTCGACCTGGGAGTTCCGAGCGTTCAAGTCTCGATCTCGGCGATAGAGCGCTGGCCCAAGGTTTCCCTGAGAAGACTGAGGGCGGAAATGAAAGCCCTGCGGGAGGTCGCCATAGAGCATTTCCGGAAAACGGGGAACGTCGGCATCGCCAATTTCAAGGGCCCCCGGGGAAAAGGCTTCTTTTTCTGCGCGGGGGGGCAAGACAGGTTCGCCATTGCCCCTGATGGCGGGATTTGGGGCTGTTTCTTATTCCCCGGGTTCTTCCGCGGCAAGGAGAAGACCGCCGAATACCGGTCGTATTATTTCGGCCGGGTAGACGACCCGGCGGTTAACTTGAAAAAAGCCATCCCAAGGGTAGCGGCGAAATATGCCCGGCTCTCGCTGGACAATTTTTCCACCCGTCTTGGTCCTTGTCTTTTTTGCCCTGAATTCGAGACCTGCGCCGTATGCCCCATCGCCGCGGCCCTCTCCGGCTCTCCCCTGGGGAAGATCCCGGACGATATCTGCGAGATCCAGCGTATCCAGCTCCGCGAACGCCGGGAACTCGATAAAGAGCTGACCGGCGCGAGCTGATCCGAATAGAGCCGGTGTCCTTGTCGATTCTAAATGTCAGCCCCTTCGAATGCCGAAAAGATGGAGAAGCGCCAGTCCCGATCCAGGACATCGAATTGACATTGCTTTGCCATCTGAATTAAAATCGCAAACTTCGTGTCCCCGGGGAACTTCCCCTCGAAGCCTCCTGTGGTCGAAACGGGAAGTCGAAACCGCTTTGGGCCGAAACGGAAAACGCTCGGAAAAGTCCGGAATATTAAGAGTTGCCATGACAAAAAAGGGTTGGCTCGTCACGATGGCCGGTCTCGGCCTCAACCTGGCCCTGGGCGTGCTTTACGCTTGGAGCGTGTTCAGCAAACAACTGACGGAATCGATTCAAAACGGCGGTTTCGGCTGGTCGAGGACGACGGCCACCTTGCCCTATACGATCGCCATCGCCTGTTTCGCCCTTGTCATGGTCCCCGCGGGACGCCTTCAGGACCGCCTCGGTCCGCGTGTGGTCGCGACGGCCGGCGCGGTTCTTTGCGGAGCAGGTTTGATCGTCGCCAGTTTGGGGCGGGCGGATTTTATCTGGCCGATCATCGTCGGATTCGGAGCTTTGTCCGGTACGGGCATCGGTCTGGGCTACGCCGCCGCGACGCCCGCGGCGGTCAAATGGTTCGGCCCGGAAAAAAAGGGCCTCATCACGGGAATTGTCGTCGCCGGATTCGGTCTCGCCCCGGTATATATCGCCCCGTTAGCGAAAGCTCTTCTCGGCTCCCAAGGGATCGGCGGGGCCTTTCGTACCCTGGGATTCGTATTCCTGGTCGTCGCCGGGCTCTCGGCCCAGTTTTTAAAGAATCCGAAACCCGGGCAAATCTCAGTATCCTCCAATCTCAAGAAAATTAAAAAAGCCAAAACTCCGCCCTTTGCCGACGCGACCTGGCGGGAGATGATCCGAACGCCCAAATTTTGGTCTCTCTACGTGCAATTCGCCTGCGGCGCGACGGCCGGCCTCATGATCATCGGCCACGTCGCGAAGATCGTCGCCTCCCAGTCGGGCGGGGCCATTCAGGCGGGGTTTCTCTTCGTCGCCCTCATGGCGATCTTCAACGCCGGAGGCCGCGTGGCGGCCGGGATGGCTTCAGACATCATCGGCCGGGTCGGGGCTTTGATCATCGTCTTTTTCGTTCAGGCCTCGATCATGTTCTTTTTCGACCAATTCACGACCACCGGGGGCTTCCTCTTCGGGGCCGCGCTCGTGGGTTTTAATTACGGCGCCTGCCTATCCCTGTTCCCGGCGACGGCGGCCGATTTATGGGGAACGAAAAACCTCGGCCTTAATTACGGTATCCTCTTCACCGCCTGGGGAGTCGGCGGCGTTTTCGGCCCGAACCTGGCCGGGATGATCGCCGATTCCACGGGGAGTTACGCCCGGGCTTACCAGGTTTCGGGCGGCTTGCTCTTGTTCGCGGCTTTACTGGGGATCTGGAGCCATATGCACCTGTCGTTCAAACTGGCCGACAAACAGCTCGTCATCACCCTGGGGCGCCGCGAGAACTCCATTAAACAGGAGCCTGAGCGAGAAGAGGAAGACAAGATCGCGGCGTAAGGACGTCTTAAGTCCGTGGACTTATTTTTCGCCGCGCTTGGTGCTAACCGATAGCCCCGACCGACTGCCTTCCGCGAAGGTCGTCTCCATGAACGGCAGGCCGAGGACGTGTTCGACGAAATCGCCGCTTCCCCAGCCGCGCTGTTTTGCGGAGACGTTATGGGCCGCGAAGCAGCCGCTGACGACGAGCTTGGGCAGAACGGCGACGAAATAATTCTTGTACCAATCCTTGTCGGCGTCGCAGAAGACGAAATCGAACAAGCCGCGAGGGAATTGCGAATTCAGGGAAGAAAGCGGGATTTTGGGCGTCAAAATATAGTGTAGTATAGTTTTGCGTTTAAACCGGGATTCCGGGGCGGCCCAGGATGGGTCCCCTTGAGGAGATGACACGATGGCAGAATACCCACGACAGGGCCGGGCAAGGCGCCTCGCGGCGGGTTCCCTCGGCCTGATCCTATCCCTGGCGCCTCTTTTAGCCGCCCAGGATCGGTCCTTGACGCTCGACGAGGCCGTCAAGCTGGCCCTCGAGCGGAACGAGCGAGCCTTGGCCACTCGCGAAGACGTCAAGGCCGCCGACGCCCGCGTCGCCCGGGCGCGTTCGTTTTTCCTGCCCACGATCACCACGACGGGCACCTATCAGCGCCGTGCTTACGAAGTCAAGAGACTCGTGGGCGACACCGAGGTCGTCATCCAACGTTATAACGGCCTCTCGGAGACGCTCGGCCTCAACCTGACCCTCTTCGACGCCCGGAGCTGGATCACCCTCTCAGCCGTCCGGTCCCAGCGGAATGCCGATGTCGCCGCAGCCACTGAGAGCCGCCGACAACTGGCTTTCGAAGTCGGCCAGGCCTTCCTGGCCACTTTGGGCACGGCCCAGGTCCAGGAGGCCTCCAACCGGCGCCTGGCCTTCGCCCGGCAGAGCCTCGAGGCAGCCAAGGCCCGCTATGCGGCCGGCCTCACCTCGATCAACGACGTCACCCGAGCCGAGCTCGAATACGCGACCGCCGAAGTCGGGGTCACCCAGGTCAAGGGCCAGGTGGAGACGAGCATCCTCCAGCTCGGTTATCTCCTGGACGCCCCGGAAGCCGTCCGCGGTCCGCTCGTCGTGCCCGAATTCCTGATCGAGGCGGCCTCCGCCGCGGCCGCGAATTCCGAAGCCCTCGTGGAGGAAGCGCTCGCCCGCCGACTCGACGTCGGGTCGCTCCGATGGCTGGCTTCCTCCCAGCGGGCCTTGGCCAAAGTGCCCATGCTCGGCTGGCTCCCCTCGCTCAGCGCCAGCGGCCAATATAGGATGACGAACGAGGCCAGCTTCAATAACCGGACCTGGAACTGGAACGTCGGCGCGACCCTGAGCTGGACACTTTTTGACGGCCTGGCCCGTTTCTCCGACCAGAAAGAACGAAAGGCCCTGGCCCGCCTGGCCGACCTCGACGTCCAGGCGGCGACACGCCGGGTGGACGTCGAAGTCCGGGAGGCCCTCGTCTCCCTGGAAAATCAGCGTGCCTCTCTCAAGCAGGCCTCTGTCGCCCACGACGTCGCCAAGAAGAACGCGGCCGAAACTGCCGAACTCTACAGACAGGGCCTGGCCTCAGCCCTCGAGGTCGCCGACGCCAACGTCAGCCTCTTCGAAGCCGAGGTCGGGTTCGTCCAGGAACGTTACGGCCTGGGCGTCGCCTTCCTCAACCTGGAAGCGGCCCTGGGACTCGATCCCTTCGGGAAGGAGCCACGAAATTGAAAAGCCTAAAGATCCGGAAGCTCGCCGTCCTCGCGGCCGCGGCCGCGGTTATCGTTATCACCGGCGCCTGCAAGAAGGAAGGGGCCGCGCCGCCCGCCGCTGGAGGGGGACGGGGGCGTGTCCAATTCCCCGTGGACACGATAACTGTCCAGGTCCGCTCGCTCGTTTACTCCGTCACCGCCGTCGGTTCAGTCGAGGCCTTCGAAAAGGTCCAAGTCACGGCCCGCGTCCCTGGTGTTGCGGACCGGGTCCTTTTCAGCGAGGGAGGATTCGCCGCCGCGGACCAGGTCCTCGTCGAGATCGAAACGGAGCGCTACCGCCTGGGGGTCGAGGCGGCCCAGGCCGCCTACGAAAAGTCCGAAGCGTCCAAGGCCGACGCCGAGGCCGGCCTCAAACGCCGCGAGACCGTCATCACCCAGACGCCCGGCCTCATTCCCGGAGAGGAAGTCGAGGCCTGGCGGACGAAAGTTCTCGTCGCCGCCTCCGAAGTCGCCCAGATGCGGTCGGCCCTCAATCAGGCCAAGCTCAACCTCCGGGACGCTTTCGTCCGGGCGCCCATCGCGGGCATCATCCAGACGCGGACGGTTCAGACCGGCCAATACGTCCAGACCGGGACGGTCCTGGCGACGCTCGTCCGGCGCGACCCGCTACTCCTGCGGTTCAAGGTCCCCGAACGCGACGCAGCGAGGATCAAGCCCGGCCAGGAAGCCCGCTTCCGCGTCCGGGAGGACAGCCGCGAGTTCACGGCCAAGGTCGTCCACGTGGCCGAGTCCGCCGACGACGTCTCGCGGCTGGTCGCCGTCACGGCTAACATCGACGACCCCAGCGACCGGACCCTGCGGCCGGGGTCTTTCGCCGAGATCACGGTGCCCGTGAGCTCCACCCGCGAAGCCGCCGTCATCCCGGTTTCAGCTGTTCGGCCGAGCGAACGCGGGTTTATCGCCTTCGTCGTCGAAGGGGACAATGCCGTCGAGCGCATCCTGACCCTGGGCATGAGGTCGGCCGACGGGCAGGTCGAGGTCCTTTCCGGCCTCAAGGTCGGCGAGGCCCTGGTCGTCCGGGGTTCCGAGGCGCTCCAGAACGGGGTGACGGTCCGGATGATCGCCCCGGGCGCGGCCCCGGCCCCGGCCGAGAAACCCGCGGACAAGCAAGCCCCGCCGGCTAAAAAAGGATAGTCCTGATGAACCTGACAGAAGCCTGCGTCAGAAAACCCGTCCTGGCCTGGATGCTTATGGCCGCCACCGTCGTGTTCGGCGTCGTCGCCGGAAGCCGGATCGGTATCAGCCAGTTCCCCGATGTCGATTTTCCCACGATCAACGTTTCCGCCTCGTGGGAGGGAGCGGCTCCGGAGGTCATCGAGAACGAGGTCGTCGAGACCCTCGAGGAGGCCCTTATTCAGATCGAGGGGATTCGCACGATCACTTCGAGCGCGCGTCAGGGCTCGGCCAATATCACGGTCGAGATCGAGCTCTCCCGGGACGTCGACCTGGCCCTCCAGGACGTCCAGGCCAAGGTCTCCCAGGCCGCCCGGAACCTGCCCCGCGACATGAACCCGCCCACCATCTCCAAGTCCAACCCCGAGGACCAGCCCATCATGATGGTCCGTCTCGGCGGGCCTTACCCCCAGCGCGTCCTCAGCGACTACGTCCGCTACGGGCTCAAAGAGAAGCTCCAGACGATCCCCGGCATCGGCGAGATCTCCCTCATGGGCACCCTGGAGCGGAACATCCGCATCTGGCTCGACGCGGCCCAACTCGACGAAAAGAGCCTCACCATCCGCGACGTCATCTCCGCCCTCCAGCGGGAGCACATCGAGCTTCCCGCGGGACGGCTCGAGACGCCGGGCCGCGAGGTCAACGTCCGCGTCCTCGGCGAGGCCGTCGACCTCGAAACCCTGCGCAAGATCGTCGTCCGCGAGGTCGGGGGAAGCCCCATTTACATCAGCGATGTCGCCCTCGTCGAGGACGGGTTCGAGGACGTCCGGAGGATCGCCCGCGTCGACGGCGGCCCGGCCCAGGGCATCGGTATCCGGAAGCAGCGCGGCGCCAACGCCGTGGCCGTGGCCAAGCGCGTCCGCGAGGCCATCGACGATTACCGCAAGACCCTGCCCGAGGACATGTCCATCGGCATCACCAACGACAGCACGGAGTTCATCCGGCAATCGGTCAACGAGATCCAGTTCGAGCTCTTGCTCTCGGTCGTGCTCACGGCTTTCGTCTGCTGGCTGTTCCTCGGCTCCCTGTCGAGCACGCTCAACGTCATCCTGGCCATCCCCATGTCCCTCCTCGGGACGGTGGCCATCATCTACTTCCTCGGGTTCACTTTCAACACCTTCACCCTGCTCGGCCTGGCCCTGGCCGTCGGTATCGTCGTCGACGACGCCATCATGGTCATGGAGAATATTTTCCGCCACCGCGAAGGAGGTAAAGCGCTGGTGCCCGCGGCCCTCGAGGGGACGAAAGAGATCGCCTTCGCCGCCCTGGCCGCGACCCTGGCCGTCGTGGCCATCTTCGTCCCGGTCGTGTTCATGAAGGGCATCATCGGCCGCTA
>JADBLN010000086.1:0-6685 GCA_014894455.1 Acidobacteriota bacterium | reverse complement strand
CCGTCGTGGCCATCTTCGTCCCGGTCGTGTTCATGAAGGGCATCATCGGCCGCTACTTCCTCCAGTTCGGGATCACCCTCTGTCTCGCCGTCCTCCTGTCCTACGTCGAAGCGGTCACCCTGGCCCCGGCCCGCTGCTCCCAGTTCCTCAAGACCACGCGCGAAGGCCGGAACAAGGTCGGCCTGGCCGTCGACCGCGCCTTCGGCCGGCTGGAGAAGCTCTACAGCCGCGTCCTTCACCGCGGCCTCCGCAAGCCGGGCCTCGTCCTCGCCCTGGCGGCGGTCCTCTTCGCCGCGGCCATCGGCGTCTTCATGATCCTGCCGAGCGAGTTCGTCCCGTCCCAGGACCAGAGCCGGGTCATGGTCCGCATCCAGACTGCCGTCGGCTCGGACATCACCGAGACCGACACGCTTCTCATCAAGGCCGAGGACGTGGTCAGGAAGCACCCCGAGGTCATCCAAGTCTTCAGCTTCGTCGGCGGCATGGGCGGCGGCGGAGGCGTTAACTCCGGCATGCTCTACGTCACCCTGGTTCCCCCCAAAGAACGAGAGATGGACCAGGCCGGGTTTTCAGCGGTGCTCCGCCGGGAGCTCAACTCCGTCCCGGGCCTGCGGGCCGTCATCCAGGATACCTCCCAGCAGGGCTTCACGGCCCAGCGCGGCTTTCCCGTCGAGTTCTCCTTGCGCGGCGCCGACTGGAACGAGCTCGTGCCCATCAGCCGGCGGCTCATGGACGAGCTCTCGGCGAGCGGGACCGTCGTCGACCTCGACTCGGACTACCGCGTCGGCATGCCCGAGCTGCGGGTGACCCCGGACCGGGCCGTGGCCGCGGACGTGGGCGTGTCCATTGACGACGTGGCCACGACGATCAACGCCCTCGTGGGCGGGATCAGAGTCGGCAAGTACAGCACGGGCGGCCGGCGGCTCGACGTCCGGGTCAAGCTCATGGCCGGACAGAGGTCGAGGCCCGACGATATCTCCCGCCTGCGCGTCCGGGCCCGGAACGGGGAGCTCGTTCCGCTGTCCTCCCTCGTCGTCTTCGAGGAACAGGCCGCCCTCCAGGCCATCACCCGGCGCGACCGGGAGCGGGCGATTTCCATCTATGCTAACGTGGCTCCGGGCCACGCCCAGGCCGAGGCCTTGCGCGTGGTCGAGGGGCTCGGCGGGAACCTGCCTGTCGGCTACCGGCTCGTCCTGGGCGGATCGAGCATGGCCTTCCGCGAATCCATGAGCAGCCTCCTCTTCGCCATGGTTCTGGGCATCCTCATCGCCTACATGATCCTCGCGTCGCAGTTCAACTCCTTCAAGGACCCCATCACGATTATCACCATTCTGCCGCTCTCGATCGCCGGGGCGGCCTTCGCCCTGTTCGCCGCCGGCAAGTCCCTGAACATTTTCAGCATGATCGGGCTGCTCCTGCTCATGGGGATCGTCAAGAAAAATTCCATCATCCTTGTCGACTACGCCAACGCGTTCAGGGCGAAGGGCTTCGGCGCGAAAGAGGCCATGGAAAAGGCCGGGCCCATCCGCCTGCGGCCCATCCTGATGACGGCCACGGCGACCCTGATGGCGGCCATACCGCCGGCGCTCGGGATCGGCGCCGGGGCCGAGATCCGGATGCCCATGGCCATCGCCGTCATCGGCGGCCTGGTCCTGTCGACGGTGCTGAGCTTGATCGTCGTCCCCTCGTTCTACGTCGTTTCCGACAAGCTGGCCGGGAAAAAGAAAAAAGGGGTCGGACCACAGCAACAGTAATATTATGAATTAGTTAGGGTTTTTTGTCCGAGGCGCCGGGCTTGGTGATGGGCAGGCCCTTAGCGCAGAAGGGGCAAACCTCGGGCTCGAAGGCCTCGACCTTGAGGGCGAGCAAGCTCCCAACGGGCTTCCCTTCGACCGGGACGGCGCCGCCGCTCCTGTCGACGAGGACGTAGATCCCGGCGACCGCGACCTGCCGCTCGCGCAGGCAGGCTACAACTTCCTGGATCGAGCCGCCCGTCGTCAGGATGTCCTCGACGATGACGGCGCGTGAGCCGTCGAGTCCCGAGAAACCGGAGCGGATGGTCATTTTCTCGTCGGCGCGCTGGGTGAAGGCGAACTTCTTGCCGATCTTGAGGGCGGCCAGGAAGCCGATGGCGATGGCGCCGTAGGCGGGGGAGACGACGTAATCGAAATCCGGGACCTCGCGGCGGATCTTGGCGGCGAGGAGGTCGACGATCTTGTCGAGGGCGGCCGGCTTCTCGATGAGCCGGATCTTCTCGAAATACCACTCCGAGTGCTTGCCCGAGGTCAGCTTGAAATGGCCCTGGAGCAGGGCGTCACATTCCTTGAAGAGGTCGAGGACGATATCGTTTTCTGCGGCCAAGGTCATGCCGGGCCTCCTTGTTGGTCTAGGATACCGTTGGAAGGGCGATTATATCGGGATTAGCGGGATGGGACAAGTTCTCTCTTTCTTGCGGCCAGCCGGGAAATGTGCTAAACGGGGAGCGGGAAAACGACCCCCCTAGGAGCGCCTGACCATGGACAAAGAATTCCTTGACGACCGCGCGTGTTTCGTCTGCGGCGAGAAGAACGCGGCCGGGCTGAAGCTCCGCATCCGAACGGATTCGGAACGCGGGGAATCGACGGCGGATGTGATATTTCCGGAGCATCTCCAGGGTTGGGCGAAGATCGTCCACGGCGGGCTCCTGGCCACGGTCCTCGATGAGGCCATGATCTACGCCGTCGGAGCGAAAGGCCTTAAATGCGTCACGGGCGAAATGACGGTCCGCTTCGTGAAGCCGGCCTCGACCTGTGTGGCCTATACGCTCAGGGGCCGGTTCGTCGAGGACCAGGGGCGCATCGTTCTCGCCGAAAGCGCGCTCCTCGATAGCGAGGGCCAGGAGGTCGCCCGGGCAACCGGGAAGCTGTTCAAGGTTCGCGCTTAGAGCTTGTCGCCAAGCGCGAAAATCACCGAGAAAAAGCCCGATTAGAGCCATATTCCTGGCCAAGAATGTCGTGTATTCTAGTTATATCAGAATCTTACGCCAGCCGAGGCTCTAGAAGAAAAAGAAACGGGCGGCGACGAAGAGGAGGAAGAGGCCGTAGAGGAGCTTGACCGTCCTCGAGGGCAGGCTGATGGTGATGCGGGCGCCGAACACGGTGCCCATAAACAGGCCCAGCGCGATCCAGGCCGCGGCGGTGAGGTCGAGAGTTCCGGCGTTGTAGTAATAAAGAACCCCAGGCAGGCCGAAGGGGAAGAGGATGGCCCCGAGAGAAGTGGCGATGGCCCGCTTGGCGGGATAGTGAAGGACCAGGGTCAGCATCGGGACGATGATGTTGCCGCCGCCGATGCCGAACATGCCGGCCATGACCCCAGCCAGAAGGCCGATGCCGACGAGCGCGTAGGGGGACGGCCGCGGGCTCGCCTCCGGCTCGGGCCTGGCCGGGACGTCCTGTCCGCGCCAGCGGCGGAACCGGCGCACCGGGTCGATGAAATTCCAGCCGACATAGAGACAGAACACGGCGAAAAATTTCCGCATGAGGTCGACCGGGAGTGTGTTGGCCAACCAGGCCCCGACGACGACCGACGTCAGAAGTCCGGCGGCTATGAACGCCGACGCCCGCAGATCGATGATGCGCGCCTTGTAGTAGGCGCCGACGCCGAGGATGCCGACGGGAAGGAGGATCGCCGCGAGCGATGTCCCCGTCGCCTTGACGAGTGGGAATCCGGACAACAGGATGAGCGCCGGGACGATAATGATGCCGCCGCCTATTCCGAACAGTCCGGCGAATATACCCGCCGCGGCGCCGACGAGGATGAGCCACGGTCCGCTCATGCCCGCGATTATATTTGATTCGTTGCTTGGCTGCAATAATGTATTGACAAAAACGCTGCCGTGAGATTGTTATTGACCAGCCAGCCCTATATATTGAGATCGTCTTGTCGTGATATTGTCTATTCGCGTTTTTTGTCTCCCGCGATACAGGAGGTCCCATGAGAACAAGAATGCGTCTCCCCCTCGCGGCCACCCTCATCTCCCTCTTTGCCCTCGCCCTCTCCGGCTGCCGCGCCCGCCCCGCCGCGCCGGCCGCCCTCGACTACCCCATCCGTCCCGTCCCGTTCACCCAGGTCAAGCTCACCGACTCCTTCTGGGCGCCGCGCCTAGAAACGAACCGCACGGTCTCCGTCCCCTACGCCCTCCGGATGAATGAAGAAACGGGCCGCGTCGACAATTTCCGCAAGGCCGCCCGCCTCATGACCGGCCCCCACAAGGGCCGGCGCTTCAACGATTCCGACGTCTACAAGTCCATGGAAGCGGCCGCTTATACACTCCGCCTCCATCCCGACGCCGGCCTCGAGAAGACTCTCGACGACCTCATCGCCCTCATTGGCCAAGCCCAGGAACCCGATGGCTACCTGTTCACGGCACGGACGAACGACCCCGCCCATCCCGCTCCCGGCTCCGGCCCCGAGCGCTGGTCGAACCTCCGTGTCAGCCACGAGCTCTACAACGTCGGCCACATGTACGAGGCGGCCGTGGCCCATTTCCAGGCCACCGGTAAGCGTTCGTTCCTGGCCATCGCCGAGAAGAACGCCGGCCTCCTCCTCCGCACCTTTGGCTCGGGCCCCGGCCAGCGTCGCGGCTTCCCCGGCCACCAGGAGATCGAGATCGGCCTGGCCAAGCTCTTCCGGGCCACCGGCAACCGCGCCTATCTCGACCTGGCCAAGTTCTTTCTCGACGAGCGCGGTCATTATTTCGGCGGCGAAAATCACGCCCCGGACGACCCGTTTTCCGTCTATGATTCCGACGAATACCTTCAAAACCACAAGCCCGTGCTCGAGCAGGACGAGGCCGTGGGGCATGCCGTCCGGGCTATGTACATGTACTCGGGCATGGCCGACGTCGCCGCCCTCGGCGGGTATCCGGAGTATGTCGCGGCCATCGACCGGCTCTGGGAGAACGTCGCCGGCAAGAAGCAGTATCTGACCGGCGGCGTCGGCGCCCGCAGCGGGTCCGAGGCCTTCGGCAACGCCTACGAATTGCCCAACGCCGAAGCGTATACCGAGACGTGCGCGGCCATCGGGAACGCCCTCTGGAACTACCGCCTCTTCCTCCTCCACGGCGAGGGGAAGTACATGGACGTCTTCGAGCGCGTCCTCTACAACGGGCTCCTCTCCGGTGTCTCCCTCAGCGGCGACCGTTTCTTCTACCAGAACCCGCTCGAGTCGGCCGGCGGCTATGAGCGCAGTCCTTGGTTCGAGGTCGCCTGCTGTCCGCCGAACATGACCCGCTTCCTGCCCTCGCTTCCGGGCTACGTTTATGCCACGAAAGACGACACCGTCTTCGTCAACCTGTATATCGCCGGGGAAGGGAAGATCGACCTCGGCGGCCGAGCCGCCACGCTCGCCCAGCAAACGCGTTACCCCTGGGACGGCGCGGTCAAGTTGATCGTTTCTCCCGCGCGGCCCGGCGAGTTCGAGCTGGCCCTCCGCATCCCCGGCTGGGCCGGGAACAAAGCCATGCCGACCGACCTTTACCGATTTCTCGATGTGAGCGCCGAACGTCCGGCCCTGAAAGTCAACGGCGAAGCCGCGGCCCTGAACATTCGTGACGGCTATTCCCGCATCCGCCGGACTTGGAAAAATGGGGACACCGTCGAGCTCTCACTTCCCATGCTCGCGCGTCGCGTCGTCGCCCACGATTCCGTGGCCGCCGACAGCGGCCGTGTCGCCCTCCAGCGCGGCCCGGTCGTCTTCGCCGCCGAGGGAGTGGACAACGGCGGCCGTGTTTTCGACTTTTTCCTCCCGGACGGCGCGGCCCTCAGCGCCGAATTCCGGCCGGATCTCCTCAACGGTGTCGTCGTCATCACGGGGAACGTGGCCTCGGCGTCAAAGAGCGTAGCCGGGAAAACGATTGAGAGCGGTCGGCCCTTTGTCGCTATCCCTTATTATGCCTGGGCCAACCGCGGCCCCGGCCTTGCCAGGACCGGGACTGGGAAGCCCGGCCCCGGGCAGATGCTGGTCTGGCTGCCGCGGACGGCCGCGGCCGTAAAGCCCGCCAAGTCCGTCAACATGAAGGTCGACTAAGTAAGGCCGCCGGCCGCGGCCGACGACAGCGCGACGCAAAAGACGAGTATGACGAATGAAACGGACCGGGAAGGGGTTTTTATGGGACCTCCTGAAAAGCTCCGGCAGGGCTCCGAACGCCCCTGATTCCCGAAGGCGCCTCATTAGTAGCATCGGGCCTGCCCTCTGTCAATCCGGAGGGGAGTTCAAAATTGCCGATAAAGCATGGGGGAATTCCAGGGAAGCAGAGTTCTCTCGGCAATGTTAGGGGGATTCGTTTATAATCAGAATATGCCCCGCAAGGAGAGCCCCATGACCGCGAAGCGCGCCCTGACCGCCCTCGTTTTCCTAAGCCTGGCCGCCTTATTCCTATCCGCGGCCGTCATTCCCGCCGCCGCCGAGGACATGGTCCTCGACAACGGCCGGCTCCGGGCCGCTTTCAACGACCGCGGCCTCGTCTCCCTCGCCGCGCCGAAGACCGGGCGGACGCTCACGTTCTCCGCCGACCCAGCATCGGTCACGATCGACGGCGCGGCTGTCGACATCGGCAGCCTCAGCCCGGCCGAGATCGAGACGACCCCGGCCAAGATCGCCTATCGCTACACGCGGGACCCCTATACCTTCGACGTCATCTACGAGC
>JADBLN010000058.1 GCA_014894455.1 Acidobacteriota bacterium | reverse complement strand
CCCGGCGAGCGCAGCGCGGGCGGCCTCGGCCGTCCGGTCGCGGCTCCCGTCGTCGACGACGATGACTTCCGCCGCGAACGGCTTGCCGGCAAGATAGGCGACGGTTGCATCGATGCTCGCGGCGATCCGTGTTTCCTTGTTGTAGGCGGGGAAGACGATTGAGAGGAATATGCTTTTCGGGTCGCGGTCGCTCATGAGGCCTTTCCGGGAATACGGCACGGGCATTCTATAAGATAAGTAAGAAGAGAATCAACCGAACGTATCAAAAAAGCGGCTTGCCCGTTGCAACCCGGCCGCGCGCCGGTATAAAATGGCCTTCCTCGACCATGATTAATAATCGCCAGGAGAGTGCCCCATGAAAAAGACAGCCGCCCTTCTAGCCGTTCTCTGCGCCGCGCTGCTCGCGTTCGTCCCCGCGCTCACCGCCCAGGAGCCCTACAAGCTCCCGCCCAAGGAGGTCATCGACATCGTCGACGCCCCGCCGACCCCCATGGTCTCCATGAGCCCGGCCGGCGACGTCATGGCCCTCATCGACCGCGAGTCGATGCCGTCGATCGACTACATCTCCGAGCCCATCCTGAGGATCGCCGGGATGCGCATCACGCCCGCATTCAACAGCCGGCAGGTCCTGAGCTTCTCGACGGGTCTTTCCCTCAAGGACATGAAGACGGGCCTCGTCCGGAAGATCGCCCTGCCCGAGGGCTTCAAGTTCACTTTCCCGTCCTGGTCGCCCGACGGGCAGAGGATCGCCTTCCTCCGCTACGTCGAAGGCGGCGTCGAGCTCTGGGCCGCCGACGTCAAGGCGGGCACGGCCAAGGCCCTGACGCCGGCCGTGGTCAACGCCGTCCTCGGCGGGGTCGATTGGACGCCGGACAGCCGGCGTTTGATCGTTTCGCTCGTGCCCGAAGGCCGCGGCCCGGCCCCGGCCGCGCCGCGCGTCCCCGTCGGACCCGAGATCCAGGTCTCCGGCGGCCAGGAGACCAAGGTCGCCACCTATCAGGACCTGCTCAAAAATTCGTTCGACGAGCTCCTCTTCGACCACTACGCCACGTCCCAGACGGCCATCGTCGACATCGCCGCCGGCGAGCTCCGCAAGATCGGAAAGCCCGGCATCTACGATTCGATCTCCGTCTCCCCAGCCATGGACTACATCCTCGTCGAACGGATCAAACGGCCCTATTCCACCTCGCTTCCGGCCTCCGGCTTCTCCCACTCGGTCGAGATCTGGGACATGGACGGCGGCCTGGTCAAGGTCCTGGCCGACCTGCCGCCGGAGGAGAACGTCCCCATCAACGGCGTCCCCAAGGGCCCGCGCGGCGTCAACTGGATGACCCACAAGCCGGCGACGCTCATCTGGACCGAGGCCTTGGACGAGGGCGACCCGAAGAAGACGGTCCCCTTCCGCGACCGCTACCTGACGCTCGACGCGCCGTTCGCGGGCGAGCCGGGAGAAGTCCTCAAGCTCAAGGAGCGGGCCGCCGGCATCACCTATTTCGCTACACCCGGAAAAGCCCTGGCTTCCCAGAGCGAGTGGAAGCGGAGCTGGCGGACGACGTTCCTCGTCGACCTCCTCAACCCGGCCGCCGAGCCGGTCAAGATCTGGGACCTGAGTACCCAGGACAGGTACAACAACCCGGGCCGGCCCGTAACGACGAGCCTCAAGACCGGCGAGCGGGTCATCCTCCAGGACAAGGACTGGATCTACCTCGCCGGGACCGGTTCCTCGCCCAAGGGCGATCACCCCTTCCTCGACCGGATGAACCTCAAGACGATGAAGGTCGAGCGGCTCTTTGAGTGCCAGGACCCCGCCTATGAAAGCTTCGTCGATTTTTCGGGGGCTTTGCGAACGAAGATCATCACGAGCTGCGAGACCACGATCGACCCTCCCAACTACTACCTCTACGACCTCAAGACGAAGAAGCGGACGGCCTTGACCGATTTCAAGGACCCGGCGCCCCAGCTCACCGGGATCCAGCGCGAGCGCGTTACCTATAAGCGGGCCGACGGCCTGGAGCTCAGCGGTACGCTCTACCTGCCGCCGGGGCACAAACCAGGGACCCGCCTGCCGGTCGTCGTCTGGGCCTACCCCATGGAATACGACACCGCGGCCGTGGCCGGCCAGGTCCGCGGCTCGGTCAACCGGTTCACCTTCTTCCGGGGGACGTCGCAGCTCTTCTTCGTCACCCAGGGATACGCCGTCCTCGACAACGCCGAGATGCCCGTCGTCGGCGACCCCCAGACCGTCAACGACACCTTCGTCCAACAGATCGTTTCCAACGCCGAAGCGGCCATCCGCAAGCTCGACGAGATGGGCGTCGGCGACCCGAAGCGGGTCGGGGTCGGCGGCCACAGCTACGGCGCCTTCATGACGGCCAACCTGCTCGCCCGCTGCGACCTCTTCGCCGCCGGCATCGCCCGCAGCGGCGCCTACAACCGGACCCTGACCCCGTTCGGCTTCCAGAGCGAGCGGCGGACCCTCTGGGAAGCCCCTGAAACCTACATCAAGATGTCGCCCTTCATGCAAGCGAACAAGATCAACGAGCCCATCCTGCTCATCCACGGCATGGCCGACAACAACTCCGGCACGTTCCCGATCCAGTCCGAGCGGCTGTTCGCGGCCCTCAAGGGCTTCGGGGCGACGGCCCGCTTCGTCTACCTGCCCTACGAGAGCCACGGCTATTCCGCCCGTGAGTCGGTCCTTCACGTCCTCGCGGAAATGTTCGAATGGTTCGACCGCTACGTGAAAAATAAAAAATGAAAGGGGAATTTCCACAGACTTTGTGCATAACCCTGTGGAAAAAGCGGCTGACCGAGATTCTAAAGAACTGTCAGGCGCGGACTTTTGATAGATTGCACACCGAATGTGCAAAAGGACCCTCGGAGCAAAGGAGCGAGCGATGAGAAGACGACGGCGGTCATCGACGGGATTCGTCGTGTTGGCCCTTCTCTTGGCGGCAGCGTGCGGCGGGATGGCCCCTGAACAGTCACGCGGGCCGCTCAGGATCCTGGTCACGAACGACGACGGCATCGAAGCGCCAGGACTCCAGGCCCTCGCCGACGCCCTCATGCCTTTGGGAACGGTGACCTTCGCCGCTCCCCGTGACCCCCGCAGCGGCGTCAGCCACGGCGTCACCTCGGACAGGTCGATCGCCGTCGAGGAGAGCGAGAGACAGGGCGCGACATGGTTCTCCATCGACGCCCTGCCCGCGACCTGCGTCCGGCTGGCGCTCGAGGCGCTCCTCCCCGAAAAACCGGACCTCGTCGTCTCAGGGATCAACAGGGGCGAGAACCTGGGCACGGTCACGTTCTATTCGGCCACCGTCGCCGGCGCCCGGGAGGCGGCCTTCCTGGGTATCCCGTCGATCGCCGTCAACCTCGCCGCGGGAAAGGGCATGGACTACAAGGCGGCGGCCGGGATCATGGCCGATATCGTCCGGGCGGTCGGCAAGGACGGCATCCCGAAAGGGGCATTCCTCAACGTCAACATCCCGGGCCTGCCAAGGGAAAGCATCCGGGGCGTACGAATCACGAAACAGGACACGCGGGCTCCGCTCGAGTTCTTCGAGAAAACCGTTTCTCCCGAGGGGGCGACGGAATACAAGCCGTCCTGGAAGCACCACGAGCCGGCCGGCGAGGACACGGACATCTGGGCCGTGCGCAACGGCTACGTCTCGATATCCGTGCTTGGTTTCGACCAGTCGGCCGCCGCGGGCGCGACGGCACGGAAGTCACTCAAGCGCCTGGAATCCAAATTCAAGCCCTACCGGACGACCTCGGTCCAGATCCAGTAGAGGAAAGCGCCGAAGTAGACGGCGAGCAGGACCCAGGCCAGGATATTGATGGTTTCGTTGATCCGCTTGAGAAGCGGAAAAGCGTTCCGGCGGCCGCGCGTGTTGAGCTTCGGTAAAGCATAGAGGAGGGCGATCGCCAGGAGCAGGACGAGCCACTTACGCATCAGCCGGGATTATCCCAGAAACGCCCGCCGCCGCGCAACTCCGGAGCGTTGACAGACAGCCGCGGGGAATGCTATCGTCCGCGATACCGACAGGTGAACCTGATCGCCGAAGGAGGTCCGTCGTGAAAAAACTGCTATCCATGCTCATCGTCCTGGCCCTGGTCGTGCCCCTGGCCGCCCAGGACGTCACGGTCAAGGACGTCGAGCCTTTCCCCTACTGCGCCATCGCCCACAAGGGCCCGTACACGGATA
Source organism: Acidobacteriota bacterium (assembly GCA_014894455.1). GTDB lineage: Bacteria > Acidobacteriota > Aminicenantia > Aminicenantales > Saccharicenantaceae > RBG-16-66-30. The sequence goes on along the minus strand of JADBLN010000058.1, from coordinate 14,819 downwards.
TGACCGCGGTCATCGGCGAACTGATCGGCGCCATGCAGGCCCAGAGCTTGTTCACCCAGGTCCGCGGCCCCATGGTCGGCGTCTACTACAATTGGCCCGGCGCCACCAAGCCCGAGGACCTCTCGTGGGAGGTCGGATTCATCATCGGCGCCCAGGCGACGCCGCAGCTGCCTCTCGTAAAAAAAGTCTGGGAGCACAAGACCGTCGCCGTCGCCCTCCACGTCGGCCCCTACGACAAGGGCGGCGCGGTGGTGGAGAGGGTCATGGCCTGGCTGGCGGCGCACGGCTACGAGGCGGCCGGCCCCGTGCTCGAGCGCTACCTCGACATGAACCCCATGGCCGTCAAACCGGAGGACCTGCGCACCGAGATCTGGGTCCCCTGCAAAAAGAAATAGCTACTTCTGGAACTTGTAGCCCGACCACGGCACCGTGATCAGGTGTTTCGGCGCGGCCGGCTCGTCCTCGACCTTCCGCCGCAGGTTGTACATGAAGGTGTCGATCGTGCGCGTCGTCGGGAACTTCTCATATTCCCAGACCTTGCCGAGGATGGTCTCCCGGGAGACGACCTGGCCCTCGCAGGCGGCCAGGAGCTTGAGCAGGCTGAACTCCCGGGCCGTCAGGTGAAGGTCCCGGCCGCCCTTGGTCGCGATCTTCTTCCGGAAGTCGACGGCGACATCCCCGAATGTGCAGTCCTCGATCTCCGGGACCTCGGGCCGCGACCGTCTCAGGACGGCGTGGACCCGAGCGATGAACTCGTCGGCGCCGAAGGGCTTGGTCAGGTAATCGTCGCCGCCGAGTTCGAGCCCCAGCACCTTGTCCACTTCTTTTTTCTTCTGCCCCGACATGATGATCACGGGGATCTGCCGGCCGGCCTCCCGGAGCTTCCGGCAGACCTCGAGCCCGCCGAGCGTGGGCATGACGATATCGAGGACGACGAGGTCGTAGTTCCCCTGGAGCGCCTTGTTCAGGCCCTCTCGGCCGTCGCCGGCCTCGCCGACTTCGTACCTCTCCGTCTCGAGCGCCGCGGCGAGCGTCTGGCGCAGGACCCGGTCGTCGTCGATGATCAGGATCTTCTTCATGTTTTCCGCCTTTTCGGTAATTTGAGCGTGAACGTCGTCCCCTTCCCCGGCTTGCTCCGAAGGTCGATCGTCCCGCCGTGGGCGTCCATGATGTGCTTGACGATCTTCAGCCCGAGGCCCACGCCTTTCGGGTCGTGGCGGACGGCCGCCGGAGAACGGAAAAAGGCCTCGAATATCTTCTCGCTGTCCTCGGCCGGGATACCGATGCCCTGGTCGCTGACGCTGACCTCGACATGGCCGTCATTCTCCACAAGCCGAACGGAAACGCGCTTCCGCCCGGCGCTGTACTTGATGGCGTTGTCCACCAGGTTGAGCAGGGCTTGGCGGACCGAGTCGGGATCGGCCTCGATCCAAACCGGCCCCTCCGGCGTCTCGACGTCGAGGTCGAGGTCCTCGCCCGCCGTCGCCGCCCGCGCGATCTCGGCCACTTCGGCGACGAGCGGCTTGAGGTCCGTCTCGCGGAACTCGTAGCGCTTGGCGTCCTGCTCGATCCGGCCGAAGTCGAGGACGTTGTGGAGGAAGCGGCCGAGCCGGCCGCATTCGCCGGCCATGAGCTCGAGGAGTCTCTCCCGGCACGCTTCGTCCCCGACCTTGCCCGACTGGAGGAGCTGGGAAATCCCCTGGAGGGAGGTCATCGGGGTCCGGAGCTCGTGGGACACGGAGGAGATGAACTCGGTCTTCATCCGGCCGAGCTCCTCCGACTTCTCCCGCGAGGCCCGCTCGTAGACGACCTCTTCCTGGAGCCGGATCCGGCGCAGGGCCGCGGCCGTTTCGCCGGCCAGGGTCTCGAGAAGCTCCCGGTCCTCATCCGTGAATTTCAAGCCCGACTTTTTCCGGCCGACGAAAACCCAGCCGGCAGGGGCGCCCTCGCCGAGCGGGATCGGCAGGGTGACTTCGTAGCCGGGGACATCCGGTCTCACGTCCGTCCAGGAGGCGCCCGACTCCGGACGGCGGGCGAGGAGCGAGACGGCCGCGTCGTCGAGCCCTCGCCGCAGGACGATCCCGGGCGGCCCATCGCCCGGTTCGAGGACGAGCCCGCCGACCTTCCCCACGGGGAGGATATCGGCGAGCGTGTTTTCGAAGAGATCCAGGAGCTCTCCGGCGCCGCAGGCCTTCCCGGCCGCCGCGTTGAAGCCGAGGACGGCCCTCCGGTAATCGTAGCCCCTACGGAAAAAGGCCTTGTCCACGAGGACCTGGATCCTGTTCCGGGCGGGCGCGAAAGCTACGGCCGCGATGACGGCCGCGCCGACCGGGACCCAACCTCGGCCCGGACGAGCCGGCCCGGCGAAGATCTGTTTCAGCCCCTCGATCGAAAGCAGGTAGACACCGACCGTGACCATGGTCAGGAACGAGTAGACGAGGCTCCGGTTGATGATCAGGTCGACGTCCATGAGCTTGTATTTCAGGATGGTGAAGGCCAGGGCGAGCGGCAGGAGAACAAAGAAGGCGCTGGCGACCTCCTCGCCGAGCAGCGGGGACAGGTCGAGGCCGAGAGGAAGCTGGTAGAGGAGCATGAACGGGCCGAGCCCCATGACCAGGCCCAACAAGACCCACTTGATCTGGTCCCGGCGCTCGCGGGAGGCCGAAGCCCGATAGGACCGAATGAGGATGACGACCACCGCGACGCACAGGGCCAAAAAGTAAAGACGGAAGAGGACGAAATATTTCTTTATGCGGAAAATCTCGACCGACGGCAGTAGGAGAGAGAGCGCGAACACGGCGCTGAAAAACCCGCCGAAAAGAAGGGACCCGCCCCAGATCGCGAGAAACCCGCGAACCTTGCCGCGGGGGGCGAGCGTCAGCGCGAATCTCAGGAGGAGGGCCGGCGTCAGCGTATAGGCGAAGAAAAAGAGGACCCCGGGGACGAGATAGAGCGCCCTCCCCTGGACGCCGTACCACTCTCCGCTGATCATCACGGCCGAGGAGAAGGCCAGGCACAACCAGAAAAAGATGCGCGACCTCGCGTCCTCGGAGCGGAGGACGAAGACCGCGAAGCCGATGATGAAGCCGAAAACCCCCGTCAGCAGGTAGACGATAGGGAACGTCCTGTTGGCAAAGTAAGGAACGAGGCGCTCGCGGACGGCCTCCTCCCGGCCGTCCTTCACGAAGACGAATTCGACCGGGTCGCCGACCCGGTGGCGGGCGGCGATGAACTTGAAGTCGAACTCCTGATCGCCGATTTCGAATCCATCGGCCCGGACGACCGCCTGGGGCAGGAGTTCGCCGGGGATTCCCGTCGCCTGAGCCAGCGCGTCCCAGGGTATTTCCGCCCGGCCGAGGAGGTCGACGAAACCGGCGACGCTCAGCCCGAGGATGACGGCCCCGGCAAAGAACGAAAGATAGAATGCCGCTTTCTTGCGTCCCATCTATTGCCTGATTGGCCCGATTATAGAATATTACGCACCCGGATTTCAAGGAGACGGGACGGGTAAGCTTGAACGCCGGCCGGAACCGTGTTACATTCTGGCCACACCCGAGAAACTAAGGGAGGGGAAATGGTCCGAGATCCGGTCGATAATTCATCCATCATCACCATCGAGCGCCACATCCTCGAGGAACAGGCCTTCCACCCCAAGGCCACGGGCGTCCTGACCAACATCCTCTACGACCTGGCCCTGGCCGGGAAGGTCATCGCCAGCAAGACGAGCCGGGCCGGCCTGGCCGAGATCCTCGGCCGGACGGAGGACATCAACATCCAGGGCGAAACGGTGATGAAACTCGACCGCTTCGCCGACCTGACGATCTCCCGGCTCACCGATCACACGGGCCGGCTGGCCGGTCTCGCCTCCGAGGAAAACGCCGAGTTCATGCCCATCCCCGACAAGTACCCCATGGGGAAATACCTGCTCGTCTTCGACCCTCTCGACGGCTCCTCGAACGTCGACTACAACATGCCCATCGGCACGATCTTCGGGATCTACAAGCGGACGGGCGAGGACGGCCCGGTGAGCGTCTCCGAATTCCTCCAGCCCGGCCGGAAACTGGTCGCCTCCGGCTACATCGCCTACGGGACGAGCACGATGTTCGTCTACACGGCCGGCCACGGCGTCCACGGCTTCACCCTCGACCCGCACGTCGGCGAGTTCCTCCTGTCCCACCCCGACATCAAGATCCCGCCGGCCAAGTATTTCAGCGTCAACCTCGGCTACCAGCTCTACTGGAGCAAGGGCGTCCAAGCCTACACGGAATACCTGCAGGGGCGCGGCGGCGGGATCAAGGGCCTCTCTTTGCGCTACATCGGGACGCTCGTCTCCGACTTCCACCGGAATCTCCTCGCGGGAGGCGTCTTCTACTACCCGGCCGACTCCAAGGACCCGCAGCTCCCGACCGGAAAGCTCCGCCTTCTCTACGAGGCCGCGCCGCTCGCCTTCATCGCCGAACAGGCCGGCGGCTACGCCTCCGACGGCCTCGGGCCGATCCTCGACGTCAAGCCCTCGTCCCTCCACCACCGAACGCCCCTCTACATCGGCAACAAGGACCTCGTCGAGAAAGTCGAGGAGTTCATCCGCGACCTGGATTCATCAGGATCCCTCTGATCCTCTCCGCGTAAGCTTCGCTGGCCGGGTCCGGCGTTTCGATGACGATGTCCGCCGCTGAGGAAACCCCCAACCCGAGCTCGACGGCGCGGGCGATCTGCTCCTGGGCGAAGACGGCCGGCTTCATGATGGCGTCGTTAGACCCTAGGTCCTTGAGGATGGCCACTCCCACGGCGTCGACGGCCACGCGGTCCGTGCCGGCCAGAAAGACGCCCGCGTCCTTGCGCGGCCCGGTCATCGGGCCCTGGTCGACGAAGGCCTGAAGTCCGTCGAGGACGATCAACGCCGGGCGAAAGGCGAAGTTGATCTCGGCGATCATCCTTCTCTGTTCGGGGGAGGAATGGAGTTCCCGCATCAGCGTGTTCCCCTTGCGTGGCACGACCCCGACCGAGTTCTTGAGGGACATGGTGAATACGCCGCCGTATTGATGGGTCTTCAGGCAGCAGGTGGACACAACGCACTCCGCGTCAACGACCGGCCTGGCGACGAGGAAGCCGTCCTTCCAGTGCGAGCCCGGCGGTATGATCTTGACGTAGCCGTTCTCGCCGAGCTCGTCGAAGTTCAGGAGCGCGGCGTTGAATGAGCCGGCGAGCGCGCGGATGCCTTTCTTATCGAAGACCTCTTCTGTCGGTTCGGGACCGCTCCGGTCGCCGATGGCCAGGCCCTTCGCTCCCATGTCCCTGATCCGCGCCAGGAGCGCTTTCAAGGTGTCGTTGTGGGTCGATCCCGGCGTTTCGTCGGAGGTGTTGAAATTCGGCTTGACCAGAACGCTCTTGCCCTGGAAGGGATTGATGTTCAATAGGTCCAAGCACTTCTTGACGCCCTCGGCGCGGTCTTCGGTCCTGACGAGGACGACGCGAGTCTTGGACGGTGCTTGCATCACGAGGCCTCGGGCGCCCGCCCGAGTCGACAGCACGGCTGCGCCGACTACCCCCGCCCCGGCGGCATAAAATTCCCGACGTGTCATTTCGCGGTGTTTTTTCATGACCTGCGCCCTCCGATAACATAAGGATCTTCCGTTCCTCTAATCTAGCATATTCTCCCGGCCCGGCAAAACTGCGCTTGTCTCAGCCCATGAGACGAATTTGTCCTGCCTCGCGTCTATTGCTATCAGGGTATAAATGAGCATCCTCTTGACAAATACACTATTATCGTGTACACGTTAATAGTGTATGATTGGAGGATCGTGAAATGCTCAAGAACATCACCCTGAGCGCGGAGGAAGGATTGATCGAGAAAGCCCGTGACAAGGCCCGGCGCGAGCGGACGACCCTCAACGCGACGTTTCGGCAATGGCTACATCAGTATGTGAGCCGCGGCACCAAAACCGTGGATTTCGACTCTTTCATGGACTCTTTGAGCTATGCCCGGCCTGGAAAGAAATTTTCGAGGGACGAGTTGAATGAACGATAAGTTTTTCCTCGATACGAACATCCTCGTCTACGCGTTTGACGATGGAGATCCGGGAAAGAGGGACCGTGCGAGGGCGCTCGTCGCCGAAGCCCTCGACGAATCTCGCGGCGTCATCAGTTACCAGGTCATTCAGGAGTTGCTGAACGCCGTTCTCCGAAAGTTTTCGAAGCCGCTCACGGCAGCGGACGCCGAACGCTACCTCGCGGTCGTCCTCGAACCCTTGTGCTCTGTTTTCGCGAGCGTCGAGCTCTTCCACCAGGCCCTCGACATATCGGGCCGGTGGAAGTATACGTTCTACGACTCGCTCATCATCGCTTCGGCGCTCCAGGCCGGGTGTTCAGTCCTCTACTCCGAAGATCTCCAGCACGGCCAGAAAATCGGAAACCTCCGGATCCTCAACCCGTTCGTCGAATCCCCCCAAAGTTGACGTGCCGACGGCCTCGGCCGCCTATGCTTTCGGCCCGCGGCAGTCGCGGACACAGAGGCCGCAGATGAACTGGGTCGTGTAGCCCTTCTTGCGGAATTCCTTGAGCTTCTCGAAGCAGGCCAGGTGGTCGAAGGCTTCGCGCGTTTCTTTGATGGCCCCGGCCGGGCAGGCCGCGCTGCAAGCGCGGCAGGGGCCGCAGTCGCGGTCGAGCGGCGCGTCGGGCTCGAGCGGCATGTCCGTGAGCACGGTGACCAGCCGGAAGCGCGCCCCGAGCTCGGGGTTGACGAGAAGGTTGTTGCGGCCGAACCAGCCCAGCCCGGCGGCGCGGCCGGCGTGCTTGTGCGAGAGGTGGGCCCTCTGCTTTTCCCAGTCGATGATCTGGGATGCGGCGATGGCCAGCGACCCGAAGCCCTGTTTCTGGATGAAGTCGGCGACGAGGAGCGCGCCCCGGTCCAAAAAGAAGTTCATCTGCCGGTAATGGTGGAAATAAATCTGGGTCGGGTGGTCGCCGATGTCGTCGAGGACGGCGTCGCTTAGGCGCTTCCCGAGCGAAACGGCCAGACCGAACCGGCCGCTCGTCGCCGGCTCGAGCAGGATATCCCCCCGCAATCCCGTAACATCGGTGACGCCGAACAGATCGAAGCCCAACTGCAGGGCGAAAGCTTTCAATTCCTGATAGTTCGCCGCTTTCGCCGTCTTATCCATGGGCGAGGCCCATTCTATCGGCGCCCGCCCTTGGCTGTCAAACAGCCGGGCTTGACACCCCCCTCCGCCCCTGGCGTTTATCAGTCCGCGGCGCGCTCAAGCGTCAATCGGTCATCTTGACGGCCTCTTGACAGCCTTTTGACAAAATATTGACAACTCCCCGCCCGGAATAGATGATATTGAGAGCGATCGGAGGGGAATGAAATGAGAACTTCGATAGGTCTTTTCATCGCGGTGGCCCTCGTCGTCTTGCTCCTCGTCATCCCGGCCGGCCTCTCGGCCAAAGAGAGGCGGGGGGCCGAGCTCGTCGTCACCCGGCTTGACGGAAGTCAGGCTGCGGGCGAGCTCATCGCCGTCAAGCCGGACTCGCTCCTCCTCTTGGGCGCCGGGACGGACCTCACGATCGCGCTTGCCGAGATCAAAAGCATCCGCATCGTCAGGAAATCGCGGGCCGGAAAAGGGGCATTTTACGGTTTTCTGGGCGGCGCTTTGACCGGGGCGCTCCTGGGCTCTGGGGGCGTAGACGAATATTCCGGAGGAGAAGCGGCATTCCTTTTCGGAGCCTTCTTCGGGGCGATCGGCGGCCTTGGCGGTCTCAGCTTGGGAACGATCATGGGGGTCGACACGACCATAGCAGTCGCCGGAGAACCGGCGGAGGTGGTGGCTGATCATTGGGACCGACTGCGGACATATTCCCGTGAAGGACGCTTGCCCGGGGCGAAGACGCGGCTGGAGATAAGGCCGGGTCCCGAGCCGCGGCTGCCCGCTCCCGCCCCGGCCGCTACAGAAACGGCGCCGCCCCGCCACCGGCGCGCCCCCCGGTTCAAGCTCGGCTTGCCGTTCACCGGGGCCCTATCGAGCGGAATGGGGAGGGACGATCAGGTCCAGTCATCGTTTAGGTTCCCGGGAGATATCCCGCCCGGGGAGGCGGGGCCCTACCCATGGAGCATGGGTCGGAGCTCTTGGACTGAGAGTGGCTCCGGTTTCGGCTCGGTGAGCCTGGCTTATGAGTGGTCGGAGCGTTGGTCAGCGGAGGTCGAGGTCCTCTTATCGGGTAGGCGCGCCCGCGGCTTTGAAAGCGGGGCGTTGACGTTCACCTCGGCGGACGACGGGAAGACCTACGAGGTGGACTTCATCTTTTTCTCCTATCAAACGCATTTTTCGGCTGCGCTTCTCGGCCTGACCTATCGCCCGTTCGCGCCGTCGGAATTCCGGCGTCACATCGTCGAGGCCGGGCTGGCTATCGGGCCCGCCTGGGCCAAGATCACGGACACCAGCCACTGGCAATCCGCGTCATACGCCAGAAAGCTCACGTTCTCGGCGAGGGCTCACGCCGCCTACGATTTCTACTTCATCCCCACCCTGTCCGTAGGAGCCGTCGTCGGCTACAGGTATCTCCGGGCGAATTTCCCCGAATCGACCACGACGGATACGCTGCTCTTCTGGGATACGGCCGATCCCTACCCCGTCAACTCGATCGAACGCCTGACCGAGGTGACCTACCCCTCGCGAAAAGCCGACGCCAGCGGTTTCTACATTGGTCTGCGGCTCGGATTGAGAATTTAGAGGCGCGGCGCCGTGCGCGAAACCGAGGCCGTCCTGGCGAAAAAGACCGAGAGGAGCTTCCGCATCACCCCGCTCGCGAACCCCACCCCCCAGCAGAAGGCGCTCCGCGAGGCATGGCTGAAGTAGAGACGCGAAACTCCGAGTAGGGCGATTCCATCGCCCGGGACTTGCCGCACTAGCAAATCTTTTCTATGCCCGATATGGGTAAATCCTACTATTTTTATAGGATTTTGGAACCTTTTGCTCCGACCCGACGTCTAAAGAGATGTAAGGAAAGAAAAAAGATATCAACGAACAGAGGAGAATATCATGAAATTCAGAACAAAATTCGCCATTTTCGTGTTCGCCACGTTCCTGACGTTGACAGGCTTGAACCTGATCGCTAACGCCTTCTCGATGAATAGCGTCATCACGGCCCAGAGCCCCGGAACGTCGGTCACCGTCCACGTCACGAGCTATAGAATCCTGTCCTGACGCCGAAGGGTTCAATCCCAAGATGCGCATGATCCGGACGAAGACCCTTATGCAGGGGAACGACTGCTGCGACAACCGGTATGTCATCGAGGGATAGGAAGATTTAGCGGCTGTCAAGAATCGTCCTGACTTGAAAACACCCTGCCTTAGGAAGTACATTAGGGCCATGAAAAACGCGAAAAGGCAGACAACCGCCCTCGTTTCGCTTTTCCTCGCCCTGGCCCTGCTCGCGCCGGCCACCGAACGCCCGGACGGCGAGTGCTTCACCGTCCTCGTCGGCAGGAAGGCCAGCGCGGACGGTTCGGTCATGGTCGCCCACAACGAGGACGACCGCGGCGATATCATCGTCAACCTCCGGAAGATTCGGGCCCGCGACTACGGCGCGCCCCAAAAAATCAGCCTCGGTAAGGGGGCCTTTTTCGAGACCGACGGCAAGACGGCGGGCTTTCTGTGGATCGAGGCGACAACCCAGGAATTCGCCGACAGCTTCATCAACGAGCACGGCGTCCTCATCACCTCGGACAGTTGTCCGTCGAGAGTGACGGAGGAGGACTACACCGACGGCGGCATCGGCACCATGCTCCGCAGGCTCATGGCCGAGAAGGCGACCTCCGCGCGGGAGGCCGTACGGATCGCGGGCGAACTCGTCGAAAAATACGGCTACCGGGCCTCCGGAAGGACCTACTCGATCGCCGACAAGAACGAAGCCTGGATGCTGGCCGTCCTCAGGGGGCGTCACTGGTTCGCCCAGCGGGTCCCCGACGACGAGGTGGCCGTCATCCCCAACCACTACACGATCCGGCAGGTCCGCCCGGACGACGCGGACCACTTCATGGGCAGCCGCGACATCGTGGAATACGCCGTGAAAAACGGCTGGTACGACGAGGCGAGGGACGGGCCGTTCGACTTCAAGAAGGCCTTCGAAAGGCCCGCGAACCGGGAACTCGTCTCCGACGGCAACACCCTCCGCCACTGGCGGGGCCTCGTCCTGCTCAGCGGGAAGGAATGGGAGCTCGGCCGCGATTACCCGTTCTCATCAAAGCCCGGAAAAAAAGTGGCCGCGGAAGCCCTGATGACGATCCTCCGCGACCACTATGAAGGGACCGAATACGACGCCACGGACGGCTATAAGACGGGCACTCCGAACCGGACGAAGTTCCGGACGATCTGCACCTCCTCGACGATCAATTCCTTCGTCGTCTCTCTCGACCCGAAGCTCCCGGAGCCGATCTCGGTCTCGATCTGGCTGGCCATGGGCAAGCCCGACACGACAGCGTTCCTGCCCCTTTACTACGGGGTCGAGAACTTGCCCCCGGGCGCCGGACTGGGAGCGAGCACGCACGACTACGAGGTTTTCTATAAGCAGCATTTCGACGACGCGGAGTTCAAGGGCGCGAAGGGCGGGCTCCTCCACACCAAGGTCCTCGAGCTCGAAAAGGCCGCCGAAGCGGACTACGGCCCGATGTACGAAACGCTCAAGAGGGAGCTTTTCCCCGCGGAAAAAGCGTTCATCGAAGGCCGGCGGAAATTCGAGGCGGACTTCGCGGCCCTCTACGCCAAGAACAAGAAGAAAGCCATAAAAAAGCTCGATGCGTATGTCGCCGCCGCGTTCGAGAAGATCGCGGGCCTCACCGCGAAGCTCCTAGCGAAACCGCCGAGTTCCTGAACCGGGAAAACCGCCTCGGACAATTTTCGCATCCACGGCGTCAAGGCTTCTTCAGGGTCGGGTCGTGGGGGCCGACGACCCGGAGAATGATCTCGTGCCGGCCGCCGTATTCGAAGGTGAACCGGAAATCCCTGTCGACCCGGGCCTCGAAGACGGACCCGGTACCCTTGATTTTTTTTACTCTCAAAGACGGATGACGGGGGTCGGCGGCCAGGAGGCCGACCTGTTTTTTCAGCTTCTCCCGGGTCTCCGGCTCGAGCTCAAGGGCGCTTTTTCTGAACCTTTCGGTCAGGGTCAGCTTGAGCGGTTCCTTCGATTTCATGGAAGAGGTCCTCTGCGGAGTCAAACGTCATCGTCCGTCCTTCGGAAATATCCCGGCCGGCCTCGGCTTCCAGCTTCTGCCACTGCTCTTTCCAAAACCAGGCCTGGTCGCGGTCGACCGTTTCCTGGGGGATGAGGACGATGGCGTTATCGACGATTTTCGACAAGACGATGCTCCCGTCCGCAATATTGAGTTTTTTCCTCATTGATAAAGGAAGCGTGACCTGCCCTTTTTCTCTCACTTTGACGATCTCTTCCATGATTTTCTCCAAAATATCTACCGGCTAATAAGATATTCTGATTTTCTTACTTTCTAACTTATTATGAGCTCTGCGGGGCCCTCTGTCAACCCCGCGGGGCTAGAGTTTTTCAGGGTTGTGTCGTGATGGCCGACGACCCGTCAACGCCGCTTTGGGCTACTAGCGCCTGGGCTTGCCATAGACGTGGTCGCCGATGCGGCGCATCCGGGCCAGCTCGTCGTCCGACATCGGACCGGCATCGAGGACGGCCAGGTTCTCGCGCATCTGCTCGACCGTCTTCGGCCCCGACATGCACACGTCGACCGCGGGGTGAGAAAGAACGAAGCGATAGCAGTCCGCGGCCGTCGGCGGCTTTTCGCCCGGCGGCATCTTCTTCGGGTTGAGGAGCTTCCCCCATCGGGTGGCGGTGAAGGCCACGGTCCCGGGCCGCTTTTCCCCGCTCAAAAATGGAAAAATATCCGTCTCCGCGCCGCGGTGAGCGGCGTTGTAGCGGAGGTGAAGAACATCGAACTCCCCGTCCCGCCCCAGCTCCCCGAGGAACTTCCGGCTGTGGCCGGAGAGGCCGATGTAACGGACGAGCCCCTTTTCTTTCATCCGCAAGGCCCCGTCGATGAGGCGCCGCGACGGCCGCCGGGAGAAGTAGCCCAGGATGAGGACGTCGCCGTGGTCCAGCCCGGCGCTTCTCAGGCCCCGCACGAGTAGCCGTTCGGTGAGGAAATTGTTGTGGGCGTAGGTGAACATGGCCAGGACCAGGCGGTCACGCTGTCCCTTGGCGACGATATTCTTCAGCGCCTGGCGCATGTGCGGCGCAAAGCCCTTAATGACCGTGCCCCAGGTGAAGTAGTTACAACCCTGCTCGAACGTCTCTTCGATGCCCGCTGTGGGCGCTCCGTACCCCGAGGCGATGCCCAGGCGTCCGACCTTGAGACCTGTCCGGCCCAAAACGGCGGGTTCATGGAAGTTCATGGTTCTTGCGCTCCTTTTGCTATAATATTTCGTCAAACAGGACGAGCTGGGGATTTTCCCGCTTCAGGTGCTCCCTGACCTGGGACCAGAATTCCCGAGCAGTTTTGTGAATGGCCGCGGCCTCGCTCGGCCCGATGATGTCCCTGGGATCATAGAGGCAACAATTCCTCTTGATCCTGAATTTCTGGATCTTCCTGATTATATCCTCAAACCGGGGACCCAGGATCTCTCCCGCCGCAAGGAAGGTCGTCCTGTGCTGCTCCCCGTCATCCGGCCGATATCCGCGGAAAAGGAGGACGGCACGGCTGACCTGAAGCAGGCCGTCATAATAGAGCTTGAAAGCGGCCTCATCGGCCTTATCCAGCAACAATCGCCCCGCCACGAAATTCCTCCGGGCCGCGGCTAGGAGATCTCTCAGATAATCGAGGTCCGCCGCCTGCCGGCGGAGCTTCCCCTCCCTCTCGAGTCTAGCCAGCGAGCTCTCTGAGGCCATCTTCCTCCCCCAGAACCATCACCGGGTTAACGATCACGTCCTTTACAAAGGAATCCGTTCTCGCTTTTCGGGCAAACTCGTCTTCGCTCGCGATATGATAGTTGATCTCCCTGCCGACCGTATCCTCGACCGACCGAACGGCACGATAGACGTCGTCCTCGTCGGGCCGGCCGACGACATAGAGATCGATATCCGAATCCGATCTCAGGCGTCCATTCGCGTAGGAGCCGAAGATAAAGGCGAACGAAACCCCCTTTACTTTTCGCAACTCATCGCCGAGCGTGACCTCGATCCCGACCGTTTTCCGGATGATCGCTTCGATCTCCCCCAAGAGCGAGAATGCCCGGTTGAGCCTGTAAAGGCTCAGGTTTCCTCTCTTCTTGAAACTTATGAAGTCCATCCGCCTGAGCCTGTTCAATTCGCGCTGAGCGGTTCCGGCCGATGTTTTCACGTGCCGAGCGATCTCGCTGAGATAGAACTCCTTGTCTTGGTTATAGACGAACAAGAGGATGATTTTTCGTCGTATCCCTGATTTAGATAATAAATTCAGCATGGGTTTTTTCTGCTTTGAGTAAGTATATATTCATTATTGAGTAATTGTCAATCGCCGATGGCACTCCGCGTAGCCGCGTTTGTGTTTACCTACGGATTAAGTCCGGGATGACGTTTCCGAGCCTGTTCCGGCTGGCCCTAGCCGGGTTTCCAGATCGTCCAGCCATTCCTCCATGGCCCGGAGGTGGAGGGCGATCGATTCGTCGATCTCCCGGGGAGGCGTTAATCCCTTCGCGGCGCAATATTCTTCGAGAGAGGCGTCGATGTCCTGCCATGAGGATAAGGGGGGATCGGAACCCGCTTGCGCCGCCGCCGCGGGCGCATCGGCCGCAGGAGCGTCGATCTTGCCCTGTATATCGAGGCGGTCGAGCAGCCCGATCATGCGCCGGTAGAGCTCTCCGTAGCGGCGCGACCAACCCAGGTAGGGCGCAACGCCCTGCGACTCCAGGAAGCTTTCGATCGTCCCGTCGCACCCCACGACGGCCTCGCAATCGGGTTGGGCGGGAAAGACGGCGAATCGCTCCTCTCCCCTCTCGTTGGTCGTCCTTCCCAGGGGATAGAGCCGGCAGACCAGGGGCCGCCTGGCATGGACCCGGCATCCGGAGGGCGTTAGGAAAACGCAGGGGCCGTCCGCCTCCGAGCGGAGGGTCGTGCCCCCGTTATCGGTATAGCGGGATAGGAACTCGGTCGTGCCGATCCCCAGGACGCGGGACATGCCCAGAACCTCGTGGGGGCCGGCCATGATGACCTTGCCCGTGCAACAGCGGCCACATACACGGCAGGTAAACGAAAAGGCACTCGCTCGGTCGAGGCAAAAATCCAAATCCAAAGGCGCGGCTTCAGTGTTTGGCTTCGAGCGTCCCCAGGTTCTTGAACATCTGGCCGGCCCGGAACAGCTTGATCTCGACGGCCGCCGTCTCGTCGGACTGGAGGTGCTTCAGAACCTTCGCGGGGAACGGCGCGGAGTACAGCAGTTCGCTGCCCTTGTACCACTTGATCTCCGCCTGCTGCCACCTGGCCTGGAGATGCTTGTCCTGCTGGATATGCTTGTCCTGGACGACCCCGCCGGTCTGGCTCCCATGAAGGAAGCCGAAAGAGGTGCAGAAGGCCGCGGCTGTCCCGGCGAGCTTGAGGACGTCCCGCCGAGTGACGGTTTTCCCTTCGTTTTGTTTTCCCATGGTCAAATGCTAAATCCGAAAGGCGCGCTTGTCAAGGCCGGCGAGGGTCCGCGCGTCTCCGGCCCAGCCCCCGAGTTGACTCCCCGCCTGAAGATACGTAATATCGGAGACGAATTCCCCCGAAGGAGCGCCCCCATGGAAAAGACCCTGGCCATCATCAAACCCGACGCCACGAAGAAGAGG
>JADBLN010000025.1 GCA_014894455.1 Acidobacteriota bacterium | reverse complement strand
GTATTCTGGAACCGCATCGCAAACAGACGGTCGGCGGCAATGGAGTCAGAACCAATGCCCTCGTTGTCTACGCCGAAATATGTGACAGCCACGTTAGTCTCCTAAAATTGGGTCGCTACGCAGATAGTGAGGGTAGGCAAGGGGAGCATAAAAAACTTCCCAGGTCGTCGCACTCGTCGCCCGGATTAAAATCTCGGCCATTACGTTCCTGCCTCCATCTCTATCATTTCATCACCAGCCCGAAGACGCCCGGCTCGGCCACGAGCCTCCGATGACGGCAACCGCAGACGCGGCACCGCTTGACCGTAAGCCCGCTATGCGACTCCTCGGCCAGCAGCTCAAGGTTCGCCGCGTCCTTGCAGCAGTCCTTGACCGTGCCGTTCGCGAAGGTCTTTTCCATGACCTTATGCAATCGTCGCCAGGCTGGCTCCGAAATCCACGGTGAAGGTTTCCCCGGTGAGGACGGTGATCGAGGCGCCATAGTCCCACCAAGCGATGAGGATGTCGCTGGCGTGGGTGTCGTCGTAGAGAACGACATAGCGGAACGGCCCGAACGATCCGCCAACGGCGGTCCAGACGATGTCGGTCCCGGCGAGCGTCCCCGTTCCGTTTGCCTCGGAGTAGGTGTTCGTGGTGTCTGCTCCGCCCGCCGAGTAACCGTGTTCCGCGGTAATCTCCGCGAGGTCCCCGATTACGTCGTCGGCAGAGGCCGACGGCGCGGCATTCGTCAGGTAGGCCTTGAGCACGTCCGTGTTCAGATTGACCGTGCCCAGGCCGAGATACCCGACGAAACCTTCAAACTTGTTGTAAGCTGCCATATTTACCTCCGTTGTTACTTATTAAAACGAATTCGCTGTCAGCGTGCAGACATAGGCCGTGTTGGACACAAGGGCCGAAGTCTGTATCGTCAGGGTCGTTGCCTGCCCGGGGGTGACTGGGTTTACCGAGAACGAGTAACTGCCCGCCGGAAGTCCCCCGATGCTGTATTCAATTTTCGCGTCGTATCCCCCGGTCGGAACATTCGTTATCTGAAACACCGCCGGAGTCCCCCTGGCCACGGAGACCTCTGGGTCGCCTGCCGCATTTTTCGGACTCATATCGATGGCGAATGCACCCGGGGCACTCACCATGACCGTGAACGTCACTTCCTGTTCCTGGGGATTGTCCTGAAGTAGTCGGGCGACGCCATAGCCGACCCCAACGAGGACGAGTCCCGCCAGAACGATGAGGATGATCTTCAATGTTTTGCTCATGCTTATCTCCCATAAAGTGTGATGACTTGATTCTTGAGACCCATGCTTTTGATCTGGGCTACTATCGAGTCCTGGTACATCAGGCTGGAAACAATTATCGGATACGGCCCGCCGATCTCAGCCGGACCGATGATCGGTCTCCCGGCCAATGTTCCGCCGTGATAGTCGGCGTTGCTTTCAACGAAAGCGACGATGTCCAGTTTGCCCATCTCGCTCCATTGCATCATCCGTTGCGTATGTCCGCCCGCGCCCCAGACGTAGACGGGGCCGGAGATGGCTCGCATCTTGGCGTTGTGCCGCTCGAACACCGCCGCGCAGTTATCGACGTATTTGGCGATGTGTTTCGCGTCATCCGATTTGGCGCGCAACTTCCAGACCGACGACAGGACGGCCAACGTGTCGAACCGGCTCTCGCATTTCACGCACTCGAATCCAAGTCGCGCCATCATCCGGCCGAGGCTCGACGGGCTGAAATAGTTGATGTGTTCCGCCCCGAGTTGGAGCATAGGCTCGCGCTCGTTCGTGTGGTAGTGCGCATCGTCCGCCGCCGGAAACCAGTTCGTAATGTCCGGCACCTCGATGTACAAGATGCCAGTATCATCCAGGGCGGGGCGGATGTCCTCAAAGAACGCCTCGATATCCGCAATGTGCTCAACGACATGCGATAGGATGACGAAACCGAACTTGACCCCGTTCTTGTAAAAGCGGGTGTCGCGGAATCGGTTCGCAACATCCGTGTCGAATCCGTACTTGAACTTCGCCACCTCGCGCCCGAATCGTGACGGGTCATATCCGTATATCTCCCGCTCGCCCGACCACATCGACATCAGGTGGCCCGTGAAGCATCCGATTTCAAGAATCTTCCCCTTGACCTCCGCGTTCTCGTCCACCCACTTCTTCGTCGCGCGATGAAGGAAGATGTGCCCGTCCGGGTCGGCGTAATCGTTCGCCTTCCATCCCTGCGCCTTCTTCGACTGCGCGGAGTAGTACTCGTTGATGACCTCGGGGTCGGGGATGTTGTCGGCATAGACGCCGCCGCACGCGCCGCACTCGACCACGTCATATCCGTCATGGAATGAGCCCTTGGTCGGGGCCGTCCACCGATTGACGAGCAGGACACGCGGGTCGTAACTGGTGCAGTATGGACAATTCCGCTTCATGAACAATCTCCCATCACTTCGCAGATAAACGGTCCCGACGTATCCAGCGCCTCGCGGACGATACGGACACCGTGTTCGACATCGCCCATGTGGTTATTCACCATCTCGAAGACGAAGAGCAGGGCGGCAAACTTGAGGGTTATCATGAATGCCCCCCTTCTAGCCATTCGGGATGCTTGATGCTCCACGCAACCACTCGTTTCAGGGTTTCGTCCAGAGGTATCGGATGCTTCCACCCGAGCGCAGCGATCTTCGACCCGTCCAGGGCATACCGTCGGTCATGTCCCGGCCGCGTCAAGTGGAAGTCCTTGAACCGATACCGAAGACGTTTTCCTGCGATTTTGGCGATTCTCTCGGCTAACTCGAGATTCGTGATCTCCTCTTGGCCGACGATGTTATAACGCGATGGGCGTTGCGGCCCACCCTCCCCGAGATAGGTTTCCAGTTGGGTGTTGTTCAGCAGGAAAACCCACGCATCGGCCAGGTTCTTTGCGTCCAAATACATCCGGCAACCGATGTGCTCCGGCGACCCGTGGACAACAACCTCGCCATATCCTTGAACGGTCCAGATAATCTTCGGGATGAATTTCGTCGGTTCCTGCGTTTCCCCGACCATGTTCATGCAGTTTGTGATAATGAGTGGCAGGCCATAGGTTCTCCAATAGGTTATGCACAACGCTTCCTGCGCCGCCTTGCTTGCCGAATAGGGATTCGACGGACAGATGGTGTCCCATTCCGTGTGGAAATATCCCGGGGGGGCCGGACCGAAAACCTCATCTGTCGAACAATGGATGAACTTCTCGAGTCCTTGGGATTTCTTCAAATGGGCGAAGGAGAGTATGTTCCCAATGAGACGCGTATTGTTCTCCCATACCCAGAGTGGGTCGCGGATAGACAGGTCAACGTCCGATATGCTTGCGAGGTTGATAATGTAGTTGACGTCCCCAATCTTCGCGCTGAGCCTATCGCCAATCGGGGCGTTTAGATCGTGACACAACACCGTATATCTGGGGTCGTCATGGTTCCGTAACGGATCGCCCGCGTGCCTGAACGAGTCCATCCCGACGATATCCCAGTCGGTGTTGTCCAAGACATACCGGACTAAATGATTCCCGACGAATCCATGTGAGCCGGTAACGAGTATCCTTTTCTTCATGTCAGAATACCTGCGGCGCGTCGAGATACTTCTCGCACTCTGCCAGGATCTGCTTCTCCGTGATATCGAACATGTGGGAACCCATGCCATCGTTGAGGCTGCGCTTGCTGACGTTTTCCCTGCGCCCCCGCATCCTGCGTTTGACGGCCATGTCCGGGTCCGCGTTCAGCCAATGCGCACCATCGAACCGGATACTCGATAGGTTCCCGCGTGCGGCGTGGCAGTTGTGCGCGCCGATGCTATATGTAATCCCGGCTGACGGTTTGACGATCGACGGCTTGATTGCGCCGAAGAACTCCCGCCCCGGATACCCGTGCCGCCTCTGCCAGATTGCCGGGAGCGTCGGGTCTAGGTCAAGGTCAGTCCTGTGGCGGAATATCCACCACAGCCAAGTGTTGATGATGACCCCGTCCGCGTCGCGGAGCACCTCGCGCACGTCCTGCATGCCAATGGGGAATATGAGTTCATCCCCCTGGACAGAGATGAGCCAATCGGCATCGATCTTGGATATCATCTGGTTGAGGTTGTTGATGGCGAAGGCGTAATCGGCCTTGTTCTCCGGGTAATCGAATCCGACGATCCTGGCGTTCGGGTGACTCAGTATCGCCTGTTCCGTAGGCGCGTCAATCGCACGCCCGTTGTCGTTGAACATGGCGACGATCTCATCGGCGTAGCCGTAGTGGTTCATGAAGTACGGGATCATGGGATCGCCGTTGTAGAAGGACGAGATGACGGATATCTTCATGTTAGAACTGCGTCTCCGGCCGGCTACGCCCAGGTGCGCGTTGTGTCGATGCGACCATGCGATTCCACCAGATGACCGACTTCGTGTTCCTGTAGCATTTGTCGATGAACAGCCAGTCGTTTGAGGCCATCGGGCGGACGTTCACCTCTGCCATATATCTCTGCCATAATTCCCGCTTGACCGCGTAACAGAACCAGTCGATCTCGCCCGCGACCGGATGTCTCGCCCACGAGGGATAGACCCCCCAACCCTTGATCTCGCCCTTGAAGAAGACGATGTCGGGATTCTCTCGCTCGACCAGCGCCTTGAAGTCCTTGACGAAGTCCGCATCCACGAGCATGTTGTCGTCGTCGAGGAC
>JADBLN010000027.1 GCA_014894455.1 Acidobacteriota bacterium | reverse complement strand
CGTGAAGTCTGGGGCTTACCCGTTCGCCGAAGCTCAGGGTTAGCCCCGTGAAGTCGGGGGCTTGCCCGTTCGCGGGAGCAAGGCTCAGGGTTAACCCCGAAAGGGGACATGTCCCTCCGGTACGTGTCCCCCTTCTTTCATGCCGGGAAGTCTTGGGGCTTGCCCGTTCGCGGGAGCAAGGCTCAGGGTTAACCCCGTGAAGTCGGGGGCTTGCCCGTTCGCGGGAGCAAGGCTCAGGGTTAACCCCGAACAAGCCCCGGTCCTGCTAGGACCGGGGCTTGTTCGGGGTTGACAGCCGGCCTCCGCGTCCTTTATATATCGGTGTCCGGACATCATCCATGAACAGCCTCGAGATCGGCGCCGTCCCGCGAGCGGAAGGGAAATCCTTCTGGAACAGGGATTTCCTGCTGGCCCTCTCCGGCTATTTTTTTCTAGCCACGTCGGTCGCGCTCTTCTACCTCCTGCCCGTCTTCCTCAAGCAGTTCGGCCCGCGCCAAAGTCGGGTCGGGCTGATCATGGGCATCCACAGCGTCGTGGCCATCGCCATCCGGCCGGTCTTCGGCCGGATGATCGACGTCCGGGGCGGGCGGCGCATCGCCATCTTCGGCCTGCTCCTCCTGATCTTTTCGACGCCGCTCTTCCATCTCGTCCGCGACGCGGGCTGGTTGCCGCTCGCGCTCCGGGCCCTGACCGGCCTCGGCTGGGGAATCGGCATGACGGCTACGATCGCCTACTGCTCCGACCTGGCCCCGGTTGACCGGATGGCCCTCTCGATGGGCGTCATCGGCATCGCCAGCCTCGTCGCCCAGGCCCTCGGGCCGTATTTCGCCGAGGAGATCATCAACCGCTTCGGCTACGGCGGGCTCTTCAACGCCGCTGTCCTCTTCCTCGTTGCCGCGCTCCTCTGTCTGCTGGCGACACGGGAAACTGCGAAGCCCTGCTCCGACGGCCAAGGTTCGGGCATGCGGGTCCTCAAGGCCGTGCCCTGGGCGCTGGCCGTGATCATCTCGACCATGCCCGTTTTCCACGGCGCCATCCGCGGGGCCATGATCTATTTCATCGCCGTCTTCGGCGATTCGATCGGCATCGGCCGGGTCGGCCCGTTCTTCCTCGTCTTCTCGCTGGCCGCGATCTTGACGCGCTTCGGCATGGGCGACCTCTCGGATCGCTACGGCCGGAAAAAAGTGATCCTCCCGGCGGCGCTCATCATCGTCGGCAACCTCTTCCTCCTTGCCCAGGTCCGGAGCCTGCCCATGCTCCTCGTGACGGGATTCATCGGCGGGCTCGGCCAAGGCCTGATCTTTCCCGCCCTGAGCACCTACATCATCGATTTCCTGGGCCGCGAGAACAAGGGTTTGGCCATCAGCCTTTATCTCTCGCTTTTCGACGTCGGGATGGGCATCGGCTCGCCGTTTTTCGGTTGGATGTCCGACCTCGCCGGATACCGGTGGATGTACCGCATCGCCGGGCTATTTCTGCTGGCCTCGACCGCCGTCTTCATGCTCAAGGCGCCGGCGACCGAAGGCCGGAAAATTCAAGGAGGCGCATGATGTGTCAGGACGACAAGAGCTTTTATGACGTGATCGCCGGGCGGCGGACGATCCGCAGGTTCAAGCCCGAGCCCGTGACCAGAGAACTGCTCGAGCGGCTCGTCGATGTCGGTCGGCTGGCCCCGTCGGCGGCCAACCTGCAGCCGCTCGAGTTCATCGTCGTCGACGAGACGGGGCTCAAGGCGGAGGTCTTTCCCTGCCTGAAGTGGGCGGCCTATATCGCCCCGGCCGGCGGCCCCGGGCCGGGGGAGGAGCCGGCCGCCTACATCGTCACCCTGGCCAACACCAAGGTCCGGGAGAAGATGTTCGAGTACGACATCGGCGCGGCCATGGAGAACATGCTCCTCGCGGCCCTGGCCGAGGGCGTCGGGAGCTGCTGGCTGCTTTCGATCGACCGGGACAAGCTGAGGGCCGTGCTCGGCGTGCCCGAGGACTACAGGGTCGACAGCGTCCTGGCCCTAGGCTACCCGGCGGAGGAGCCGGCGGCCGAGGTTATGGGAGAGTCCTGCCGTTACTGGAAGGACGCCGACGGCCGCCTCCACGTCCCCAAGCGCGCCCTGTCGACCGTCCTCCATCTCAACCGGTTTTGAACTAAATAAGTTGCAGCGCTTCCTTGACAGGCCGTCGCCTTTGTAGTATATGTAATACAAAGGTGACATCATGAGTGTTCTTTCTCTGCGTCTGCCCGAAGACGTCCACGATCGGCTGAATAGGCTTGCTGAGAAAACAAAGCGGACGAAATCGTCTTTTATCAAAGAGATGATCGAAACATCCCTCGAAGAGTACGAAGAAGCCTACTTAGCGCTCGAACGCCTGAACGAGAAAAACGCCCGCTACCTTACCACGGAGGAACTGGAGGAGGAACTTGGCGTATGAGGTCATCTGGCACGAGAAGGTGCTGAAAGACCTCAAAACCCTCTCCCGCCAAGACTCTGCCCGGATCACCGCTAAGGTCAAGACCCATCTCGCGGAGGACCCGGTCGGCCTGGGGAAACCCCTTTCAGGTGTATTCAAAGGATTAATGAGGTATCGGGTGGGCAGCCACCGCGTGATATACACGGTGGACCATGAAAATCACCGCATCAGCGTCCTTTATGTAAAGCCGCGGGAATGGCGGTCGAAGTAGTCGACCTGGACCCCGGCCCCCCAGCTCCTCCAGACCGGCAGTATTACCCGTCCCTGGAGGATGTCCCAGCTGTCGGTTCCGGGCAGGCCCTTCAGGGTATAGATGCCGAAGTGCCGCCAGCTCGCGGAGATATAATCCCGGCCGCCGCTGCCCAAGGCCGTGCGCAAGGCCGTCGTCCATCCCATCCCGTAGTTGTAGTCCCTATTCCCATCTTTGACGCGGAGATCGTCGGTGCCGCTAAGGGCCAGCCAGCCGAGGCGCGCCGCCGTCGTCAGCCGGACCTTCGGCGTGAGCGCGAACCGCGACGTCAGCCCGCCCGAAAATGACGAGCCGCCGAACCTGAAGGTCTCGAAGTTGATGAAATCGTAGTCCTGGTAGATCCCGAAAAAATGCGAGGAGCGGTCGTTCGAAGTGAGGGCCCAGCCGGCGAGCGCCCCGCCGGCCGAGACGGTCAGGCGGGGCTTGCCATCCTCCAGCCGGAGCCGGCCGCGGAGGGTGAACGTGTCGAACGGCCGTTCGCAGCCGCTCGCCGTCCCCGCGGGATCCGCTCGAAACCCCTGGCCCCCTTCCTCCGCACGCTGGAGGCCAGCCGGTAAGTGACCTCGCCGAAGACGCTCCCGCCGGTCGTCGTCAGAACCAAGTCGTTGATGCTGGGCCTGTTGAGCTCCAGCAGCAACTCCCACATCAGGCTTCCCCCGAATGCCGAAAAGGTCGACCCCCAGTAGCCGAGCCCGTTGGACCTCGCGGTGTTGAAGGACGAGGCGCCGTGATAAGGATGATGGAAGAAATTGACGCAGAACAGGTTGGGGTCCCACTCGAAGGAATCTTGCACGTTGTCCCGCATCGTGTCCCAGCTGATGTAGGTGTATTGGGCGTCCTCGACATAGTGGAAGAAGGCCCAGACGGCCAGGTTGAGGCCGGCGCACTCCGCGGCCGCGAGCCAGGGTCGCGGGCGAGGCGCTTGAATCATCGGCACCGGCGGTGTAAGGCTGGGCCTGGACAGCGAAAGAGGGAGCGGGGCCTCGACCAAGACACGGGTCGCGACCGGTGGGATGTCCGCCGGAAGCCGGGACGACAGGGAGAACGAGCCTAAATACAAGCTTAGGGCAAGAGCTGCTGTGTTCATCTTGGTCACAATATGCCTCGGGAGCGGCCGGCAGTTGTCAAGACGGTGTAAAGATTCTGTCAATTTGTCATGGATATGGTCCGACCCATTCAATATAAAGGCGGCCTTGACTGATGGGCCGGACTTGGCCCATATTGGGCGCTAGCCCGGTTTTTGAGGAAGAGAGGAATGACATGAAAAGACACATCGGCGCGATCGTGCTTCTGCTCGTCGCCTTCGTCGTTCTCGGTGTTGGCGCGAAGTCGCAATCCCCGTCAACGACCGCGGCATCAGCCCAGGCCGCCTCCCGTCCCTCTCTCGCCCCGGCCCTGTCCGCCGAAGCCGCCGCTTGGGTCGATAAGACCCTGGCCGACCTGTCCCTCGAAAAGAGGATCGGCCAGATCGTCTGTTCGGACGTCACCGGCGGCTACATCGCCGCAGACGATCCGCGCCTCCTGAACTGGCTCGCTCTCGCCCGTGACCAAGGCCTGGGTATGTTCGTCCTCTACGGCGGGACGCCTCGCGACGTCGCCCATCTCCTCAACCGCCTGCAGAAAGCGGCCGGGATCCCGCTCCTTATCTCAGCCGACTTCGAAGGCGGCCCGGGCCAGCAGGTGACGGGGGCGAGCGAATACCCGGCCAACATGGCCTTCGCCGCCGCCCGCTCCGAGGACCTCATGTACCGGGCGGCTTCGGCCGCCGCCGTCGAGGGCCGGGCCATGGGCATCCACCTGACCTACACGCCCGTCGTCGACATCGCCTGGCGCCCCGACAATCCGGCCGAGAGCGTCCGCTCCTTCGGCGGCGACCTGGCCCTGCTCGGGCGCATGGTCCGGGCCTACGTCCGCGGCTATCACGACAACGGCATGCTGACCTCGGCCAAGCATTTCCCCGGCCGCGGCGACGTCGAGAACATGCCGACGAACCCCGGCTGGGCCTGGATCAATAAACCCGCGAAAGACGTCGAGGCCCAGGAGTTCCGGGCCTTCAAGCATGCGATCGACGCCGGCGTCGATTTCGTCATGACCGAGCACATCGCCGTCCCCTCCGTCACCGGCGGCTCCGAGCTTCCGGCGAGCGTCGAAAAAGAGCTGGTCACGGATTGGCTCAAGGGTAAGCTCGGCTTCAAGGGCGTCGTGACCTCGGACGACCTTTGGTACGACAACGTCATCAACCGCTTCGGCGCCGAGGACGTGGCCGTCAAGGCCTTCGAGGCGGGCCACGACGTCATCCTCAAGCCGAAGAACCCGGCCGCGACGATCGCCGCCCTCGCCGCCGCGGTCCGTTCGGGCCGCATCCCCGAAAGCCGGGTGGACGAGGCCGCCCGCAAGATCCTGACCCTAAAAGCCCGGCTCGGCCTCTACAAGAACCGGTTTGCCGACGAGACGCGCGTGGGCGAGTTCGTCGGCACGGCGGCCCATCAGGCCATCATCCAGGAGGTCGCCGACAAGTCGCTGACCCTCCTCAAGAACGACAAGGTCCTGCCGCTCGCACTCGCCCCGGGCAGCCCCGCGCCCAAGATCGTCAACGTCAACGTCCAGAAGTACGACGGAGACCCCATGCCGGGGGCCCTTGCGGCGAAACTCGCCGCCGCCTTCCCCGGGACGCCGAGTTTCACCCTGCGGCCCGACATGGAGGCGGGCTACTACGAGACCGCCATGAAAGCGGTCGCCGGCGCCGACCTGGTCGTCCTGTCGCTCTTCGTCCCGAGGAACAGAATGGGCGACGCCGCGCCCTTCCGCGAGGCCGACCTGGCCTTTCTCCTGAAGATCATCGCCGCCAAGCCCAATGCCGTCGTGGCCATGTCTTACGGCAATCCTCAGCTCATCCGCAAGATCCCGACGGTTGGCGCGTTTCTTGTGGGCTACGGTGAGCGCGGTTGGTTCGGGAATCAGGCTGTCTACTTCGAATCGTTCATCAAGGCGCTCAAGGGCGAGCTCAAGCCCGCCGGCCGGCTTCCGGTCATGGTCAGCAAGGAGTACCCGATCGGCAGCGGCCGCTGAAAAATCGCCCGTTCTACGGCCCGTCCGGTATTACTTGCCTTCCGGCCACATCCGGACCATGACGACGCCGTGGCGGGCGACGAAAGCCTTGAAGGCGTCTTTATAGACGCCGAGGTCCTTCTGACGCCAGAGGTCGCGGACCCTCTGCCGACCCTGGAGGTCGATTTCGGACCATGACGCCGTGACCTCGGCCTGGTCTTCGCCCCGGTTGAAGAGCCCGACGGCCTTGGATCCGTCCTCCATCTCTTTCACCCAGACTTCGAGGTCGCCGTTTTTAGCGACGCGCCGGCCGGGCTTGCCCAGGGGGTCCTGGTCGACGTCGATGACCTCGTCGTTCGTGAGCAGGCCCCGCGTGAAGTCGTCGAGGCGGGTGATGTCGCCGCTGAAGATGAGCGGCGCGGCCACCAGCGACCAGAGCGCAACGTGGGCGTACTGCTCGTTCGGCGTGAGGGGCGTCTCGGCCGTCCCGCCCTTCCAGTCGCTCAGGTATCCGAGCAGAAGGTAGTCCGGGTCGTTCCAGCGGCCCGGGCCGCCGTAGCGATGGAGCTCGTTCTTGGAGTAGACGTCGAAGCCGTCGCGGAAGAGCGCGGCCGGGATGCCCTCGAACGAGCCGCCCAAGTCCCCGGCGGTCCGCCAGCTGTTGCCCCCGACCTCGGCGCCCCACTCCCAGACGTTGCCCATGCCGTACTGGCAGAGGTTGAGGACGATGTCGCGCGGCTGTTTGGCCAGAATGGCGCTCACGAGCCGGTAGGGTCTCTGCAGTTCCTCGATGCTCTTGTCCTTGGCGACTCCGTTGTAGGAGCACCAGTCGTATTTCAGGAAGTCGTAGCCCCACTCGACGAAGCGGCGGACGTCCTGCTCCTCGTGCTGCCAGGCCGCGATGTGCCCCGCGCAGGTGTACGGCCCGGGCGAGGTATAGATCCCGGCCTTGAGGCCCTTCCCGTGGATGTAGTCGGTGAGGGCCTTCATGTCTGGGAAGCGGCCGTTCGAGTTGATCATGCCCCGGGCGTCGCGCTCTTCGCCCTGGAGCGTTGGGTCGTTCGAGCCGGGCTTGACCGCCCAGCAGTCGTCGATGTTGACGTACTGGTAGCCGTGGTCGACCATGCCGCTCGAAACCATGGCGTCGGCGGCGGCGCGCATGATCGCGTCGGTGACGTGATTTTCCCAGACGTACCAGCTGTTCCAGCCCATGTGCGGAGTCAGGGCCAGGGTGTCGCCGCAGACGATCTTGAAGCCGCGCTCGATCGTGCCGAGGCGGTTCGTCGCCTTGAAGGCGACGACGTGTTCGCCGGGCGCCGCGAGCGTTCCCGTGATCTGCCCGGTGGCGGCGTCGACCGCTAAGCCGTCAGGTAAGCCTTCGACGGCGAAGGTCATCGGCCGCTCGCCCGTGGTCGGGATGGTGAAGAGAAAGGGCGAACCCGGCCTGACGCCGAAGACCCTGGCGCCGTTGATGCGCGGCTCGGGGCCGGGCTTGGGCGTGAGGATGACTTTCTCTTCCGCGGCGAGGGGGGCCGCAAGCGGCCCGAAAGCCGCGAACGCGAGGGCGCTCATAGTTAGGATCAGGATAAGCAGGCGGGATGTTCGTCTCATGGGCCGTTTCTCCTTTAGTTCTCTATGTCGTCACAACGGTTGCGGACATTATAACAAAGAGGGGGTCAAACCTACTTTTTTCGAAAAAAGGTAGGTTTGACCCCTTCTTGAAGCTCGCGCCGCTTGACTTAGGCACCCGGCCGCAATTATCCTGCCGGTTATGGACAGGAGTTGAACTCATGAAAAAAGCCCGTCATTTCGCCTGGATGTTCCTGCCGGTTATCTGCGTCGCGCTCATCGCCGCCGCGGCCCCGCAGACTCAAGTCAAGAATCCCTACGCCCCGGACACACCCGAGCCGGGTTCGGTCGAAGCGATCGCGAAATTCACGACCGAGGCCCGCTTCGGCAACCCCTGGGTGGCCTACGTGCCGGCGTCGGACACCGTGCCTTCGCCGACCAAGTATCTCGGCCACGTCGCCGGGGCCGAAGGAGAACTGTCGTCGACGGCCAAGATCTACGGCTACTTCCGCAAGCTCGCCGAAACTTCGCCGCGCGTCCGCGTCCAGGTTATCGGCCGGAGCGAAGAGGGGAGGGACATCCTTCTCGTGATCATCTCCGACGAGGCGGGTATCCGCGACCTGGCGAAACATAAAGAGGCGTCCGCGGCCCTCGCCGACCCGCGCCGGACGACTCCGGAAGCCGCCGAGGCCCTCATCGCCTCGACCCGGCCGTTCTACTACTTCAACGCCGGGCTCCATTCGACCGAGACCGGCAGTCCGGAGATGGTCATGGAGCTGGCCTACCGCCTGGCCGTGTCCGAACAGCCGATGATCCGGAAGATCCGGAGCGAGGTCGTCGTCCTGATCAATCCCGTCTCCGAGCCCGACGGTCGCGACAAACAGGTGGACTGGTTCTACCGCTATCTCAAAGGCAAGACGGATTTCGACAACCTGCCGCCGGTCTCTCCGCCCTACTGGGGACACTACGTCTTCCACGACAACAACCGGGACTCGCACCAGGAGGCCCTCCAGCTGTCCAAGGCCGTCAGCCGGATGTTCTTCGAATACCATCCGACGGTCGTCCACGACCTCCACGAGTCCATCCCGCTTCTCCAGACCTGGAACGGCACCGGGCCGTTCAACACCAACCTCGACCCGATCCTCCTCAATGAATGGTTCGCCATGTCCCTGGCCGAGCTCGGGGCCCTGACGTCGGCGGGTATGCCCGGAGTCTGGACGTGGGGCTTCAGCGACGGCTGGGAGCACGTCTTTCTCGACTCGATCGGCGTCAACCACAACAGCATCGGGCGTGGCTACGAGACGTTCGGCAACGGCACGGCCGAGACCGTCGAGCGGGTCCTGCGGCCGAACGAAGAGCGCTACGTGGGCCGCCCGGTGACGAGCCGGGAATGGTACCGGCCCATGCCGCCGCCGCGCAAGTTCCGCTGGTCCCTCCGCAACAACACGAACTACATGGAGAGCGGTTGCCTGGCCGCTCTCGATTACACGGCCAAGAACGCCAAGGAGATGCTCCGCGATTTCTACCGCAAGGGCTACAACTCCTGGCAGAAAGGCGTCAAGGGTGGGCCCTATGCGTTCGCCATCGCTGAGGACCAAGGCGACCGCCGCCGCGTGGCCGAGATGGTCAACCTCCTCCTCACCCACCGCATCGAGGTTTCGCGGGCGTCCGCGCCCTTCAAGGTCGGAGAAGGGGAGTTCGCGGCCGGGACCTACGTCGTGCGGCTCGACCAGCCCTACCGCAGCTACGCAGTGGACCTGCTTCTTCCCCAGATGTTTCCGCTCGATGCCGTATACGAGCCCTACGACGACGTTTCATGGTCCCTGCCCGTCCACTACGGCATCGAAGCCAAGCGCATCGACGATGCCAAGGTCATGGACGTGCCGCTCGTGCCGGTCCAGGCCGGCTTCGAAACCCGAGGCGAGGTGAGAGGGGCGGGACCCGTTTTCCTGTTAAAAGACACGGGCCAGGAGGCGTTGCTCGCGCTCCGTAACCGCCTGGCCGCATTCCGCGTCGAGATCGCCGAGAAAGCGTTCAAGTCCGGCGACAAGGACTATCCGGCCGGTTCCTGGATCCTGTCAGATCAAAAAGGACTGACGGACGCGCTGAAGCGGGCCGCCGCCGAACTGGCGGTGGATTTCGAAAGCGTGCCGGTCGCGCCGGACGTGCCGCGGCACGAGTCCAAGATGCCGCGCCTGGCCGTCTGGCACACCTGGGCCGACACCGAGGCGATCGGCTGGGTCCGCTACGTGCTCGACCGGGAAAAAGTCCAGTACTCCTACATCCGCGACGAGGACATCCGCGCCGGACGCCTGGGCGAGCGGTTCGACATCATCCTTTTTGGCGAATGTTATCTGCGTCTCCAGGACCAGATCCAGGGCATCGACAAGAAGTTCGGGCCGATGGCCTACACCAAGACCAAGGATTTCCCCAGCCTCGGCGTCCCCGACGCATCCGAAGACATTACGGGAGGTATCGGCTGGTCGGGCATGGCCAACCTCGAGAAATATCTTGACGCCGGCGGCCTGCTCATCACGCTCGGCAACGGCTCGGCCATCGCCCTCGAAGGAGGGCTCGTCCGGGACGTCACCAGGAAGTCGGGCGCCGTCAACACGCCGGGCTCGGAGCTCAAGGTCAAGTTCACAAGGGCCGACCATCCGCTGGCTTACGGCTCGCCGGAAGTGACCTCGGTCTTCCGCACCGGGCTTCCCGTCTACGATATCGCCATGTCGGGCCGGCGTGGTGTCGTCCTGCAGTGGGGCACGAAGCTCAGGACGGAGGACCGGGAAGAGGAGGGAGCGGAAGGCTCGAAGCCGAAAGATCCTAAAGACCAGACAAAGAAAGACGAGGTCAAGATGCTCGTCAGCGGCGCCGTCAAGGGCGAGGACGAGCTCGAGGGACGGCCGGCGATCCTCGACCTGCCGGCCGGCAAGGGCCGCGTCATCGCCTTCCTCTTCAACCCGATCCACCGGGACCTGAACCGCTCCGACCACCGCTTACTCTGGAACGCGATCCTCAACTGGAACGCCCTGAATTAGGCCAGTTGACTCGAACCCGCGATTAAGCTTATTGTTAGGGCAGTCGAGAAGGGGAACGAGAATTGGACTGCCCCAAGTGCCTCACCGCAAACCCGGACACGTCCCGGTTCTGCGGCGCCTGCGCGGCCTCGCTCCCAGCTGAACCGCCCGGCCCCGCGCCGCGCGCCTCCTCGACACCCGCCTCCGCATCGCCTCAGCCCGTACCACCCCCCGCCCCCGACGCCCCTTCCCTTACCAGGACGGTCGAGCCTCGCCTGCGCGGCCTCGCCGCCGGGACGGTGGTCGCCGGCAAGTACCGTATCGTCGGGGAGATCGGCCGGGGCGGCATGGGCGTCGTCTACGAGGCGGACGACCTCAAGCTCCGGCGCACCGTCGCCCTCAAGTTTCTCCCCGGCGAACTGACCGACGACACCGAGGCCCGGGAGAGGTTCGTCCACGAGGCCCGGGCGGCCTCGGTCCTCGACAACCCGCACATTTGCACGATCTACGAGATCGGGGAGAGCGGCACCGGTCAGATGTTTATCGCCATGGCCCTCTGCCACGGCGAAAGCCTGAGGGCCAAGGTCAAGCGCGGCCCGCTCGCCCCCGCCGAAGCCCTGGCCCTCGCCGCCCAGGTCGCCGACGGCCTGGCCGCCGCCCACGAGAACGGCATCGTCCACCGGGACGTCAAGCCCGGCAACGTCCTCGTCTCGAAGGATGGGACGGCCCGGGTCGCCGACTTCGGATTGGCCAAGATCGCCGGCGAGGCGCGCCTGACGCGGCCCGGCACTTCGGTCGGTACCGTGGCCTACATGTCGCCCGAACAGATCCGCGGCAAGGACGTCGACGCCCGGACCGACGTCTGGTCGCTGGGGGTCGTCCTCTACGAGATGCTCACCGGCAGCCTGCCCTTTCACGGGGAGAACGAACACTCCTTCGCCTACGCCATCGTCCACAGCGACCCGAAACCCCTCGGGGACCTTCCGCCCGGTACTCCGGAGGGCTGCGGCGCGATTATCGAAAAGGCCCTGACCAAGGACCCTTCCGGCAGGTTCGCTTCGGCCAGGGAGATGTCCAAGGCGCTGGCCTCCGTGATGGCGGGCGCCGGGTTTCGCCCCCGGCCTCGTCGCGCCTTTATTATGAGGATCGCCCTTCCGGCCGTCCTCGGCGCGGCCGCAGTCTACGCCGTCCTTGCCTTCGGCGTTCCCGGGAAAATCGCCGTGTTCCTCGGTCTGAGCAAAACCGGAGAGGGAAGGCGCATCACCATCTTCACCCCGTCCGTCCTCGGCGGCAGCGAGGCCGACCGGGCCTTCGCCGGCGGGCTGGCCGAGTACCTGGGCCGCAAGCTCGACGAAATCGCCCGCCGGTCACGCTCCTGGGTCACCCCGGTCGAAGATTTCGAGAACTACGAGGTCCGCGAAGCGGCCGACGCCCAGCGGATCCTCGGGTCCAACATCGTCGTCTCAGGGACCCTCAAGCGTGCCGACGACAACCTGACCCTGACCCTCGACGTCGTCGACCCGGCTCGCTACCGCCGCCTGGCGTCCCTGCAGAAGTCCGATAACATCGCCAACATCGCCACGTGGCAGGAAGACCTCGTCGTCGAAACCGCCGCCGTCATCGGTCTGGCTCCCGCGCCGGGCGATAAGGCGGCCCTCGCCGCCGGCGGAACGACCGTGCCCGGAGCGTTCGAGTCCTACATCCTTGGCCTCGGCCTGATGACGGGTCTCGAGACGCCCGAGAACGCGGACGCGGCGATAGCGGCCTTCGAGGAGTCCGCCGGACGCGACCCGTCGTTCGCCGCGGCCGGACTCGGCCTCGCCGAAGCCTATTGGAGCAAATACACGCTCGGCAAGGATCGAACGCTGGCCCTCAAGGCCGAGTCCCAGGTCCGCGCCGTCCTGAAAGCGAACGACAAGCTAGCCTACGGCCACCTCGTCCTCGGCGGTATCGTCCGCGGACTCGGCCGGATGGACGAGGCGGTCCCCGAGTTCGAGCGGGCCCTCGCCCTCGACCCGCTTTCCTACGACGCGCAGATCAAGCTCGGCTCCGTCTACAGAGATACGCAACAGCCGGTCAAGGCCGAGGCGGCTTACGTGTCCGCCCAGCGGATACGGCCGGGCTACTGGGACATCTCCGACCTTCTCGGCTACTTCTACTTTTTCCAGGGTGCCTACGACAAGGCCCGAGACCAGTACGAGATGGTTACGAGGCTTTGTCCCGGCAACATTAACTCCCTTAACGGCCTGGGCGCAGCCAATTTCAAACTTGGCGAGAACGCCTTGGCTGCGGCTGCGTTCGAACGCTCGAACGCGATCAAGCGGAACCCCGACGCATGCTCGAACCTGGCCTTTCTCTACTATTTCCGGGGCCGCTATGCGGACGCCGTGACCATGAACGAAGCCGCGATCGGGTTCGGGTTGGGGGTTTATTATGTCCACTGGGGCAATCTGGCCGACGCCTATCATTTCACGCCGGGGAACGAGGCCAAGGCCGTCGAGGCCTACCGCAAGGCGATCGAGCTCGCCGAGAAGGAACTCTCCGCCGCCCCCGGCGACTCCCATGTGCGCTCCAGCCTGGCCGGCTTCCTGGTCAAGGCGGGCTTCCCCGACCGGGCCCGGGCCGAGATCGCCGAGGCTCTCCGCCTGACACCCGGCGACATCTCGGTCGTCCTGAAGTCGGTCTTGGTTTTCGAGCTCAGCGGCGCGCGGCAGCAGGCCATCGAGGCCCTCCGCGAGTACACGCGGCTCAAGGGGCCGATGGACGAGATCGCCAAGGACCCGTTCCTGGCCGGGCTGAGACAGGACCGGAGGTACGCGGATGTCATCGAAGGTAAATCGGCCGGCACGGCCGGCGCGAAACCCGATAAAACGAATAATTAAAGGAGGGAATCATGGCGAAACACACGGTCAACGTCAAAATCAGCGAGAGGAAAAAAATCGAGTACGACAAGCACTGCGTCCACGTGTGCGGGGGCGACACGATCACGTGGAAGCTCGATAAAGTGCGTCCCTTTGCCATCGTCGTCAAGGCGGTCAATTCCCCGCTCGACTGGGGCTCTGCCGTGTTGTTTAAAAGAAACAAGACGATCGTCGGCAGGGTGCGGGAAGATGCAAAGCCGGGGTACTATCCCTACGCCCTCTGCGCCGTCGACGGCGGTGAGCTGCTGCTCGACGACCCCGAAATCATCGTCCGCCGTCCGGACGGGCGCGGCTGACGCTTTTTCTGGGGTCTGAGGATTTTTCTGGGGTCGGACCACAGCAACACGATATAAATCAATAAGATACGTCATTTCTTGGCCTTGAACAGCCCCATTTAAGGCCAAAAATGACTTACGCCCGAGCCCCCCGGCTTCAGCGCCTTGGAGCGCTATCGCGTCCGTCAAGGGGATTACCGGATCGTCTATGCGGTCGATGACGACGAGGGGTAACCAAGAGGGGACATGTACCTGAAGTACATGTCCCCTTTCTTTGGTATCGTGTCCGCTTAAAACACGCTGGTCTGCCTGGCCGCGAGATTCCCAAGCCGTTCCCGGCGTCTATATCTGAGAATTCAACGAGCCTCCCGAAAAGGCTTGACGGAGGACCGCGGCATGGTTATACTTCTTAGAGAAGCGTTCAACCAAAATGACAGGAGTTCAACCATGCCAACGGTCTTGACCTCGGCCAAAGGTCAGGTCGTCATTCCCAAGAAAGAACGGGACCGGCTGGGCATCAAGCCCGGGACGCGGGTCGTCGTCACGGCCGTCGACGATCACATCGAGATCCGGCCCCTGCCCGAAAATCCCATCGAGCACTTTCATGGTTTCTTCAAAGGCGGGCCGTCGCTGACTAAGGCCCTACTCGAAGAGCGCCGGAAGGAGCGAATGCGTGAAGAAAAAAAGTGTTCTTGACGCCTACGCGCTCCTCGCTTTCCTCAAGAAGGAAAGCGGACACGCCAGAGTCAGGGATCTTTTGGCTTCGGAGGACACCTCCCTCTTCATTAATGCGATCAACATCGGTGAGGTGTTCTATATCATTGCCCGGGACCGCGGCATCCAGGCGGCCGACTATTTCCTGACCGTCATCCTGCCCAGTTTGCCTCTCGCCGTACTCGACAATTCTCTCGAAGATGTCATCGCCGCGGCCCGCCTCAAGGCGGTCCATGCGCTATCCTTCGCGGATTGCTTTGCCGCTGCAACGGCCATCCGGGAGCAGGCGCCTCTTGTCACCGGAGACCCGAAATTCAAGAAGTTGGGCCAGGCCGTGGAGATCGACTGGATCGGCTAAAGGGCCAGCCAGTTCTCGACCTTCAGTCCCGGGAATGCCGGCTTTCGGGCCCGGGATTTAGCCCGCGCCGCGTAGATCTCCTCGATCATGGCGTCGATTTCAGCGTCGTAGTCTTCCGCAGGCGGGGCGACGGCGGCCAGGCCGCCGGCCCCAACGGAGGCGCGCCTTTCCCAATCCTCATAGGGGACAAGGGCCGCGATCGGCTTCCCGCGCTTGGTGATCACGATTTGTTCCTTCAGATGGATAAGACGGTCGATGAGGCCCGAGAATCTCGCTTTCGCTTTGGTCAGGGGGATTGTTTTCATATTCGTGGCCTCCCCGGGATATCCTTACCTGATTAATATGGTCAAAATGACCAGTTATGTCAATACAACCAGAGGGAACCAGAGGGGACATGTCCTAAAGGGCCCGGTGAAGGCCCTTTAGGGCGTGTCCCCTTTTTTTTGTGTCCCCGGATTGCTCTGTGTGTATAATAGGGCCTGCTTTATAGCCCGTCAGGAGGTACGACGAACCATGAATAGAAATGCCGGTCTCATTCTCGTCCTCGGTCTTCTTTTCGTTGTCCAGGCATCCTGTAAGAGCGATGCGCCACAAGCGGCGGACAACCCCTTCTTCAAGCCCTACGGGACGCCTTACAACGTCCCGCCTTTCGACCGTATCAAAACCGAGCACTTCCTGCCGGCCATCGAGGAGGGCATCCGCCGCGAGCAGGCCGAGGTGGACGCCATCGTCAACAATCGCAAGCGGCCGTCCTTCGAGAACACCATCGCCGCTCTCGACCACACCGGGATCTTCCTCTCGGAGGTCAACGGCGTCTTCGGCGCCTTCCAGGGCGCCCTCACCAACAAGGAACTCCAGGCCCTGGCCCGTAAGACGGCGCCCATGCTGGCCGCGCACCGCGACAACATCGGGCTCAACGAGAAGCTCTTCCAGCGGGTCAAGGCGGTCTACGACAAGCGCGCGACGCTCAAGCTCGACCGGGAGGGGCTCTTCCTGCTCGAAAACGCGTACAAGGACTTCGTCCGCGGCGGCG
Source organism: Acidobacteriota bacterium (assembly GCA_014894455.1). Lineage (GTDB taxonomy): Bacteria > Acidobacteriota > Aminicenantia > Aminicenantales > Saccharicenantaceae > RBG-16-66-30. The sequence continues at coordinate 3,637 of JADBLN010000027.1, read as the reverse complement.
CCCTTCTCGACGAGACGCAGAAGGTCCGCTTCCGCGAGCTCAACCAGGAGCTCTCCCTGCTCAGCGTCAAGTTCGGCGAGAACGTCCTGGCCGAAACCAACGCCTTCCAGCTCGTCATCGACGCCAAGTCCGACCTGGCCGGTCTGCCGCCTTCCGTCGTCGACATGGCCGCCGAATCGGCCCGCCAGGCCGGGCTCGAGGGGAAATGGCTCTTCACCATCCAGATGCCGAGCATGACGCCCTTCCTGACCTATTCGGATCGCCGGCCCCTGCGCGAGAAGATCCACCGGGCCTATTTCATGAAGGGCGACAACGACAACGAATCCGACAACAAGGACAATGCCAGGAAGATCGCCGACCTGCGCCGCCAGCGGGCCGCGCTTCTCGGCTACCCCAGCCACGCCGCCTTCGTCCTCGAGAACAACATGGCCAAGACCCCCGAGAAAGTCGACGCCTTCCTCAACGAGCTCTGGCAGCCGACCCTGGTCAAAGCCCGCGAGGAGGCGGCCGCGCTCCAGGCCCTCATCGACCGTCAAGGCGGCAAGTTCAAGCTGGCCTCCTGGGATTGGTGGTATTACACCGAGAAGCTCCGCCAGGAGAAGTATGCCCTCGACGATTCCGCCCTCCGCCCCTATTTCAAGCTCGACAACGTCCGGGACGGCATCTTCGCCCTTTGCGGCAAACTCTACGGCCTGAAGTTCGTCGAAAAGCCCGACCTGCCGCGCTACCATCCCGAGGTCCAGGTCTTCGAGGTCCAGGAGGCCGACGGCCGTCATACGGGCATCCTCTACATGGACTTCCATCCGCGGCCGAGCAAGCGCAGCGGCGCCTGGTCGGGCGGCTTCCGGCGCGCCTATTACGAGAAGGGCGAGCGCGTCCCCCCCGTGGCCGCGGTCACCTGCAACTTCACCAAGCCCACGGCCGACGCCCCGGCCCTCATCTCGACCTACGAGGTCGAGACCTTCTTCCACGAGTTCGGCCACGCCCTGTCGACGCTCTTCTCGCAAGGCCGCTACCGCGGCCGGAGCGTGGCCCGCGACTCGGTCGAGCTTCCCTCCCAGATCATGGAACATTGGGCCTTCGAGCCCGAGCTCCTGTCCGTCTACGCCAAGCACTATAAGACCGGCGAGACGATCCCCGCGGCGCTCGTCGACAAGCTCGAGAAGAGCAGCCTCTTCAACCAGGGCTTCATCACCACCGAATACCTGGCCGCCTCGATCCTCGACATGGCCTGGCACACGGCCGCGGATCCGGCCGCGGTCGACACGCGGCAGTTCGAGAACGAGGTCATGGGCCGCATCGGGCTCATCCCGGAGATCGTGCCCCGCTACCGGTCGACCTATTTCAGCCACATCTTCAGCGGGGGCTATTCGGCCGGATACTACGCCTACATCTGGTCCGAGGTCCTCGACTGCGACGCCTACGAGGCCTTCAAGGAGAAGGGCATCTTCGACCGGGCCACGGCGGAATCGTTCCGCAAGAACATCCTCGAGCCGTTCGGCACCGAGGAGCCCATGGCCCAGTACGTGCGCTTCCGCGGCGCAGAGCCCAAGATCGACGGTCTCCTCCGCAACCGCGGCCTGGAGGTCAAGAAATAGGCGAGCGAGCAGCAGCGGGGACAAGTGGGGGGTCCCCTTTCTTGATCGATCCCTGAGATCGTGGATATGGGCGAAGCCGCCCGAAACAATATTGCCGGTAGGCGAATAAAACAGCTGATATATTTGCCTATAGGCAAATAATCTTGACATCGTCAACCTATAGGCGATTAAGCATAAAATCCGGAAATGGGGATTGTTTAGCCGTTCAGGCTGTCGGATCGATAGGCTCGAGGAAAGGGAAGCGGTGAGAATCGGCGTCGCCTCCGATCGTCTTTATTCTTGACAGACCCTCTCCGTAAAATGTACAATTGAAGTGCACAGTTCATCGGCTCGGCCGTTGCCGCCGTGAAGAGAGGGCCCAATGAAAGCTTCCGTCCTTGACCTGAGGAGGCGCATGAAGGACATCCTGAATTCCCTCAAACGGAACGAACCCGTAACGCTCCTGCGCCGCGGCAAGGTGGTCGGCACGATCCAGCCGCCCGAGGCCGCGCCGGCCTCAGGATCCGGCCTGCGCGCTTCGGCCCATCCCGCGTTCGGCATGTGGCGGGATCGTCCCGACCTCGAAGACGTCGAGGCCGCCGTCGAGAGACTGCGCGGGGCCCGGTTCAATACTCTTTGACACGGACGTCCTTATTTGGGTTCTTCGCGGCAGCGCCAAGGCCGCCCGGCTCGTCGATGAGACCGGGAACCGCCAGATCTCCGTCGTCACGCTCATGGAACTCCTGCAGGGCGCCCGAGACAAGCATGATTCACGTCTTATTAAGAAGTTCGTTGTGGAGCTCGGGTTCCGAACGCTGCCCCTGACAGAGAACACCGGTCACCGGGCTGTCGTCTACATGGAAGAATACGGGCTTTCGTCCGGCCTGCGCGTGGCCGACGCCTTGATCGCGGCGACCGCCGCGGAAAACGACCTGACCCTCTGCTCGGGCGACCGGTCCCATTACCGGGCGATAGTCGAGCTTGTTCTCCTGCCCTTCCGCCCGTAGCTTCTTTTTCGAGGCCGTGCTTCGGAGATACGAAGAAGAAAGAAAGGGGACACGCACCATAGGTACATGTCCCCGAATTATCGCCGGTTCAGGCTGTCGGATCGATAGGCTCGAGGAAAGAGAAGCTGTGGAAATTGGTGGCGAGCAGCGGGACGCGCGTTAAAATTCCCTGTCGTCGCGCTTGCAGTAGTAGGTGGCCGAGGTTATCTCGCAGCCGCCGAGATAGACTTCGCCACGGTCGGCCTTCCTGAAGGCCTCGTGCGACGGGAAGCCGTAGAGGATCGGGACGACTTCGTCCTTTTCCAGGCAATAGGGGCAGACCTCGACATTTCTTTTCCCGTTCCCCTTCGCGGGTCTGTGCCCATGCGCATGCCCGTTCCCGTGCCTCTGCTCACATTGCGTGTTCATCATTCTGTGCCTTCTTTCAATGCTCCCGCTCGATACAGCCACCATGCTAGGGGCGGACGGACTAGCCTTCCATAGCCGCAAGGGGTGATTACAGGGGGGGTATTTCGAGCGTGCGTGGATGAAGCGACAGGCAAAGAGGGAGCGACGGCTTGACTTCGCTTCCAACCGAGGCTAAATATGGGGGAGTCACACCCGGGTAAAGGGGGAGAACCTTGATCGGAGCCATCGCCGGCGATATCATCGGTGCGGATGCTGCGCTCAGGTCCGGCAATAGGCCCGAACGGCACGATGTCAACCAGGATTCTCTCGTATTGGAGTCTCTGCACTTGATTCGTGGCTTCAAAGCGATGATTCTCGATGAGTCCGTTTTTCAGGTTGGAAAAATGTTCCCAAGTCGCAACGGAAACGCCCAGGTCCACGTCTAGAGTGGCCCGGTGCGACGGGAGACCATAGTAAAGCTTGAGCAAGATGTCTCTGGCCAAGGCCCCAATGATGAAGAACGATATACCCATGGAATCCGCGGCCGCCTTAACGTGGGCCAGAGCGCCGGCGGTTTGGCCGTCAATCTTCCCTGAGATATCGAGCGATGTGTTGTTCATAGATGATTTTAGCCGTTTCGATATTCCGATCACTTCCCGAAGCGAC
>JADBLN010000111.1:17612-19422 GCA_014894455.1 Acidobacteriota bacterium | reverse complement strand
AATCGTTAAACAAATCTCTTTTCTCCGATTCGGCATCTATGGTTGCTAGAATAGAAAGTTCCCTTCGAATAATCATCGGGATTTCCTGCGACCGAAAATCTAATTGTCGTTCAATATGAACAGGTGCGCTCTCATTTACATTATTTGGCTGAATAATCGCTCTGGTCTGAAAAAGTGATTCCATACCAGAACTATATTGATGTACAATTATGTTTAATTCTATTTCTATAGAGACTCTAACGGGGTATCGATCACCCGCAACCTTATCGCCATAAAGCGGAACACCTCCAAAAACATCGGAAATTTTTATAGGCCGAATAGACAGCACCCTTTCGATTGAGCCGGAAACACGGTCCTCTTCCTTAGAGCCCAATCCACCAAGAAGCATCCAGTCCGTAATTCGGATAGGCGCGCTTCTTGCGTATTCGAGTATTTTTTCTTCGAAAGAAGCGACATAGGATTTGAGCTTTTCCTGTTTAGCTGAGATGTATGCCTCTATTTCTTCATCAAGGAGAGATTTTAAGGTCTTAACGATGTCTGATTCCTTAACGAATGTAACATTTATGCCTTTCTCTTTAAATCTATATGCAGATTCTCTTACGGAATTATCATTGCTTACAACAAGGACATGTGTGTCTTTAAACGACTGCTTTGCATGTTGTGCATAGCTTTCTAATATGACTGCATCACACAAACCTTTGCCTCCGTGTTCAAACGGGGGTTTCTTTTTGATCGCCTCATCCAATAATTTAGAAAGTGGCGCATCCCAGTTAGGTACTATTTCGAACCCTGCCCCTTTAAGCTTCTCCGATAACAAACTAATGAGGCGAGTACTGTCTGGGATTGTTAAGCCATCCAGCCCGATTTCAGGCACAATTACACTATGCTGTTTTAGTAGTCCTAGTGATGAGAGTGCTTTCTGGCGGTTCTTGCTGAGCGTATCGCTAACATATTCAGACCATTCTGTAAGAACAAGATCAGAGATACACAATTTTAGATCAAGTTTATGTGTTAAGGATAGAAGTTCATTTATCCAATCTGCATCTAATACAATTCCTGCCGACCGTAACGCATTGGTATCTAAATATATCGCGTATGGTAACCGCTTCCAAATTCGGCTAGTCATGATTTTCATCCCCCAAATTTATTAGGCTCATGTTATCACTTATTGCGGTTTCCCGCTTTTTCTGATTTTCCGGATCTTTTAAGAATATTTACTATCATTATGCCGAAGCGTCAACTCCACCGATACCTATTCGTGGTGTTCAAGCAGGGCCAGGAACTCGGCCAGGACCATGGCCGTGGCCCCCCAGATTTTCCGGCCTTCGAAATCGTATAACGGGACTTCGACATCCCGGCCGTCGAGAACCCATGTTTCCCGACGGGTGTTCGCAGGGTCGGCCAGATGGTCGACCGGGACCTCGATGACCTCGGCCACCTCGTCGGGCTGGAGATGGAATTCGAGCGGGCCCGGGACGAAGGCCACCGTCGGGTAGATACAGTAGTTGCTGGGAGGGATGTAGAGGGGCGTCAGCCGGCCCAGGACCCGGACCGACGCGAGGTCCGGCCCGAGCTCCTCCACGGTCTCCCGGAGGGCCGTGGCCTCGAGGGATTCGCCGGGGTGCTGCTCGCCGCCCGGGAGAGAGATCTGGCCGCGGTGGTGGAGGACGCACTCCGTTCGCCGGGTCAAGAGCATCCACAGTCGGCCGCCCTTCTTGTAGAGGAGGATGAGGACCCCGGCTTTGAGCGAGGTGTCCTCGACCTCGAAATAGGCCTTTTGGCCCGGCCGCGGCTCCGGGACCATGCGCAG
>JADBLN010000111.1:0-17512 GCA_014894455.1 Acidobacteriota bacterium | reverse complement strand
TCTCCGGGTAATAGAGGGCCGGCTCGATGGCGAAGACCATTCCTTCCTTGAGGACACCGCCGAGCGGGACGTCGTGGACGGATAGCCCGACACCGTGCCCGAAGCCCCCCTCGAGCCCGCGCGGGTCGATGCCCTTGGCCTTCATGACCCGGGCCACGTGATCGCGGACTTCTTTCGGCGTCGCCCCGGGCTTGTAGGCCTCGATGCAGGCCTTTTGGACCTCGAGGACGACGCGGTAGACCTCTTTCTGTTCGTCCGTGAAACGTCCCGAGGCGGGCCAGGTCCGGGTGATGTCCATGGCCAGGTGGTCGAGGTCGGCCCCGAAGTCCATGAGGACGACGTCCCCCGCCTCGACGCGGCGGGAGTTCTTGTCGTAGTGCCAGATGCAGGAGTTGGGGCCGGAGCCGACGATGGGCGCGTAGGCGGCCCCCTTCGCCCCGCCCTTCAGGACGACGGACATGGCCGCCGCTTCGACCTCGTATTCGAAGACGCCCGGGCGCGTCGCGAGCATCGCCTGCCTGACGGCCTCGGCCGAGATCTTTCCGTTCAGCCGCATGACGGCGATCTCCTCCGACGTCTTGACCGCCCGCATCGCGTCGATCATGGGCGCGACGTCCCGGAGTTCCATCTGCGGATAGCGCTCTTTGAGCTTCACGATCCGGTAGTTATCGACGGATAGCTGGTCGTTGTAGTGACTCCGGGACCGCCGGCCGTCCATCAGGCCGGTTTCGGAGCGGGCGTCGTCGAGGCTGTCCCGCGGCGAGAGTCTGACATGAAACCGCCCCCCGAACCGGGACAGGTTCCGGGCCAGGAACTCGTCGAGATAGCCCACGGCGAAGATGTCGGTGAAGCCGGATTTCGTTTTGCCCTCCGGGTCCTTGAGGAGGTTGGGGCCGTCGACCATCTCCTCGCGGGCCGTCTGCTGGGGCAGGAAGAGATAGGCCGCCCGCGTCGACGGGACGAGGACGAGGATGGCGCCCAGGTCCTCGTTTCCGGCGAAATAGAAGAAGTCGTTGTCCTGCCGGAAGTGGGAGCCCGCGGGCGCGGCCGCATCGCCGAAAAGGACGACCGCGCCGTCCTTGACCTGGCCCATCAGGGCGGCCCGGCGCCTGGCGAATTCCTCGCGGCTGAAGCCGGTCCTTTGGGCGAAAAGGCCGGACGCGATGAGCAGGACAACGAGACAGGCCGCTCCCGGCCAAGGGCTGATGCGGTTTCGGGTCATGTCGGCGGGCCTCCATCCCGATGAAGGCCCAAGTTTAAACGAATGGGGGGGCGCGGTCAAACCGGTGCCGAAACTTCGCTTAGGCCTTGCCCAGGACCATGGCCAGAAGGGCCATCCGGACGTAGAGCCCGAACTCCATCTGGCGGAAATAGGCGGCCCGGGGATCGTCGTCGAAGTCGACATTGATTTCCGCGACCCGCGGCAGGGGGTGCATGACGATCATCTTCTTCTTCGCGCCGGCCATGATGTTCTTGTCGACGACGAAGGCCCCCTTGACGGAGTTGTAGACCTCTTCGCTCTCGAACCTCTCACGTTGGACGCGCGTGACGTAGAGGACGTCGGTCTCCGGGAGGACCTTGTCGAGCGCATTGTGTTCGGCCTGCCGGATGCCCTTCGCCTCGAGCTCGGCGATGATCTCGGGAGGCATGCGCAGGATCTCGGGCGAGACGTAGTTGAGCTTGGCGTTGTAAAGCGAAAGCAGGCGGGAGAGGGAGTGAACGGTCCGGCCGTACTTGAGGTCGCCGAGCATGGTCACGGTCAGGTCGTCCATCTGGACCAGTTCTTCATGGATGGTGAACGCGTCGAGGAGGGCCTGGGTCGGGTGCTCGCCGACGCCGTCCCCGGCGTTGATGACCGGCTTGTGGGCCGCCTGGGCCGCGATGGCCGCCGAGCCGAGCTCGGGATGGCGGATGACGATGACGTCGGCGTAGCACTCGAGCGTCCGGATCGTGTCCGGCAGGCTCTCGCCCTTGGCCACCGAGGAGTAGCGCACTTCGTTGATGGAGATGACGCTCCCGCCGAGACGCTCCATGGCCGCCGCGAAGGAGGACGAGGTCCGGGTGGAGGGCTCGTAGAAGAGGTTGGCCAGGATCTTCCCCTTGAGCAGATCGAACGTCCCGACCCGCTCGACCATGACTCGCATCTCGTGGGCTACGGCGAAGACGTATTCCAGATCGGACCGGCTGAACTGCTTGACGGAGATGATGTCCTTGCCGTACCAGGGGGCCATGCGCTGGTCGCCGAAGGGCAGGTGAGGGTTCTTGGCGGAAGTGGGCATCGCGGCTCTCCTTAAGCTTTCCGCAATATGTTACATCAGGTCCGGAGAGGGAGTCAATCGCGCCGAGGCCGGATAAGGGCATCGGAAAGACGGAGATTGCCCTCAAGCCCGGGATATGGCATCCTGAGGGGAACATGACCTACGATTACATCGTGATCGGTTCCGGATTCGGCGGCAGTGTCGCGGCTCTCCGGCTCGCGGAAAAAGGCTATTCCGTCCGCGTGATCGAAAGCGGGAAACGGTGGCGGGCCGAGGATTTTCCCAAGACGAACTGGGCGTTCTGGAAATTCCTCTGGGCGCCGGCCGTGTTCTGCACCGGCATCCAGAGGATCCACCTGCTGAACGATGTCCTCATCCTCGGCGGCAGCGGGGTCGGCGGCGGCAGCCTTATCTACGCCAATACGCTGTTCGTCCCGCCCGACGTCTTCTTCGACGACCCCCAGTGGAAGGGTCTGGTGTCCGATTGGAAAGCGGAGCTCGCGCCCCATTACGAAACGGCTAAACGAATGCTGGGGGTCGTGCCCAATCCGAAATTCTGGCCGACCGACCACATGCTGAAGGATTATGCCCGGGAGATCGGCCGGGAAGAGCATTTCAAAGGGACCGATGTCGGGGTGTTCTTCGGAACGCCGGGCGTCGCCGTTCCCGACCCCTATTTCGGGGGAAAGGGACCGGAACGGACCGGCTGTACGATGACGGGACACTGCATGGTCGGCTGCCGCGACGGCGGCAAGAATTCCCTGGACAGGAACTACCTCTACCTGGCCGAGGGGCTCGGCGCCGAGGTCGTCCCCGAACACAAGGTCGTCGACGTCAGGCGGGACGGGAACGGCGAGTATGTCGTCACAGCCCGGAAAACCACGGACCACGTTTTCAAGAGGAAGCTCGTGACGAGGGCCAAGGGGATCGTTTTCGCCGCGGGCGTCATCGGAACCCTGGAGCTCCTGATGCGGTGCCGGGAGAAGGATTCCCTGCCCGATCTTTCCGATAAGCTGGGAGATGTCGTCCGGACGAACAGCGAGGTGCTGGCCGGCGTGACCTCGAGGAAGAACCAGCAGCACTCCCTGGGCGTGTCGATCACGTCGAGTGTCTTCGTCAACGACACGACGCATGTCGAATTGGTTCGCTACCCCAAGGGTTCTGACGTGATGGCGGCTTTCGCCGGGCTGATGACGGACGGCGGCGGGAAGATCCCCCGCCCCCTGAAATTCTTCGGAAACGTCGCCCGCCATCCTCTGCAATTCTTGAGGCTCCGCATCCCCATCAATTGGGGGCGCAACAGCGTCATCCTGCTCGTCATGCAGACGCTCGATAATTACCTCACGGTATCGAGAAAGCGCCGCTGGTGGGCGTTCTTCCGCAAGGGGCTCGTCTCGAAGAACGGCGGCAAGAAGATCCCGACCTATATCCCGGAAGCCAACCGGGCCGTTCGCGGCATGGCCAAGAGGATGGACGCCATCCCGCAAAACGCCCTGACCGAGGTCCTGTTCAACATCCCCATGACGGCCCACATCCTCGGCGGCTGCATCATCGGAAAAGACAGGGACCGCGGGGTCATCGACGAGCGCCACCGGGTCTTCGGCTACGACAACATGTATGTGACCGACGCCTCGGCGATCCCAGCGAACCTGGGCGTGAACCCGTCCCTGACGATCACGGCCATGGCCGAACGGGCCATGAGCCTCGTTCCGTCCAAGGACAAGATGTAAATCGGGAATCAACGCGCCGCCATCTTGAAGCGGGCGAAGGCGAAGGAACCGTCGCCGTCTGTCTTCGTGAGATAGGCGTAGGCGAAATTTTTCCAAAAATGGACGGGCATCACGGGCTCGTACTCCACCGGATCGATCTTGACCGCGGCGAGGAGCCGGCCGTCGGTCGCGTAAACCTTGAACGAGACATCCCGCGAAAAGCGGGCCGGGTTATAGTCATAGACGAGGATATTCTCATCGGCGTCGAGCGCCAGACGCGAAAAATAAGGGAGATACTCGGGGAGCTTGATATCGGCCTTGTTCCGGGCCACGAACTCCATGTTCTTCGGCTCCTTATCCGCGTTCATGGCGAATTCGAGGTGCTTCCAGGTGACTTTCGTCCTCTCGGCGTCCAGGCTGAAGGACGCGAGCTTCTTGCCGGAGAACGAGAAAAACGCGATCTCGGGACTCCCGGAGCAGGCGACCAGGACTCTGTCGGGGCCAACCCTGGCGAGAAATACGGCCGGCTCCCACTCGATGACCCGGACCATGAACTTGGACCGCGGCTTTTCCCAGTCGAAGGCCGCCAATTCGATCTCTTGCCCGTCCGTGAGGTCCTTGATCAGGACGCGGTAGCGGGCGGCGATCACCGTCGGCGGACCCGTCCGCCCTTCGGAAACCGCGCAGACGAGTTTGTTCCCGCCGAGGGCCGCCAAAGAGAGGATGGACGGCGGCGAGCCCACGCCCTCTCCCAGCTTGACCGTCTCCAGGAAATTCCCGTCCAGGTCGAAAAGGCTCAGTCGCCGGTTTCCCATGTCGTTGACGACCAGGGTTTTCCCGTCAAGAACGTCAAGCGCGCCGGGATTCTGGAGATCTCCCGGCCCTTGGCCTTTCCGGCCGAAGCTTGTGAGGAGATTTCCCTCGGCGTCGAACTTATGGACCAGGCCCTCGGCGAAGGCCGTCCGGAAGAACGACCCGTTGGGGAGGAAAGCCGTCCACCTATCGGTCGACGTCTTGAAGAGGAAATCCCATTCCGTTTTCGCCCCGAATGCCGGGTCGGAGACGACTCTGATCGTCCCGGACTTGTACGCCGCTAAGAGATCGGGTTGTGGCGCCGGGCCGAACATCACGACCGCGACGAGGAAAACGACGGCATTTATCATAACAACCTCCCCCTTGGCCGGAGACCCCCGGGCCGCCTCCAGCCTTTTCTCTTCAATTAGGATTATATGCCACAAACAGGAATATTGCTAAGAAGAAGCGGCTGTCCCTATTTTTCATTGTATAGCGCGTAGACAAAGGGGTCGGTCGTCGTCTGCCAGCCGGAGCCCGGCGGCTCGACGCCCCGGAGCTCGGGGACTTTCTGCTCCGCAATCAGGACGAGAAGGACTGGCCCCCGGCCGCCTGGGACCTCAAATCCCTGACCTTGGCCGCGCTCTACTTTCACCCCGACATGGACGTCGCCCGGGCCCAATGGGGGGTCGCCCGGGGCGGCCGGATTACCGCCGGCGAACGGCCCAATCCGTCCTTGAATCCGGTCGTGGGATACAACGCCACGTCGCCGAGGAGCGAAGTCACGCCCTGGATCCCCGAGATCTCCCTCGAGCTGGCCATCGAAACAGCCGGCAAGCGGGGCTACAGGATCGCCGAGGCCCGGCATCTTTCCGAGGCGGCGCGCTGGAACATCCTGTCCGCGGCCTGGGAGGTGCGCAGCCGCCTGCGCGGCGCCCTGCTCGAAGCGTACGCGACCGGCGAGAGGGAGGCTCTTCAGACCGAAGCCCGGAAGCTCCAGGCGGAAATCGTCCGGCTCCTCGAACTCCAGAAAGACGCCGGAGAGGTCTCCGTGTACGACCTGACCCAGGCGCGTCTGGCGCTCGACGGCAGCCGTCTGGCCGCCATCGAGGCCGCCCGGGCCAAAGAGGAGGCCATGGCCCGCTTGGCCGCGGCCCTCGGCCTGCCGCGCCGGGCCCTCGACGGGGTCGCATTCTCCTTCGACTGCTTCCGCCGGCCCGACCCCGGCATCCCGGCGGGCGAGGTCCGTCGCCACGCCGTGGTCAACCGGTCGGATATCCTGGCCGCGCTCTCCGAATACGCCGCCAGCCAGTCCGCCCTCCAGCTCGAGATCGCCAAGCAATATCCCGATATCCGCCTCGGACCCAGCTACCAGCTCGACCAGACCGACAGCAAGTGGACGATCGGACTGGCCATCGACCTGCCCATCCTCAGCCGCAATCGCGGTCCGATCGCCGAGGCCGAGGCCCGGCGCACGGAAAGCGCCGCCCGTTTCCTGGTCCTCCAATCCCAAGTCATCGGAGAGCTCGACGCCGCCGTCGAGGATTGCCGCTCGGCCCTCCTGAAATCCCAGGCCGCCGACGACCTCCTGGCCAATCTGGCCAGGCAAGAGGCCGCCGCCAAAACCAGGCGCGAGGTCGGGGAGATCTCGAAGTTCGAGCTGCTCGGCGTCCAGATCGAACTCAACGCCGGCGCAGAGGCCCGGCTGGAAGCCCTGGTCCAGGCCCAGGAAGCGGTCGGGCGGCTGGAGAACGCGGCCCAGAGCCCGCTCGACGTCAGGGATTGGTTCTTTACGAAGACGCGGGAGGATTCCGGGCCCGCAAAGGAGCGCAAGGATGACTAAACGCCATGTGGTAACCGGGTTGATCATTCTGGCGGTCGCCGCGGCCGCCGTCCTCGTCCTCATCCAGGGGCTCGGGCGAAAGTCCGCCGGGGAGGAAGAGGGAGTCGTCACCGACGTCGCCGTCCATGTCGGCAAGGTCGTCCGGGCGACGCTCCACCGCTACGTCACGGCCTACGGGACCGTGGAGCCGGAGCCACCCGGTGAAGGGAAAGCCGCGGCCGGGGCCTATCTATCGGCCCCCGTGGGCGGTATTCTCGTCGATATCCGGTGCACGGAAGGCCGCAGCGTCGAGCGCGGGACTGTCCTCTTCCGCCTCGACACGCGGCTGGCCGAGGTCGCCGTGGCCAAGGCCGGAAAAGCGTTGGCCTTCGCCGAGCAGACCTATGAACGCCAGAAGAAGCTCCTAGCGGCCGACGGGACCTCCGAGAAGACCTTCCAGGAAGCCGATCTCGAGCTCGCGACCGCCCGGAACGACCTGGCCGCGGCCCAGACGGAATTATCCCTCCTCGAGATCAAAGCGCCGCTCACCGGGACAGTGGTCAGGATCAACGCCCGGCTCGGCCAATCCGTCGAGCCGAACGCGGTCCTGGCCGAGGTCATCGCCCTCGATCGCCTGGTCGTGACGGCCCAGGTCCCCAGCCGCGAAGCCGGCCTGCTCAAGCCCGGCCAGCCGGTCGATTTCGGCGCTGAGAGCATGGCCGTCGGGAAACTCGCCGTCGTCGGCAAGGACATCGACCCCAGGACCGACACCGTCCTCGTCCGCGCCTCAATCCCGGCGGGCGCGGGACTCCAGCCGGGCCGGTTCCTGAGCATCCGGATCGTCGCCGAAGAACGGCGCGACGTCCTGGTCGTCCCGGAAGAGAGCGTCGTTTTCGACCCGGAAGGCGGGACCGTCCTGATGGTGGTCGAGGGCGACAGGGCCGTTCCCAAGGCCGTCAAAGCAGGGCTCCGCGACCGCGGCTTGGCCGAGGTCGAAGGCGAGGGGTTGAAAGAGGGCCTCGTCATCGTCACAACGGACGCCTATACCATTACCGGCGAGACGAAGATCCACGTCATCGAGAACAAGTAATCCTCATGAGCAAGGACTCCGCCCTCGGCCGGTTCGCGACACGCCACGCACTTCCGATCGTATTCATCAGCATCGCCCTGTGCCTGGCCGGAGTCTACGCGGCCCTGACCCTGCCGTCGTCGGTCTTCCCCCAAACGAATTTCCCCCGCGTCGTCATCCTCATCGACAACGGCGTCATGCCGGCCGACGAGATGATGGCCACCATCACCCGGCCCGTCGAAGAAGGCATGAAGGACATCCCGGGCGTCGTCACCATCCGCTCGGCCACGGGGCGCGGCGCGGCGGAAGTCAATGTCTTCTTCAACTGGAAAGTCGACATGATCCAGTCCGAGCTCTATGTCCTGGGGCGGCTCTCCCAGATCCGGGCCTCCCTGCCGTCGACCGCCGAGGCCGAAGTCTACCGGGTCACGTTCTCAAATTTCCCCATCATCGGGGTCAGCCTGACGAGCCCCCGGCGTGATTTGACCAGCCTCTGGGAGATCGCCCGCTACGACCTCAAGCCGCGTTTCCTCCAGATCCCCGGCGTCGCCCGGGTGGATCTCGTCGGCGGCCGCACGCCGGAATTCCATATCGTGGTCGACCCAGTCCGCCTCCAGGCGGCCGGCCTGACCCTGACCCAGGTGACCGAGGCCCTCAATAAGAACAGCCTCGTGACCTCGACGGGACTCCACGAGGAAAACCGGATGCTTTATCTGGCCGTGGTCGACGGCCGCCTCCATTCGATCAAGGACATCGAGAATTTCCCTGTAACGGTCGCCGGCCACCACCCGGTTTTCGTCCGCGATTTCGCCCGAGTCGTGCGCGGACCCGAGCCCGTCTTCAACGTCGTCACCGCCGACGGCCAGGAAGCCGTGCTCCTCAACATTTACAGCCAGCCGGACGGGAGCACCCTCGACATCGCCAGGCTCCTGACGGAGGACATGAAGATCCTCAAGGGCGATCTGCCCTCCGACATGAGACTGGCCTTTTTCTATGACCAGTCGCTCCTCGTCCGGGCCTCGGTTCGGAGTGTTTGGGAAGCCATTATCTTCGGCCTGGTCCTGTCGGTCATCATTCTCTACCTGTTCCTGAAGAGCTGGAGGACGACGTTCGTGGCCATCCTGGTCATCCCGGTCACCGTCCTCGTGACGCTCCTCTCCATCAAGGCCGCGGGGCTATCGTTCAACCTGATGACCCTGGGAGGGATCGCCGCCGCTATCGGCCTTGTCATCGACGACGCGATCGTCGTCGTCGAGGCCATCCACACCAAGCGCCGGTCCGGCCGGGACCGGCTGTCCGCCGTCCGCGGGGCCATCAGCGAGATCTTTCGGCCGCTGGTCGGCTCGACCCTGACTCCCATCGTCGTCTTCATCCCCCTCGCCTTCCTCGATGGTGTCACCGGCGTTTTCTTCCGGGCCCTGGCCCTGACCATGGTCGTCGCCCTATCGACATCGCTCGTCCTGGCCGTGACCCTGACGCCGTCGTTGGCCGTCTGGTTTCTCCGTTCGCGCAGGGACGAAACGGGCGCACATCATGATGAGGAGGGCGATCCCCTGCTGCAGCGCATCATCGGGTCCTACGAGAAGGGGGTGAGAGCCGCGCTCAAGCGCCCAAGGCTGACCATCGCCGTCTGCGCCGGCGTCATGGTTCTGGCACTGGCCATCACCAAAGGGCTCGAGAGCGAGTTCCTGCCGCCCATGGACGAGGGCGGCTTCGTCATCGATTATCTCACGCCGCCCGGGACGAGCCTGGCCGAAACCCATCGCCAGCTCCAGTATGCGGAGGACATCATCCGCTCCGTGTCCGAGCTCGAAAGCTACTCCCGCCGCACCGGGGCCCAGCTGGGCCTGTTCATTACCGAGCCGAACAACGGCGATTTTCTTCTCAAACTCAAACCCGACCGCAAACGCTCGACAGAGGAGATCCTGTCCGAGCTCCGTCACCGGCTCAACACCGCCCTGCCCGACATCATCTGGGAATTCCCGGGAATCCTAGCCGACCTCATCGGCGACCTGATGTACGCGCCCGAGCCGATCGAAGTGAAGATCTTCTCGACCGACGCGGCTTTTCTAAAAGAAAAGGCGCCCCAGATCGCCGCACGGCTGGAAAAGATCCCGGGCGTCGTGGACGTTTTCGACGGCCTGATCTACACCGGACCGACCATCAGTTTCCGCGTCCGCTATGTCGACGCGGGGCGTTTCGGCTTGACCGCGGACGACATCGCGGCCGCGGTCAACACGGCCATGCTGGGCGAGACGGCCTCGACCGTCCTCGAGGGCGACCGCGTGGTCGCCATCCGCGTGAAAGCGGACCCGTCAGGGACCAACCGCCTGGAAAAGCTGGGGAACCTGCCGCTCCGCGCGGCGGACGGGACACTGGTCAAACTGTCCCAAGTCGTCGATGTCGTCGAAGAACCGGGGCAGCTCGAGCTCCGGCGCGACGACTTCCGCCAGGACGTGGCGGTCACCGCCCGGCTCGAAGGCCGCGATCTGGGAAGCGCCATGACCGAGATCCGCGACACGCTCGGCAAGGACAAGACCCTTCCCCCGGGGTCGGTCGAGTATGGCGGGATTTACCAGCAGCAGCGGGAATCCTTCCGCAACCTGATGATCGTCCTGCTGATGGCCATCTTCCTCGTCTTCACGGTCCTGCTCCTCGAGTTCGGCTCGTTCACCGAGCCCCTGGCCATCGTCTTCGGCGCGGTCCTGGCCATGTTCGGCACCGTCCTCGCCCTATGGGTCACGGGGACGTCCCTCAACGTCGTTTCGCTGCTGGGGGCCATCATCGGGGTCGGCATCGTCGCCAAGAACGGCATCCTGATGCTCGACTTTGTCAAGGAACTCCGCTCGCAGGGACTGGACCTGGCCGAGGCGTTGGTCCGCTCGGGCAGGCGGAGGCTCCGGCCGGTCCTGATGACCTCGATGGCGGCCGCGCTGGGGATGCTCCCCCTGGCCTACGGCATCGGCTCCGGCGCCGACATGCTGAAACCCCTGGCTATTGCCGTCATCGGGGCCCTCTGCATCTCGGTCCTCCTGTCCCTCATCGCCACGCCGACGATCTACTACCTCATGGTCGCCCGGCGCAAGGCGGGCTGACCGGGCCCGCTTCCTCTCTTTTCGGCTCTCGTTATCTCCCGAACTCAAGCACCATGAACGAGCCCGGGATCACGGCGGGCCGGGGCCATACCGGCCCTTTTCGGCTTTCCCGGGAGCGGATGGCGCGACCGCACAGTCTGCTGGACCGGGCGTTCGAGAAAAGGGGAGGAGGGGTGCCCCCGCGGCACCCCTCGCTCCGGAACAAAAAGAAGGAGGGTTATGGAAGGGTATCGGGAATGCGTTTGCTCATGAAGCTTGTCATTGGCATGTCCAACCGGATTACTGCATATTTTATGCCAGTTCGGAGCCGGGTTTTTCCTCTGATGGGGCGCGGAGGGGCGTAAATTTCGTTTACAGGAGGGCCTTTCCCGCTTACAAGCCGCGGGAACCGGCCGAAAAAGCGTCGCTTGACGGGGATGGCGGTAAGGTTCAGGCCGCTTATTCCAGAGGAAACCTGGGCTGAAGGACCCTGTCGATCGAGAGATCGAGGACGTTGAGGTCGAGCGGCTTGACGAAAAAATGGCTGATTGCGAGCCGGCTCATGTCCTCGATCTTGACATCGTCCGGATGGGCGGTGATCAGCATGGCTTCCCCCTCGAAGCCCTGCTCCCTAAGTTTCTTGATGAGCTCCATGCCGTTCATGTAGGGAAGCTTGTAGTCGGCGATGACGAGGTCCACCCGCGAGTTCTTGAGCTTGGACAGGGCCTCCCGCGAGTCCTTGAGGGAGGAAACCCTGTATTTCTTGCCGAGAAGCAGGGTGAACGTCTTGCGGATGTTTTCGTCGTCGTCAACGATCACGATCTTTTTTGCTGTCATTTGATGCCTCTGTCCGTTATTCAACCCTGTCAAGTGCACCTTTTGTGCCAATCCCGGCCGCCGTTCATCAGGGGAAAAAGGAGGGCGGGGACCGGTTTCCAGGGGAAAAACGACCCGAGATTATTTACAGGCCGGCAAAGGAGTTTACAGGCCACGGGTCAGGACGGTTCCCCCAAATCGAGGCCGTATTCCTTGATCTTCTTGTCCAGGGTCGGACGGCTGATCTGGAGGATCTGGCTGGCCCGGGTCTTGCTCCCCTTGACGGAGCTGAGGACGTACTGGATGTACTTTTTTTCGACCTCTTCGAGAGGGACGAGCTCGTCGGCGAAAAACCGCCTTTCGTCGGGCTCGAGCGGCAGGTTCTCCTTGAGCACGACGTCCCCCTTGGCCAGGATGACGGCCCGGGTCAGGGCGTTCTCGAGCTCACGGACGTTTCCCCGCCAGGAAATGTCGACGAGGATCTTCATGACTTCGGGCGGAACCTTGCAGACGGTGCGGCGGAGGTCCCGGTTGATCTTTTCGAGGAGGTAGGCGACGAGGTCGGGGATGTCCTCCCGCCGTTCCCGGAGCGGCGGCAGGGTGATCTCGACGACCTTGAGTCGGTAGTAGAGGTCCTCGCGGAACTTCCCTTTTTCGATCAACCCCTTCAGGTTCTGGTTGGTGGCGGCGATGATGCGGGCCTCGGTTTTGAGGACCTTCTCCCCCCCGACCTTCATGAAATCCCGGGTTTCGATGATCCGGAGAAGCTTGCTCTGGAGATTGGGAGAGACGTCGCCAACCTCGTCCAGGAAGAGCGTGCCCTTGCCGGCGATCTCGAACTTGCCCTTGGTCTCGCTGACGGCGTCCGTGAAGGCGCCCTTGACGTGCCCGAAGAGCTCGCTCTCGAGGAGGGTGTCGGAGATCGCGGAGCAATTGATGACGATGAACGGCTCGTCCCGGCAGGGGCTGTTGTAGTGGATGGCCTTGGCCACGAGCTCCTTGCCCGTGCCGCTCTCGCCCTGGACGAGGACGTTGGTCCGCGTGTTGGCCACGGATCCGATGAGCTTGAAGACGCCCCTCATCCCGGCCGAGCGGCCGATGATGTTGTCGATCGTGTATTCCTTCTTCTTCTCCTCGACGAGGTAGTTGACCTTCTCCTCCAAGGCCCGGACCTGAAAGGCCTTGTCGATCGTCAGGTCGAGCTCCGTGGCGTTGAGCGGCTTGACGAGATATTCGAAGGCCCCGAGCTTGATCGCCTCGATCGTCGTCTTCATGTCGTCGAAGGCCGTCATGATCAGGATGATGGCCCGGCGGTTGCGCTCCTTGATCTTGCGCAGGACCTCAAGCCCGTCGATGTCGGGGAGGCGGAGGTCGAGAAGGACGAGGTCCGGGCACGATTCCCCGAAGGTCCGGACGCCCCCCTCTCCGGTGTCGGCCGTGGCCACCTCGAAGCCCTTTTTCCCGAGCTGGGAGGCCAGGGTTTTCCGGACGAGCGGGTCGTCTTCGATGATCAGGATGGATTTCATGTCGCCTCCTCCGCCGGGATGAGAATGACGAACGCGCTCCCCCTCCCCTGCTTCTTGCCGACGCGGATCGTCCCGTTGTGTTGTTCGACGATCTTCCGGGCGTTGGCCAGGCCGACCCCGAAGCCGGAGGGCTTGGTCGAGAAGAACGGCTCGAAGATATTCTCCCGGTCCTTTTCCGGGATACCGGGCCCGTTGTCCGAGATCCGGATCCGGGCCTTCCTCTTTCCGCCTTCCTCGACCGGCTCGCAGACGATGCTGATCTTTCCCCCGGCCTCGAGGGCCTCGTGGGCGTTGCGGAGGACGTTGAGGAAGACCTGGCGCATCTTGTCGCCGTCGACGTGGATCTGGGGCAGCCCCTCGGCGTAGGTCGTCTCCACGACGACCTTCTTCCGGGCGAGCGTCTCCCTGAGCAGCTTGAGCGATTCCTCGACGATCTGTTCGATCGGCCACCGCTCCAGGCTGAGCTCCTGGACGCGGGTGAAATTGAGGAGCTCCTTGATGAAGCGCTCGATCTGGTCGATACCCTCGAGCGACAGGCCGAGGTGGGCCTTGACTGTCTCGGCGAAGCTCTCCTCTTCGGCGACTTTCTGGATGTTGAGCTTGACGGAGGTGAGGGGATTACGGATCTCGTGGGCGATCGTCGCCGCCATGCGCCCGATGGAGGCCAGCTTCTCGTGCTGGACGAGCTTCCGGTTGGCGTCCTCCATCCGGTCCCGGGCGTGGAGGAGCTGACCCGTCATTTTGTTGAAGCTCCGGGCCAGGTCGCCGACCTCGTCCCTCGAAGCGATGGCGATGGCCTGGGAGAAATCCCCCTTCGAGATCCTGACGGTCCCCTCGACCAGCCTGTGGATGGGCCGGGTGATCCGCCTGGCCAGGAGCGTCGCCCCGGCGATCCCGAGGAGGAACCCGCCGGCGCCGATGAGCAGGAGGACCTTCTGGACCTCGCGCAGCTTGGCGTACATGGGCTCCAGGGACATGCCGATCTTGACCGAGGCCCACTTTTCGTCTTCATTATTCTGCGGGAAGACGGCGATTTCGACCTCGCGAACCCTCAGCCCTCGGCCCCGGACTTGGATCACTTTCTCTTCGGAAAACGGGGGGTCATCGCGGGTGACGTCTTCCGGGAGGCGGCTCCCTAGTTCGATGTCTCCCTGTCCGGGGATGAGTTCGCCGGTGACATACGACCGGCCCGCCCTGTCGTAGAAAATGATGTAGGGCATGTCTTCGTCGATGTGGTCGTAGACGTATTTCTGGATCGCGGCCTGGTCCGGGCGAAAGAGAGACTGGTAGTTGGCGTCTCTCAGGCTCTCAGCAAGAAGGCGGGCCCGAGCCTCAGCTTCCTCGGATAGGATGGCGGCCTCCCGGCTTTGGATGACGAAGAGGACGGACCCGAAGAGCAGGCAGACGAGCAGGGTGATCCAGAAGACGAGGCGCGTGGAGATCGATATTTTCAGCTTCACCTGACCCTGCTCAATCCTCCAGCCAGATGTCTTTGACGTCGAGAAAGACGAACCCCATGGCCGGGAGACGGACCCCTCGGACCCGGGGCAGAAGGGCGATGCGGATGCGTTCCGAGAACAGGGGGATCGCGGGCACTTCCTCGTACAGGGTCTTTTCGATCTCCCGGAAAAGGCCAGCCCGCCTTTCCCAGCTCGGCTCGACCTCGGCCTGCTCGAGCAGGCCGTCGAGCCGCGGGTTCGCATACCGGGCGCTGAGCCCGTTGACGACCGACCGGGAATGATAGAGGGGGACGATGATGTTCTCGGGGTCCGGAAAGTCCATCGTGTAATCGAGAAATTTCAGGTAGGGCCCCCGGACGTCCCGGATGTCCTCCGGCTTCCGAAGGTACTTCACGTCGAGCTTGATCTCCATCGCCCCCAACTGGCGTTCGAGCTCGCGGGCGAATCGGGTGGATTCATCGGTCCGCGGCGACCCGAAAAGGAGCGTCAGCGTCAGGCGCTTCCGTCCGCCTTCCGGCAGGAGACGGTCGAGGAGGAGCTTGGCCTTATCGATGTCGGTGAAAGGGCCGGCGGCCTTGGGGAAGAAGCCGGGGAGCAGGGGCGGGACGTAGTTGTTCAAGATCTGGTGGAGGGTCGAGGGCGAGTCGCAGGCCTCGGCCAGGCGGGCCTTGTCGAGCCCCAGGGCCAGGGCCTTGCGGACCTCGGGACGGTCGAAGGGGGGGATATCGCAGCTCAGGGCCAGGAAGAACGATTTCAGGGTGCTGTTCTCCAGGATCGTGTAACGCTTGCGGAGGATTTTCTCCGAAGTCACCGAGATCAGGTGGACGTCCCCCTCCTCGAACTGCTCATCCGTGAAATGGGGGCTGTACTCGATGGCCGAGAGGTAGGGCTTCTTACCGAAATACGAAGGGTTCCGTTCGAGCCGGACGCCCAGGATGTCCAGGCGGGGACTGCGAATCCATTCGGCGAACTGGAAGGGGCCCGTCCCGACAGGCTTATGGAAGAAGCCCCGGCCCTGGCTCTCGAGGAGGTCCTTCGGCAGGACTTTGCAGTAGAACATGCCCAAGAGATAGAGGCCGGAGACAAAGGGGCGCGTCCAGTGGATTTCGAAGGTCGACTTGTCGACCACCCTGAATCCCGTGACCTCGGAGGCCTGGCCCTGCCAGAACGCTTCGGCCCCGACGACCTTGCGGGTGAAGTATTGATAGTAGGTATTGCCCGGCCTGTTCTTGACCAGCCGCTCGAGGGAGTACTTGACGTCGTCGGCCGTGAGATCCCGGCCGTTGTGGAAGCGGACGCCCGGACGGAGGAAAAACGTGATGCGCGTCCCGCCGTCGGAAACCGTCCAGTACTCGGCCAGGGAGGGCATCGGGTTGAAATGGCTGTCGAACTTGACCAGCCCGTCGTAGAGCTGTTCGCAGATGAAGTAATGGGATACCTCGGCCGGGTCGAAGACCTGGTTGAAAGGCGTCAGGAACGCCTTGATCCGCAAGGTCCCGTTGTGCCTCGGCGTGGGTATGGGGTTTTGCTGGACGAGCGCGGCCGGGGAGCCGGACGCGGCGATGGCGATGAGCAGGGCGAGGAGCGACAGGGAAAAAGGGCGTTCGCGGCGGGCGGTCAGCATGGATATGTCTTCATGATAACGAAAACCCGGGAAAAATGCACCTTTCGGCCCTCCCTCAACTCAAAGCAAGGTTCATGCCAGGAAAACGGGGGCGAGACCTAGGGGAACATCCGCCCGAGGCCGAGAGAGCTGATAAAAAACGTAAAACAGCTTTACGTTCTAGCTAGAGGTTTGAGCCTCATTCTCCCGCCAGATCGATGACCTTCTGGAAGACGCGGAGGAAGTTGCCGCCCCAGATCTTCTCAATCTCGCGGTCCGCGTAGCCGCGCCGGACGAGCTCTTCGGTCACATGGATCATCCCGCTCACATCGTCGCAGCCGACGACCCCGCCGCCGCCGTCGAAGTCGGTGCCGATCCCGACGTAATCCACGCCGACGACCTTCTTGACATGGTCGATGTGGTCGACGAGGTCGCGGACGCTGGCCCGATCCTGCGGGAACTTCTGGTTGACGGCCTCCCGCTCAGCCATGGCCTTCGCCCGGACGGCCTCGTCCTGGATCTGGCGGATGTTGCCGTACTTGGCCTCGAGCTCCTTCATGGCCTTTTCGCGTTCGGGGATGACGGGCGGCATTTTGACATAGGCGGCCAGGAAACAGATCTGGACGACGCCGCCGTTCTTGGCCAGAGCCCGCAGCTGGTCGTCCGTCAGGTTCCGGGGGTTGTCGCAGACGGTCCGGGCGCTCGAGTGGGAGGCGATGATCGGGGCCTTGGTCACGGCCAGAATGTCCGAAATGGATTTTTCCGACGCATGGGAAATGTCGATGATCATGCCCTGCCTGTTGCATTCCGCCACGACCCGGCGTCCGAAATCGCTCAGGCCCTTGTCCTGCGGGTCGCGGCGGTCGGTCGAGGAATCGCAGATGTCGTTGTCCGAGGAATGGCAGAGAGTGATATAGCGGACGCCTTTTTCATAGAAGAGCCGGATGAGGGTCAGGTCCCGGCCTATGGGATAACCGTTCTCGAGGCCGATGAAGGCCGTGAGCTTGCCCTCTTTTTTGAGGCGCCGGGCGCCCCGGGGGTCGACGGCCAACCCGATGACCGAAGAGTATTCCTCCGTCATTTTGCGGACGGCCTCGACGGCCCGCAGAGCGCTGTCCTTGGCCTTGGCGTAGGCCTCCGGCGTCAGGGGACCTTGGCCGACGAACGCGGCGAAGAACTCCGCGTCAAGACCGCCCTCCTTCATCCGGGGCAGGTCGATCTTGCCGCTGGCGCGGAGACTGGGGTCGTGCCGGTCGCCGATCTTCCTGTCCGTCCTGAGCAGGCTGAACGCGGTGTCGCAGTGGGTGTCGACGGTCAGCATCCGGTCGTGAAGCGCCCGCGCCTTTTGCTCGACGGTCAACGGCGTTTTCGCGACGTTGCAGG
>JADBLN010000036.1:6540-19479 GCA_014894455.1 Acidobacteriota bacterium | reverse complement strand
TAGAGAACGGCGGTTTCTCCCTGCTCCCGGACCATCAGCGCGATCTCATTGAGCAGGAGGTCCCGGCGGGCGAGGACCGCCTTGATTTCTCCGTCCTTGAGAGTCGTCCCGACGGCCGCTTTGATGTCCTCGAACGTCAGGGCCTTGATCTTCTCGACGAACCAGCGGGGAAGCCGGCGGAAGAGGAATGGCGTGCCCTGCTGGGACATTTTAATCCCGTTCCGGCCGAACATCAGCCGCTCGGCGAATTCCTTGGTCGAGCGGAACGTCCTTGAATGGTCGAAGAGGATCATCCGCCAATCCTCGGTGTAGAGGACGTTCTGCTGGGTCCGGTCCTCGTTGGCGATGAGGCTGTCCCAAGCCCGTGCCAGCCACTTCATTTTTTCGGTGTGGTCGAGGGTCGAGTCGGGGATGCGGATGCCCTGCTCGACCACCTTGAGCAGGCTGTACTTGTTCTCGGCCCAGTAGACGAGCGCGCCTTTCTTGCCCTGGAACTCGCGCTCGACGGCCGGCGGGACCATGTTCAGCCCGATGAGTTTGTCGAGCCGGTAGGCCGCGATCTCGTACTGCCAGCCTTCGAGGAAGCCGAGCTGCATGCCGCTCGGGTTTTTCCAGGCGGCCTCGGCTTCGCCGTCGCCTTTTTTGAGGTAGAGCTTGTACGGCTTGGTCACGCCCTCTTTGAGCGGCTCGAACCGGACGATGTCGGCTGTCAGCAGGAATTTCTCTTGGGCCTCCCTCTGGGCGAGCTGCTCCGGCGTGAACTGGGTGAAGACAGCCGGAGCCCCGAGCGACAGCAAAACCGCCAAGAAAACGAGGACGAACATGCGTTTCATTACGATCTCCCCGGCGACATGCTGTTCTGACCGAATCATAGTCTCTCCGGAAACGAAAATCAAACCGCGTCCGCGGCGGCGTCGGAGGCGGCCTTCTGCGTCTTGTACGACTTGATGATCCTGATGCAGACGACGAGCAGGACGATGACGACGAGGACGTTGAGGAGGGCGTAGCGCTCGATCTTGAGCCCCAGGAACTGGGTCCCGGCGAGGACGGCCAGGGCCGAAAGCGTGTCGCCGCCCCGGACGAAGAACGTGTCGATCGCCGCCTTGGCCTTGTACTTTTCCTCTCTCTTGGTGACCAGGAACAGGGCGGCTTTGGTCGTGTTCTGGAGCGAATAGTCCGTGCCGTTCTCGAGCGCCTTGACCCCGCGGACGAGGACGAAGACCGCCCCGAAGGAGATCAGGGCGTACCCTCCCAGGGCGATGAGAGGCAGGAAGAGAAGAGCCCCTCCGATGCCGACCCACTTGAAGATCCGCGAGACGAGGAAAAGCTGGATGAAGAGCGCGATCAGGTTCGTCAGGAACTGGTAATCCATGAACGCGTTGTGAATGCTCTTGATCTCCGTTTTCGCCGCTACGGCCGGCCGGGCGTCCGCCGATTTTCCGCCCGCAAGCGCTGCGGGCTGTCGCGGCACGGCCGCCGCCGGCTTCGGAGCCTGGTTGGCGATCGACTGGTCGACCGTAACCTTGGTGATGATGAATTCCCCGGTCGCGTTGACGAAATTGTAGAGGCCGATCATGACCGCGATGAGGAGGAGATAGCGGCTCTTGAAGATGAGCCGGAAGCCGCCGCCGGCCTTGAGGGGCTGTTCCTGGATCTTGGCTTTCTCCTCGGCCCCGGCCAGGCCCTTGTCCCGGTCATCGCGGGTTTTCCGGACGTCCCGGCGGTGGATGTACCAGGCCAGGACGATGCAGAGGAAAAGGATGGCCCCGGCGACGAGCATGAGCTTGAATTGCCAGTTCTTCCCCAGGATGTCCCTCAACTGTTTCATGATGGGGAGCGTCGCGACGAGACCTCCGAGCGTCGCGCCCAGGGCGACGAGCGGAAAGGTCCGCTTTCCGACCTCGTCGGAATAGAGGTCGTTGGCGAAGCCCCAGAACTGGGCGATGACGAAGTAGTTGAAGATGCCGATCCAGATGAAGAACATGATCCCCATGGGCTTGACGGCCATGCCGCCCAGGTTGAGGAAATAAAAGATCAAGAGGTTGGAGATGAAAAACGATGTCGTCCAGGTGATGAGGATATGCCGGGGGACCTTGGAGGCCAGGCGGCTGAAGGCCTTGATGACGAAGACGAAGAGGATGGCCTGGGCCCCGCTGAGGTAGCTCTTGACCTGGGGCGCGTTCTTGTCGACGAGGATAAGCGCTTCGCGCAGCGGTTTGAGGATGTAATAGGCCAGGAGCAGGAGAAAGACGTTCAGGGCCAGCAGGAGCGCCTTGCCGGCCTCGCCTTGGCGGATATCGGCGAAAAGCCTGAGGAACCGGTAGCCGAGATGGTAGCGGGTTTCAATGCGCGACGGGGTCCCCGCCGGTGACGGGTCGGGCATCTCTCCGCTCCTTTCCGCGTTATCAGAACAGGACGTTCGCTTCCCCGGCGAACTCGATCAGTTTCTGGACGTACCGGAAAATGAGCTCCCGGCGCGCATTGAGGGCGCGGATCTCCTCCTCGTTGAGGTAGGGGGTCATGAGGCCGGCGACGGTCTTGTCGTCCCAGGAGAGGAGCTTTTTGTAGAGGAGCCGCGAACACCTGCGGATGTCGCAGTGCGGGACCGTGTCCTTTTTCGGAGCGAAGGCCTCGGAAAAGTCGACCCTGAAGATCTTCCAGTCGTCACGGCCGATCAGGGTGTCTTTTTCGTTCCGGCAGTCGTCGTAGACGAGGTTCTCGAAGACCCTCAGGTCGGTCATGGACTTTTCGAAGGCCGCCGGGTCGCCCGGAGTGAGATTCTGTTGTTTCCGGTCCGCCTCCGAGATGGCGTTCCCGACGAAGACCTGCAAACCTCCCGGAACCTCATCGACCCGATACTCCACGATCGGCGGGACGTAGCCGAGGACGAGGTACTTGTCCAGGGCGTAGGCCGCCAGCTCGTACTTGTAACTGTCGGCCAGCGGGTCGGGCCGGCGCCGGTCGATGTACTTGAAGAGGGCCGTGCGGACCGTTCCGCCGTCTTCCAGCGTGAGACGCCAGGCGTCGGTCCGCCCGCCCGGACCGGGCCCTCGGCCGACGACGGACGCTGTCCTGAGGAAATCCTCCATTTCCTTCGTCGAGAGGATCTTGGGAGGAGGGAGCTTGACGGCCGAGCGGGCGGCCACCTCCTCGGTCTCCCCCCAGACCCTGAATTCGCCATGGTCGATGATCAGGGCCGAGGGGATCCCCCCGTAGATCGCGGAGATCCCGGTGTCCATGATCCAGACCCTGTCCTGGAAGCGGGCCACGTTCTTCTTTTCGACGACGGGGCTCGAACCGCTGTTGAAGCGGAAGAAGTTGTGCCCAATGATCATGGCCCGGGCGCCGAGGTTGGCCAGGATCCGGTCGATCTCGGACCGGGCCGATTCCTCGCTCCCCTTGGCCAGGCCCCTGGACCAAAGGGGGCTGTCGGGGTTGTAGACGATCTTGGGCTTGAAGGGATGCCGGTATTGCTGGGGATCCCTCATCCTTCCCTGGAAAAACTCGAGCTCCGTGCGCATGACGGTGTTGATCTCGCGGAGCGGCCACTTGGAAAAAGCCTCGCTCACCCCGCCGTGCACGAAGATGACGTCGTTGATCTTGATGATGACGTTCTTCTGGAGGAGCCAGTCGCCGTAGGCGTCGTTGAACCCGAGGACGTAGGCCTTCCGGGCTTCCGGGTCCCTGCGGTCGAGGATTTCCCGCCAGAAGGAGGCGAGGCTTCCGTCGGTGGCGACGTCGAGACCGCCTTCTTCGGCCGTTTTCCGCTCCTCCGGAGAGAGGGTTTTGAGGTACTCGGCTTCTTTGGCCTTGCGGTAGGACTCGGGGAGGAAATCGACGAACTGTTCGACCGTGACGTAGTTCGGGTAATCGAGGGAGATCCCGGCGATGTTCATCTCCTCGTGGTTCCCGATGAGCGCGTGGACCATCCCCCCCACGGCCGCGGCTTCCTTCTCGAGACGGATGAGGAGGTTGAATATCTTCCTGGCGTCGGGGCCCCGGTCCATGATATCGCCGAGCTGGACGAGATGGGTCTTGCCCGCGACCCAGTGGAGTTCCTCGTCGAGGACGCCGACTCCCGGCTGAGTGAGGATGAAGATGAAGCGGTCGTAGTCGCCGTGAAGGTCGGCGACGGCCACGATGCGATCGACGCCCGTCCAGACATAGGGGATGTCGGCGGCGGGGGAGAGTCGGAAGAGGAAGACGACGGACAGGAACAGGAAAATAAGACGGTGCCCGGATCGGCCCTTTCTGTTGCTGGACATCTCAATCCCTTACGGTCGATATCCTTATATAGCCGATTTTGCGGAGGGAATCAACCCCAAGACTCCCCGGCATTTATGCCGAGGAATCTTGGGGTTGACTCTCCGCCGCCCGTCCTGATATCCTGAACGGGCGATCCAATCCGGGGAGAAAGGACACGAGGCCATGATCGGAAGATCTTGCTTCAACGCGAAAAGGCAAGGCGCGGCGGCCGCGGTGGCCCTGGTCCTGACCGTCACGATCGGCGCCGCCGCCTGCGGCCGGGCCGAGCATCCCGCCGGCCCCGCCGCAAAAAACGGCGGTGTCAAGCCCGGCGTCGAGGTTTTTCTCGAGAGACATCTCGACCTCGTCAAGGGAAAGAGAGTCGGGCTCATCACCAACCCCACAGGCACGGACGGCCTCCTCCGGTCGACGATCGACCTCTTCCTGGCCAATCCGGCGGTCAAGCTCGTCGCCCTCTACGGCCCCGAGCACGGCGTCCGGGGTAACGCCCAGGCCGGAGAGCACGTGCCTTTCACGATGGACGAGAAATACAACCTGCCGATGTTCAGCCTCTACGGACAGTCCTTCAAGCCCGACCCTGGGATGCTCAAGAACATCGACGCCTACATGCGGTCGTTCGATACGAAGGAAACGGGGAAGGTCCCGGAAGCGGCCATGGTCGACGGGATCGACGTCATGATCTTCGACATCCAGGACGTCGGGGCGCGCGTCTACACCTACATCGGGACCATGGCCTACGCCATGCAAGCCGCGGCCGAGAACGACATCGATTTTATCGTCCTCGACCGGCCGAACCCCATCAACGGAGTGGACATGGAGGGGGCCATCCTCGAATACCCCGAGTACAGTTCTTTCGTCGGGCTCTTCCCCATCCCCCTGCGGTTCGGCATGACCATGGGGGAGCTGGCCCTCCTCTTCAACGACAAGTTCCTGGCCCGGAAGGCCAAGCTGACGGTCATCCCTATGGAAGGGTGGAAGCGGGAGATGTGGTTCGACGGGACCGCCCTCCCCTGGGTCATCCCGTCCCCCAACATGCCAACGCTCGACACGGCGACCGTCTATCCGGGACTGGTCGCCCTCGAAGGCACGAACCTCTCGGAGGGGCGGGGAACGACGAAGCCGTTCGAGCTTTTCGGGGCGCCTTGGATCGACGGCCATGAGCTGGCCAAGGCGCTCAACGCCATGGGGCTCGCCGGCGTCCGGTTTCGGGAGGCCTGGTTCACGCCGTCCTTCTCCAAGTTTCAGGGCCAGCTCTGCGGCGGCTGTCAGATCCACGTGACCGACCGGAACGCCTTCCGGTCCGTCGCGGCGATCCTCCACATCGTCAAGACGGTTCGGGACATGTATCCGGACAAGTTCGCCTTCCACGCGGACTACTTCGACAAGGTCATGGGGACGGGCTCGGTGCGCAAGGCCCTGGAAGCGGGGACCGGCGTCCCGGCCATCCTGGAGAACATTCGGCCCGGGCTCGAGGCCTTCGCCGACCTGCGCAAGCCCTATCTGATCTACTAAAAGGAGAGAGACGCGATGGCGACAAAGATCCTTCCCTACGCTCTGGCCAATCCCCTGTCCCTCATGCTCGATAAACCCGCCGCCGGCTTCACCCGGACCGACCTCCTCAAGGTCGTCGAGACGAAACAGGTCGAGCGCCTCACGTTCCACTACATCGCCATCGACGGCAAGTTCAAGGAACTCAGCATCCCCGTCACGGACCGCCTCCATCTCGAAACCGTCCTGGCCGAGGGGGAACGCGTCGACGGGTCGTCTCTCTTCAAGGGCATGGTGGACATGGCCCTTTCCGACCTCTACGTCGTGCCCCAGTACCGGACGGCCTTCTTCAACCCTTTCGACGAAGGCAGTTTGGACTTCGTCTGCCGCTACCTGACAGCGGACGGGACGCCGGCGCCTTTCACCCCGGACAACATCCTGGCCCGGGCCGCGGCGATATTCCGCAAGACGACCGGCCTCGAGATCAACGCCCTGGGCGAGCTCGAATTCTTCCTGCTGACCGCGCCGGCCGACCGGACCTTCCCGGCCGAGTTCCAGCGGGGGTATCATGGCTCGGCCCCCTACATCAAGAGCGGGCCCATCCTGCACGAGATGGTCCGGCACATCGCCCGGGTGACCGGAGCTGTCAAGTACGCCCACAGCGAAAACGGCATCGTCGAGACCGTCCGGAGCGACGTCGCGGAGATCGAGGGGCGCTTGGCCGAACAGCTCGAGATCGAGTTCCTGCCTCGTCCTGTCGAAGAGATGGCCGACGACCTCGTCCTCGGCCGCTGGATCATCCGCAACACCGCCTTCCGCCACGGCGCGATCGCCACATTCACCCCCAAGATCGAGGAAGGGGTGGCCGGCAGCGGCCTACACTTCCACGTCGAGCTCACCCGGGCCGGGAAAAGCGTCATGCGGGGCGAAGACGGCAAGCTCTCGGCCGAAGCCCGCAAGCTCGTCGGGGGCCTCTGCGAATACGCCGACTCCCTGACGGCCTTCGGCAACACGGTCTCCTCCGCCTACCTCCGCCTGGTCCCGAACCAGGAGGCGCCGACCCGCATCTGCTGGAGCGACCTCAACCGCAGCGCGCTCATCAGGGTCCCGCTCGGCTGGAGCAACGTCTCCGGCCTGGCCCGGACGGTCAACCCCGCGGAGACCGAGGATTTCAAGGATGAGCGCGGCGGACGCCAGACCGTTGAGATCCGCAGCCCGGACGGCAGCGCCATCATCCACCTGACGATGGCCGGGATCGTCATGGCCGCCAATTGGGCCTTCAAGGGCGACCTGTCCCTCTTCAAGGACTACGGCCCGCTCGAACTCGCGGAGAACCTCTACGTCAAGGGCAATATCTTCGCCGACAAGGAGCTCCTCAAGCGCCTGCCCGTCTTGCCGGCGAGCTGTGTCGAATCGAGCCGCGTCCTCCTCAAGAAAAGGGGGCTCTACGAGCGTGACGGCGTCTTCCCGCCGAGCGTCATCGATTACGTCGCCGGAATGCTCCAGGCCGAGAACGACGAGTTCATGAATAAGAAGCTCTCCGACCTCCCCGCCCACAACCGCCTGCACGAGATCCGGAAGATCATGCACAAGGACCTGCACAAGAATTGAGGAAGGAAACTATGACCTCCCGAGAGCGGTGGCTGGCCGTCTTCTCGCGGCAGAAGCCCGACCGGGTCCCGACCGACTACTGGGCGACCGACGAAGCCACGAAGAGGATCATGCGCCATCTCGGCTGCCGGACCCGGCGGCAGATGCTGGACAAGCTCCATGTCGATTACGAGGTCAGGGTCGAGCCTCGCTATGTCGGGCCCAAGCTCGCCCGGATGACGGACGAGTTCGGCCGTAAGTTCAGGAGCGTCGATTACGGGACCGGGACCTACCGGGAATGCGTCAGCTTCCCGCTGGCCGGGTTCGGGTCCGTCGCCGAGATCGAGAAGAACTACGCCTGGCCGACCGCCGACTGGTGGGATTCGAGCGGCATCCCCGCCCAGATCAGGAAGAACGGGACGCATCCCATCCGCGGCGGCGGCTCGGAGCCGTTCCTCATCTACAAGGAGCTCCGCGGTCAGGAGCAGGCCTTCGTCGACCTCGTCGAGAATCCCGAGATCGCCCACTACTGCCTGGGCAAGCTCTTCGACCTGGCCTACGAGACGACGGCCCGGATCTACGAAGCGATCCCGGGCCGGGTCATGATCTCCTACGTCGCCGAGGACATGGGCGGCCAGACCGACCTGATGCTCTCGGTCCGCCACATCCGCGAATTCCTCCTGCCGGGCATGAAACGCATGATCGACCTGGCCCACGAGGCCGGCGCCTACGCCTTCCACCATAACGACGGCAGCTGCTGGCGCATCATCCCCGAGATGATCGACCTCGGCATCGACCTGCTCAACCCCCTCCAGTGGCGCTGTTCGGGCATGGAACGGGAGCGGCTCAAGCGCGACTTCGGCGGGAAAATCGTCCTCCACGGCGGCATGGACAACCAGTACACGCTTCCGTTCGGGACGGTCGACGAGGTCCGGCGGGAGGTCGAGGACAACCTGCGCCTCCTCGGCGCCGGCGGCGGCTACATCCTGGCGCCCTGTCACAACATCCAGGCCATCACGCCCCCGGAGAACGTTGTGGCCATGTACGAAGGCGCGTACAATCTTGGCCGTTACTAGGCCTTCACCCTCCGCGCCTCGAACTCCGGGGCCAGATTTTTCCAGAGCGAGTTGAATCGGCCCTGGAGGTCCGCATAGAGGGCGGCGTTTCGGGGGTCGGGGCGCGCGGCCAGCCTGTCCTTGACGACGCGGCTTTCGGTTATTTCGGCGATCTCGGCCTTTTCCCCTTTGGCGAGCGACCAATTCCAGATCGACTGGAGGGCGGCGCCGTAGGCCGCGGCCTCCTGCTCGCGCAGCGTCACGACCGGCGTCCCGAAGATATCGGCCACGATCTGGAGCCAGAGCCGGCTCCTGGCACCGCCCCCGGTGGCCCGTATCTCGGCCGGCTTCAGGCCCAGTTCCCTCATCCGGGCGAAGCCGTAGCCCAGGTTGAGGACCGTGCCCTCCATGACCGACCGGACGATGTGGGCGGCATCGAAGGTCTTCCTGTCGAGGCCGAAAAAAACGGCGCTCGAGAAGGGCAGGACGGGCACCCTTTCCCCATCGACGAAGGGGAGAAAAAGAAGTCCCCCCGCGCCCGGCCCGGCCCGGCGGGCCAGCCGTTCGAGCTTGGCGTTATCGAGGCCGAAAAGCGACTTGACGATCTCCGTCGTGTTGGTCACGTTCATCGTGCAGAGGAGCGGCAGCCAGCCGCCCGTGCTGTCGCAGAAGGCCGCGATCTCGCCTTCGGGGTCGACGAAAGGCCTGGCGAAGTGAGAATAGATCGTGCCCGAGGTTCCCAGGCTCAAAGTGCAGACTCCCGGGGTGACGTTGCCGCTGCCGATCGCGCCCATCATGTTGTCGCCGCCCCCGCTCGCGACGAGGACCCGGTCCAGGCCGAAACGGCCGGCCAGGCTTTTTTTGACGAAGCCCACGGGCTCGCGCGGGTGGCTGAGCGGCGGGAGTTTCCCGACGAGGCCCGGGTCGACGGCGTTCGCGGCCTTCTCATCCCAGCGGAGCCGGCGGATGTCCATGAGCCCCGTGCCCGAGGCGTCGCCGTATTCCATCCGGGCCCGGCCCGTCAGATAGAAGTTCAGATAGTTGTGGGGGAGGAGGACGGTCGCGAGTTTCTCGAAATTCCGTGGCTCGTGTCTCTTGAGCCAGAGGATCTTCGAGGCCGTAAAACCGACGGCCAGGCCGATGCCCAGGCGGGCGATCGTCTTTTCGCGGCCGCCGAGAGCGGCGACAAGATCCCCAGTCTCGCGGACGGTCGAGGTGTCGTTCCAGAGTTTGGCCGGTCGGATCGGCCGGCCCTTACCGTCGAGCGGGACGAACCCGTGCTGCTGGCCGGAAACGCCGAGCGAGACCACTTTTTTAGCGTCGATCCGGGCTTGCTTGAGGGCCGCCGCCAGAGCGGTTTCCATGGCCCCGACCCAGGACGCCGGGTCCTGCTCGCTCGCTCCCGGCCCGAGGCCTTCGACCATGGCGTGCGGGCCATAGCCGCGGCCGAGGACCCGCCCGGTTTCAAAATCGACGACGAGGGCCTTGGTCCCTTGCGTTCCGGAATCAATACCGACGGCGTAAATATTCGACCTTTTCATGATTTACTCTACGCGCGAAAACAGGGCCAATAGATTTCGGTTCCGGCCCATTGTATGGGAGCCTCGGGAGCCCTGTCAACCGCGTGCGGGACTGCTTTTGATAGCTTGGCTTGACCCGTTCGCCGCCGCTAAGCACCGCCCTTCAAGGGGGATAAGAAGCGCGGCTCAGGGTTAACCCCGAGAAGTCTGGGGTTGACAGGCCAAAGGCGGAGAAAATAGAATGACCTCTGATTCCCGGCGACGGGAGAGAAGGAGAAGCCGATGAAAAGACGGTGGACGATCCCGGCGTTCGCTCTGGTGCTCGCCGGAATGACGATCGCCTCCTGGGGCGCGGGCGTTTCCCTGACGTTCAAGGGCGGCCAGTTCTGGCCGAGCGACAGCGTCTTCCGGGAGGTCTATAAAGGCGGGACGGTCTTCGGCGGAGAATTGGCCAAGCCGCTCACGGGCGGACTCCACCTCTGGGCCGGCATGGAATATTTCGGCAAGAGCGGCCTGCTGCCCGTCTCCGAGGAAGTGACGAAAGTCCGCATCATCCCCGTCTACCTGGGCCTGAGATGCCACTTCGGCAAGTCGGCGGTCCGCCCTTACATCGGCGCCGCGGCCGCTTATTTCCTGTTCAAGGAAGAGAATCCCCTGGGGAGCGTCAGCGAGAGCGGCTTCGGCTATCTCGGCCAGGCCGGTCTCCTCGTCAAGGTCGCCGGCCCCGTTTCGCTCGACCTCTACGGGAATTACCGGGCCTGTAAGCTCAGAACCGGCGTCGACCCGGACCCCCTCGAGGCTAACATCGGCGGCTTCTCGGGCGGCGCCGGATTGGTTTTCCGCTTCTGAAGCGCTCGCCGCGGTCTTGAAATAGCGGGGCGGGACGGCTAAACTAGCAAACATGAAAGCTCTCCCGAAAATCGCTGGCGCTGTCGTCGCCGTCGTCCTCCTGATCTCCCCCTCTTTCGCCAGCCTGAAGACGGGGGCCAAGTTCATCCCCTTTTCCCTGAAGAACGTCGACGGCAAGGACCACACGGTGACGATGGAGGAGGGCAAGTTGACCCTGATCGTGACCGAGACCTTGGCCGGCGAGACGAAAGTCTCCAAATCCCATCCGGCCGGTGTCCTCGTCGATTTCTGGGCGACATGGTGCGTCCCCTGTCGCAAGGCCATGCCGCACATGCAGCAGCTCAACGAGACCAACAAGCCGGCCGACGGTGAAACGCAAGGCGGCCTGCGCGTCTACGGGATCGCCTTGGATGAAGCCGGCAGCAAGGTCGTCAAGCCCTTCTACCAGAAATTAAAGATCACCTACCCGATGCTGGCCGACCCGCCTTCGAGCCCGGGCCCGGAGGGCGTCGTCCGCACGGCCAAGGACATGAAGAAAAAATACGAGGTCCAGGGGATCCCCGTCGTCTACCTCATCGACTCTTCCGGGACGATCACCCACGTCCATGTGGGCTTCAAGGAAGAGCACATCGCCGAACTCGACAAGGCCGTCAACGCCCTGCTCGGGGGAGGAAAGCGGTGAAACGTAAGCTTCCTTGGGTCCTGCTCACGGTCTTCCTGGGGGTCATGGTCGCCGGACTCCTGCTCGGAGAGTACAAAACGGTCCTCGAAAAGGCGGTCACGGTCTGTCTCGATTGCATCGGGATCGGGTAAACGGGACCATGGGCGCGAAAGACAATGCCGTCCGTAAGCCGAGAGAGAAGAGGTCCTGGTACCAGGCCGCCTTCGCCCTGGGCATCAACGCCTGGCTGCCGTCATGGTTCAAGGGCGAGATCTTCCAAGGCGGGGTCAAGGGCGTCTGTGTCCCGGTTCTCAACTGTTACTCCTGCCCGTCGGCCATGGGCGCCTGTCCCATCGGCGCCCTGCAGACGTCGTTCGCGGGCCTGCGCTTCAACTTGTCCATAGCCGAAAAGAAATTCGGCCTCTACGTCGCCGGGTTCCTCGGCGCCGTCGGCAGCGTCGTGGGGCGCATGCCCTGCGGCTGGGTCTGCCCGTTCGGCTTCATCCAGGAGCTCTTCCACAAGATCCCCACGCCCAAGGTCCGAATGCCCCGCTTCATGTCCTACTTCCGCTACGTTGTCCTGGCCACGATGGTCGTCGCCCTGCCCCTGCTCATCGTCGACCAGTTCGGCTTCGGCCAAACCTGGTTCTGCAAATGGATCTGCCCGGCCGGGACGCTCGAAGCGGGCATCCCCCTTGTCATCCTCAACACAGACCTGCGCCCCCTCATCGGGTTCATGTACTATTGGAAGATCGCGCTCCTCGTCCTGTTCATCGGCTGGTTCATCCTGAGCCGGCGGCCTTTCTGCCGGGCGATATGCCCCCTGGGGGCGATCTTTGGGCTGTTCAACAAGGCGAGTCTTTTCCGGATGGCCGTGGACGACGAGAAGTGCACCCTCTGCGACAAGTGCTACAAGGATTGTCCCGTCGAGATCAAGATCTACGAGTCGCCCAATTCACCCGACTGCGTCCGCTGCCTGAAGTGCGTGTCGTCGTGTAAGTTCGGGGCGATCAGCTACGAGTTCCTCGGCAAGCGGGAGGTCGCCCAGGACCTGAGGGTCAAGAGCCCGGCGTCTTCTTGACGACTTCCTGGACCCGCGGGAAGATTTTCGGGGTGGACTCGTAGGTCTCCATTTCGATCTTGCCCTGCATGGAATCCAGCTGGATCTGGGCGTCCTCGTAGAAGCGGCCTTCCCCCGTGCCCTTCTTGTTGAGCGTCAGCTCAATGACCATGAAAAAATGCCGGCCACGAATGATCTGGCTGCCCGGATCCCAAGTCTGGCGATTGAAGAAGAGCAGAACCTTTTTCCCCTTCTCCGTGGGGACGGTCAGGGCGGCGTGGATGGGGAGGTTCCAGCCGCGGCTGGCCATGAACCGGACGGTGCCTTTGTTCATCTGCTTGAACGCGGCCAGAAAGGCGTCGATCCCGGCTTGATTCATGACGTCTTGCAGCTGCCGGATCTCTTCCGGGGTCGTCCAGCTCTCGACTTCGATCTGGACGTTGACCATGG
>JADBLN010000036.1:0-6440 GCA_014894455.1 Acidobacteriota bacterium | reverse complement strand
TGAATTTAATTTTCACCCCAATGTCGCGGCCGGGGTAAAGGCCTCCGGTTATATCACGCCGACGCTTATACAGGAGCAGGCCATCCCGCCGGTCCTCAAGGGACATGACGTCATGGGACTGGCACAGACAGGAACAGGCAAGACAGCGGCCTTTGTGCTGCCGATCCTGCATCGCCTGATGCAGGGGCCTCGCGGGCGTGTGCGCGCCCTCATTGTCGCGCCTACGCGCGAACTTGCGGAGCAGATCCACGAGACCATCGTAAGTATGGGAAAGCAGACACTCCTCAGGAGCGCAGTTATATACGGCGGTGTGGGTCTAAGCCCGCAGATACAGAAACTGCGCAACGGTGTTGAGATCGTCGTCGCTTGTCCGGGCCGTTTACTCGATCATATCGATCAGCGCACGATCAACCTGTCGCACCTGGAAGTGCTCGTGCTCGACGAGGCGGACCGCATGTTCGACATGGGCTTCCTTCCCGATATCAGGAAGATCATCAAGCATGTGCCGTCCCAAAGACAGACACTCCTGTTCGCGGCAACCATGCCGGATGATATCCGTAGGCTGGCGCACGAAATACTCCGAGCCCCGGTAACGGTGCAGGCCAATCACGCTGCTCCCATCGGCACCGTAGCGCACGCGCTGTATCCCGTTGATCAGCACCTGAAAACCGCGCTCCTCTTGGAGTTGCTGCGCCATACCGACACCGAATCGGTTCTTGTATTTACGCGCACCAAGCACCGCGCCAAGCGCGTGGGGCAGCAATTGGAAAAGGCCGGCTACCATGCCGCATCACTGCAGGGGAACCTTTCACAGAACAGACGGCAGGCAGCGCTTGACGGATTCCGTGACGGCTCTTATCAGATTCTTGTAGCGACCGACATCGCATCACGCGGGATAGATGTCTCAAGCATATCCCACGTCATCAACTACGACATGCCTGACGGCGCTGATACATACACGCACAGGATAGGCCGCACGGGACGTGCCGCAAAGACCGGCGATGCCTTCACGTTCATGACCCGTGAAGACGGAGATCTGGTATGCAGCATCGAACGCGTCCTTGGCGAAAAGGTAGAGCGCCGCACACTGGAGGGTTTTGATTATAGCAAGCAGATGCCGGGCCGCGATACCGAATTCGCCCGCCCGCCGCGAAAACCGCAGCAACGCGGGGATCGGAAAAATGCAAAACCAGCCGATAACCGTACGGCTGCTTCTGCTTCTCAGAAAAAACACATACACCGCTCGGCCCCTCATCGGGGTTACAATTCTCGCTCCTCATCCAGGTAACTGACGGAGTCTCCGTCCGCCGACCGCTTAACGGCCGCGGCCGAAGACGTCAACGAAAAGGGCGTGGTGTTCGTCCTCGAAAGCGGCAACAACGTCCGCGTTCAGGAATTCAGGGTGCCCTCGAAATAGCCAGCGGCCCATCTTTAGCGGCTTTGTCCACGCCGTGTCCACACGGGCTTACTAAGCCGGGCAGAATATAGTTGACTTCAGATTCCCTTATTGCCCGGCTAGTACTCGGGGAGCAGAAAGGATTAGGTAATCTATTTGCTGCTCCCCGTAGTAAGTCTTCGTTCTTGTTGAATCGTGCTTGGCTAAGTGTTATAAGTCAAAGCGTCTTGGCTTGAGGGAAATATGAAACAAAGGTTAAACGTGAGCAATAACCAAAAAACCTTACTTCTGGGCTTATTCATCGTGTTTATACTTGTGGGATGTGCAGAAAAAGGAGCCAAGACAGCCAAAGAGTATGCTCAACACCAAGAAACCTCAGGGGTTGTATCGGTAGAGGGCGCCGAACTGCATTATATTATTGAAGGAACGGGAACTCCTTGTATTGGTCTCGGTCATTCAGAGAGCCAACGTCGGATATTGTCTCAGGAATTGAGAAACCATTTTAGGTGGGTTTTTATGGACTTAAGGCATGACCCTCAGTCCAATTCTTCATTAGAGATATCCAAAATAACGCTTGATACATATCTTGACGACATTGATAAAGTCCGTAGAACTCTGGGTCTCGATAAGACTGCCGTTTTTGGACACTCAATTCACAGCTATATCGCTCTCGAATATGCCCGGAAGTATCCCCAAAATACGTCTCATGTGATCATGACGGGTGACACGCCATATCGGATTGCCGTCGAAGTGGCGGATGAATTCTGGGAATCCGATGCTTCGGATGAAAGAAAGATGATCCTTAAACAAAACTGGGAAAAAATATCAGAGGATGAGCTTAGCCAGATGTCGCCTAAAGAAAGGGTTGTTAAAACTTATATGGCCATGACTCCAAAACTCTTTTATGATCCTAGGTACGATTTGTCTTGGATCTATGAAAATGCGGCATCTAATCGGAAAATTGCCAATCATCTGTTTCAAGTTATTTTCAAAGATTATGACATCGCCAAAAGATCCGGTCGGGTTGAGACACCGGTGTTCTTAGCCATCGGCCGCTACGATTATTTATGTCCTTACTACACTTGGGACGATAGAAAAGATGTTTTGCCAAACCTTTCCTACAATCTCTTCGAGAAAAGCGGCCATTTTCCAATGGTCGAGGAACAGGAATTGTTCGACAGAAAGCTGATTGAATGGATCAAGAGGCATTAAGTGTCGGGGCAGGTCAGTGCCGATGGAAGGTCTTCGTTTCGATGTAGCCCTTCTGCTCGCCGTACTCCAGGTTCCTCAGCAGCTTCTCCGTCTGTTCGGCATTTTCCGGCCGTGCCGGACCGGCCAGGACCCGGACCGCCTGGTTGCGGCCGTGGGCCTTGGCGTAATAGAGGGCCTGGTCGACCAGCATCATGATCTGTTCAAAATCATACCTATCCGGTTCGGCGTCGACGAGGGGAAAGGCGGAATAGCCTACGGAACAAGTTTTGTGGATCGTTCGGCCTTTGACTTCGGAGAGGGCGAAGGCCTGTTCGGCGATCTTCCCCAGGATCTTCATGGCGAAAAGGTCCAAGTAGGCCATGTCCGTGTTTTTCAATACGACCAAGAACTCTTCACCTCCCATCCGAACCACGACGTCGTTCGAACGGATCGAGCCTTTCAGAAGCTGCGCGAATTCCATAAGGAAGCGGTCCCCCGCCTCATGCCCGAAGCGGTCGTTGAGCTGTTTGAAATGGTCGATGTCCAGCATGAAGACGCCGAAGACGTTGACTTCGTTCAGGCCCCGCCGGCTGTTCTTGGACGAAATAACATACTTCTTGAAATCGAGGAAGGCTCGGATGTCCGTGGACAGGACTTCCGTCAGGAAACGCCGGTTGCGAAGGCCCGTAAGCGGGTCCGTCAGGCTCATATCTCTCAATTCACGCGTCTTCTGTTCGACGATCCGTTCCAGCTCCCGTCCGCGGCGCTTGAGGCCGGCTATGCGGACGCGGTAAATCGCTAGGGCAAGGCCAAGGAACGATAGGAGCACGAGGACGATGAACCAGCGGGTCTTCCAGAACGGCGGTATGATATGGACAGAGATGCGTTGGCCGTCCATGTTCCAAACTCCGTCACCGTTTGCGGCCCGGACATGGAAGACATAGTCTCCTGGAGGCAGAGTCGTATACGTGGCGAATCGTCTCCCCCCCACATTGTTCCAATTCTCTTCCAGCCCCTCCATTCGATAGGAATAGCGGTTCTGACCGGGGGAAAGGAAATGGAGGGCGGCGAACTCAAAGGTGATGATCTTGTCGGCGTAGGAGAGGTCCAAGCGGTCGGCATAAGGGATCGGCCGCGGCAGGAGAGTGCGTTTGTCGGGGAGCGGCCCGATCGGGACATTTTGATTGAACAATTGAAGCGCGACGATGGCGACTTTGGGCGCCGTTTCGTTATCCCGGACGTCGTCCGGATGAAAAACGTTGAACCCGTTGCTGCCGCCGAAGAAAAGTTCGCCGCTGCGGCTCTTGAAATAGGCCCCCCGGTTGAATTCATCCCCTTGCAGGCCGTCGGACCGGGTAAAGGAACGGACGCGTCTGCTGACGGGGTCGAAGCGGGCCAGCCCTTTGTTCGTGCTGAGCCAGAGCAGGCCCGTTTCGTCTTCGAGGATCCCATAAATGACGTCGTTGGGAAGCCCGGCGTTTGAGCTGGAAAAGATCTCGAAAATCCAATCCTCTGGAGAAGTCCCCTGACGGACCAGCCGGCAGAGTCCGCCGCCGTTGGTCCCGACCCAAAGGTTTCCCTTGTGATCACGGTGGAGGCTGCGGATGAACGGATTGGGAAGACTCCCCGGCTGGGCCGGATCCGGCAGAAAGCGCACGAAGCGGCCTGTGCTCACGTTCATCAGGTTCAGCCCGCTGATCGTGCCGACCCAGAGCGTCTCCGGACCGTCATCCAGGATGACATTGACGTTGTCGTTACTGATTGTTCCGGGCTTGGCGCCGGTGGCATCCGTGCGGTAGGAGATGAACTTCCGGGTCGCAGGGTCGAACCGGCAAAGTCCCCCGTCGATCGTCCCGACCCACAGGACGCCCCTGCTGTCTTCGTGAAGGGAAAGGACGAAATTGCTGGACAGGCCACCAGGTTTGCCGGGTTGAAGAGTGAATCGGAACGTTTGAGTCGGGCGCGAGGGATCGTCGGAAAGCGTGATTCTAGTCAGTCCGCCGCGGAAGGTCCCGACCCAGACGGAGCCGCGGCTGTCCGCGAGCAAGGCGGTCGCGACCGTATCTCCGGTGTCCACCGGTCTACCCCGGGCATCGCTGATGACTCGGAACCTGGCCGGGGACCAAGGATTCTGGTCAGGGGAGAGCCTGCGGATCCCTCCGCCCTCGGTGCCGACCCAGAGTCCCCCCTGCTGGTCCTCGCAGAACGAGGTGACGGTGCCGTTTTGCAGACTGTCGGCCGACCCGGGAATGTGCCAGAATTGAGCGAATCGTTCCCGGTCGCGGTCCTTGCCCTCCGACCTCGTGAAGACAAGCTTGTTGAGCCCGGCGAGATAGGTTCCGATCCACAGGACGCCGCTGCGGTCTTCGTAGAGCGATTCGATAGCGTTGCTTCTCAGACCGGAGGGATTGGATGGGTCGTGTTGATATCGGGTGAAAACGTATCGGGCGCGTTCACGGTCGAATATCATCTTGTTCAGACCGCCGCCGTCCGTTCCGATCCAGAGAAGTCCGCCCCGGTCGCGATAGATCCTGCGGACGTAAGCGTGGCTGATGCTTGACGGGTCCTCCGGGCGAGGGAGGACCGCGGACCGGCTGTGCCGTTCCGGGTCAACAATAAAGAGCCCGTCCGGGGTCCCCACCAGCAAAATCCCGCCGTCATCGCCGACGGCGGTGACCTCCTTGAATCCGGACATGACGGATGCCGGGCGGAAGCCCTTGTCACTGTCCTCGATGCGGGCCACCTGTCCCGAAGCCGTCCCGATCCACAGGCCGCCGTGGCCATCCTCATGAATGGCCGTTATATGGGAGCCGGTTTCTGCCTGATCGATCCGGAGAAACGATGGATTCTCCGCAAGGATGCCGGTTTTATCAACCATGCAGAGACCTACCTCCGTGCCGATCCAAAGCCGCTCTTTCCGGTCCAGGAACAGGCAAGTGATGACATTGTTGGGGAGAGAATCCGAGGATTGTCCCGTCCGGAAGACCTTGAACGCCTCGCTTTCCGGGTTGTACCTATTCAACCCGCCCCCGCTCGTTCCGACCCAGATCTGGCCGCTGGGATCTTCGGCAAGGCTGAGGATGAAATTGCTGCTGATGGAGCGCGGATCGTTTGCGTCGGGGCGGAAGATGCGGAAAGAATATCCGTCATACCGGTTCAGGCCGTCTTCCGTTCCAAACCAGAGAAAACCCCGACGGTCCTGAAGGGTGCAGAAAACGGAAC
Organism: Acidobacteriota bacterium; assembly: GCA_014894455.1. Classification (GTDB taxonomy): domain Bacteria; phylum Acidobacteriota; class Aminicenantia; order Aminicenantales; family Saccharicenantaceae; genus RBG-16-66-30. Next base: position 631 of record JADBLN010000036.1, on the reverse strand, counting down.
TCTGGGAGAGCCCCTGCTCGACCGAGAGCCTTCCCAGGAGCAATGGGTGCGAAAGGCTTGCCCAGCGGAACTCTTCTGTCGCATTCAGCGAAGAAACGCCGGGGCCGGAGATGAAAGCCCCTAAGAAAAAACACAGGCCGACGAACAAACCCCCTAGCGATAGATAAGGCGATAAACCTCCCCTCTTAACCATACCGAAAGTATATCGGCGGCCGGGCGGCGCTGTCAATACCGCGAAAAGCGTACCCGGACCGACATTAGGATGGATAGGGGAGTGGCGGGAAGGTGTGGGAGTCGAACCCACCCGGGACGTCTATAGCCCCATACTGGATTTGAAGTCCAGAGGATTCACCGGAACCCTGACCCTCCCGCGGGATGAATGATGGTAATCCGCGGAGGGACTGGTGTCAAGAACCCGAATCGCGCCATCTAAAATCTTACCGAAGGCTGATATGTCTTGCCATTTAATAATCTTACCCTGGCTGGACGGGGATAAGGACCAATATGTACTCTACCTTCATGTGCCCAGGAGGTCAGAGTATGGATCTTCACAGCCGGAGGGATCTCATGGATTCCATGTCTAAGCGCTATCGCCAGGCCTCCAGAGCCTCCAAGACGCGGATCTTGGACG
>JADBLN010000106.1:3198-4815 GCA_014894455.1 Acidobacteriota bacterium | reverse complement strand
GGCATGGCATTGGGCGAAAGAAACGCCGCAACAGGAGGATTGGAGATCATCGAAGAACTCCATTTTCCGCTGAAGACGGATAACCATTTCCTGAAAATCTCCCGAGGTGTATGGAACGGTCATTTGAGGCACTTCCGATATCATTGTACCACACAACCGTTGCTATATACAACTATATATCGGAGCGAGCGTTATTCCGCGAAATAGGTCCCCCCTATTTATCTAGATACACCAATATCGTATTCATTCATTAGCTTGAACGGACCGATGACCTGCCCCCCCTCATAGGGTTCCCACCGCTTATTATCAGTTAGTTGAAACGCTAGGCCTCTGGGTCCCTAATCCGGAGGTCGCCTGTTCGAGCGAGGACTGGGGCACTTCATTTAATTCGCGGATTCTGAATAAGTTGTAGGAATATTTACAGCCCCTGTTACTTCACGGCACCTTTGACCGCGCGCTTCACATCCTTGACCACGCCCTTGACTTGGCCCTTGAGTTCATCCCTCTGGCCCTCTCGCTTGAGCTTCTTGTTGCCCGTCAAGTCTCCTGCCGCTTGCTTGATCTTGCCTTTGGTCTTGTCGATGATCTCGCCCATTTTCTACCTCCCGTAGTAAACCTGAAAGGATCTTTCCGGTACCATCCCGTCGCGCTGGCCATAAAGGTTGGATCTGCTGCCTCTCATCACCAAATGATGATATAATCGGCTGCGGGACGTAGTCAAGAACCAACAAAACAGCAGTTCAAGGGATAGCGCAGTCGCCTGGACAAAAGCGTCTGCAGGTAATCCTGAGTGCTTGACGTCCGCGAAATCCGGACAGTCGGGCACAACCCGGGAGATGCTCAGGCGATCAAGCGGGAGGACGTGCCGCGCTTCCTTTGACTGCCCGTCACGAAAAGTCTATATTGACTTACGTATCAGACGCGGAAAAAAATGGACGCCCCTGTCAATACGGCCTCTCAGCCAGGCGTTGCCCTGCCGCTTGTCGTATGGAGGATAGCGGCTTTGGGCCTTTTCGAGGAGGCCCGGGACAGCCCGGCGCACTGGATCTTCCTGGCCGGCAATACGCTCCTCATCCTGGGCGCGGTAATAGAAGGCTACTATGGAGGGCGCCTGAATCACAGGTGACGGACGCAAGCCCCGTGGTTGGCCAAGTGGCATAAGTAGATCAATTTGCAGTTGATTTTAAGCGCCTCACCGGGTCCGGCGACGGGCAGATCGTTCTTAAAATGTCGGGTCAGCCGCTCATCGAAGATTGCCAGCGGGAACCACTCCCGAAGTTTCGTGACGACGATCCTGAAGTTCGTCGGAGTGGAAGGGGTCAGCTCGGGGCCTAGGAAGGTGTAGTCAACGTGGTTCTGGGACATCTCTACGCGTGGATCAGAGGATCTCCTGTCGAAGATCCTCACAAAGTCCTCAGCTTGGAACGACTCTTTGGTGGTTTTTTGGGTGACTCGGCGCATGATAGGGATGCCGCCTGTCAGCACCGTCGCCGCCACGTTGAGTTTCATTTTTGTGGTTGAGGTCTTTTCCTGCGTGGCGCTCTGTATCCTTCCCCTTATGATCAGGAATGCGTCGCCTGCTTCAACTCTGACCTCCCCGCCCCGCCTGTCCCAGAA
>JADBLN010000106.1:0-3098 GCA_014894455.1 Acidobacteriota bacterium | reverse complement strand
GAATAGAGACCTTGCCCTATTGTCCGCCAATGCTCGCAGTCTGGCAAGGGCGGCAAGGCCGTTCAAGACGGTCAAGCCTAGAACCATGGCTTCACGAGATTTTCAGATCAATGCCCACCGGCGCTCGAAAAAGGACGATTTTACGGCGACAATTGACATCCACGATTCGCCCCAATATGATTCTGGCCGGACCCGCAAGGAAGGTGAAAGATGAAACGAATCGCTATGACGGCGCTTATCGTCTTTGTCGTTCTCTCCGCGGTCCTCGGTGCGCAGACTAAGCTACCGGCGACCTCTGCCGCTTTCGGCAAATGGGAGACCCTGGCCCCCGCGGGCGCGCGAGGAGGGTTCTCGCCGGACGGCCGGTGGCTCGCCTACGCCATCAACCGCTCCAACCGCGAAAACGAGCTGCGAGTCGCCAAGCTCGCCGACGGGACGACGAAGGTCGCCGCCTTCGGCGCCCAGCCGGCCTTTTCGGCCGATTCGAAATGGCTCGCCTACAGTATCGGGCAATCCGAAGCCGAGCAGGAAAAGTTGCGGAGCGAACAGAAGCCCGTGCAGAACAAGCTCGGCCTTCTGAACCTCACGACAGGGGAGACCTCGACGATCGAGGGCATCGAGTCGTTCGCCTTCAGCTCCGACGGCGCTTTTCTGGCCATGCAGCGCTACGCGCCCGCTCGCCCCTCGGCCCCCGCCGCGGCCCCCGCGGCCCGGAGCGGACCCGGCGCTGCGGGCGGGTCGGACGCCGCCGAGGATCGCCCCGGCACGACGCTCATCGTCCGGAAACTCGCCGACGGCCGGGACACGACCTTCGGCAACATCTCCCAGTTCGCCTGGCAGGACGCTGAGCGTACCCACCTTTTGGCGATGATCATCAGCGCCGAGGGAAAGACGGGAAACGGCGTGCAGGTCTTCGATCCGGCGACGACCTCCCTGCGCGTCCTCGATTCGACGTCCTCGGTTTATTCCGATCTCGCCTGGCGGAAGGACGCGGCCGACCTGGCCGTCTTCCGGGCCAAGACCGACGAGCGCAAGGACGGCCCGACGCAGGCCCTGCTGTCCTGGACGGAGATCGGCACAAAGTCCGAACGCGAGCGGTCCTATGACCCCACGGCCGATCCCGCGTTCCCGGCTGGGTTGAGGACGGGGACCTTCCGCCGGTTATCCTGGTCGGCCGACGGCAAAACGATTTTCTTCGGAATGGCCAAATGGGACGACAAACCCGCTCCCCCGGCCAAAGAGGACAGGGACCCGGCGGGGAAGGCGGCTCAAAGCGGCGCGTCCGCCGCTGTCGATGAGCCCTCAACCGTCGAGATCTGGCACTTCCAGGACGTGTTCGTTATGCCCTGGCAGAAGACGAACGCCGCCGCGGACCGGCGGCGGAACATGCTCGCGGCTTGGAACCTCGAGAGCGGCAAGCTCGTCCGGCTCGGAAAAGACCCGGTGAACGAGCAGGTGACGCCGATCCAGCGGACGAATTTCGCATATCTCGCCGAGTGGTCGAAGTACGCGTTCGACCGGACGATCGGCCGGCCGAACGCCGATCTCTATCTCGTCGACGTCACGACCGGCGCGCGGACGAAGCTCAAAGACAACATCAACGATCGCTACGTCCAGGCGAGCCCGGGCGGAAAATATCTCCTGTTCCTGCAGAACGATCACTACTGGACGGTCGATCTGGCCACGCGGGCGATCACGAACATCACCAAGTCCGCGCCGGTGTCGTTCATCAACAAGGAATCGGACGAAACGATCGAGCAGAAGCCGCCCTTCGGGGTCGCGGGCTGGACGAAGGATGACGCGGCCGTCCTGTTCTACGATAAGTACGATCTCTGGAAGGTCGCGGCCGACGGTTCGAAGGCCCAGAAGCTGACGAGCGGCGCGGCCGAACAGGTCCGTCATCGGCTGGTACGATTGGACGCCGCGGGAGGCGGCGGCAGGGGAGGCGGAGGGTTCGGACCGTCCGCGGCCGACCAAGGGATCGACCTCGGTAAACCCCAGTACCTGAGCCTCTACGGCGAATGGACGAAGAGGTCCGGCTACGCCCTCCTCGAGCCGGGCGGAGAGGTCACCCGCCTCATCTGGCTCGACAGGGGCGTCGGCTCGCTGGCCAAGGCCAAGGACGCCGAGGTATACGGGTATGTCCTGCAGGACTACGACGTTTCGCCCAACTTTTTCGTCTGCGGCCCGGACCTGAAAGGGGCTAAGCCGGCGACCAAGACCAATCCCTTCCAAAGCGACTATGCCTGGGGCCGGAGCGAGCTCATCGAGTACAAGACGGACCGAGGGCGCCGGCTGCAAGGGGTTTTGCTCTACCCGGCCGGATATGTCCCGGGCAAAAAGTACCCGATGATCGTCTACAGTTACGAATTGCTGTCGCAAAGCGTCCATAACTATGTCGCCCCGTCCGATCGCAGCTATTACAACCTCAGCGTCTTCTCCAGCCAGGGCTACTTCGTCCTGGAACCGGACATCGTCTTCCGGCCGCGTCAGCCCGGATGGTCGGTGGTCGAGTGCATCACGGCGGGAGTGCGGAAAGTCGTCCAGATGGGAATTGTCGATCCCAAGCGCATCGGCGCCGTCGGGCATTCGATGGGCGGATTCAACACGGCGTTCATGGCCACGAACACGCACGGGATCTTCGCCGCCGCGGTCGCCGGAGCCCCGATCATCGACATGGTCAGCTATTACGGCGACCATCACTGGAGCTCGGGCATCGCCGAAACCGATCACATCGAAACAGGCCAGGAGCGCATGGAAGTCCCGCTCTACGAGGACTTGAAGGACTACATCGACAATTCCCCGTATTTCAACACTCATAAAATGACGGTCCCCCTCCTCCTCGAGGTCGGCGACCAGGACGGGACCGTGGCCTGGCATCAGAGCATCGAGCTGTACAACGTCGCCCGGCGAGCCAATAAGAACGTCGTCATGCTGGCCTACATGGGCGAGGACCACGGCCTGCGCCAGGCGAAGAACCAGACCGACTACCAGCGCCGCATCCTGGCCTGGTTCGGGCATTACCTCAAAGGGGAGCCCGCCGAGCCCTGGATCGTGAACGGCCAGAGCTTTCTCGACCGCGAGGCGGAGATCAAGCG
>JADBLN010000009.1 GCA_014894455.1 Acidobacteriota bacterium | reverse complement strand
GCGAGCAGCCCGGCCGCGCTGTAGACCCGGGTGACCTCGATCATCTCGTCGTAGGTCATCTCGGGCAGAATGGTCGGCAGTCGCCGGGCCAGCATCGTCTTGCCGGCGCCCGGCGGCCCGATGAGGAGGACGTTGTGGGAGCCGGCCGCGGCCACTTCGAGCGCCCGCTTGACATGTTGCTGTCCCTTGACGTCTTCGAAATCCACGGCGTAGCTGGCCGCGGAGATGAGCTCCCCCGGCTCGAAGCGGCAGGGTGGGACTTCGCCGGGGTCGCGGAGAAGCCGGACGACCCGGACGAGGTCTTCGAGGCCGTAGACATCGAGGCCGCGGACGAGCGCCGCCTCCCGGGCATTCGCGCCGGGAACGACGATCCCCGAAAACCCGGCTTTCTTGGCCAGCAGGGCGACGGGCAGGACGCCACGCACGGGTTTGAGGCGCCCGTCGAGGGCCAGTTCGCCGGCGAAGAGATAGTCACGCAGGCGGGCCGCCGGGACGACCTCCAGGTAGGCCAGAAAGCCGAGGGCGATGGGCAGGTCGAAAGCCGAGCCCTCCTTCCGCCTGTCGGCGGGGGCGAGGTTGATGGTGATCCTCTTCGACTCCATGTCGTAGCCGCAGTTCTTGAGGGCGGCCCGGACACGTTCCTTGCTCTCCCGGACGGCGGCGTCGGGCAGGCCGACCGTGACGAACATCGGAAAGCCGGGGCAGATGTCGACCTCGACCTCGACGGGAAAAGCCTCGATCCCTTGGAGAGCGGCGCTCGTGATCTTGAACAGCATGGGGCCCGATAATAAGGACGAACGCGCCCCGTGTTTGTGTCACCGGAGGAAAAGAAAGCCGTTCGCCGGCCGGGAGGCCGGCCTTTACTCCCTGGAGTATTCCTTGGACAGCTTGTCGAGCTCGTCCTCGATGTCCTGCCTGGACTTGACCTTGACCTGGGTCAACTGTCCGGCCCTCGCCTCGCCCGCCTCCGGTCCCTTTTCCTGGAGGCCTTCGAGATCCCGGGCGGAGAACTGGCTCGCGTCGGCCTCCTCGTGCGGTTTCTCCCCGAAGAGCCTTTCCCGGACGACGGGGACGGAGAGCTTCGAGATCTCGCGGAGCGATTCGAAGACGCCGACGCCCTTTGTGGCCACGGCCTCGACCCAGGGCGAGCGGCGGGGGTTGAGGAGGTTGTTGAAGGTCTCGACCGGGATGAGGTAGCTGAGGTCCCGCTTGTTGTACTGAAAGACGAGAGGGATCTTCATCAGGTCGATGTCGTGCTGGAGGCAGTTGCGACGGAGGCCGTCGAAGCTCTCCAAATTGGCGTCGAGGAGCGGGATCTGGGAGTCGGCGACGAAGATGATGCCGTCGGAACCGCGGAGGACGCTCTTGCGGGAGGCCTCGTAGAACACTTGGCCCGGGACCGTCATGAGCTGGAAGTGGACCTTGAATTCGCCGATCATCCCGGCCCGGATGGGCAGGAGGTCGAAGAAATAGGTCCGGTCGGTGTCGGTCTCGAGGCAGACGAGATCCCCCCGGTAGGCGCTGTCGAGCTTCAAGTAGATGTAGCGGAGGTTGGTCGTCTTTCCGCTCAGCCCGGGGCCGTAGTAGACGATCTTGATAGCGATCGTTTTGGTCGCATAGTTTATGAATGACATACCGGGCACATCCTGATATTTATCTCATTTTTTAGCATACTCGCCGCCTGAAGTCAATCAACCCATTCGACTCCCCGGTCTGAAGCCCGGGGTATGCTCAGGGTTAATACTGAGCACCACCCACCCCGATTAAAAAAACGGGGTGGGTGGTGTCGAACGTATAAAAGGCGGACGCCCGGAAAGGCCGCGGCTATGATAGAATGAGGCCGGAAACGGCAGGAAAGGACGCCCCATGAAAGACATCCGGAAGAGGATCCGCATCGCCGTCATCGGCGGCAGCCGACCCGGCCGGCAGGCCCTGGACACGGCCCTCGAGGTCGGCCGGCTCATCGCCCGCTCCGGTGCGGTCGTCGTCTGCGGCGGGCTCGGCGGGGTCATGGAAGCGGCCTCGCGCGGGGCCCGCGAAGAGGGCGGCCTCGTCGTCGGCATCCTGCCCGGAAATTCCCCGGCGGACGCCAATCCCTGGGTCGACATCCCCGTCGCCACGGGCCTCGGCTACACCCGCAATTCCCTGGTCGTCATGAACGCCGACGCGATCATCGCCGTCGACGGCGAGTACGGCACGCTCTCGGAGATCGCCTACGGCCTGATCCACGGCAAGAAGGTCGTCGGCCTTCGGACCTGGGATGTCCGGGGCGTCACCGTCGCGGAAACCGCGGAGGAAGCGGTCCGGCTGGCCCTCGAGGGCCTCTCTTCCTGAAATGAAGAACTACAGGATCGTTCTCGCCTACGACGGCACGGATTTCCGCGGCTGGCAGCGACAGCCGAACGGCCGAACGGTCCAAAGCGCCCTCGAGGAGGCGGTCTGCAAGGTCACCCAGAAAAAAACCGTGGTCCACGGGGCGGGCCGGACCGACGCGGGCGTCCACGCACTCGGCCAGGTGGCCAGTTTCCGCGGCGCCTTCAAACTGACGGACGACGTCCTCTTCAGGGCGCTCAACGCCGTCCTCCCCGCCGACGTCCGCGTCTTCTCCCTCGCCGAGGTCCCGGCCGATTTCCACGCCAGAAAATCGGCCCGCTCCAAGGTCTACCGTTACCGCATCGTTCACGCCCCCCAGCCGAGCCCGCTCGACCGGCGCTTCGTCCTCCACTGGCCCTATCCCCTCGACCTGAGAGCCATGCGTCAGGCGGCCCGCTTGTTCGTCCGGACCGACGATTTCACGGCTTTCTCCTCCAACCGCGACCGCTCGCCGGTGAGGACCGTGGCCCGGTCGGAGATCCGGAAGGCCGGACCCGAGATCGTCTACACCATCGAAGCCGCGGGTTTCCTCCGCTACATGGTCCGGACGATCGTCGGGACGCTCATCGAGGTGGGCCGGGGCAGGATCCCGCCCGGCCAGGTGGAGGAGATCTTCCGCCGCAAGGACAGGGCGCTCGCCGGACCGACGGCCGCCGCCAAGGGCCTGACGCTCGTCCGCGTCGACTACTGATCCAGAACGAGGCCCATGACGAAGGCATCCTCGTCGGGCTTCGTGTAATAGTTTTTCCGCGTGCCCAGGACCTCGAATCCGAGCTTCTTGTAGAGGGTGACGGCCGCGGTGTTCGACTGCCGGACCTCGAGGCTCATGAAGGCCGCGCCCTCTCCACGGACCTTGGCGACGGCGAATCGCATCAAAGCTTCGCCGATGCCCAGGGCGCGGCAGTCGGGGTGGACGGCGATGTTATTAACCTGGATGTCGTCCCGGATCTGCCAGAAGACGATGTAGGCGACGACCTCGTCCCCCGGCCGCCGGACGACGACGAAGGGGAAGGATATGGACGTGTTCTGGATCTCGCCGCGGAAGGTGTCGTCGCTCCAGGGGTTGGAAAAGGACAGGGCTTCGATGGCCCGGACCGCGGGGAGGTCGCCCTCCTGCATCCGCCGGATGAAATAGCGGCTATCGCCCGCGATCAGGGCCGGCATTTTTCCTCGGCCTGCGACCTCCGGAGATAGAAGGGCTCGAGCGACGCGGCATCGACCCCCTTCCCCTCGCGGATCATGCCGCAGCCGATACGGCCGACTTCGGCCGCAAGGAACGAGGACCGGCGCGGGAAGCGGGCCTTGTCCCGGACGTAGGGCAGGAGTCTGGCGCGGTAGGCGGCCAAGCCGCTCCCGGCGAAGGCGATGACCCGCCGGGCGGGAAGCCGGGCAAAAAAGGCGTCCGGGGTGTAGGCGCCCTGGGGGATGACCTCCGCTAGGCCGGTCTTCCGGGCCTCGAACAGGCCGGCGTAGATCTCTTCTTTTTTCGCGTCGAGGAGAGGGCAGACGAGGCGGGGGCCGGCGGCGGCGAGCTTCACGGCCAAGGCCAGGAGCGTCGACACGGGCGCGACCGGCTTTCCCGAAGCGAAGGCCAGGGACTTGACGGCGCCGACGCCGATGCGGATGCCGGTGAACGAGCCCGGGCCCGCGGCCACGGCGAAGGCGTCGACGTCCTTGACGTCCCGGCCGTGCGCCCCGAGCAGGAAATCGACGGACCGGAGGAGCCGCGCCGAATGGGTCGCGGCCGACTCGACGTTGGCCTCGCCGAGGAGGACGTCGTCCTCGAGGAGGGCCACGGAGCCGCTGGGCGTCGTCGTATCGACCGCAAGAATGAGCACGAGAACTCGCCTAGAGCTTGGCGGCGACGGCCCGGCCCATGTCGAGGCTCGTCGAGTGTCCGCCCATGTCGTAGGTCCGCTCCTTCCCTTCCCGGATGACTTCGGCGACCGCAGCCTCGACGACCCGTCCTTTGTCCGTCTCGCCGATCCAGTCGAGCATCATCTTGGCCGCGAGGATGGTGGCGATGGGGTTGACCTTGTACATGCCCGAGTACTTGGGCGCCGAGCCGTGCGTCGGCTCGAAGACGGCGTACGTGTCGCCGATGTTGCCGCTGCAGGCGAAGCCCAGTCCGCCGACAAGCTGGGCGGCGAGGTCGGAGACAATGTCGCCGAAGAGGTTCTCGGCGACGAGGACGTCGTAGTCGTGGGGGTTCTTGAGGAGCCACATGCAGATGGCGTCGATGTTGGCGTCCCAGAACCGGATCTCCGGGTAATCCTTGGCCACGGCCCGGGCCGTGGCGAGCATCAGGCCGCCCGTCTCGCGGAGGACGTTCGGCTTCTCGATCAGGGTGACCGACTTGCGGCCGTACTTGCGGGCGAACTCGAAGGCGGCCCGGACGATCCGGGCGCAAGCAGACTTGGTCATGATGCGGGTCGAGACGGCGATCTCGTTCGCCGGGACATCCTTGAAGCGCTTCATCTTGGGGTGCGTCAGGAGGGCGTCCCGGACGACCTGCGGCAGGGGCAGGAACTCGACTCCCGCGTACATCCCCTCGGTGTTCTCCCGAAAGATAACCAGGTCGATCCCTTCCTTATAATTCAGAGGATTGCCCGAGTAGGCCTTGCAGGGCCGGAGGTTCTGGTAGAGGTCGAACTCCTGGCGCAAACGGACGATCGGGCTGAAGTAGGACAGGCCCTTGCCCTGGAGGCCGGGCGCGAGCTCGGCCGCGGCGTCTTCGCGGGGCTTGGAGGTGATAGCCCCGAAAAGGCAGGCGTCGGTTTCGCGGAGAAGTCTGAGCGTCCGGTCGGGCAGGGGGTTCCCCGCGGCGCACCAGAATTCCCAGCCGATGTCCCCGTAGGCATATTCGGCGTCGAGCCCGGTTTTCTTGAGGACGATCATCGTCGCTTCGACGACGTCCTTCCCCACCCCGTCCCCGGGGAGGATGGCGATCTTGTACTTGGACATAGTCACTCCTTTGCGAGTTTCTTCTTGGTGTATTCGAGCAGGCCGCCGGCCTCGAGGATGCCGATGACGAAATCCGGGAGAGGCAGGAAGCGAAAGGCGCCCTTGGCTGAGCGGATCTCACCCTTGGCGAAATCGAGCTCGACGGCGTCGCCCTTCTCCAGGGCGTCAACGGCCTCATCGCACTGGAGGACGGCCAGTCCGAGGTTGATGGCGTTGCGGAAATAGATGCGGGCGAAGGACCGGGCCACGACGGCCTGGACACCCGCGCCCTTGAGGCAGGCCGCCGCCTGTTCCCGGGACGAGCCGCAGCCGAAGTTCTTGCCGGCCACGATGACGTCGCCGGACCGGACGCTCCCAGCAAACTCCGGATCGAGGTCCTCGAGGGCGTGCTTGGCCGTCTCCTCGGGCGGCATGATCTGGTAGGTGTAGCGGCCGGGGAAGATGACGTCCGTGTTGACGTTGTCGCCGTATTTCCAGACTTTTCCTTGGCTCATGCGAATTCCCTCGGGTCGGCGATCTTGCCCGCGACGGCGGTCGCCGCGGCCGTGGCCGGCGAAGCCAGGTAGATCTCCGAATCGCGGTGGCCCATGCGGCCCCGGAAGTTGCGGTTCGACGTGCTCAGGCAGATCTCGCCCGCGGCCATGATGCCCTCGTGGGCGCCGAGGCACGGCCCGCAGCCCGAGTTGAGGATGACGCATCCGGCGTCGACGAGGACGGCGAGGGCTCCGCTTTTAAGCGCCTCCCGGTAGACCTCCCACGAGGCGGGGATGACGAGGACGCGCACTCCAGAATGGACCTTCCGGCCTTTGAAAATGGCCGCGGCGGCCTCGAGATCTTCGAGGCGCCCGTTGGTGCACGTGCCGATGAGGACCTGGTTGACGGGCTTGCCGGCGACGGCCCCGATGGGCTTGACGTTGTCGACCGTGTGCGGGCAGGCGACCTGGGGCTCGAGCGCGCCGAGGTCGTAGGCGAGGATGGATTCGAAGCGGGCGTCCGGGTCCGATAAGGCGACGACGAAAGGCCCTCGGGCCCGGCCTTCGAGCCATTTCAGGGTCTTCTCGTCCGGAACGAAATAGCCGGTCTTGGCGCCCATCTCGGCGGACATGTTGGCCAGGGTCAGCCGGGCCCCGACGCTGAGATCGCCGGCTGCGGGCCCGGCGAACTCGACGGCCTTGTAGTTGGCCATCTCGGCGCCGTGGTCGCCGATGAGCTTCAGGCTGAGGTCCTTGGCGAATACTCCGGCCCGAAAACGGCCCGAGAGGTCGATGCGCATGGTCTCCGGCACCCGGAGCCAGATCTCGTCCGTCGCCCAGGTGCAGGCGGTCTCGGTCCGGCCGATACCGGTGGCGAAGGCCCCGAGCGCACCGTAGCTCGGCGTGTGGGAGTCGCTGCCGACGATGACCTTGCCGGGAAGAGCGAAGCCCTGTTCGGGCAGGACCTGGTGGCAGATGCCGGCGTTGATGTCGAAGAAATGGGGGATCCCCTGCTCGGCGACGAATTCGCGGATGGACTTGTGGTTCTGGGCGTACTTTTCGTCGGAGGCCGGGACGATGTGGTCGAGGACGATGACGATCTTCTCGGGCGCCCGGACTTTCTTGACGCCGAGCTTCCTGAACTCCTGGATGATGGCCGCCGAATTATCGTGGGAGAGAATGGTGTCCGGCGAGACCGTGATGACTTCTCCGGCCTGAACGTCCTTCCCCGCCTTGCGGCCGAGGATCTTTTCCGTCAGCGTCTTGCCCAATTCGACCTCCTGGCCTCCCCATTTTATGGGGGCCCGGAGGCCTTGTCAATGTAAGGTGGGGGCCGCGGTGACAAGCTTTCGCTTTAAGGACGTCTAGGCTTGGGGGGGGCAACGCGATGCTGGGCGGGGCCGAGGGGTGTCGTCGTAGGGGAGCGGCCGGGAGCGGAGTCTTCGAAGCGACCGGCAGAAGTGCAGCGGAGTAACTCGGAGCTGCACTTCTGGTAAATATCTTAAATGAGCCTCCGAGGATGTGGGACACGTACCGCTTCTCTCGAAGCGGTGCATGTCCCCGATCAGATCATGAGGGACAGTCCCATCCCCGGGGGTATCCGCGGGGATGGGGCAGTCCCTCTTATTATTCCAACCAGACTTTGATGAGGGCGCCGTCGTCGCGGATTTCGATGAGGGCCATGGGACCGGCCTGCTTCAGCGCGGCCCAGACGGCCTTGAGGTCGATGTCGCAGTCCCCGTCGTCGATTTTGAAGTGCCGGCTGTCGGTGCAGTTGATGAGGACCTCCACGAGCGCGATGGGCAGGGTCACCTTGACCTTGGCGTCATTCGTCTTGCCGTCCGTGATAAGGACCTTGAACCACTTGACTTCCTTGCCCTCCTCGTAGGCCGGGTTCTTCTTGACGGCCTTCTGAATGGCCTTGAAATCGTTGTGGTTAGCCGCCGCGGCCGGGGCGGCGAGAATTCCTAGACAGAAGACGCATAAGATGACGAGCGATATTTTTTTCATGTCTCTTCTCCTCTTTCCTTTATCATTTATCATTCGATCCAGATCTCGATGACCGAGCCATCGTCGCCCACGATGCGGAGGATGCTCTCCTTGGACTTGGCCAGCTCGTTCACGATCTTGGTCAGGTCGTACCCTTTCTTCCGGATGGCCGCCTTGTCTTCCTCGTCCATGGCGCCCAGGGCCAGGTCGGCCAGGGCCCAGGGGATGTTGAGCGAGAACGCGGGTTCTGTCTGGCCTTTATTCCAAACCCGGATCTTGAGCATCCGAGGGGAGCCGGGCGCGGGCTTCCTGTCCTCGACGGACTTCAGGCTTTCGGGCGAGATACGGAGGAGGGCGATCCGGGCCCGGTCGAGAAGCTCGGGGTCCTTCTCGGACTCGACGATCTTCATGAGGACGGGCACGGCCTTGGCGGCCAACTTCTTATCCTGGACAAGACTCAGCTTGTAGGCCGCGTAGTAGCGGACGACCTTGTTCCCGTGTCCGAGCCGGCTTTCGATGTCCCGGAGCGCGGACGCGTCGCCCTTTTCATAGAGCGCGAAGGCCAGGTCGACGATCGAACCCTCGGATTCCTCGACGAGGCTGGCCTTGGCGTCGGCAAGCCGGACATAGTCCTTGTAGGCCCGCAGGGCGTCCCTCTCCCGGCCGCCGAGGCCGCTCAGGCACTCTCCCTTATAAAAGAGGCCCTGGCCGGCATAGGGGCTGTCGGGGAATTTTTCACGGAGCTCGTCGAGCTTGATCAAGGCGGCCTCCCAGCTCTTGTCGAAGACGAGGAGCTTCGCCTCCCTGAAGAGCGTCTCGTCCGGAGTCGTCTGGGCGTAAAGACCCGGCCCCGCCGACAGGACGAAAAACAGGCCGATGAGGACGGTGAATTTTTTCATGTCAGATCTCACTTTGCAGCTCTTTCTTGACCAGGTTGATCTTCAGGAGGAGCTGGCGCTCCTCGACGAAGCCCCGGATCCTGCCGAGCTCGGCGGCGGGCAGCTCGCCGCTGATCTGGGCGAGCTCCAGGAAAAGCATCTCGATCTGGTCGCAGATGGCCTTGGCCTTGGCCATCTGGAACCTCTCGAGCTGGGCGTTGAGGTACTTTTTCCTCGAGAGGAGGTCCCGGGCCTGTTCCGACCGGAATGGGGCCGGCGTCCCCCCCCCTTCCCCGGCCGATTCGAAGACGTCGAGGAGGACATATTGGCTCTTCTCCAAGTAGTCCAGAGTGTTCCGGCGGGCCATCTCGAGCTCGGCCCGGTCCAGGAACTCGCCGGAGGCATAATAGCCCGTGTCCTGCCCCGGACGAGGCCCGGGGGCCTTCAAGGCGAAGTACATGGCCGCGGCGCCGACGACGAGGCCGGCGGCGAGCCCGGCCAGGGCCGGTTTCATCCGGAGCGTGAACAGCCAGGTCCACGGCCGCGTGGCCGGCAAAACGCGCTCGGGCTTTCGGGACGCGGCGATGGCGCGGTCGGCGATCACGGCGGGAAGCGCCTTCCAATTCACGGAAGCGACCGCCTCGCGGATCTCGGCCTTGACGGCGTCGGTCTTCGCCAGGACTCTTCGCATCTCATCGGCTTTGGCCCGGCATTCCGGGCACTTTTCGAGATGTTCGGCCATCGTCGTTCTCCTTCCCTCCTCCAGGTCGCCCGAGAGGAAGGCCGCCCAATCGTCCCTGGTCAGCGCGCATTTGTTCATCGTTGCATCCCCAAATCCGGTGTCAGCCACTTCCTAAGATTCTGGACGGCCTTGAAATGGAGAGACTTGGCCGTCCCGACCGAGATCCGCATGGCTTCGGAGATCTCGTTGAATTGAAGCTCGTTGTAGTGCCTCATGACGAAGACCATTTTCTGCCTCTTGGCCAGCTTGTCGACGGACCGCGCAAAGGCGCTCCGAAGGTCCGACGCGGCCGAATCCGAGGCCCTGTCCTCGACCGCGACGGGAATTTCCTCAAGCGGCTTCGAAGTCTCCCATTCCCGCCGCTTCCGTTGGTGTTTCCGGTAGCTGTCGATGCTGATGTTCTTGGCCATCTGGAGGAGCCAGCCTTGGAACGAATTACCGGGCTTGTAGAGGCCGGCCTTCTGATAGAACCTGAGGAACGTTTCCTGGACGGCGTCGAGCGCGTCTTCGCGGTTGCGGAGAATGGCGTAGGCCAGGACGAACACTTTCTGCTGGTAGAGCCGGATGATCGTCATGAAGGCCTCCCGGTCCCCGTCCTGGATCCGCTCCAGGAGAGAGGCGATCTCGGTCGGCTCGGCCATCGTTCCGGGGTCCCTTCGTTCGTCCACCTGTGTCCGCTCCTCGATCCGCCGCCTGGTCCTAGCTGTGCCCCAAAGGAACTGTATGACGTTGCCTTCCGGCGGTCAAGGGAACCCGGGGCC
Organism: Acidobacteriota bacterium; assembly: GCA_014894455.1. GTDB lineage: Bacteria > Acidobacteriota > Aminicenantia > Aminicenantales > Saccharicenantaceae > RBG-16-66-30. The sequence continues at coordinate 9,692 of JADBLN010000009.1, read as the reverse complement.
GGTCCGACACCTCTAGACTCCTCTCCTGGGACTTCACAGGGTACAACGAAGCGAGATGGTCAAAGGTTCACCCCCCGCTGCGGGAAGGACGCGACGGATTGAAATCAAGCTCATTTCTGCTATAGTTGGGTGACCCGGACACGGGCCGCGTGACCGGGCAAAGACGAGGAGCCGCCATGAGAAAATCCGCCTATGTCGGGATGATCTTCCTGTTTTTTTTCCTGCTGGCCGCCGCCGGCACGTTCTTCCTGGTCGTCATGGACATCGGCGGGACGGCCGTGGACATGCCCGCCCGCGGCTATCTCGAGGTCCCGCTCTCGGGCGCCGTTTCCGAGGTTGCCGCGGCGGACTCCCTCAGCTCGTTCCTCCTCGGGGCGAAGCCGCTGGCCATGCACGACCTCTGGATGAACCTGCGCAAGGCCAAGGTCGACGGCCGCATCCAGGCCGTCCTCCTGCGGCTCGGCCTCCTTCAGTGCGACTGGGCCAAGGCCAACGAGATGCGCGAGGCCGTCCTCGATTTCCGCCGCTCGGGCAAGAAGGTCTACGCCGTGATCGAGGAAGCGCCGGATTTCGACCTGGAATATTTCGTGGCCACGGCCTGCGACCGGATCATCCTCCATCCCCTCGGCTGGCTGGGCATCAACGGCATCGGCGGCTACGTTCCGTTCTTGAAGGGCGCGCTCGACAAGCTCGGCGTCCGGGCCGAGTTCGAACACGTCGAGGAATTCAAAACCGCGGCCAACATGTTCACGGAAAAGGGCTTCACGCCGGCCCACCGGGAAGAGATGGAATCCCTTTATTCCGACCTATTCGCCCAGTACGTGGCCACGGCGGCCAAGGCCCGCGGCAAGACCGAAGCCGAATTCCGGGCCCTCGTCGACCGCAGCTTCTTCCAGGGCGAGCGGGCCAAGGCGGCGGGGCTCGTCGACGACTGCCTTTACGAAGACGAGGTCCAGGATCTCCTGCGGCAGGACGGCCGGGCGCCGGCCCGGGTCAGATTCGACGACTACACGAAGGTCAAGCCGTCCTCGGTCGGCCTCGAAACGGGCCGCACGGTCGCCCTCATCTACGCCGTCGGGACGATCATGACCGGCGAGAGCCTGCCCCAGGTCATGGGCGGGTCGACCGTAGCCCGGTGGATACGGACCGCCCGCAACGACGGGTCGGTCAAAGCTATCGTCCTCCGCGTCGACAGTCCGGGCGGGTCCTCGGTCGGGTCGGACGTCATCGGACGCGAAGTCGCGTTGGCCCGGAAGGTGAAACCCGTCATCGTCTCCATGTCCGACGTGGCCGGCTCGGGCGGGTACTGGATCGCCATGTCCGCGACGAAGATCGTCGCCCAGCCGCAGACCCTGACCGGGTCCATCGGCGTCCTGGCCGGGAAGTTCAGCGTCGACGGCCTTCTCGGAAAACTGGGCATTACCTCGGAGAAGCTCGCCTTCGGTGAAAAGGCCGACATCTTCTCGCCCTTCCGACCGTTCACGCCCGACGAGCGGAAAGTCCTCAAGGAGGAGATCCTGTGGACCTACGAGCAGTTCCTGACCAAGGCGGCCGAAGGGCGGGGCCTCACCCGGGACGAGGTCGACGCCGTCGGCAAGGGCCGCATCTGGACGGGACGCCAGGCCAAGGACCGCAAGCTCGTGGACGAGCTCGGCGGCCTGACCATGGCCGTCGGCCTGGCTAAAAAGGAGGCCGGCATCGACGCCGACGAAGAAGTCCGTTTCGACGTCTGGCCCAAGAAGCGCTCGTTCTGGCAGGCCGTTTTCAGCCGTTCCGGGATCGGGCTCGATATCAAGAGCGCGGCCGGCCGGGAAAAGATCCTGGACGCGGTCCGCATGATGAACCGGACGAAGATCTGGGCGGTCATGCCCTTCTGGTTCAAGCCGGATTGACACCTCCCTCCCTGAGAAGCTATAGTTAGCATGAGCTAGCTCTTAGGGACTCTCGTTTATCCTTAATATTCGCCCAATGCCGAAACAGGTTGTCATAGAAAATCCGGTCATTAACCCGCCCTTCGAAGAGCCTTCTCGCCATTTCCGCTTCACTGATGAAGGAATTACCAACGAGATCATCGAATCCAGGCGTAAAAGCGCCTATTTCATCCCGGTCCCACGCTCAAAAAAGAAGAGTCAATCCGGGACGCTCTTTGATACGGAGTGGACGGAAGACCGTATCGAAGAAAACGACTTCATTAACCAGATCCGTTCGCAGGTTTCTCTTTGGAAAGCCCAAGGACGACCCGGAATAACCAGGATCACGAGTCGCCTCCTCGACTATTGGACCAGATCGGATAGAGATGCCCGGCTGTTTTTCTGTCAGCTGGAGGCATTAGAGACAATCATCTTCATTACCGAGGCGGCTTCAAAACAAGGACTTCGCTGGCTCGAAACCCGGCTCCGGGAGGAGAACGAAAAGAGTAACCCCCTCCTCTCCAGGATAGCCTTCAAAATGGCCACGGGCAGTGGAAAAACAGTGGTCATGGCCATGCTTATCGCTTGGCAGGCGTTGAACAAGTTTGCCAATCCCCAGGATGCCAGGTTCAGCGATTCTTTTCTTATCGTTACTCCTGGAATAACCATCCGGGACCGCCTACGAGTTCTCCTCCCCAACGACCCGGGGAATTATTATCGCAAACACGACGTCCTCTCCAGCGACCTCCTCCAAGAACTCTCCAAGGCAAAAATCATCATCACGAATTTCCACCAGATGAAGCCTCGTGAGCGCATTGCCGCCGGCCGGCTTACCAAGGCTATCCTAGCCGGCGACGGCCCCAGTCCGTTTACGGAAACTCTCGATCAGATGGTGCGGAGGGTTTGCCGGGGTCTGGGTAATAAGAAGAATATCGTGGTCATCAACGACGAAGCCCATCATTGCTACAGACGTCGTCCGGACGAGGACGACGGCCCACATCTCAAGGGAGAGGAGCGCCGGGAAGCCGAAAAACGAGACGAGGAGGCCCGGGTCTGGATATCCGGCCTCGAGGCCATTAGGAAGAAAATCGGCATCCGCTCGATCTTCGATCTGTCTGCTACACCGTTTTTTCTTCGCGGCTCCGGCTTTTCTGAAGGAACGCTATTTCCCTGGGTAGTGTCGGATTTCTCGCTCATCGACGCCATCGAATCCGGAATCGTCAAGGTCCCCCGCGTGCCTGTATCTGATGATTCGATGACCGGCGAGATGCCGACGTATCGAAACCTCTGGTCAAGAATCCGGGATGAACTCCCTAAGAAGGGCCGCGGCGCGCAGGAATACCTTGGAGAACCCAAACTTCCGACAGAACTCGAGGGCGCGCTCCATAGCCTCTACGGCAACTACGAAAAATATTATCGGCAATGGGAAAATAACGAAGAGGCGCGAGAAAAAGGGCAAACCCCACCCGTCTTTATAGTTGTCTGCAACAATACTAATGTCTCCAAGATGATCTACGACTATGTCGCAGGCTGGGAAAAAAAGATCAATGAGGACAGTTCCATCGTCGTGCCCGGAAACTTGCCTATTTTCAGCAACGAAGAAAACGGCGGCTGGACATCCCGCCCGAATACTATCCTCATTGACAGCGAACAACTCGAGTCGGGTGAAGGCATGAGCCTGGAATTCAAGAAGATCGCTGCCTCCGAGATCGATGAATTCAAGAACGAATACCGCCAGCGCTTCCCCGACCGCGACGTGGAAAAGCTGACCGATGAGGATATTTTACGGGAAGTAATGAACACAGTCGGCAAGCCGGGGAAATTAGGCGAAAACATCAAGTGCGTAGTGTCCGTCTCCATGCTAACGGAAGGATGGGATGCCAATACCGTCACCCACATTCTGGGTGTCCGAGCCTTTGGGACTCAACTCCTCTGCGAACAGGTTGTCGGCCGCGGTTTGCGTCGAAGGAGCTACGCCGTCAACCCCGAAGGAAAATTCGAGCCCGAATACGCTGAGGTTTACGGAGTGCCCTTCTCGTTCATTCCCTGCAGCGGCTCCTCGCCCGATCCCAGGCCCGGGCCATTCCCGACAAGAGTCCGCGCCCTTGATGACCGCATTGAGCACATCATTCGTTTCCCTAGGGTCGTGGGGTATAAATACGAGCTTCCGGCGGAGTCCGTGAACGCCTGTTTCACCGACGGCTCGAAAATGGCGCTATCGACCAAGGAACTTCCTACTAAAGTCCAGGTCGACCCGATCGTCGGGGAATCGACGATCCACACACTGGACGACTTGAAAAAGCGCCGCGAGAATGAGGTCGCATTTTTCTTAACAAAACGGCTTCTCGATAAGTATTTCCGAGATGATGACGGCGCGGAAAAGCCCTGGCTTTTCCCGAAACTCCTTCCTATCGTAAAACAGTGGATGAAAGAACAGCTCGTTTGTAAAGACAATGCTTTCCCGCAGATGCTGTTGTTGAGCGAATTCTCTTATGAAGCGGCTGGGAAGATCTATCATGCCGTGGTGCGCGCAGAGGCCGGCGAAAAGCACCTCAAGCCGCTCTTGCATCCTTATGAACCGGAAGGCTCGACCCTGCATGTTGATTTCGACACGGTTCGTCCGGTGTTTTCCACATCTCCGGACAGGTGCCATGTTTCTCATGTCGTTGCCGACACCGAATCTTGGGAGCAAAAACTGGCCCAATCCCTTGAGGATATGGAAGAAATCCATAGCTATGTTAAGAACCACAACATCGGATTTGCCATTCCTTATACATTCAACGGGCAGGAGAAGAGTTATTATCCCGATTTTATCGCGCGGATCGATGACGGGCACGGCCCGGACGATCTCTTGAACCTTATAATTGAGGTCACAGGCGAGGACAAGAAGGATAAAGCCGCTAAGGTTGAAACAGCTAAGACACTATGGATTCCCGCAATCAACAATCATTGCGGATTCGGCCGCTGGGCGTTTTTGGAGATTAAGGATCCGTGGAATTCCAAGAATGAAATAAGAAAGTTATTTTGCCGATGAATTCCAAGGGCATTGAATCAATGAGGCAAATTAGAACGAAAAGACCGGTTATACAATTCGGAGGAGATTGGACTTCACATAAACTCAACCTGTTGAAAGCGTATCTAACTCCTTATGCGACCATAATGAAAAAGCAGAACTTCACATTTGCATATATTGACGCTTTCGCTGGGACAGGAAATCGAAGGATCAAGAAATCTGAAACACCGACAAATCCGTTATTCCCTGATTTTGCGAAGAAAGAGGTTCGCGATTTTCTTGATGGATCTGCGAGAATTGCCCTCCAAATTCATCCGCAATTCGATAAGTACATCTTTATTGAACTAACCCCGACTCGGTTCCGAGAACTAAGTGCCTTGCGAAACGATTTTCCTGAGCTTGCAGACAAGATTGAACTGATTAATGCCGATTGCAATATGTGGCTGAAAGAAAGGTGCCTTCGATACAATTGGGCCAAGCATCGGGCAGTTCTCTTCCTCGATCCTTTTGGAATGCAAGTAGAATGGACGACCATAGAAGCTATTGCAAAAACTGAGGCTATTGATGTCTTGATCTTGTTCCCTTTAGGCGTCGCTGTAAATCGCCTTCTGCGCAAGGACGGAATGATCGAAAGCGAGTGGCGGAGTGCTCTTGATCGGTTGTTTGGAACTCAGAATTGGTATGACCTATTTTATCGGCAAACCATTGAACAGGACCTTTTTGAAACCACGACAAAAGTGAAGAAAATTGTCAATCTTAATTCTATCTCTCGTTATTATGTAGAAAGGCTAAAGACGGTCTTCCCTGTCGGAGGGGTAGTCGAGAGACCTCATCCTTTGCTTAATTCGAAGGGAAACCCTCTCTATCATCTTTGCTTTGCGGCTGGGAATCCTAGAGGAGCAAGGATTGCCGTAAAGATAGCAAATTATGTATTAAAAGGCTGAGGTATTTTATGGCGTCAAGATCCTTGATCGAATGGACCGAGGCCACCTGGAATCCGGTAACCGGGTGCACAAAAATCAGCGTCGGCTGTAAGAACTGTTATGCCGAGAGGATGGCGCTCCGCCTTAAGGCTATGGGCCAGCGGAATTACGTCAACGGTTTCCGGGTTACCACCCATGAGGATTCTCTTGATCTTCCTCTCCGCTGGAAATCTTCTCAAGTCGTTTTCGTAAACTCGATGGGTGACCTTTTTCATCAGAATGTCTCTGCCCCCTTCATCCAAAAGGTTTTTTCTGTCATGAATCGTGCCGCATGGCATCGCTACCAGATCCTGACAAAAAGGTCGGGCCGCCTCACTCAATTAGCCCCGGAATTGGACTGGGCCGAAAACATTTGGATGGGCGTAACCGTCGAGTCGGCCGAAAACCTCTATCGGATCGCTGACCTGCGCAGGACTAAAGCGAAAATCAAGTTCCTTTCTTTAGAACCTCTCCTAGGCCCGCTCCCCGATCTTGACCTTCGAGGGATTGACTGGGTAATTGTAGGCGGAGAATCAGGTCCAGGGGCACGCCCAATTCAAAAAGAATGGGTAATCGAAATTCGAAATCAATGCCTAAAATCCAACGTTCCATTCTTTTTCAAACAATGGGGGGGAACGCGTAAAAAGAAGGCAGGCAGAATGCTCGAGGGCCGCTACTGGGACGAAATGCCTCGCGTACCGGAAAATAATATCCAAAGCTAAAGAAGGCACCCTATGGCCAAAAAGAAAATTACGCGAACCATCCCCGTCGATAGCTTAAAGCATAAGGATAAGAGAGCGAATATCCCGACCGAAGAGCTCCGGGATTTCATCAAAGATGATGAAAACCACCCAAAAACGATTCTCTATCCCCGAGATCCTTCTCTTGATCCCCAACTGGTATGGAAGGGCAAAGACGAGCAGGACGCTAGTCCATTAGCGGTCCCTTCCGTTCCCATTTATATCCAGGAAAAAATACATCCTCAAGCCATCATCGAGGATATTCGATCTGAAGCCAAAAGGAAGGACGAGCAAACGGCGCCGCTGTTGTTCTCCGATTTCAACGGCATCGATTTTGAACGGCTGGTCGATTTCTATCAGCATGAACAGAATTGGTCGAATCGGATGATTCTCGGCGATTCGCTTCTTGTAATGACCAGCCTGGCCGAAAAGGAAGCCCTCAAGGGCAAGGTCCAGATGATTTATATCGACCCACCCTACGGCATCAAATTCGGCTCTAACTGGCAGGTTTCGACCCGGAAGCGAGACATCAAAGATGGCAAAGCCGAAGATACCGTTCGTCAGCCGGAACAAGTAAAAGCATTTCGCGACACCTGGAAACTGGGAATTCACTCATATTTAGCATATCTACGCGATCGATTTGTGGTCGCCAGGGATCTTCTCACAGAAACTGGGAGCATATTCGTTCAAATCGGGGATGAAAATGTTCATCTCGTTAGATGTCTATTAGACGAAGTTTTTGGAAGCGAGAATTTCTGCTCGATAATAATGGTTAAAAAAACGAGCGCTCCGACAGATAAATATATTCCCGGCGTTGCCGATTTTCTTATCTGGTATGGAAAAGACTCCAGCAAAATAAAGTATCGTCAATTATATCAAGGTAAAGATGTTAGCTCAGAAGGAGGCAGCCAATATGTATGGTTAGAGTCAGGGGATGGCGTGGAGAGACGTTTAGCCAAGGAAGAACGCGAGAATCCATCAATAATTTCGTCAAGCGTAAAGGTCTTTGCAGCCAGTGACGCTAGTTCAAGCCATGAGTATAGTCTCGGGAAAGAACCCGTTGAATACCAGGGGCGGATTTTCATTCCTGGTGGAAGATATTGGTCTACAAGCCCACAAGGGATGAATAGAATTAAGAATGCGAATCGTTTTATTAAAACGGGTACTACGCTTTTTTATAAAAGATATCTTCAGGATTTCCCGGTTTATCCTTTAGTCAATATATGGACGGATACAAGCAGTAGTTTTGGTGAACGAATTTATGTAGTACAGACCACGGTTAAGACGATAGAACGCTGCCTTCTCATGACCACCGACCCCGGTGATCTCGTTCTCGATCCCACCTGCGGATCGGGGACGACCGCCTATGTCGCCGAACTATGGGGACGCCGCTGGATCACCATCGACACGAGTCGTGTAGCTCTGGCACTAGCCAGGACCCGATTGATGTCAGCCCGGTTGCCGTATTACGCACTCCTTGATTCCCCCGATGGCCAACAAAAGGAAGCCGAGGCCGCCAAACAACTGCCGTCCAATCTCAAGACTTCCGGTGATATCAAGAAGGGGTTTGTCTATAAGCGAGTGCCACATGTGACGCTCAAATCCATCGCTAATAACGAAGAGATCGATACCCTTCATAGGAAATGGCAGCCGAAACAGGATGAAGCCCGAAGCCTGCTAAACAAGAGTCTGCGCAAGAGCTGGGAGGAATGGGAGGTCCCTAGGGAAGCAGATTCCTCCTGGACCAAAGATGCCAAAGATTCGCATAAGGAGTTCTGGCGGCTGAAAAGAGAACGCCAAGCCGAAATCGACGACTCCATAGCCAAACGGGCTGAGCAGGAAATATTATACGATCAGCCTTTTGAGGACTCGAGGCGCGTCCGGGTATCCGGTCCATTCACGGTCGAAAGCCTTTCTCCCCACAGAATTCTCTCGCCTGAAGAAGAACGCCCCCGGTCGCAATCGCCTCTCGCCACGGGGGCGGCAGGAGGAAAATTCGAGGCCATGATCCTGGAAAACCTGAAGGCGGCCGGGGTTAAAACGACGAAGAAAGGGGAAGGAATTAAGTTCCTCCGAATCGATCCCTATGCCGGTATCTGGATCCAGGCTGAGGGCGAGTATTTAGGCGCCGACGGAAAGACCAAGAGAGTCGCCATTTGCATCGGACCGGAGCATGGGACCGTGGCGCCTCAACTCATCAAGGAAGCCGCCAAGGAGGCCGTCCAAGGGGTAGGATTCGATGTTCTCGTCGTATGCGGCTTTGCGTTCGACCCCCATGTCGCCGAGGAATCCGCCCGTTATGGCAAGTTGAACGTCATGGTCGCCCGGATGAACCCGGATCTGGCCATGGGTGATGAGCTCCTGAAGAAAACCGGCAGTGGTAACCTATTCATGGTATTCGGCGAGCCGGATATTGAGATCAAGAAAACCAAGGATGGTAAGGTCACGGTCGAGATCAAGGGCGTCGATGTCTACGACCCAACGACCGGCCAGGTTCGGACTAACTCCACCGAGGATATCGCCTGTTGGTTTATCGATACCAACTATAACGGCGAGTCTTTCTTTGTCCGACACGCCTACTTTTCCGGTGGAGACGAGCCCTACGAAAAGCTGAAAAGGGCGCTCAGGGCCGAGGTCGATGAAGCGGCCTGGGAGGCGTTATACTCCACAAAAAGCCGTCCCTTCCCTACCCCGGAGACCGGCAGAATCGCCGTCAAAGTAATCAACCACTACGGGGATGAGGTTCTGAAGGTCTATCCCGTTTAGGTCTGTCCGCCCGCGTCAGTACGCGTAGGACGACGGGCAGCCCTAACCGGGGCTCCGGGAATCGCCCCGCTTAGGACGGTCCTTCATCGAGAAGACGGTCAATAGGCGAATGATGAAGGGCAGCCCTCACTCCACGATTTAAATGCCAGTGTGGAGTGAGGACAGCCCCGTTCAGGGCAGTCCTCATCAAGGCGATAGCCTTGATGAGGGCAGTCCCCTCAATAAGCAAACGATGAAGGGCAGATAGTCTTGAATTCGCAGATCGAACAGTTGTGCCAGTCCGGACGGGCCGTGAAATCCC
>JADBLN010000043.1 GCA_014894455.1 Acidobacteriota bacterium | reverse complement strand
CCCGTCGAGGCCTTCTGCCGCATCGCCCACGCCCGGGCGGAGGGGCTAAAAGGGGGTTGACATGGCCTGGAAAACGGCCTAAGATTATAAGAAGGAAGCGTATTTGGAGAATTTGATCCCATGAAAAAACAATGGCAGACGCCTGAGCTGGTGGTTCTTTTCAAGGGGCGTCCGGAAGAAACGCTCTTGTGTCATTGCAAATACAAGACGACCCCGCCCGTGGCCCCCTATAATCACAAGGACAACTGCACGTCGAACCCGATGTGCTGCCAGGCCTGCTCCGACGTCCGCTACGCCAGCTAGCTGAAACGGACTCCGCTCGTCTTCCGGATGGCTTCCTCGGCCGCCGCCCTGACGAAAGGGTTGGCGTCCTTCTTCAACGCGACGAGAAACCTCAGGGCCTCGTCGCCGCCCATTTCCCCCAGGGCTTCGGCCGCCGCCCGGCGGACCTCGACGTTCGTGTCGCCGACAGCCCGTCTCATTTCCGGGACGGCCTCCCGGATACGCCGGCAACCGATGATCCTCAGGGTGGAGCTCCGCGCATACCAGGGCGGGAGTCGGAGCCTTTTCAAAACGAACTCGAGATGCAGAGGCTCGCGTCGGCAGAGCTCCTTCACCACGAGGTCCCTCACGCCTTCGTTGGGGTCGGCGAGCGCTTCCCACAGCAGCTCCTCGACCCAGGGAGAGCGGACCTTGACGCAGGCCGCGAGGACCGCCTGCCTCTTCGCTTTATCGGCGGTTCGGGCGAGCTTGTTGAGGAAGGCGCGGCAGATGCGGGAGGGACCGTTCTCTTCGGGCGGGTGACGTTCGTCCATCCTCAGACCAGGTCCAGGATGTGCCCCATTTTCTCTTTTTTCGTCTTCAGGTAGCGGAGGTTGCAGGCGTTCGGCGGGACCTCGAGGGGTACGCGGTCGACGATCTCCAGGCCGTAGCCTGTCAACCCGACGAACTTGCGGGGATTGTTCGTGAGGAGCCGGATCCTGTGGATGCCGAGGGCCACCAGGATCTGGGCGCCGATGCCGTAGTCGCGTTGGTCGGGCTTGAAACCCAGCCGGCGGTTGGCCTCGACGGTGTCCGCGCCCTTGTCCTGCATGGCGTAGGCCTTGATCTTGTTGGCCAGGCCGATCCCCCGGCCTTCGTGGTTCAGGATGTAGAGCACGACGCCCCGGCCCTCTTTTTCGATCATCTCCATGGACAGGCGGAGCTGTTCGCCGCAGTCGCAGCGGGCCGAGCCGAACGTGTCGCCCGTCAGGCACTGCGAATGGGCCCTGACCAGGATGGGGTCGCCCCCGCCGACATCGCCCTTGACCAGGGCGACGTGGTGCTCGCCGCGAATCGTGTCCTCGTAGACGTGGAGCCGGAAATGCCCGCGCGACGTTGGCAGGTCCGTCTCGTCGAGCTTGCGGACGAGGGTTTCGTGCTTCATGCGGTAGCGGATGAGCTCGGCGATGGTCAGGACGGGGATGCCGTAGCGGCGGCTGACCTCCTCGAGCTGGGGCATGCGGGCCATCGAGCCGTCCTCGTTCATGATCTCGCAGATGACGCCGGCCGGCGTCAGGCCCGCCATGCGGGCCAGGTCCACGGCGGCCTCGGTCTGCCCGGCTCGGAACAGGACGCCGCCTTCCTTGGCCTGGAGCGGGAAGACGTGGCCCGGCCGGGCCAGGTCATCGGGCTTTGTTTCGGGAGCGACGGCGGCGAGGACGGTCCTGGCCCGGTCGTTGGCCGAGATGCCGGTCGCAACACCTTCCTTGGCGTCGATCGACACCGTGAAGGCCGTTTGGAAGCGGGCCGTGTTCTCGCTGACCATGAGGGGAAGCTGGAGCTCCTCCAGCCGCTCCCGGGTCAGGGGCAGGCAGATGAGGCCGCGGCCGTGGCGGGCCATGAAGTTGATGATCTCGGGCGTGACCTTCTCGGCGGCGACCATGAGGTCGCCCTCGTTTTCGCGGTCCTCGTCGTCTACGAGGATGATCATCCGTCCGGCCCGGACATCGTCCAGGGCCGTCTCGACGGCGACCGGGCCCCCGGGCTTTGCCTGGGGGTTCACTTCCGCCGCAAAGGCTCGTCCCTTGGCGGAAACTATCTTGCGCTCTTCGGTCATGGGTCTTTCCAACGAGGCTCGAATCTGCTCGGACGGGCGTCCTTTAGCCCGTTTTGCGTCCTTGAGACAGCCGATTATACACGTATTTTCCGATCATGTCACACTCGAGGTTAACTCTCGCGCCGCCGCGCAGGCGGCCGAGATTCGACCCCTCGAGCGAGAGCGGAATAAGCTCGACTTCGAACGAAGCCGGGCCGAGCGCGGCGACGGTCAGGCTGACCCCGTCGACCGCGACCGAGCCCTTGGGGATGAAGTAGGGACGGAGGGCCGGCGGGAACGATAGGGTGATCCTTTTTCCCGGCGGCCGGGACGAGACCTTGAGAACCTTGCCCACCGCGTCGACGTGACCGGAAACCAAGTGCCCGCTGAGCGGAGAGGCGAGGGTGAGCGGTAGCTCGAGGTTGAGGCGGTCGCCGGGCTTGAGGGCGCCGAGGGTAGTTTTTTCGAGCGTCTCCCGGGAGAGGTTGAAGCGCAGGCCCTCCCTGTCCGGCGGGAGAAGGCTCAGGCAAACGCCGTTGACGGCGACGCTCTCCCCGGCCGCGAGCTTCGCTGCCAGCCCGGGCGCCTCGACGAGCATTTCTTTGCGGCCCTGGCGATAGCCGCGGAAAGTCGCCTGCTGAGAAATGATCCCTGTGAACATCAGAAATATCCTTCCAGGATGATATCGTCCTCGACCGAAAACGAGCGCGTTTTTTTGAGGGCCGGCCCTTCGCCGACCTTCGCCGCGCCCTTGCCGCCGATAAATCCCGGGGCGGCGGCCCCGCCGACGAGGCGCGGCGCGTAGGTCAGGACGGCCTTGTCGGCCAGCCCGTTTTCGACGAACGCCGTGAACAGCCGGCTGCCGCCTTCGACGAGGAGCGAGGCGATCTCGCGCCGGCCGAGCTCGGCGAGAACGTCCGGGAGATCCCACGCTTTATTCCGACCGCCGGGAACGACGACCTCGACGCCGCGCGCCTCGAGGGCGCGGGCCTTCGCGGCCGGGGCGCCGCGTCCGGCGAAAACGACGATGCGGCCCCGCGGGAGCGTCGATAAGATCTTCGCCGCCGGCGGGAATCGGAGCCGCGAGTCGAGGATGACCCGGACGATCTTCTTCCCGCCCCAATTCGGATGACGGACGGTGAGCCGGGGGTCGTCGGCGACGAGCGTGTTGACGCCGATCATGAGCGCGTCGTGTTCGCCCCGGAGGAGGTGGACGTAGTCGCGCGTCCCCGCGGAGGAGATCCATTTTGACTCGCCCGTCCGGCAGGCGATCTTGCCGTCCAGGGTCAGGGCCGCTTTGAGGGTGACGAAGGGGATTTTACGGGTGATGTACTTGGCGTAGGCTTCGTTGAGGCCGGAATTTCTCTCTTCCAGGAGCCCGACTGAAACGTCGAGACCGGCCCCCTCGAGCCTGCGGATCCCTCGGGTGTGGACAAGGGGGTTCGGGTCGACGGCCGAAATGACCGCCCGCCCGAGCCCGGCGGCGAGGACGGTATCGACGCAGGGCGGAGTCCGGCCCCAATGGACGCACGGTTCGAGGGTCAGGTAGAGCGTCGCCCCCTTCGCCAAGCCCCCGGCCGTCCGCAGGGCCAGGATCTCGGCGTGCGGCTTGCCGGCCGTTTCGTGGAAACCGTGGCCGACGACGGAATCGTTGCGGACGACGACTGCGCCGACGAGAGGGTTGGGGCTCGTCCGTCCGCGGGCTTTTTCAGCCAGGCCGTAGGCCATCTCCATGTAGGCCAGGTCGCGCGCCGTGTTCATGAGAGCAGGGCCTCGACGAATTCGCGGGGCGAGAACTCGAAGAGGTCGTCCTCTCCCTCCCCGACCCCGATGAACCGGATGGGCAGGTCGAGCTCCTCGGCGATGGCGACGACGGCGCCGCCCTTGGCCGTCCCGTCGACCTTGGTCAGGAAAATTCCGGTCAGGCCGGAGAACTTCAGGAATTCCCGGGCCTGGGGAATGGCGTTCTGGCCGATCGTCGCGTCGAGCACGAGCAGGGATTCGAAGCGCGCGCCGGGATGTTCGCGGACGACGACGCGCTTGACCTTCTCGAGCTCGTTCATGAGGTTCGTGTTGGTGTGGATCCGTCCGGCCGTGTCGACGAGGAGGACGTCGCCGTGCTGGGCCTTGAAGGACTGGACGGCGTCGAAGACGACGGCGGCCGGGTCGGCCCCGTAGGAGCCCTTGACGACGGGGACGCCGAGCTTTTTTCCCCAGAGCGCGAGCTGTTCCTGGGCCGCGGCCCGGAATGTGTCGGCGGCGGCCAGCATGACCCGTTTCCCGTCCCGCTTGAAGCGGGCGGCGAGCTTGGCCGCCGATGTCGTCTTGCCGCCGCCGTTGACCCCGACCATGAGGATGACCGTCGGTCCGGAGCCGTCGGGCCGGTCGGACGCGCGGCTAGAGAGCATGGCGGCCAACTCGTCCTTGAGGGCCCGCTCCAGGTCGGCTTCGCCCGCGTCCTTCCGGGTCTTCGTCCGCAGGGCTTCGAGGACGCGGCCCGAGGCCGCGACGCCGACGTCGGCCAGGATCAGGGCCTCCTCGAGGCCGTCCAGGATCTCCTCGCGGCGCTTGCCGCTCTGAAAGAGGTCTTCGACTTTCCGGAAAGCATTCCGGGTCCTGGCGAGTTTATCCCGAAGGTTGGCGAACACAGCTTAACCATTTTATTTTTCAAGCGTTTAATTGTCAACGGCCGGTTGGTTTGAGCAATCGGGGTGACTGTGCTAGAGTGAGGCCGCCATGAACCCCGCGATTTGGGTCATCAGTCCGCCGCGCGCCGAAGCCGACGCC
>JADBLN010000044.1 GCA_014894455.1 Acidobacteriota bacterium | reverse complement strand
GGGCCGCGGCCGCAGCCGGCTTGAACTTGAAAACCGCGAGCTCGCGGAAGCCGTACTGGAGGACGATCTCGGCCCCGCCGTCGATATAGCCATAGAGGCCGTCCTTCGTATAGGTCTCAACGTCGCCCGTCCGCGTCCAGCCGGGGATTCCGTCCACGGCGGCCGGGGCCCCGGGCTTTGCCTGGGGGTCCATTTCCGCCGTACTCGCCCGTGGATATAAGCCACGGGCGAGTGGCGAGCCGTAGGCTCGCCCCTTGACGGCCCGCATGATGGTGGGCTTGTCTTCGGCGGCGGGGGAGAGGGCGCTGTCGCCGGGCCGGGCGGCGTTTCCCCTCGAGCAGGCCGCGGCGGCAAGCAAAACGGAAGCGGCGAGGATGCCCCGTTTGCGTGTCATGATTCGCGGATCTCTTTCTCGACCGCCCTTTGTACGAGTTGGTTGAGCGATATCCCGAGCAGGGCGGATTTCCTGGCCGCCTTTTGATGGAGCTCCGCCGTCATCCGCACGTTGAAGCTCCCCTTACAGGACTTGTATAAAGGCTTTCCCGCCTTCCGGCACAGGCCGACGTAATCCTCGACCGCCTCATGGAAAGCCCTCTTGAGCTCGACGACGTCCCGGCCTTCGAAGGTCACTAGGTCGTCGATGCCCTCGATCTTGCCGAAAAAGCACTCGTCCTCGGCGCTGAAATGCACCGAGCCGATGAAATTCTCGTACTGGAGGACATCTTTCGTTCGATAATCTCTTATTGGCTTGTTCATCGCGTTGATTTTAGTATCACTCATTCACGATAAGGATAGTCTGAATTGAGGAATATAGCAACTAGATATTAGTTGCAATACCCATTTTAAGTGCTTGACAAACGCATGAAATAGCATTATAAATAATGCAGACTATTTATAACGAGGACACAATGAGACAAAAAAGCATCACGCTTCGTCTTCCTGAAGAGGAATATGTGGCGTTTACGACGGTCTGCAACGAAAAAGGCTACAGCAAAACCGGCAAGATCAGGGAGTTCATCAGGAACATGGTCAAAACGGAGATCGATGAGGTCGAACTAAGTGCCAGTGAATGGGAAAAGGTTCGCGAGGGGATTGGCGAGATCGAACGAGGCCGCTACGCCACGCTCGAGGAGATGAAGGTTGACCTCGCCCGGAGAAAGCTGGCGCATAAGCAGGATCGCTAACGAGGCTCGTCGAGCCATCGAATCACTCGACCTGGAGACGCAGGAAAGGATCCTGACCGAGCTCGAGGGTCTTCAGGCGAATCCCTTCTTGGGAGACGTAAAGAGGATAAAGGGGAAAAAGGATATTTATCGGCTGAGGTCCGGCAGGTTCAGGGTGTATTTCCGGATAATCCCCTTATCGCGCTCTATCGAAATCCTATTGTTCGATCAACGTAGCGCGATCAAAGATAAAAACGTCCAAAGGCTCTAGTCAACTTTCTCGCCAGGCCGTCGCTCTGACCTATTTAGGGTTGTTACTTCGCGGGGGCCTTGGGCTTGAGCTCCATGCCGAGCTGCTGGTAAAAGCCGAGCATGTCGGCCTCCTCGATCTCCTCGACGACCAATCCATCCTTGACGCGGCGCAGCCGGAGGGGAAAGTTAAGTCGACTGCGGGCCTATCTCTCGATCGAGCCGATGTCGCCCATCGTGCCGTTCGGGCGGGCGTTGCCGCGCTGGTCGGTCGTTTCCATCCTGAACGGCTTCGTCTGCCTCTCGACCGTGATCCGGACGTGGTCGCCGAGAGGCCCAGTCGTGAACGTCCCCCAGAAGTCGTCCCCGAGGATGGCCATGCCGAGCCTGTTCCCGATGGCGGAGTCCAGGTTGTGCCAGAACGTGATCCAGGCGGCGTTCTGGGCGTTCGACGGCCAGGTCACGGCCGGGCCGTACCAGGTCGTCCCGGTCATGTCTCCGAACTCCTCCCCGAAATCGGCCCCCAGGATCGCGCCGTATTGGGCCCTCAGCTGGAGGATGACGTAGTTCAGAAAATCGTCCGTCGGCTCACCGAATCCCGAGTACCCGGCGTTGACGTAGGTGACGTTGTATTCCTGATTGGGGATCTTGTCGGCCGCCAGGTCGGCCGGGGGATACCAGAGGATGGCCGGCTGGCCCGCGTCCGTCCCCGCCGAGAGGACGGAGCCGTGATAGTGGGCGCCGCTCACGTTCAGGGCGTCGAGGAGGGCGACCCCGTCATGGTCGCCGACCTTCGGCCAGCGCTTGCGGCTGGACATCATCCAGTCGGGAACGGGCACAAGGATCCAGCTGAAGTTGACGACCCCGACGAGGTTGTAACCCTGGCTGTAGAAATCGAGGATGGAACCCGCGAACCAGTCCTCGGCCGCGCCGTTCAGCGTGTTGCCGACGACGACCGAATTCTGGAGCCAGACGGTCTCCACGGAGTGGGCGTTGCCGATGGTGGCACATCCGCCGCCGCCGCCCAGGTTCGGCTTGCCGCTGAAGTACGCGAGCTCGCCCATGATCGCGTTTTCCGCGATGGTGCAGCCGGACATCCAGACCGATCCGCCGCCCATGTAGATGCCGCCGCCGCGATTGTACCACTGCCCGGCATTAGGAAAGTCCGGGTGGTCCTGGATGAGATTCCGGGCGATCGTGCAGTTCGTCAGGAACATCGTCGCCAGGTTGTTCGGTCCGCCGGACAGGGTGAAGATGCCGCCGCCGTAGGCGTGTTGGGCGGTGACCCGGTTGCCGCTGATCGTGCACCCCCTCAGCGACGCGTCGTTCCCCCGGCCGGCCGTGTTGTCGCCGCCGCCGACAGAATAGATGCCGCCGCCCCCGGCCCCGTAGGCGATGGCCGAATTGCCGCTGATGACGCAGTTGTTGAGGTCCAGCCCGTTGGCGTAGATGCCGCCGCCGTAGGTGCCGCGGTCCCGGGCGGACCCGGATTCGCCGAAGCAGGTGTTGCCGGCAATCGTACAGTCGGTGAGCCTCGCCGTCCCCCAGACCGCGAGGCCGCCTCCCCTGGCCAGGGTGTAGGGCTGGGTCCCGCCCACGATCGCCTCGGCAAGGGAATAGCCGGAAGAGATGGTCACGTTCCTCATGGTCAGGTCGCCGTACACGGCTAGGACCCTGGCGTGGCTCGCGTCGCCGCCGTTCCATTTGACGGTGATCCCGTTCGGGAGGTCCGAGGCGTCGATGGTCAGGCTGTTGTCCGCGTAGAGGGCCGATTTACCGTAGTCCCGGTCCTGATAACCCGAAAACACATTGTTGACATAGACTTCGCCTTTGAGCGTCGAGTGCTCCTCGGCCACGATGGTCAGCAGGATCGTCTCGCCGTCGAGCGACTCGTCGAAGGCGATCGTGTCGCCCGTACCGGCCGCCTCGATGGCCGACCTGAGGGTCATCGTACCGCTCGGCGGAGTGGCGTTGTCCTCCAGGGAATTAACGACGAGGTCCGGGTTCGTCGGGTTATCGTTCGTGGCGCAGCTGCCGGCGAGAAGGATCAGGGCCAGCGGAAAGACCCAAAACGTCAGGCGAGTGCGTTTCATGGGCGAATCTCCTTTTCCGTTGATGTTTCTAGTATAGACCGCCCCCCCCGCATCTTACAAATTGACCGGCACCCCGGACCGGTGATATCCTTCGCTCAACAGCCAGGAGGGCGACGAGTGGCCGAAAAGATCCCTTTGTTCACAGAGACCCTCGAGATTGCGCTTGCCGAAGGGAAGACCGGCGAAGTCATCGCTGCGGGTCCGCAGCTGATATTTTAGTCCGCGATACGGTGGTACAAGACTTCGATGTTCCCGGCGAGCCCGGGGCCCAGCTGGCGGATGAAGAGTTCGCCGCCGGCATAAAATGACACTCTTGTGAACGGCGGCTCCATGCCGCCCCTGTTCACCGGAAGACCGAAACGGACCTTGACCTCGTTTTCCAGGAATCGGGCCGTGCCTTCCTTCCACTCCTGCCAGGTCATGTACTCCCAGTTTTCCCGGGACAACCGCTCTTTCAAAGCCTTGCGGATGGACACGACACGTCCCTCATCCCCCGTTCCGAGAGCGCTCAAAAGGCCCTTGTAATCGCGCACGAAATCAGCGTCGCCATAGGGGAAGGGATGCTTCAGTTCCCACATGTAGTCCTTCCCCTCCATGGCCTTCCGGTATACCCCGAGCGACTCCTTGAGGCGCGGTTCGCACGTCTCCCACTGGTAACAGTGGACGAACTCATGGAAGATGATGGCGGTTCCTCCGGGCTCGGCAAAAACCTCCGGGGTGACGACACAGGCAATCCTGTTTCCCCAAAAATCGAGCGGCATGGCCGCCCGTATCCCGACGGGCACGTTGAACCGGTCGGGCGCCTCCGCCGCGAACCGGTAGGCCCGCTTTCCCATATCCGGCTCATAGATATGGAATTGGCCTCCATAAACGATCGCGACCGGGTACAGGGTCTCGAACGCCGGATGGATATCCCGGATCGTATCCTGCTGAACGAAGAGCCGGTCGATCGAGGCAACATGGGGAATAATGGCTATCCTGTCCTGCGCCGAAACCGCGACGGGACTACCCGCGCCAAAGATCACCATAAGAACGACGCGAGATATGAAGATTCTCAATGATGCCCGTGTTTCTCCGCGGCTTCAGCCTCGGCCTTGGTCTTATGAACGGTCCCGTCAGGGTGGTTGGGCGGAGAATAGACGGTGTACAGCTTCAACGGCTCGGTCTTGGAGACATTGATCACATTGTGGTAGGTCCCGGCGGGGACGATCGCAGCGCCGTTCGCGGAGACCAGGTGTTTTTCCGAACCATTCAGGATGAACCTGGCCTTCCCGTGCTCGACGCGGAAGAACTGGTCGACACGGGCGTGCACCTCGTTGCCGATCTCTTCGCCCGGCTGGAGGCACATCACCACAAGCTGACAGTACTTGCCGGTGAATAAGACTCGACGGAAATACTTGTTCTTGAGGGTTTGCCCTTCGATCGG
>JADBLN010000096.1:2985-4997 GCA_014894455.1 Acidobacteriota bacterium | reverse complement strand
AAGATCGCCTATCGCTACACGCGGGACCCCTATACCTTCGACGTCATCTACGAGCTCAAGCCGGCCTGGGATTTCCTGACGAAGCAGATCGTCGTCACCTCGGCCCGAAGCCGCGTCTTCCGCGTCCAGGAGGTCAAACCGCTGGCGGCCTCGCTCGGCCTCCCCGTCGCCGACGAGCTCAAGCTCGCGGACGGCTCCTACGGGGCCCTTTGCCGGTTCGCCGCCGCCGGCGGGCCTCCCGCCGCTCCCGCCTGGGGGGTCTTCTTCCTGCTCCAGAACCCGTTCATGGCCTGGACGCGCGAGGGCCGCGATGTCGCCGTCTCCTACGCCCCGGACATGGATTGGAGCCGCGATCACGGCGCTTTCGCCTCCGACCGCCTCTGCCTGGGGCTCTACGAGCTCTCCGGCATGCGCTTTCCGGCGAAAGCCGTCCCGGAGTGGAAGTTCGTCGCCGACTACGACAAGCTCCTCAAAGAGTCGCCGACGATCGACGCCAACGAGGTCGAGGCCCTGACCGGCTGTGTCCGCGCATTCCTCCTGTATTACCCCGGCCGCAGCGTCCGCGTCCACATCCCCTGGTGCGAGAACGACTACCAGATCGACGTCGGGACACCCGAGGGCGTCGAGGAATACAAGCGTATCATGGACCGTGCGGCCGAGCTCGGCGTCACACATCTGCTCTACACCCCGGCCAACAGCGTGCTCTCCCGGCTCGAGGACAACGCCGACTCCTGGGGTTGGGAGAACGTCCTCTGGTTCGGACTGGGGCAGAAGCTCAGAAAAGGGGAGTGGGACCCGCGGCGCGACGACGTCCCGGCCGGGCTCAAGTCCATGCTCGACTATGCCGCCTCGAAGAACCTCAAGCTCATGGCCTACGCCTACCCCTCCCTGCCGTTCCTCCAAAATCCGGAGTGGACCGCCTGGGCCGGGGCAGCAGCCGCCGGCGGCCGCCCCGGGGCGGACACGGGCCTGCGCAGCTTCCAGGACTGGTGGCTGGACAAGCTCACGGGCTTCATGAGTAAGACGGGGGCCGCCGGCTTCTCCTTCGATCACTGGTGGATTGCCCAGGACAAGGCCTCGAGCAAGTACGCCCAGTGGTACGGCTGCCGCCGCATCCTGGAGAGCCTGCGCCGGGAGGCCTTCGACGTAGTCGTCGACGGCCGCCAGCAGTACCAGAACTTCGGGCCGTGGACCTGGCTCGCCGGGTCCTATCCCCATCCGACCCTTACGGACGAACAGCCGGAAAGCTTCAAGGCCTTCCCCGACCTCCACACCGACCGCGTCTCGGCCAACCGCCAGCGCTTCGCCGCCTGGACCTACCGGGTCGAACGCTTCGCCCCGCCCGAGATCATGCCCGGCTTCATCACCCACCAGTCGGAGCGCACCGACGAGAAGGGCGTCATGCGCCGGGACCGCTTCCGGCCGAAGGATTGGGACTATCTCGGCTGGAAATACTCGCTCCTGTCCTCGATTGCCACGGCGCCCTTCCACCACGTCGTCAACTTCATCCCCGCCCGGGACGCCGAGGAATTCGCGGCCCTTTCCGAGAACGATAAGACCTGGTTCCGGAAGTGGCTCGATTGGACCGACGAGAACGCCCGCTTCCTCCACGCCCTGAGGCCGATTATCGGACCGCCGATGGCCGGCCGCGTCGACGGCACGGCGGCCGTCGTCGAGGACCGCGGCATCGTCTTTCTCTTCAACCCCAATCCCGGCCGCAAGGAAGCCCGCTTCAAGCTTGACGCCTCGATCGGTCTCGTCAAGGGCGAGCGGTTCATGATCAAGGAGCTCTATCCGGAGGAGGGCAGGCTCATCGCCTCGTCCGAGGGGCTTTGGGCCCACGGGAGCGAGGTCGTCCTTCCCCTGGCCGGGCGCGACGCCGCCGTTCTCGAGGTCTTCCCGGCTCCGGCCCAGATCGAGGAGCCCGTCGTGTTCAACGTCCGGGGCGAGGTTTCATTGAGCGCGGGGCGGCTCGTCCTGACCGACGTCATGGCGGAGGTGGGGACGACCCG
>JADBLN010000096.1:0-2885 GCA_014894455.1 Acidobacteriota bacterium | reverse complement strand
GATGTTTCCCGGCTCAGGCCCGATTCGCCCTGCGATATCGAGGTCGGTCTCCCGACCCTCGAGCCGGGCCGATTTCAGGGTATCTTTTTCGAGAACGTGGAAACCGAATACACTCGCCGGATCCAGGCCCCGCCGGCACCCGCCGGCAGGAAGCGAAGTCTTCGAAGCGACCGATAAAAGCACGGCGGAGCAACTCGGAGCCGTGCTTTTAGGAAATATCTGAAAAGAGTTTTGGATTCCCGTACGGCGCCGCTAAAACTGCCAGCCCGCGGATATTATCTCAGCCGGCCAAGGGCGAGGGCCGAGGGAGTGACCGCCAGCCCGCCCAGGGCCGTGCAGCGGAGCTCGGCGGGAAGCATCTTCCCCGAAGCGTAGACCGCGTCGACCGTCTCGTCAAGAGGGATGGGATTCGCGTAGCCGCCGAGAATGAGGTCGGCGCAGACAAAGGCGCTCGATGCGGCCACGGCGTTGCGCGTGTGGCAGGGGATCTCGCACATCCCCTGGACCAGGTCGCAGACGGAGCCCATGGTGTTCTGGAGGGAGATGGCCGCGGCGTCCGCCGCCTGGCCCGCGCTCCCGCCCGCCGCTTCGACAACGGCCGCGGCGGCCATGGCTCCCGCCGCGCCGATCTCGACCTGACAGCCGGCGACTTCGGCGGCGAAGGTTGCCCGCCTGGCAATAAGGAGTCCGATCGCGGAAGCGGCCAGAAGGGCCAGGGCCGTTCTCTCGTCGTCAAGCCTTTTCTCCTCGGCCAGAGTGACGATGACGCCGGGGAGGACGCCCGCGGACCCGCCGGTCGGCGCGGCGCAGACGATGCCCATGCTGTTGGAGACGTGCATGGCGGCCAGGGCCCGGGCCGCGGCCCGGGCATGGAGGCCGCCGACCGCCAGGATCCCCCGGGCCTCGGACCGGAAGATCCTCCCGGCCGAAGGCTTCAGGAGCCGCATCCCGAGCTCGCGGCCGGCCAGGCCCTGGCGGACGGAATCCCGCATGATCCCGTAGCGCCTCAGGACCTCGGTGACGACCTCCTTTTCGGCGAGGCCCAGGAGCCCGGCTTCGTAGGCCAGGGCGATCCTTCCCAGCGAAAGGCGCTTGCGCCGGGCCGCTTCGACCATTTCCGCGCCGCTCATGAAAAGCGGCTCCCCCTTTTGGATATAGAAGAGGGGAGGGGCCGACCATATCCCGTGGACGCCCGGGAGCCGGCCGAGCATGGCCCGGGCCTCCGCGCTCATCGGCGCTTTCCGCTTGAACGAGAAGAAGACCTTCCCGCCCTTCGTCAAGCGGACCGGCCGGCCGGCGAGCTGGCCGTCCGCCGCGAGGATCCTCTCGATAGGCCGGGCCTGGCGCGCGCCGGCCAGGACCAGGACCGCGTGGCTCTTGCCGTCGAGTAGGACCGGCCAGCCGTCGAGCTCGGTGAGCGCGATCATCCCGCCGCCGACCGACTTGGCCGTGGCCTCGAGCCTTCTTCCGCTCTTCGAGACGAGCTCCATCCGCACCGTGTTCGGATGGTCGGCCTTGTCGAGCCGGGCGATCCGGAAACGGAGCCGGAGGCCGTGCTCGGGAGCGACGGCCAGGGCCCGGGCGAAGCGGCCGTCGGTGATCGGCCAGCCGAGGAGGCTGGAGGCGAGGGCCAGGTCGACGCCCTGCTGACGGTACGTCTTGGCGTAGGAGCCGTCCGGGTCGAACGTGAACGCGGCCGCCGCGGCGTCTTCCCCGAGCAGGGAGCGGACAAGGCGGCCGATGTGATAGGACCCGGCCGTGTGGGAGCTGGACGGCCCGCGCATGACCGGGCCGAGGACGTCGTTGAAGATGCTTATGAATTCCATCGTTCTCCCTCAGCCGAAAACCAAGCTGGCCATGGCCAGGTCCAGGGCGGCGTTGCCCACGGCTTTGAACACGGTGACCTCGTCGTCGGAGCCTCGGCCCGGTTTGAGCCCGGCCAGAACCTCGCCGATCTCCGCCCGGATGTGGCCTTCGTCGATGAGCTTCTCGCGTAGGGGGATGATCAGGTCGCCGGCCTCCTCGAGGCAGGCTTGTCTCTGGTCGACGAAGACGCTGGCCCGCCGGACGGTCTCGCCCGGGATTTCGCGGACGTGCGGCTTGTAGGAGCCGACGGCGTTGATGTGGACGCCCGGCTTGAGGTTCGCGTCCGAGAAGACCGGCACCGCGGAGGTCGTCGCCGTGCAGATGATGTCCGCCTCCCGCAGGGTCTCGGGCGAGGAGGCAGGCTCCACGTCCAGGGCGAGCTTTCGCCCCATTTCTTTGGCGTAGGCCGCGGCGGCCCGGGGGTCGACATCGAAGACCAGGGCCTTCCGGATCGAGCGGACGACGGCGACGGCCTCCAGCTGCGTTCTTCCCTGAATGCCTGCGCCGAAGATCGCGACCACCCTGGCGTCCCGGCGGGCTAGGGCGTCCGTGGCGGCGCCGGAGGCCGCACCGGTGCGGACGGCGGTGAGATAGGACGCGTCCATCACCGCGAGCGGCGACCCGAGCTCGGCGTCCATGAGGATGGCCACGGCCTGGGCCAACGGCAGCCCCTTGGACGGGTTATCCTCGCAGAGCGAGATTAGCTTGAGGCCGAGCCTTTTCGTCCGGGGCAGGTACGCGGGCATGACCAGGGCCGTCGTCCGGAACTCGGGGATCTCTAGACTGGTTCGAGCCGGGACCCTGGCTTGGCCCGTGGAGAGCTGGACGAAGGCTTCCTTGACCGCCCGTATCGCTTCGGGCATGGTCAGGGCCCGCCGGACCTCCTCGTCCGTGATGTATCTCATCCGAGTTCTGGGGTCCATGGCTGTCACCTCGGTGCTCATTCTACCAGAGCCGGCGGATCCTGGTAACGGGAATTTTTCCGGCCCGGCCGAGGAGACTTGGGGTTGACCCGTTCG
>JADBLN010000033.1 GCA_014894455.1 Acidobacteriota bacterium | reverse complement strand
CATAATGGGATCTTCCTGGGGCCCACCCCCCACCAACTCTCTTCTTCTATGACGACAATTTCGCGGCCGACCTAAAGAGAACCAAAGACCTCCTCCCGCCCAAGCCGGGCGCCGGCCGGGCTTGACAAATCATATTTATCTTTTTAATATTCCCTCTCGGTCGGAACCCATGGGAATCCGATGGCTAATATTCTGATTATCGATGATGACAAGCTCATTTGCGACTGGATCGCGAATGTCGTCACCCGATTAGGGCATCACTCCGTCTCGACGCACCTTCTCCAGGCGGGGCTCAGGATAGCCCAATCCGAGCCATTCGACATCGTTTTTATCGATGTGCGCTTGCCCGACGGAAGCGGCTTGGAGATCATCCCGAAGCTCAAGGCCGCCCGATCTTCCCCGGAAATCATCGTGATCACCGCGCTGGGCGATCCCGATGAGGCCGAACTCGCCGTCCAAACCGGCGCCTGGGATTATTTGGAAAAGCCGGCTTCGTTCGAAGCCATCAAACTTCCCATTCTCCGGGCTCTGGAATATCGAGCGGAAAGAAAACCAGGGAAGCCGTCGAGCGTTTTGAAAAGAAGCGGCATTATCGGGGATTCGCAAAAGATCATGTCTTGTCTGGAACTCCTGGCCCAGGCCGCGAGCAGCGATGCCAATGTTCTCATCACCGGCGAAACCGGCACCGGAAAAGAACTTTTCGCCAAGGTTGTCCATCATAACAGCTCGCGGGCCAAAAGAAATTTCGTGGTCGTTGACTGCACGGCGCTTCCTGAGACACTCGTTGAAAGCGTTCTTTTCGGGCACGCGCGGGGAGCTTTTACCGGGGCTGAAACGAGCGAGGAGGGGTTGATCAAGCAGTCCGATGGAGGAACTCTGTTTTTAGATGAGATCGGGGAGCTGCCGTTATTGATCCAAAAAAAATTCCTGCGGGTCATTCAAGAGCACCGCTTCCGTCCCGTCGGAGGACGTCGAGAAATCGAGAGCGATTTCAGGCTTGTGGCGGCGACAAACCGAGAGCTGGAAAGCATGGTCCGGCAGGGACGATTCCGGGAAGATCTCCTCTTTCGGATCCGGACTCTTGCGATAGAATCACCCCCGCTGAGAGAAATTCCCGAAGACATTAAAAAATTGACGCTCTTTTTTATGAACGATTTGTGCGAGCGGTTTGGAATAGTACCCAAAGGAGCTTCTCCCGAATTCTGGGATATCGTGACCGAATATCAATGGCCCGGCAATGTGCGAGAACTGATCCAGGCTCTGGAGAAAGCGCTGCTTTCGGCAAAAGATGAACCCATGCTGTTCCCCAAACACCTTCCGACGTATATTCGTATTCAGGCGGCACGGGACTCTTTCCCGAAGAAGCCGGCAAGTCCGGGTAAGCCGGAGATACGCTCTAGCGTTCCCAAAGTACCGCCCAAATTGAAAGAGATCCGGAAAGCCGCAGTTTCTGAAGCGGAAAAACAGTATCTGAAGGACCTGATCTCTTTTGTGGGCGGAGATAACAACAAAGCTTGCCGGATTTCCGGCCTGTCTCGCTCAAGATACTATACTCTTCTTAAAAAATACCGACCAGCCGATGTGCGTTGGCCGGTATGACGCCGGTCATGGCCTAAAAAAACAGAGAATGAGTGCTCATTTATTGGAATGAGTGCTATTTAAGAGAACAAATTGCCGCCGATTCCC
Source organism: Acidobacteriota bacterium (assembly GCA_014894455.1). Taxonomy (GTDB): domain Bacteria; phylum Acidobacteriota; class Aminicenantia; order Aminicenantales; family Saccharicenantaceae; genus RBG-16-66-30. The sequence continues at coordinate 19,073 of JADBLN010000033.1, read as the reverse complement.
GGGGAAATCGGCTAATACAATTTCCTCACCCCTGTAAAAAACGAATCGTTTGATTTTGTGGATTTGGCATGTTTCTTGATTATAATCCAGTAGGCATAGAGAGAAATAGCCATGCAGCTGCTTTTTTATTCCAGTGGGGATGATCGAAATGACGAGAGACTTGAGGCGGTCATTCATCAGGTGATCCCGGGCAGAAAAATAGAACTCTTCAAAAGACTGGATAACTTCAGGGAGAGACTCCGGAGGTCCATAGAGCCGGATTCTATCGCGGTTCTCTCAGCTTCGAACCGAGAAGAGCTTCGGCAGATGCCTCTGCTCCGCGGGCTGCTCCCGGAGATTTACGTCGTCCTTGTTCTCCCGGATCGAAAGAAGAGCACGATCAAACTCGCCCATCGTTTGTTGCCCCGATTCTTGAGCCAAAAAGAAAGCGATTTCATGGATCTCAAAATAGTCCTCAACAAAATGTATATCAATTCTCAATATTCCCATGATCGGGAATTATTCAAGGAGTTGTAGGATGAATCGACAAATCGTTTCAAAAACCGTTGTCAAAGCCGTTGTCGTCGCCCTGATCGTTTGGGCCGTTTCCTGCGCCTTGAATCCGGTCACCGGAAAAAGGGAATTCATGCTCATGTCCGCATCTGGCGAGCTCGCGATGGGACAGCAGACGAATCCACAAATCTTACAAACCTTCGGCAAATATGAGGATGCCGATTTGGCTCGTTACGTCGCCGCCCTCGGAAAAAAAATGGGCGCTTTAAGTCACCAGCCGAACCTGGCTTATACCATTCAGGTGCTGGATAGCCCGGTCGTTAACGCTTTTGCCGTGCCCGGCGGGTATGTTTATCTGACCCGAGGGATATTAGCCTACATCAACGACGAAGCCGAATTGGCCGGCGTCGTGGCCCATGAGATCGGCCACATTGCCGCGCGTCACAGCGCCCAACAGTACAGCAAGGCCCAGATTGCCCAATTAGGATTGGGCTTGGGGGCCGTGGTTTCAAAAACATTTCGCAAATACGCCGGCATAGCCCAAGTTGGGGTAGAAATGCTATTTATGAGCTTCAGTAGAAGCGACGAACGCGAGGCGGATGCCCTGGGAGTCGAATATTCCTCCAAAGCCGGATACGACTCCAATCATATGGCGAACTTATTTGTCTCATTGGAGCGGCTCAATCCGGGAGAGGCGCAAGGCGGACTTCCCGGGTGGTTCTCCACTCACCCCAACCCGCCTGATCGGATCGCCGCCATCAAACGAGACACTCTGGCCTGGCGGGAAAAAATTCAAGAAACCCAATTCGCGACAAATCGCGATCAATATTTAAAGCAGATCGATGGAATCGTCTTCGGCGAAGATCCGCGCCAAGGTTATGTCGAAGGCAATATTTTTTATCACCCTCAACTCAGATTTCAGTTTCCGGTCCCTGCGGGCTGGAAGGTCAACAACACAGCGTCTCAAGTGCAGATGATCAATCAAGACCAGAATGCGATCATCCTCTTCTCCCTGGCACCCGAAAAAACTCCCTTGGCGGCAGCCGATGCGTTCATCAATGAAAGCAAAGCCGTTGTCGTAAAATCGGAAAGCACTAAAGTCAACGGAATGCCGGCTCATCGAATCATCTCCGACATCATAACGGAGCAAGGCGCCATCCGCGTCATGTCATATTTCATCCAGAAAGAAAAGACCGTGTATGTTTTTCTTGGATATACGGAACAGGCCCGGTTTGACGGCTATTCCCCCGTTTTTGACCAGACCATCGGTCGATTTAAGAACCTAACGGACTCTAAAAAAATAAACGTCAAAGCCGATCGACTGGCCTTAAAAAGAACCACGACCCGGGGAAGCTTACGCCAGGCCCTCGGGAAATTCGGCGGGCCGGAGGTTAAATTGGAAGACCTGGCGATTATCAATGGGATGAAGCTCGATGATGCCCTTCCTGCCAATACAATCATTAAGGTCGTCGTGAAATAAGTTTTTTTCAACCCTCCTGAGGATGGGCCTGTTCCGAGGGCCAAGCTTGTTCCTTGACGCTGATCTGCCGCCCGTATTATCCTCACTGCGTGACAAGAGCGAGCGGCGTAGAACGCGTCTGGGAGATCGACTTCCTGCGAGGCCTGGCCATCATCCTGATGGTCGGCTACCATCTCCTCTTCGATCTGGGCGAATTTCGCGGGATCAAGAGATTCCTGGGATTCTCGACCGACCTGTCCAGCGCGGCCTGGTCGGCGGCCCAGTACTTCTTCGCCGGGCTCTTCGTCGTCCTGTCGGGTATCAGTAGCACCCTGAGCCGGAGCAACGTCCGCCGGGGCCTGAAGCTTCTGGCCGTATCGCTTGCCGTCACCGTGGCGACCCATATCTTCGATCCGGCATCGGCCGTCTACTTCGGGATCCTCCAGTGCCTGGCGTTCGCGATGCTGATCTACGGCGCGGCGTTCGAGAAGGCCGGGCCGATCGCCTGTGCTGCTTGGGGCGCGCTCGTTCTCGGTCTCGGCGCGGCGCTTCCGGTCCTGAAAAGGGCGCTGGCGGTCCGCTTCGATTGGCTGCTGCCGTTCGGGATCCACAGCCCGTCGTTCTCCTCGTTCGATTATTTCCCTCTGATCCCTTGGCTCGGGATCTTCCTGGCCGGGGCCGCCCTGGGCAAATCGGTCTACGCCGCCAGGCGGAGCCTGGTCCCGTGGCGCCTGCCGGAGACGTTCATCAACGCCGCCGGTCGCCATTCGCTCCTGATCTACATCGTCCATCAACCCGTGATCATGGGCGTCCTCTACGTCCTGGGGCAGATGAAGTGAGCCCGGCTGGCGAGGCCGAGCTAAATCCGATATAATAGATAGGAATATCGGTCTTATTGGCCGGAAGGAGAATTCGCCATGAAAAAAACGGCAGCTCTCGTCATGGCCTTGACGGCGTTCTCGGTTTTCCTGGCGGCCTCGGCCGCCGCCCAGCCGGCGACATCCTGCTGCAACTCGCCCGGCGTCGTGCCGACCGGACAGCCGGGAGAGCCCGTTTTCCAGGATCTGGCCAAGTCGGGCAAGAAGTGCTGGATCGGCGAGGTCAATTATTTCACTTGGGAATTCGACAAGACGCCAAAGATGGGGACCTCGATCCTCATCATCAAGCTCTTCGACCGGGACGGCAAGCGGGTTTCCGACCTTGCCATCATCGGCCGCTCCGACATGCCCTCGATGCGCGGCGCCCACGATTCGGGAGAGGTCGCCTTCAAGAACAACAAGGCCGGCGACTACCTCCTGCCCGTCAACGTCGTCATGCCCGGCGACTGGGAGGTCCGGCTGACCTTCTCCCGTAACGGCATCGTCATTTTCCGGGGCCGCATCGCCTTCGATGTCTGACCCAGACGGTCCCGAGCGGGCCGATAGGCGGCACGTGCGAAAAAAACTGTTCATCCCGATCCTCCTGTTCGGAGCGTTGGCCACCGGCCTGCGCGCCCAGAGCTCGCTCTTTTTTATCGAGCTCCAGGCGGTCGGGGCTTATTCCACGGCCTCCCGTTCCTTCGAGTTCTTCTCCCTGATGCCGGACGACGTCATGCAAAAGCCGACGGTCGGCTTCGATTTCGTCCAGCGCATCTCCGGGAGGAGCCGCGACTTCGGCGTCTTGGCCGTCCAGGCCCGCCTGGCCTACGACCAGAAGGGCGACCATCACCTCCAACCCCAGCTCTACAACGCCTTTTTCCGCTACAAGGCCGGCTTCGCCGACATCTGGGCCGGGCACAGCCGGCCCGCCCTCGGTCTTTCCTATGCCCTCGACAGCCACGCCCTCCTCCTTCCCGCCCCGGCCATGCTCGGCTACGGCTTCGACCGGGATTGGGGATTGGGGTTGCACCGGGATCTCGCCTGGGGAGATGTCGCCGCCTCTTTGACCGCCGGCAGCGGCATGCCGCTCTACTTCAAGGGCAATTTCCTGGCCGCCGCCCGCGTTTCTAAGGGCGTCCTGGCCCGCGACAACTACAGTCTCGGGTTGTCCCTGGCCCACGGGAATATCCTGGAGACCATGGGTTACACGCTCGTCGAACCGGAGCCTTTCTCCTGGAGCGCGGCCAGCATCGATGCTTCCTACCTCTGGCGGAACGTCGAGAACCGGGCCGAAATCCTGCTTGGCCGGCGTGACGGTGCCGGCATGTTCCTCCTTTTCTGGCGCTCGGGGCTTTCTCTCCTCGAAGAGGGGAGACTCAAGCTCGAGGTCCAGCCGGTCCTCATGAACAGCGCGGGCGCTTGGGATTACTCGCTCGGTTCCGGGCTGACCTATCTCCTGAACGCCGACCTGGCCGGCCGGTTCATGGTTCTCTACGACCACGGCCGCCGGGACGCCAGATTCGTCGTTCAGCTTTATTATTACAAAGGCCTATGAAAAATCGGGACACGTATCCGAGGTACATATGAAAAACCGGGACATGTCCCGATATGAGCAAGGCCGCGATCCCTGGCGGAGGCGATGGAGGATGGAATGAGGAACAAGAATAGATCCAAGCTTGACAGGGGTCGTACCTTTCGCCCGGGTAGCGCGTTCCTCCTGGCCGCCGCCGGTCTCATCCTCGGCGCGGCCGCCCTCTACGCAGCGGTCGGCTGCGACCTCAACGACCCGGACCGGGACGTCAAGCGGCTCTTCCCGGAATCCACCGGCTATAAGACTCTTTACGTCTCCATCACCAAGAGGGGCGGCGAAGAGCTCCTGGGCAAGATCGAAGCCCGGCTGGGAGACACGTTCAAGGGACTTTTCGAGACGGCCGACGTCCCCTACACGATGTACGAGATCTATAAAGGCGCCGACCTCGTCGGCTACATCCACGGCGTCAACCAGAAAGGGACCTACGGCGGGCTCCAGGTCTTTCTGGCCCTCGACCTCCGGGGGGTCATCCGTGGTTTCTATTTCCAGAAGCTGACGTCGCGCGCGGCCAAGGCCTTCCGCGATCCCGCCTTCGGGTCCCAGTTCCTCGGCCTGAGCCTCGAGGATTTCTACAGGTACGACGTCGTGACAGGGAAGGAAGACCCTGCCGGGCCCGTCAGCCGCATCAAGAACTCTGACCCCGCCTTCGAGCAGGACTTCCGGGCCGCCCTCCGCGCGACGAAAAAGAACCTCGTCCTTGTCGACGAGTTTCTCCTGGGAAACCCCCACCTCAAATTCTTCAAAGGGTAGGACAGCATGAAAAAAATATCCATCTTCGAAGTCGCTTATAAAAACCTCCTGCGCAAGAAAACACGGAGCCTTCTCACCATCCTGGGCATCGCCATGGCCGCCTGGGTCCTGGTCAGCCTTTTCGGATTCAACAAGGGTTACGAGACGTCCCTCAACAAGGACATCGACAACCTCGGCTTCCAGATGCTCGTCGTGGCCAAGGGCTGTCCCTACGAAGCGGCGACGCTCATGCTCAAGGGCGGCACGGGCCTCAAGTACATGAAGGAGGAGATCGCCTCGGCCGTGGCCGCCGAGCCCGAGGTCGAGGGCGTGACGGCTATGCTCATGCAGGTCGTCTTCGACCCGAACAAGGGCGAGAGCGGCGGCATCTCCGCCTTCCTCGGCGTCGACCCGGCCTCCTTCCCCAGGCTGAAGAGCGCCCTGCCCTTCAAGTCCGGCGGATGGTTCCGCGAGCCGGAGGCGGCCGAAGCCGTCTTCGGCTACGAAGTGGCCGAGCTCGAACAGCGCGAGGTCGGCGACCTCTACCTCATCCCGGAGAAAGAGGTCGAGGTCAAGGTCGTCGGCATCCTCGAGCGGACGGGCACCCAGGACGACGGCACGATCTTTCTCCCCATCCGGACTGTCCAGCGTGTCTTCGCCGTCCCGGGCGAGCTGACGGCCATCGGCATCAAGGTCAAGAAAGAGGCGGACATCAAGGCCTTCGAGGACAAGATGTACAAGCTCCCGGACGTCCAGGTCGTCAGCCTGACCCAGGTCAAGACGACGATCATGACCCTCGTCTCGACGGCCCGGGTCATGGTCTTCTCGATCGCCCTGATCGCCATCCTCATCGCCATGATGGGCGTCATCAACACGGTTCTGATGTCGGTCATGGAGAGGCGCCAAGAGATCGGCATCCTCAAGTCCATGGGCGCGATGGCGCTCGATGTTTTCAAGCTCGTCTGGCTTGAGACGATCATCCTCTGTGTCGGCGGCGGGCTCATCGGCACGGCCCTGGCCCTCCTGACGGCCCGTCTGACCGACCTCCTCGTCCGGAACCTGCTGCCTTACTCCCCGAGCGGCGGCCTGGTCGCGATCGACGTCAAGCTCGTGCTGATGACCCTGGGTGTCGTGACGGCCATCGGCCTGGCCAGCGGGATATACCCGTCCTGGAAGGCGGCCCGGATGCGGCCCCTCGACACGATCCGCAGCGAGGGGGAATCATGAGCGCCCCGGCCCGGTATTCCATCGAGGCGGAAAATCTGAAACGGCTCTACCGCCGCGGCCCGGAGGAGATCTATGCCGTCGACGACGTCTCCCTGAAAGTCGAGAAAGGGACCTTCCTCTCTGTCGTCGGCCCTTCGGGCTCGGGGAAAACGACGCTCATCAACGTCCTCGGCTGTCTGGACAACCCGACCTCGGGGAAGCTCTCGCTCGAGGGCCGCGTCGTCTTCGAGAACTGCCAGGGACTCTCCGAGGCCAGGCTGACGCGCATCCGCCGGGACGTTTTCGGCTACATTTTCCAGAGATTCTACCTCATCTCCACTTTGACCGTCCTCGAGAACGTCATCCTGCCCTTCACCTTCTTTAAGAAGCCGGGCGCCGAGGAGGACGTCGGGCGCGTCCTCAAGCTCCTCGGCCTCGACAAGCGCGCCGACCACCTGCCCGGCCAGCTCTCGGGCGGGGAGATGCAGCGGGTGGCCATCGCCCGGGCCCTGGTCAACAAGCCCGACATCCTGCTCGCCGACGAGCCAACGGGGAACCTCGACACGGCCCGGAGCGAGGAGATCGGGGCGATCCTCAAGGACCTCAACGAGCGGGAGGGCCTGACCGTCATCCTCGTCACGCACAACCCCCGGCTGGCCGGCCTGGCCCACCGGACGATCGAGCTCCGCGACGGAAAAATCCATCCGGCTTGACACGTCCCCCGGCAAAAACTACAATCGGGCCACTTTCGGAATAGGAGAGGGACACATGGTAACGACTCTCGCGGAGCTTATCGTCAACACGGTCAAGGCCTACCCCAAGCCGGACTTCATGCTGTTCAAGAAGGAAGGCGACTACACGCCCATCTCAACCGGGGAATTCGGGGACGGCGTCAAGCACTTCTCGCTCGGGCTCAAGGCCCTCGGCTTCGAAGCGGGCCAGAAGCTCTGCCTTCTCTCCGAGAACCGGCCCGAGTGGACGATGACCGACCTGGCCACGCTCTGCGCCGGCGGCCTGACCGTCCCCATCTACACGACGCTCGTCCCGGAACAGATCCGCTACATCATCGACGACTCGGATGCCACGGTCGTCGTCGTCTCGAACGCCGACCATTGGAAGAAGATCGAACCCCTTCGCGGCGGGCTGACCAAGGTCAAGTACTACATCACCTTCGCCGACGAAGCCCCGGCCGGCGTCCTGACCCTGAAGGAGGTCATGGAAAAGGGGAGGGCCGCGGCGGAATCGAAGCCCGGCCTGTTCGAGGAACTCGTCGCCCGGGTCAAGCCCGGGGACGAGGCGACCCTGATCTATACGTCGGGGACGACGGGTGTGCCGAAAGGCGTCATACTGACCCACGACAACATCGTCAGCAACATCAAGGCGGCCGTGGCTATCATCGAGTTTACGGAGAAGGACACCGTCCTGTCCTTCCTGCCGCTGTCCCACATCCTGGAGCGGACGGTCATGTTCGCCTTCATCTACAATGGCTGTACGGTCGCTTTCGCCGAGAGCGTCGAAGCCGTCGCCAAGAATCTCCTGCAAGTCCGCCCCCACATCATGGTCAGCGTCCCCAGGGTCTTCGAGAAGATCTACAGCAAGGTCATGGACCAGGTCCTGACCAGCCCCGCCCTGCGCCGGAAGATCTTCTTCTGGGCCCTCAAGGTCGGCAAGGCGTACGGTGCGGCCAAGCTCGCCGGGAAGCCCATCTCCGGCGGGCTCCGCTTCCGCCGTTCGATCGCCGCGAAGCTCGTCTTCTCCAAGATCATCGCCAAGACCGGCGGCCGGATCCGCTTCTTCGTCTCCGGCGGGGCCCCGCTCTCGAAGGACATCGCCGAATTCTTTTACGCCATGGGGCTGGTCATCCTGGAAGGCTATGGCCTGACCGAAACTTCGCCCATGCTCTCCATCAACACGTTCGAGAACATCCGGCTGGGGACGGTCGGTAAGCCCGTCCCCGGCGTCGATATCAAGATCGCTTCCGACGGCGAGATCCTGGCCCGGGGGCCCAACATCATGAAGGGCTATTACAAGAAAGAGGCGGAGACCCGGGAAGTCTTCGAAGGCGGCTGGTTCAAGACGGGGGACATCGGACGCTTCGACCCGGACGGGTTCCTGGTCATCACCGACCGCAAGAAGGACCTCCTCGTCACCTCGGGCGGCAAGAACATCGCGCCCCAGCCCATCGAAAACCTGCTCAAGACGAGCCCCTACATCACGAGCGGCGTGGTCATCGGCGACCGGCAACGCTTCATCGCGGCGCTCGTCGTGCCCAATTTTGAAAAGCTCCAAGAATACGCCCGGGCGCAGGGGATCGCCTTCTCCTCGCTCGACGACCTCTGCCGGGACCGCCGCATCGTCGGTTTCCTCAAGGCCGAGGTCGACCGGGCGACGCCGCTCCTGGCGTCCTATGAGAGGATCAAGAAGATCGCCGTCCTGCCGCGCGATTTCGAGATCGAGAAGGGCGAGATCACGCCCTCGCTCAAGGTCCGGCGGGCGAACGTCACGGCGGAATACCGGACCCTTATCGACGCCATGTACAGGGAAGATGCGGAAGACGGACGCGACGACGGGGGAACGATCGGCTGAGGCCTACTCGGCCGCCGGCGGCTCGGGCTTGACCGGCTCGGGTTTCGTCGTCCAATAGAGGATCCGGCCGCAGTTCTCGCAGAGGATGACCTTCACCTTGTCGCGGATCTCGTTGAGCATCTGCGGGCGGACGCGCATGTGGCACATGGCGCAGAAGTCGCCCGTGACGGGGGATAGTGCGGCGCCGGCTTTTTTCTGGCGGAGGGACTCGTAGAGCATCAATTGCTCGCGGGGGATGCGGGGGAGGAGGGCCTCCCGTTCCTTGCTGAGCGCCGCGAACTTGGCCTCGGCCTCCTTCATCTTCTCGTCGAGGACGAGCTTCTCCTTCTTCAGACTTTCCTCGTCCTGTCCCTGCCTGTGGGTGGCGGTCTTGATCTCCTCCTCGACGTCGTCGGCGGCGAGCATCTCGGCGATGATGGCCTCTTCGAGCGTGTCGACCTTGTGCTGGGCCTCTTCGATCTCCTTGAGGAGCGAAGTGTATTCCTTGTTCGTCTTGACTTCGTTCAGCTGGCGCTTGTATTTTGCGATCTGGACCTTGATGTCCTTGACTTCCGTCTCGAGGTCGCGGCGCTTCTTCTGGTTCTGGGACATCTTGCCCTTGGCGTCGGCGACGAGCTTCGAGTCGGTCTGGATCTTCTTGTCGATGTCCAGGATGAGACGGGGGATCCCTTCGAGGACGAGCGAGGCGTCGCGCATTTCGGTGTCCAGCCGCTGGAGCTCGATGATCAGGTCGAAGTCGATGTCCACTATTCCTCAGTCCTCGGTCTCGCGGTCAATGGGCCTACCAGGATTCGAACCTGGGACCTGCCGGTTATGAGCCGGTGGCTCTACCGCTGAGCTATAGGCCCTCGGCCCCCTTTTATAACAAAATATTGATGTCCCGTCAATTAAACCGCCCGCGTATCACACCCCAGGATTACTCTCAGCGATAAGGCCGAAGGACGCTGTCCGGGCGATGATGCCCGGAGGAGGTCGCTGGATAAGGGGGCCGAGGGTATCGTCGGCAGGAGAAACTAAACCCAAAACTCAATTCAGATATTTACCAGAAATGCGGCTCCGTGTTGCTCTGCCGCATTTCTGCCGGCGCTCCCAAGAGTCCGCTCCCTGCCGCCCCTCAGCGGCCGACGGCGTGGCTTCTTGAGGCCACCGCTCAGTAGTTGTTGGTGAAGCTCTTGAGCTTGCGGCTGCGGCTCGGGTGTTTGAGCTTGCGCAGGGCCTTGGCCTCGATCTGGCGGATGCGCTCGCGGGTCACCTTGAACTGCTGGCCGACCTCTTCCAGGGTGTGCTCGTTGCCGTCGCCCAGCCCGAAGCGCATCTTGAGGACCCGGCCCTCGCGCTCCGTCAGCGACTTCAGGGCCTCCTCGATCTGCTCCTTGAGGTTGATGTGGATGACCGTGTCGGGCGGCGAGGGGATGAGCTTGTCCTCGATGAAATCGCCGAGATGGCTGTCCTCCTCCTCGCCGATGGGCGTCTCGAGGGAGATGGGCTCCTGGGCGATCTTGATGATCTTGCGGACCTTGGTGACGGGCATGTCCATCTTTTTCGCGATCTCCTCGCTCGTCGGCTCCCGGCCGACCTCCTGGACGAGGGCCCGGGAGACGCGGATGAGCTTGTTGATCGTCTCGATCATGTGGACGGGGATGCGGATCGTCCGGGCCTGGTCGGCGATGGCCCGGGTGATGGCCTGGCGGATCCACCACGTGGCGTAGGTCGAGAACTTGTAGCCACGGCGGTACTCGAACTTCTCGACGGCCTTCATCAGCCCCATGTTGCCTTCCTGGATGAGGTCGAGGAACTGGAGGCCGCGGTTGCTGTACTTCTTGGCGATGGAGACGACGAGCCGGAGGTTGGCCGCGACGAGCTCCTTCTTGGCCTGGTCGCTGACCTTCTTCCCGGCCGTGATCGCCCGGACCACCCGCCGCAGGGACTCCGGGTCGAGCCCGATCTCCGCGGTCTCCTTCTTGAACTCCTTGTTCACGTCCCGGATCTTCTGCTTGAGGACGGGGTCGTCCTTTTTCTTCTTGGCCAGGGCCGTCGTCCAGTCGTCGCGCGTGTCCTCGAGGTCGTTGACGGTCCTCAGCCGGGAGCGGAGCTCGTCGATGATCCTCTCCCGGTGGGCCGAGCGGAGGTTGAGGTCGCGGATCGTCCGGCTGATCCTGACGATGATCCGGCCGCGGCTGACCAGGGTCTTCTTCTTCTCCGGGATGCGGTCGAGCTTCCGGCTCAGATCCTTGATTCTCTTGACCTTGGCCAGGATCTGATTTTTCTTCTCCTCGAGCTTACCCTCCGCGATGTCCTCCTCGGAGACGTCGAACATCTCCTGGATGATGAAGGGGTTCTCCTTGATCCGCTCCTCCAGGGCCAGGACCTCGTTGAGGACGAGGCGGGTCCGGCTGAGGGACTTGATGATGCTCTTCTCGCCGCGCTCGATCTCGCGGGCGATGGCGATCTCGCCCTCGCGGGTCAGGAGCGAGATGCTGCCCATCTCGCGGAGATAGAGCTTGACCGGGTCGGTCGTCCTCTCCAGCCCGTGCGTCGAGACGAGGTCGCTCTTCTTGCGCTGCGGGATCATCTCCTTCTGGCGCGAGTCCAGGATCTTGATCCCGTAATCGCCCATCGACGACAGGAAATCGTCGAAATCCTCCTCGGAATCCAGGTCCTCGGTAAAGGTCTTGTCGATCTCCTCGAAGAGGAGATAGCCTTGCTTGCGGCCCTTCGAAATGAGCTGGGAGATCTCGTCTTTATGGAATTTATTATCCGGAGACACGTCGCGCACCTCTTTTCCTAGAGAATCCTATATGACGAACGGCCATGGTTATTCCTCCGCCCTTACCGCATCGACCTGATCTGCATGGTGATGTCATGTCTCTGATAGAGGAGCTCGACAAGCTCCTCCTTCTCCCCCCGTTTCTCCGACCGGGCGATCTTTTGCTGGAGGTCCTTCAGCCTGTTCTGGAGATGGAGCTTCCGGAGCGATTCCAGGCACTCCTGGGCTTCCTCGACCGACGACCCCGGCTGTTTTTCATAGAGCGCCCTGGCCAACGGGGCCATCAGGGCCGGCGGGACCTTGTCCTTGAGCTCATGGACATTCCAATCCTTGTCGTTCTTGAAGCAGTCCAGGATGTAGCGGAAGACGGGCTCGCTCTGCAAGCCCTGAAAAATCTCCTCGGCGCATTCGGCGAAGACGTAGGGCGCCACCGACCGGTTTTCCATGAGGATCTGGAAGAGGCGCTTTTCCGCCGGGCAGAAAAGCCTCGTCTCCTCCTGGCTCTTGCCCGGGGCCCTGTTCTCGACGATGCTCCGGATGAGGTCCTCGCTGATGTCGAGCTCCTGGCTCGCCATGCGGAGGTATTCGCTCCTGGCCGTGGAATCGGGGACCTTCTCGATCTCCCTGACCACGGCCCGGACGATCCGGCCTTTTTCCTCGGGGATGGACATCTGGACGTCTTTGGCCAGGGAATCGATCAGGAACTTGAGCCCGGAGACCGCCTTTTTCTGGAGGGCCAGGTACTTGTCCCGGCCGTTCTTCTTGATGAACGCGTCGGGGTCCTTGTCTTCGGGCAGGACGAGGACCTCGACGTTCAGGCCCTTCTCGAAGCCGAGCGGGACGGCCCGCGCGGCGGCCGCCATCCCGGCGCTGTCCCCGTCGTAGTTGATGACCATCCGCGAGGCGAAGCGCATGGCCTGTCCGACCTGCCAGGCCGTCAGGGCCGTCCCCAGAGAGGCGACGACGTTGCGGATCCCGGCCTGGAAGAGCGCCGAGAAATCCGTGTACCCTTCGACCAGGATGACCGTCCCGGCGTCCCGGATGGCGTCTTTGGAGAAGTTCAGGCCGTAGAGGAGCTTGCCCTTGGAGTAGAGGGGTGTGTCCGGAGAATTCAGGTACTTGGGCTCGGCGTCGATGACCGTCCGGCCGCCGAAGGCGACGGTCTTTCCCGTCAGGCTGAAGATGGGAAAGATGACCCGCCCGCGGAACCGATCGCGGTATTCCCCCGTCCTGGAGCCGGGGAGGACGAGGCCGCCCTTCTCGAGGAGCGAGACGGGGACGTTCTTTGCCTGGAAAAAGTCGAGCAGGGCGGTCCAAGAATTCAGGGCGTAGCCGATCTTGAGGGTCTGGATGGTCTCTTCCGTCAGGCCCCGTTTTTTCAGGTACTCGAGGGCCTTGGCCCCCTCCGGGGTGTTGTACAGGTTTTTCTTGAAGAAGCCCAGGGCCAGGTCGTTGATCTTGAAGAGCTTTTCCTCCAGCTTGAGGACCTCCGGACGGACGCCCCGCTGCTGGGGAAGGGGGACGTGGTACTTTTCGGCCAGGTGCTTGAGGGCCTCGGGGAAGGTCAGGTTTTCCCTCTCCATGAGCAGGGAATAGATGTCCCCGCCGGCGCCGCACCCGAAGCAGTGGTAGAACTGTTTCTCGTCGTCGACGGTGAACGACGGCGTCTTTTCGGTGTGGAACGGGCAGAGTCCAACCCACTTCCGGCCCCTCCGCTTTAGGGTCGTGTACTGGGAGGCGATCTCGACTATGGACGAGGCCTGCCTGACCTGGTCAATGATCTCCATGAACGTTATTTGGTCCGCGCGTTCTCATAGAATATAGGGACGGAAGTCGGCCTTGTCAAGCTGTTCTATTCATTATTCTTTCGGACGATTCCCGCCCGTTTTTCCGCGCTAGAGATGGTTGATCGAGCTGGCCAGGAAGGCGGCGCCGAAACCGTTGTCGATGTTGACCACGCCGATGCCGCCCGGGCAGGCGTTGAGCATGGCCAGCAGGGCGGCCAGCCCCTTGAAACTCGCTCCGTAGCCGACGCTCGTCGGCACGGCGATGACCGGGACCTTGACCAGGCCGGCGACGACGCTCGGGAGCGCCCCCTCCATGCCGGCCACGGTGACGATGACCCGGGCCTGACGGATCCTATCGAACTGGCCGAGGAGCCGGTGGAGGCCGGCGACACCGACGTCGTAGATCCGCTCGGTCTTGTTCCCCAAAGCCTCGGCGGTCACGGCCGCTTCCTCGGCCACCGGGATGTCGGACGTCCCGGCGCTCAGGACGACGATCGTCCCGCGGCCGGCCGGGGGCTTGGACTGTTCCAGACTCACCGTCCGGGCCGCCGCGTTGTAGACCGCGCCCGGGAGCTTAGACTTGACCCTAGCCCAGACCGCCGGTTCGACTCTCGTGACCAGGAGGTTCGAGCCCTTCTCGAGGATCTCCTGTGAGATGCGGCCGATCTGGGCCGGGGTTTTACCCAGGCCGAAGACGATTTCGGGCACGCCCTTGAGGACCTCGCGGTGGTGGTCGACCTTGGCGAACTCGAGGTCGCAGTAAGGATAGCCTTCGAGGAGCTCGAGGGCCTTGGCCGGCGAAATCTTCCCGGCGTGGACTTTCTCCAGGATCTCTTCCAACCGCTTTATCACCCCCCTATTTTACCACACGCCCCAAGCCCCGACACAGCTGTGATTGAGTTGCCGCCCGAGCGGTGATGGGGTGCCGTTCATAGCCCCCGTAGCGGAGGGGGGCCCGCCGCTTCTGCGGCGGGGGAACCGCCGGGACTGGTTCCCCGGGGGGCCGGGGGAGATGAATGGCCCCCATTACCGCTATGACGGGAGGCAACCATATTGTCAAAGCGGGCCGTCTCGTGTAAAATAGGGCAAAACACAACTGCATTCTGAGAGGAACAACCGTGCGCGAACAACGATCGAAAAAAGACGAGTACCAGAAAGCCCTGACGGCCTACAGCCAGGCCGTCAAGGAATTCCACAAGGGCGACTTCGAGAAGGCCTCCGAGCTCCTCAAGGGCTTCATTGAGAAATTCCCGGTGGACAAGGAGATCGTCGACCGGGCCAAATCGTACCTCGCCATCGCCCAGAAACGGCCCAAGAAGGAGAGCGTGTCCCTGAAGGGCTTCGAGGACCACTACCGCTACGGGATCGTCAAGATCAACCAGGGCGATCACGCCGGTGCTGTCAAGATATTGGAGAAAGCTCTCGAGTTCAAGGAAAAGGAAGGGCTGGTCTATTTTCTCCTGGCCGACGTCCACAGCCTGATGGGCCAGACCGACACCGCCCTCGATTATTTGAAAAAGGCCATCCAGAAAGACAGGACGTTCTCCGTCGTCGCCCAGAACGAACCCGATTTCGAGGCGCTCTGGGAAGACAAGAAGTTCAAACTCATCGTCAAGCTTGCATGAAAAGGAAAGCCGTCGTTCTTCTTCTGGGGAGTGAGGAGGGCGCGGGCTTCCAGCCGCTTCTCGGCCGGCCCCTGAGCGCCTACGCGCTCGAAGCCGCCTGCGGGATCGACCCGGAGGCCGTCCTGGTCCTGGCCGGCGCGGGCCCCGCGGTCCGGGACGGCTGGGAAAGCCTGATCAAGGGCTTCGAAACGAAAACGCCCGTCTTCCTGTTCGCCGGGGAAGGGCGGAAGGGCGGGCGGCGCGCGGGCGTCTTCCCGGCCCTCGTCACTGCTCGGGCCGTCCTCGAAAAGTATCCCGACCGCGACATTCTGGCCGTCCCGGCCGGTCTGCCCCTTCTCCGTTCGCAAACGCTGAAAGCGCTCCTCCGCGTTCATGCCTCCAAGGGCTGCGCTCTGACTTTCCTGAGCGGAGGCGGAGAGGCCGGTCTCACGGGGATCCTGGCCCTCCGTTCCGCCGACGTCTTCCCGTTGCTCCGGGGTATCTCCCCGGCGCGAGGCGCAGCCGGGTTCGGAGTCCTGGCCCTGCGCCTGACCAAGGCCGGGAAAAGAGTCGGCTTTTACGAATGCCCGGATCCGGAAGACGTCGTACCGGTCGAGAACGGCGAAGATTTCGGCCGGGCGGCCGGGCTCCTGCGCGGCCGGAAAAACAGAGCTCTCGCCCGAAAAGGCGTGTTCTTCCTCGACCCCGCTTCGGCCTGGGTCGATTGGGCCGCGGCGATCGGCCCGCGGACCGTCGTCTATCCCTCCGTCGTCATCGAAGGGCCGTCGCGCGTCGGCGCCGACAGCCGCATCTATCCCCACGTCCATATCATGAATTCGCAGTTGGGCGCGAGAGTAAAAGTCCTGAGCTCCACGGTCATGGAGGACACCGTCCTCGAGGATGACGTGCAGGTCGGGCCGTTCTCCAGGTTCCGGCCCAAGACCCGGGTCTGTTCCGGGGCCAAGGTGGGCAATTTCGTCGAAATGAAGAACACCGTTTTTGGCCCCCGCTCCAAGGCCCAGCACCTGAGCTACCTCGGCGACAGCCAGGTCGAGGAGGACGTCAACGTCGGGGCCGGGACGATCACCTGCAACTACGACGGCGTCGCCAAGAACCGGACGCACATCGGCGCCGGGGCCTTCATCGGCTCCGGGACGGAGCTCGTCGCCCCGGTCAAGGTCGGGCGGGGCGCTTATGTCGCCGCGGGCTCGACCATCACCAAGGACGTCGCCGCCGGCGCCCTGGCCATCGCTCGGGCCTGCCAGGTGGAAAAGCCCGGCTGGGTCCTGGAGAGGGTCCGGGAGCTGAAGAAAAAGAACAAGGGATGACGGCCATGAAACGGAGCGAGCTCAGGACTTATTTCAAGAACGGCCGGGCCGTGGTTTCGGCTCGGACCTACGCTATCGTCAAGACGAAGAGGACCTGCGTCAACGCCTTCGCCGTGGTCAAGGACGACAGGGAAACGACCTGCGTCATCGAAGAATCGCGGCTCGGCGCCCAGAAGTATCTGGGTTTCGAGGGCGACTGGAGGATGATCACCTTCGACATGCTCCTGCCGTTCAGCCTGGTCGGATTCTTCGCCGGGGTTTCCGGGGCCTTCGCAGAGGCGGGGGTCAGCATCTTCACCATCTCGGCTTATTCCACGGACCATGTGTTCGTGAAAAGCCGGGACCTCGATAAAGCCGTCAAGACGCTCGAGAAGCTGGGCATGACCGTCCGGCAGCTCTAGGACCGGGCCTGGTCCGGTTTCCGGGAGAAGGAGGGTCGGGATGCCGGTCGTCGTTACTCTTGTTGAAATAAGAAAAGCCCTGGCCGCGATCGACCCCATTCCGCTGATCGAGGCAGGCTTCGCCGCGTATTCGCGCGGCGACGTGGTCGTTCCCCCGGTGGGCGAACTCGTCTTCGACAATCCGCCGGGCGACGTCCACATCAAGTACGGCTACATCGAACGCGACGATTTCTACGTCATCAAGATCGCCTCAGGGTTTTACGATAATCCGAAGTTGGGTCTTCCGTCCGGCGACGGCCTGATGCTCGTTTTCAGCCAGAAGACGGGTGTTCTCGAGGCCATCCTTCTTGATGAAGGCTACCTGACCAACCTGCGGACGGCGGTAGCGGGCGCGGTCGTCGCCAAGTACCTGGCCCCGCGGCAAGTGTCGGCCGTGGGCATCGTCGGCGCGGGCGTCCAGGGCCGGATGCAGCTCGACTGGCTCCGGCGGGTGCGGAAGTTCGATGAGGCCGTCGTCTGGGGAGTCGATGAAGAGGAGCTGGCCGCCTATCGCCGGGACATGGAATCACCCGGCTTGAAGATCCGGACGACGCTCCGGGCCGAGGAGGTCGCGGCCGCGGCCAATCTCATCGTCACCTGTACGCCCGCGACGACGCCCATCATCAAGGCCGAGTGGGTCCGGCCGGGGACGCACATCACGGCCGTCGGCTCCGACACGGCCTTGAAGCAGGAGCTCGAGGCGGCCATCCTGGCCCGGGCGGACCGGGTCGTCGTCGACAGCCTCAGCCAGTCGGAGCTGAGGGGGGAAGTCTATAAAGCCGTGAGCGCCGGTGCGATCGGGAGAGACCGTCTGGTCGAGCTTGGGCGGGTCATCTCGGACGAGAAGCTGCGGCGGGCGTCGGAAAACGAAATCACCGTTGCCGACCTCACGGGCGTCGCCGTCCAGGACATCCAGATCAGCAAGGCCGTCTGGCTGGCCATCCGTTCGGCCCTATAAAAATCTAAAGATACTTCTTGACGACGGCGTCCATGGCGCCCATCTGACTCTCCATCTCGGCGACCATCTTGAACTGGGTCCGCGCGCGGTCGAGGTTGTGGCCCTCGCGGTGGATCTTGAAGTAGACGTCGCCCTTGAGGTGGTCGGTCAGGAAGCGGATGCCGCACTCGAGCGTCAGCAGTTTGGCCGAGAAGGCGAGCAGGTCGGTTTCCGCGGGGACGAGGAAATCCCGGGCCGCGTCGAGGTAGCCGGCGGCCAACCGGTCGAAGAGCCCGAGGTCGAAGCCGACCTTGGCCAGGTCGCGCTCGTCCTCGATGGCTGTCGCTGCGCCGAGCCGGACGGAGTCGCCGAAGTCGTAGAGCACCGAGCCCGGCATGACCGTGTCGAGGTCGATGACGCAGACGCCCCTGCCGGTCCGGTCGTCGATCATGACGTTGTTGAGCTTGGTGTCGTTGTGGGTGACCCGCTCGGGGATCCGGCCGGCGGCCAGACCGTCCACGACCTCTCCGGCGTCTTTCGCCCGGGCCTGGACGAAGGCGACCTCGGGCTTGACGGCCGCGGCCCTGTTGACGGGGTTGTGCTCGAGCGCCGCGAGAAAGGCCTCGTAGCGTTTCCGGGTGTGGTGGAAGTCGGGGATGGTCTCGTGGAGGCGCTCGCCGGGCATCCGGGCCAGCATCTTTTGGAAGTTGCCGAAGGCCTTCGAGGCCGAATAGACGTGGCGGAGATCCTCGACCTGGTCATAGGTCTGGGCCCCGTCGATGTAGCGGAACATCCTCCAGTAGGTACCCTCGGGGGTCCGATGGAAGGACTTCCCGTCGCGAGTGGGGACGATGTTGAGGGTTTCCCTGTCCGGATCGCCGCCGGCGGCGAGGATCTGTTCCCGGGCGAAGCGCGTCACCCGCTCGATATTCTCCATCAGCTTTTCCGGCTCGCGGAAAACGAGGTGGTTGATCCTCTGATTGACGTATTTCACCCGCCGCCCCGCGTCCTCGAACTCGGAGCAATAGGTGTCGTTGATGTGGCCGGAAGGGATGGGGCAGGACGTAACCCAGCGGCCCTCGACGGCGAAGGCGGCGCAAATCCTGTCCAGCTCGGGCAACGGCTTCTTTTCCATGGATAACCTCGGCGCTCGAGATCCCGGCCCCCCGGGTCAGGCGCCCATTCTAACGAAGCCCCTCCTGGCCTGTCAACCCCTGGAATCTCCGGCATAAATGCCGGGGCCGGGCTTCCCACCGGCTTTGCAGTGCCGGTGCTGGAAACCGGCAGTCC
>JADBLN010000050.1:3820-5073 GCA_014894455.1 Acidobacteriota bacterium | reverse complement strand
AGGACCTTCCGGGCGATCTGGTCGAGGGCCTTCTCCGGCCCCTGGAAGTGCATCGTCGTGTGGACGTGGGCCAGCGTTTCGCCCGGCCCGAGGGCCGCGGCAGGCGAGGAGGACTCGAGCTCGTAGAACGGACCGAGCGGCTTCGCCCCCGGCGCCGACGGGCCGTCGTTGTAGCTGTTGACGACGTCCCCGGCGAAGGGCTTCTCTTGGATCTCCCACATGGAGTTGACGTAGTCCGTCGCTCCCTCCGGTATCGTTAGATGGACGAGCGTCAGGACCCCGTTCGCGGCGTCGTAGCTCCCGGCGAAGGGCTTGATCCGGAGCGGCGCGATACCGATCTTGCTCCGGTACTTGCCGTCGCCGCTGAAGAAGAGGACGCCGTCCTTTTCCTTGACGACGAGGCGGTCGGCCGGGACCTTGCCGAAATAGGCGTCGTTGACGGCGGGTCCGAGCTCCGCCTCCGGCCCGCTCTTAAACGGGACGACGATTGTCGTCTCCGGCGAAGGGTTGAACATGCCCAGGATCCAGATCGACAGCAGGCCCGTGTCCTTCGTCCAGGCGGCCGCGCCGGCGTTGGTAATCCTGTTGTCGGAGGCGTAGGCGATCATCTTGATGCCCGCCGGGACGGGGACGCCGAGCGCCGCGACCTCGGCCGCGCCGAGGACACGGACCTCCCGGTCGACCGCGACGTCGAACTCCGTCCCGGAATAATTCGCGAGGCGCATGGACTTACGGAAGTGGATGCGGTCCGCGCCCTGTGAGGCGATGTCGAAAGCCCCCTCGTTGACGGCCGGCGGCGTCCACCAGTGGTCGAGGTCGAACGGATCGCCCTTCTTGAAGAAGATCGAGAATTGGCCGCCCTCGGGCCCGAGCCAGAAGCGGTCCTCGCCGCCGAAGGCGTTGATGTGCGGGTTGTTCACGCCCGAGGCGAGGAGCTCCCGGTTGATCCAGCCGAAGCTCAGTCCGTCCGGCCCCCCGGCGGTGCTGGTCATGACCCGGCCCTGGAGGTCGGGGTTCACGGCCACCTGGGCCAGCCCGTCCGCGCCGCTGAGGACGACGACTTTTGTGTGGGTCTTGAGGAAGGCCAGGTCGTCCTTGAACAGGATCCCTTCGGGCGCCTTGGCCGATTTCACGCAACCCACCGCGATGGCGATGATCAGGAATGCCGCGCCGATGCCGTATTTCATGGGACCTCCTTCGGTCTTGTCGGTTTTCATTATTATTCCCCAAATGATAGCCGAGAGACAAGCGGC
>JADBLN010000050.1:2110-3720 GCA_014894455.1 Acidobacteriota bacterium | reverse complement strand
CTTACCGGCCGTGGCTCTCGACGGCGACCGGGGCCCCGGGCTTTGCCCGGGGGTCCACTTCCGCCGCGAAGGCTCGTCCCTCGACGAGTTTTCCGGCGAACCAGCTCCAGATCTTCTGGTTGAACTCGAGGCTCGGCGGCGTCCCCTCGAGGATGGCCCGGAAGCTCGTCGGCGCGTCGCCGGGCTTCTGCCGGTGGCGGGGCTCGGCGTCGAAGAGCAGGGGGTGTTCCGGGTGGAACTGGACGCCGAGGACGTTGGGATACTTCTTATGCTCGACGGCCTCGACCACGCGCCCGTCGCGCGAGCTGGCCACGGCCACGAGTCCCTTGCCGAGCTTTTCGATGGCCTGGTGGTGCGAACTGAGGATGCGTGGGTGGTCGGACGACTTGAAGCCCATGGCCGTCACGAACCGGCTTTTGTCCCCGAGCTGGAGCGTATGGAAATTGTAGCCGATGAGCTTGTCCAGGGGAAAAAGGAGCCGGTAGGGGTTGTTGTGCCACTGCTCGGGGCCGAGGGCGATGACGTCCTCGACGGTCGTCTTGGCGTAGAGCTCCGACCAGATGTCCTGGACGAGCGTCCCTCCCGTCCCGACGTTCAGCGTCTGGTGGCCCAGGCAGATGCCCAGGACCGGAAACCCCGGCCGCGCCTCGAGCAGAGGGACGAATTTCTCGTCCTGGAATCCGCCGAGCAAATGGAAGACGGCCGAGGCCTCGAAGAAGTGGCGGTAAGGATCCGAGATCTCGGTCAGGAGGTTCGTCTTCTCCCCGAAGACGGACGCCGGGATGTCGGGCCCGCCGAAAAAAATGACGCCGTCGGCTTTTTTCACGATCAGCTCGTATTCGGGCGTGCAGGCGTTCTTCCGGAAGAGGCCCGGCTCGCTGATCGCGGCCGAGACTTCGTGGAACTTGAACCAGTCGAGGCCGTTCTCCTGGACGTACTTGCGGCTCTCGGCGAAGTTGGCCGTCTGCTTGACGTGGTAGACGCCGATGACGATCAGTCCGGGGATGTCGAGCGTGCCGTTTTTCCGCAGGGTGGCCAGGGCCCGGATGTTGAAGGTCTCGGGATTGAAGACGACCAGGCGGACGGAGCCGTCCCGTGCGGGTGCCGCGTCGAGGTATCTGTCCGGCGTCTGGGCGGCGAGGGGAAAGGCAATGGCCAAGGCCAGGACAACAGCAAGGAAGAAGGCGGCGTGAGGCCGGGGTTGGGATTTCGGGGCCGGGTTTCTTCTCAAGGACGCACCTCCGCGCGGTTCAAGATTTTTCCAGGCTATTATAAGCGCTTCCCGCGCGCTCCTGCAACTGCCGGACCGGCCCCCGACTTCCGGATGGTATAATGGATGCAGGAAATCGCCTTGAATCCGGTTTTTGAAAAGGTAAAAGTCGAGAGTTACGCGGGGTACAAGGGCGAAGAAACGCCCCGCGCCGTCGTCCTCGACGGGAAGCGGTTCGTGATTGTGAGCGTCATCTCCCGGGAAAGGGCCCTCGACCGGGACAGCGGTCGGATGCGGGATGTCTGGAGATGCTGCCTGGAAGACGGCCGGGCCGTGACCGTCGAGCGGCTCGAAACCGGTATCTGGCGGGTTTCCACCGCGATTTAGGCCATTTTTTCAG
>JADBLN010000050.1:0-2010 GCA_014894455.1 Acidobacteriota bacterium | reverse complement strand
GGCGTCCTGGACGATCCCATCTGGGAGACCCAGGCCCTCAAGATCGACGCCTTCGTCCAGCTTTCGCCCAAGGAAAACGGCGTCCCAACCGAAAAAACGGTCGCCTATCTAGGCTACGACGAGAAGAACCTTTATGTCGCGTTCCGAGCGTACGACTCCCAGGTCTCGAAGCTCCGCTGTTCCGTCACCGGCCGCGACAAGTGCCTGGAAGACGACTGGGTGTTCATCATGCTCGACACGTTCAACGAGAAGAGGCGCGCCTTCTCCTTCCTCCTAAATCCCATCGGCATCCAGATGGACATGATGCGGATCGAGGAGGGCGGCAACGATAACATGGACGACAGCTGGGACACCGTCTTTCTGTCCGACGGGAAAGTGGACGCCGAAGGCTACACGGTCGAGGCGGCCATCCCTTTCAAGAGCCTGCGTTTCCCCAACGACGACATCAAAACCTGGAACATCGTCCTTGGCCGGAACCTCCCCCGGACCGGGGAGGTCATCATGCACCCCCAATACTCGCGCGACATCCCCGGGCTCCTCTCCAACGGCCGGACCTTCACCATCCAGGGCGCCGTCGAACGGAGCCGCAACGTCGAGGTCATGCCCTTCATGACCGCCCTCAAGCGCGAGGGCGAAAAGGTCAGCCTCGGCCCCGGCGCCAACTTCAAGCTCGGCCTGAGCTCCAACATGACCCTCGATCTGACGGCCAACCCGGACTTCAGCCAGATCGAGGCCGACGAGCCCAAGATCGACTATAACCTCCGCTACGCTCTGCGATATGCCGAGAAACGGCCGTTCTTCCTCGAGGGTATGGAGATCTTCAACTCGCCCGAGATCGAAACGGTCTACACTCGCCAGATCACCGACCCGATCTGGGGAGGCAAGCTCTCGGGCAAGAGCGGGCGCTTCACCTACGGCCTGCTCTCCGCCTACGACATGCACCCCACGGAGAGCCTCTGGGAGATCCCCAACGGGACCGGGACGGCCGGGGTCAAGGCCTTTTCCAACGTCTTCAGGACCAAGGCCGATGTCGGGTCGGGCTCCTACATCGGCTTCACCATGACCGACAAGGAGCTCGGGGGCGGCACTTGGAGTCGGCTCGGCGGCCTCGACGGCCAGCTCCGCTTCAAGGACAAGGTCTTCTTCAACTTCCAGGCCCTGGCCTCCAAGTCGAGCGCGGAGGACGACAGTACGGCCCTCGCCCCGGGCCTCTACGGAGAGCTCTACTACACGACCAAGAACTGGAGTCTCGGCGGATTCTACAAGGCCATGCACCCCGATTTCCAGGCCTCACTGGGATTCGTCAACCGGACCGACTACCGCAGCGCCGGCGGATTCGCCTCGTTCCGCCTCTACCCCGACAAGAAATACCTCAACCAGGTCCAGTTCCGGCTTCAGGCGGGCGTGCGCGATGGCTATGCCGACAGCATCACCCAGGACACCTGGGTCCAGGGCCAGATCCAGTTCCGCCTGACCGAATTCAACCAGGTCTTTATCGGCTACGAGAGCGCGATGGAGCGGTTCGCCGGCGTCGACTTCAAGAAACAATCCTTATCGGTCGAATCCCAGATCACGTTCATCAGCTGGATGCCCATCAATTTCTTTTTCGAGACCGGCGACAGCATCAACTACGATCCCGACGACGCCTTCCTTGGCTACAGCAACACCTACGGCCTCTTCGTCAACTTCAAGCCGAGTTCGCGGCTTCAGCTGGGGGTCGATTTCAGCAAGCAGACCTTCTGGCGTTCGGCGGGCGGGAAGGGGCTATGGGACTACAACGTCGTCCGCCAGCGGACGACCTACCAGCTCTCCAAGACGATCTCGTTCCGGGCCATCGTCGATTACAACTTCTTCAATGAAGAAGCGTTCGGAAGTCTTCTCGCCAGCTGGGTCCTCCGCCCGGGAACGGTCTTCTTCCTCGGCTTCGACAACAACTACCTCCGGGACGAGTTCGGCCATCTCCTCCAGCATAATTACAACGTCTTCATCAAGTTCTCGTACTGGTGGCGC
>JADBLN010000049.1:19358-21245 GCA_014894455.1 Acidobacteriota bacterium | reverse complement strand
AAGCCGTGGCCCTCGCCGCCGGCCGTGTCCCCCTCGAAGCTTCCGGGAACATGAGCCTCGACCGCGTCCGCGCCGTCGCCGAGACGGGAGTCGACTACATCTCCGTGGGCGCCCTGACCCACTCCGCCCGGGCCGTCGACATCAGCCTGGAGTTCCTGAATTGAGGCGACAATGAGCGAACGCGACATACGGGCCGACGTCCTGGTCATCGGCTGTGGCATCGCCGGCGCCGCCGCCGCCCTCGAGGCGGCCAAGGCCGGCCTCCGGACCGTGGTCGTCACCAAAGCCGAGAGGTCCGAGGAATCGAACACCTTCTACGCCCAGGGCGGCATCGTCTCCTTCGCCCCAGACGACCAGCCCAAGCTCCTCAAAAAGGACATTCTCGAGGCGGGCGATTATGTCGGCGACCCCGCCGCCGTGGACGTCCTGGTCGCCGATGGGCCCCGCCTCGTCAAGGAAACGCTCATCGACAAGCTCAAGATCCCCTTCACCCGGAGCTCGCCCGACGCCCTCGACTATGCCCAGGAAGGCGGGCACTCCCGCCGCCGCATCCTCCACGTCGAGGACGCCACCGGCCGGACGATCGAGGACCGGTTCCTCCGGGCCCTCAAGAGGCACCCGCGCGTCACGCTTCTCGCCGGCCACACGGCCGTCGACCTCCTGACCGTGCCGCACCACTCGAAAAACCTCGTCGCTTACTACCACGAGCCGCGGACGATCGGCGCCTACGTCCTCGACAATAAGTCGGGCCAGGTCAGCCGCGTCTTCGCCCCCTTCACCGTCCTGGCCACGGGCGGCTGCGGCGCCGTTTTTCTCCACACGTCCAACCCGCCCGGGGCCGACGGCTCCGGCTACGCCATGGCCCTGCGCGCCGGTGCCCGGATCGGCAACATGGAGTACATCCAGTTCCACCCGACGGTCTTCAGGCGCGAAAACGGCGACGGCTTCCTCATCTCGGAAACTGTCCGCGGCGAAGGGGCGCGCCTGAAAACCCGCGACGGCAAGACGTTCATGGAAAAATATTCGCCCAAGCGCGATCTAGCCCCTCGCGACGAGGTCGCCCGGGCCATCTACGAGGAGATGATCGTCACCAACACCAACTATGTCCTCCTCGACCTGGCTTCCTACGCCAAGGGGACGGCGATCCGCGACAGGTTCCCGACGATCTACAAGACCTGCCTCGAGGATGGCATCGACATCACCCGCGAGCCCATCCCGGTCGTCCCGGCCGCCCATTACAGTTGCGGCGGGGTGCTCGCGGACAGCTGGGGCCGGACCTCGCTCGCCGGGCTCTATGCCGTCGGCGAGGTCTCCTGCACGGGCGTTCACGGCGCCAACCGCCTGGCTTCGACCTCGCTCCTCGAGGGGCTCGTCTGGGGGACCCGGGCGGCCCGCGACATCGCCGCGCGCTTCGACAACTCGCGGCCTTACAAGGCGTCCGAAATACACCGCTGGTATCACCCGAAGAAGGAAGAGGTTATCGACCCGGCCCTGGTCAACCAGGATTGGCTGACCATCCGCTCGACGATGTGGAACTACGCCGGCATCATCCGGACACGCAAGCGCCTCGAACGGGCCAAGTCCGACCTCGAGTACCTCAGCCACCGCATCGAGAAATTCTACCAGGCGGCGCGCCTCGAGCCGGCCCTCATCGGCCTCCGGCACGGCATCCTGGTCGCCCTGATGATCACCCGGGCCGCCCTGAGCAACCCGACCTCCCGCGGCGCGCATTTTATAAAGAAATAGCCCCAAGAAGGGGGCTCGGAAAACGGGGACACGTACCGGAGGTACATGTCCCCAATCCGTTCCGAGAGAAGCGGTGCGTGTCCCCGAATTCGAGCCTCCCCAGACTTCGAGATCAGCTGGCACGGACCGGGCGAAAGCGGC
>JADBLN010000049.1:13918-19258 GCA_014894455.1 Acidobacteriota bacterium | reverse complement strand
GGCCCAGACAGGGAAAGGGGACACGTACCGAAAGTACATGTCCCCAAGCTCGGACCCCCAGACAGGGAAAGGGGCAGACAGGGAAAGGGGACACGTACCGGAGGTACATGTCCCCATCCCCCGTCCCCATCCCCCGCCCTCGGCGTCTTCTCGTTGCCGCAACGAACGGCGACAACCGCTGAAACCGGGGCCGAGGGGTGTCGTCGGAGGGAGCATAAAGCGGTGATTTAGCCTTTCCGGGACGGAGACGCGGACTCCTCCCATCGACTCCGGACCGGGAAGGCGTGTAGAATCACCGCAGCGAACGACGAGGATACCCCGAAGCCCATACTAGCGGGACATCCCAACTTAGCCTATAATAGCGCATTAGATTCCGACGATTGGAGCCCCCAATGGCCGACAAGTCCGATGTGAAGAGCACGCTGAGCCTGCCCAAGACCGCTTTCGCCATGAAGGCCTCCCTGGCCCAGAAGGAGCCGGAAACCATCAAGAAGTGGGAGGCGGAGAAGCTCTACGAGCGCATCCTCGAGAAACGCGCCGCCGACGGCCGACCGCCCTTCATCCTCCACGACGGCCCGCCCTACGCCAACGGCCACATCCACATGGGGACGGCCCTCAACAAGATCCTCAAGGACTTCATCGTCAAGTCGCGCTCCATGCTCGGGCACTACGCCCCGTACGTCCCCGGCTGGGACTGCCACGGCCTGCCCATCGAGATCCACGTCGACAAGCAGCTCGGCGACAAGAAAAAAGCCATGTCCGTGACGGCCGTCCGCGAGGAATGCCGGAAGTACGCCGAGAAGTTCATCGGCATCCAGCGGGACGAGTTCAAGCGCCTCGGCGTCCTGGGCGCCTGGAACACGCCCTACCTGACCATGCATCCGGCCTACGAGGCCAAGATCCTCGAGTACCTGGGCGTCTTCTTCGAGAACGGCGAGGTCTACAAGGGCAAGCGCCCCGTCCACTGGTGCATTCAATGCCGGACCGCCCTGGCCGAGGCCGAGATCGAATACCGCGACAAGACCTCGCCCTCGATCTACGTCCGCTTCCCGGTCGTCTCGGACCTGGGCGCAAAATTCCCGGCCCTGGCCGGCCGCCGCGCCTCCGTCCTCATCTGGACGACGACGCCATGGACCCTGCCGGCCAACATGGCCCTCGCGTTTCACCCCGAGCACGAGTACGTCGCCGCCGACGTCAGCGGCGAGGTTTACATCCTGGCCAAGAAGCTCCTCCCGGTTGTCGCCGTGGAGCTCGGCTGGCCGACGCCCAAGGTCCTGGCCGTGTTCCCGGGCCGCGAGCTCGAGGGCTTCAAGGCCCGTCACCCGTTCGTCGACCGCGAGTCGCTCTTCGTCCTGGCCAAGTATGTCACCCTCGAGGACGGCACTGGGGCCGTTCATACCGCCCCGGGCCACGGCCACGACGACTATCTGACGGGCGTCGCCTACGGCATCGACATCTACACGCCCGTCGACGACGACGGCCGGTTCACGCCCGAAGTGCCGCGCTACGCCGGGCTCCGGGTCTTCGAGGCCAACCCGCGCATCACCGCCGACATGAAGAACGACGGGACCCTGCTCAAGGAAACGGAGATCTCCCATTCGTATCCGCACTGCTGGCGCTGCAAGAAGCCGGTCATCTTCCGGGCCACCGAGCAGTGGTTCGTCTCCATGGACAAGAACGGTCTCCGCGCCAAGTCGCGCCAGGCCATCGGCCGCGTCCGCTGGATCCCCGAGTGGGGCAAGGAGCGGATCGACGGCATGGTCGCCGGCCGTCCCGACTGGTGCATCTCGCGCCAGCGGTCCTGGGGCGTGCCCATCCCGGCCTTCAAGTGCCGGGCCTGCGGCACGCTGTACGCCGACGCCCGCGTCTGCCGGCACGTCGCCGGTATCTTCGCCGCCGAGGGCTCCAACGCCTGGTTCGTCCGCGACGCCGCGGCGCTCGTCCCGCCGGGCGCCGTTTGCCCCGCCTGCGGCGGAAAAGAGTTCGACAAGGAATTCAACATCCTCGACGTCTGGTTCGAATCCGGCGCCTCGCAGAACGTTCTCGAGCGCGAGAGCGGCCACGCCTGGCCCGCCGACGTCTATATCGAGGGCCACGACCAGCACCGCGGCTGGTTCAACAGCTCCCTCCTCATCGGCGTCGGGGCCAAGGGCGGCAGTCCGTTCCGGACCTGCATCACCCACGGCTTCATCCTCGACGACCAGGGGAGGGCGATGTCGAAGTCCCTGGGCAACGTCATCGACCCCGGCGAGGTCATCAAGCGCAGCGGCGCCGAGATCGTCAGGCTCTGGGCGGCCATGCTCAACTACAAGGAGGACGCCCGCTTCGGAACGGAGATCGAGCAGAGGCTCGTCGAGGCCTACCGCAAGTTCCGCAACACTTGGCGCTTCCTCCTCGGCAACGTCTCCGACTTCGAGCCGGGGCGCGACGCGGTCGCCGCCGCGAATCTCCTCGACCTCGACCGCTTCATCCTCCATCGCTTCGAAGAGGTCCGCGCCCATGTCGTCAAGGCTTACGAGGACTACGAGTTCCACCCCATCCTGCACGCCGTTCTCGACTTCTTCACGGTCGACCTGAGCGCCTTCTACCTCGACGTGGTCAAGGACCGGGTCTACTGCTCGGGCAAGGGCTCTCTCGAGCGGCGCTCGGCGCAAACGGCCATGTTCACGATCCTCCGCGACAGTCTCCTGCTCATGGCCCCCATCCTGTCGTTCACGGCCGACGAGGCCTGGGCCTACGTCCCCGCTTTCGAGGGCAAGGATGCGTCCGTCCATCTGGGCGAATTCCCCAAGGCCCAGGATTGGCTCGGGTCGAAGCGGGCCGGCTTCGTCGAGGATATGGAACGGCTCTTGGCCGTCCGCGAGAAGGTGCTCAAGGAGCTGGAGAAGTCCCGCGAGGCCAAACTTATCGGCAATTCGCTCGAGGCCTCGGTCACCCTCAAGGCGCCGGCCGCCGAGGCCGCCTTCCTCGAGGCCCGCCGGGACGACTTGGCCGCTCTCTTCATCGTTTCCGCGGTCGCGGTCGAGAAGGGCGCCGGCGGCGACCTCGCCATCGAGGTCGGGAAAGCCGCGGGCGGGAAGTGCGAGCGCTGCTGGAACTTCTCGACCCACGTCGGCACGAGCCCGGACTATCCGACCTTTTGCGCCCGTTGCGAGAAAGTCGTCAAAGCGGCCCGCGCATGAAGAAAAACGCCCCGTATTTCCTCACCATGATCGCGCTGATCGCCCTGGACCAGGCGACAAAGCACATCATCGCCCGGACCGTCGACCTCTACGATTCGGTCACGGTTATCCCCGGGTTCTTCAACATCACCCGCATCCATAACAAGGGCGCGATCTTCGGAACCTTCTCCCAGGCTAACAACAAGCTCGTCTTCGCGCTCCTGACGGCGGCCTCGCTCGCCGCGCTGGCCCTTGTCGTCTATTACTTCTTCAAGACGCCGGCCGGCGACAAGCTCATGAAAGTCGCGCTGACCCTGATCATGGCCGGGGCCCTCGGCAACCAGTTCGACCGCCTCATCCGCGGCCACGTCATCGACTTCCTCGACTTCTACGTCGGCAAGGCCCATTGGCCCTTCTTCAACGCGGCGGACTCGTGCATCACCATAGGCGCCTGCCTGATGCTGGTCATCCTGTTCAGGAGGAAACCCGAATGTTCCCCATCCTCGTGAAGATCAGCCCTCTGACCATCCACACCTACGGTTTTATGATGGCCGTCGGCGTCGCCTTCGGTCTCTGGTTCATCTACGCCCAGGCGAAGAAAGCCGGCCTCGACGCCAACCGCATCATGGACGCGGCGTTCTACACCATCATCGTCTCGCTCATCGGCGCCAAGCTCATCCTGTTCATCAGCAACATATCCTACTACGTGGCCTACCCCAGGGAGCTCTTCGCGCTGGCCCGGTCGGGCGGCGTCTTCCAGGGCGGGCTGACCTTCGGCGTCATCTACGCCCTGTGGTATTTCCACCGCAAGAAGATCCCGACCTGGCCGACGGCCGACCTCATCGCCCCGGCTCTGGCCCTGGGCCACGGCTTCGGCCGGATCGGCTGTTTCAGCGCCGGCTGCTGCTACGGCAGCGAGTGCGCGCTGCCCTGGGCGGCGGTCTTCAAGAACGAGTACGCCGCCGACCTGACGGGCGTCCACCTCCACACGCCTCTCCATCCCGTCCAGCTCTACGAGGCCATCCTCAATTTCCTCAATTTCGGCATTCTCTACATCATCCTGAAAAAGAAGAAGTTCGACGGCCAGGTCTTCGCCTTCTACATCGTCAACTACTCGCTCATCCGGTTCTTCACGGAGTACTTCCGCGGCGACCATGCGGAGAATATCTATTTCATCCGCGGCGCCACGCCCCTTTCCAGCCTGTCCTTACCGCAGCTTTTCTGCCTCCTCGGCCTCATCGGAGGGGGCGTGCTGGCCGTCGTTTTGAAGCGGCGCAAAATTGCCTAAAGCGGATTTCGTCGTCACACCCGACGCGGGCGGCGGGGGGAGGCTCGACGTCTTCCTCGCCGACAAGCTCCCCGGCCTGAGCCGGGCCCAGGTCCAAAAAGTCATCGGCGGAGGAGGGGTGCGCGTCGGCTCTTACGCCAGGAAGGCGGGTTACAAGCTCAAGGCCGGCGACCGTGTCGCCGTCGAGTACGAGGTCCCGCCCCTGGAAGGGGGTCTCTTGCCCGAGGATATCCCGCTCAAGGTCATCTATCAGGACGCCGAGGTCATCGTTATCGACAAGCCCGCGGGCCTCGTCGTCCACCCGGGGGCTGGCCATCCTTCGGGGACGTTGGTCAACGCCCTCATCCACCATTTCCCGGAGGTGGCGCTGATCGGCAGTGAAGAACGGCCGGGCATCGTCCACCGGCTGGACAAGGACACCTCGGGCGTCATGGTCGTAGCCCGGAGCCCGCTGGCCTACACGGAACTCGTCAGCCAGTTCAAGAAGCGCGTTGTCTGGAAGACTTACATCGGCCTGGTCTGGGGACGGGTTTCGGCGCCCGAGGGCAAGTTCAGCTGGCCCCTCGGCCGGCATCCGAAAGAAGGGCAAAAGATCTCGATTCACGCCCGCAGCCCCAAGAAAGCCGAGACCTTTTTCCAGGTCCAGCGGACCTTTGCCGACACGACGCTCCTCGAGATCCGGCCCGTGACCGGACGGACCCACCAGATCCGGGTCCACATGGCCGTGGCCGGTCACCCCATCGTCGGCGACCCCATCTACGGACGCAAGAAGGAGCCCCGGGAATTCCCCCGGATTTTCCTCCACGCCCAAACGCTCTCGTTCATCCACCCGGGGACCGGCGAGCGCCTGACCTTCGCCTCGCCCCTCCCGCCCGATTTAGAGGCTGTCAT
>JADBLN010000049.1:0-13818 GCA_014894455.1 Acidobacteriota bacterium | reverse complement strand
CCGGCGAGCGCCTGACCTTCGCCTCGCCCCTCCCGCCCGATTTAGAGGCTGTCATCAAGCGGGAAATGAAGCAGGCTTAGCGAAAAGGGCCGCAGATGAGGGGCCCAAAGCCCCAAGCGGCCTACCGGCGGGGAGAGCCGACCCTTGGGAAAGAAAGGAAAGAAAGGGGACACGTCCCGCTTCTCTCGAAGCGGGGCATGTCCCCAATTAAGGCTTGAGGTAAAGCCGGAATTTGGGTAGAATAGCCTTTCTGTTCTTCCGAGAATCCCAGGAGGCTCGAGGATGAAAGACTACGCTGTCGATAAAATCCGGAATATCGCCCTTGTCGGGCACGGCTCGTCGGGGAAGACGTCGCTCACGGCCGCATTCCTGTTCGCTACGGGGGCGACGGGCCGCCTGACCAAGGTCGACAAGGGAAATACCATCACGGACTACGACCCCGACGAGATCGAGCGGAAAATCTCCATCAACGCCGCGGTCTGCTTCTGTGAATGGAAGGACCACAAGGTCAATATCGTCGACACTCCCGGCTACAGCAACTTTCTCTGGGACACCAAGGCCTGCCTCCATGCCGTGGACGCGGCGACGGTGGTCGTCTGCGGCGTGGCCGGCGTCGAAGTCGGCACGGAAAAAGTCTGGAGCATGCTCGAAGAGCACCGCCTGCCCCGGACGATCGTCATCAACAAGCTCGACCGCGAGAATTCGAACTTCGGCCGGACTTTGGAGGCCGTCCAGCAGTTCTTCGGCCGCCAGGCGATCCCCGTCCAGCTGCCGATCGGCGAGGAGAAGAACTTCAGCGGCGTCGTCGACGTCATCGCCGGCAAGGCTTACCTCTTCGAGAAGGACGAAAGCGGCAAGTTCAAGGAAACCGCGGTGCCCGCCGACATGCAGGCCGACGTCGAGAAGCGGCGGCGCGAGCTCATCGAGATGGTCGCCGAGAGCGACGAGAAGCTCATGGAGAAATACCTCGAGCAGGGCGAGCTCTCGCCCGACGAGTTCCGCGACGGCCTGAAGCGGGCCATCCTCGGCCGGCAGCTTTTTCCCGTCTTCGCGGCGTCGGGGCTCACCAATACCGGCGCCCAGCTCCTCCTCGACGGCATGATCGCCTATCTGCCGTCGCCGGTCGAACGGGAAGCCGTCAAGGCCATTGTCAAGGGACAGGACCAGGAGATCCAGCCGTCCCCGGACGCGCCGTTTTCGGCCCTCGTCTTCAAGACCATTTCCGACCTCTACACCGGCCGGATCTCCCTGATGAGGATCTTCTCGGGCCGGATGAACCCCGACGGGACTGTCACCAACGTGACCCGCGACACCGATGAGAAGTTTGTCGGGCTGTTCTTCCTCCAGGGCAAAGAGCAGATATCCGCGGGCCAAGCCAAAGCGGGGGACATCGCCGCCACGGCCAAGCTCAAAGTCACTTCGACCGGTGATTCGCTGTGCGCCAAGGGCGCCGGGATCGTCTTCGCGCCGATCAAATTCCCCGAACCGTCCATCTCGTTCGCCATCGAGCCCAAAACCCGGGCCGACGAGGACCGGATCTCCCCGGCGACGCACCGGATCACCGAGGAAGACCCGACGGTCCGGTTCGATCGCGACCCGGACACGGCCCAGCTTCTCATCTCCGGAAACGGCGAGCTCCACGTCCGCATCATCGCCGAGAGGCTCAGGAAGCGCTACAACGTCGACGTCGACCTCAAGCCGCCGAAGATCTCCTACAAGGAGACGATCAAAGGCAAGGCCGACGTCCAGGGCCGGCACAAGAAACAGACCGGCGGCCGCGGCCAGTTCGGCGACGTCTGGATCAAGATGGAGCCGCTCGCCCGCGGCAAGGACTTCGAGTTCGAGGACAAAGTTTTCGGCGGCTCCATCCCGCGCAACTTCATCCCGTCCGTCGAGAAAGGCATCCTCGAGGCGCGGAAGAAGGGCGTCCTGGCCGGCTACCCGGCCGTGGACTTCAAGGTCATCCTCTACGACGGGTCCTACCACGACGTCGATTCCTCGGACATCGCCTTCAAGATCGCCGCCACCAAGGCCTACAAGAAGGCCATGAAAGAGGCCAAGCCCACGATCCTCGAGCCCGTCATGAGCGTCGAGATCTACACGCCCGAAATCTACATGGGCGACATCATGGGCAACCTCAACGGCCGCCGCGGCAAGGTTCAGGGGATGGAGCAGAAAGGGACGTCGCGCGTCCTCAAGGCCCAGGTGCCGATGTCGGAAATGCTCGACTTCGAGCCCACCCTGACCTCGATCACCGGCGGCCGCGGCTCCTACCTGATGGAATTCTCCCACTACGAGGAAGCCCCCTCTCACATCCAGCAGAAGATCATCGCCGACGCCGTCAAGGAAGGCCGGGTCAAGCCTGAGGAAGAGGAATAGACCTCTTTTCCTTGACGAAGAGCAGCATCAGCGCGGCCGCCGCGGTCAGGCCCGCCGACACATAAAAGGGCGTGGTTTTCCCGACCTTATCCCAGAGCCAGCCGGCGAGGAGAGAAGCCGGCAGGGCGCACAACCCGATGACCATCTGGAACCCGCCGAGGACGCTGGCCCGGAAAGGCTGAGGCGCGAGCTCGGCGACGATGGCCTTTTGGACCGGGTCGAGGGCGGCCTTGTGGACGCCGTAGAGGACGAAAAGGAAGGCGATGGCCGGGAGGCCGTGGGCGAAGACGACTCCGGCGCAGACCGCCGCCCAGGCGAAGTAGGCTATGAACAAAACGGGCTTCCGGCCGATCTTGTCGGAGAGCCTCCCGAACGGATAGGAGAGGAAAGCCGCGGCCGCTGAGAATATGAGGTAGAGGACGGGGATGAACCCCGCTTTGAAACCCGACGACTTGGCGTAGAGGAGAAGGAACGAATAGGTGAAGGCGCCCAGGGCGAAGACCGCGTTGAGGACGATATACAGGGCCAGGTTCCCGTCGATGTCCTTGAGCGAAAGGCCCTTGAAGACGCGGCTGCCGGGCTTCTTCGGCTCCTTGATGACTTTAAGGATGAGCAGGGCGCCGAGGACCGAGGGGATGGCCGCCAGGGCAAAGAGGAGGCGGTAGCCGAGGACGTTGAACAGGGCGATGGAAATGAGGATGCCGACCGTGGCCCCGAAATTGTCCATGGCCCGGAGCAGGCCGAAGTGTCGGCCCCTGTTCTCGTCGGTCGAGATGTCGGCGACCAGGGCGTCGCGCGGGGCGCTCCGGATCTTGCCGGCCCGGTCGAGGATGCGGAAGGGGATAAGGTGCTGCCAGACGGAGGAGGCGGCGTAGCCGAGCCGCGAAAAAGAGCCGCAGAGGTAGCCCACCCAGATGAAGACCTTGCGTTTCCGGATCCTGTCGGAAACGTAACCCGAGGCCGCCTGGGAGAGGGAGACGAGGGCCTCACCCAGCCCGTCGAGGAAGCCCAGCGTGGCCATGTTGGCCTTGAGGACCTGGGTGACGAAGAGCGGCCAGACGGGATAGATGATGTCCGAGCCCATGTCGTTGAGGAACGAGGCGATGGCGAACGCCCGGATGGTTTTCTTAGTCTCGGTTTTTTCTTCTGCGTTTTCTTCGGACACGCGCTTCTCCGCAACGGTCGGTTCCCGATACGTTCGACACCGCCAATCCCGTTTAAAAAAAACGGGGTTGGCGGTGCTCAGTATTAACCCTGAGCATACCCCGGGCTTCAGACCGGGGAGCCGAATGGGTTGATTGTATCGTTTTTTGGCCCGGGTGAAAAGCCCCGGCCTTGCTACCGCCCTTGCCGGTTGCCAGCACCGGCACTGCCAAGCCGGTGGCGAAGCCGGCAGGACCGGGGAGGCTGGGGTTTGACAACCCCGAAATCCCGCGGATATGATACGGGGGAAATCCCCGAACGGAGGACGCATGATCCCGATCAAACGCAATATCCCGTGCATCGCCATCGCCCTTTCTCTTCTGACCGCGGCTTTCGCCCAAGCTCAAACGCAAACCCAGACGCCTGCGGCCCAGTCTCAGGCTCAGGACAAAGCCAAAGACCCGGCCGACAAGCCCGACGCGACGCTGACGCTCAAGATCGGCAATCCCAAGCTCAAGGACAAGACCATGGACGTGGGGGTTGGCGCCGTTCTCTCCGCAGAAACGGGCGCGGCCGTCGGCTTCGAGAGGATGATCGGGGAGATGCGGTCGGCGCGCATCGTCCACGTCGGGGAAACCCACAACTCCATGCCCATGCACGAGATCCAGTTCCAGGTCATCCGGGCCCTCTACGCCCAGGACCGGCACCTGGCCGTCGGCCTGGAAATGCTCCCGGTGACCGTTCAGGAGACGCTCAACAAGTGGACGGCGGGCATCCTGACCAAAGACGAGTTCATCCGCGAGGTCGGCTGGTACGTCAACTGGAACTTCAACTTCGGCTACTACGAGAAGATCTTCGATTTCGCCAGGGAGCACCGCCTGCCCATCTACGCCCTGAACATCCCGCGCGAGATCATCACCAAGATCAGGATGCAGGGCTGGGATACGCTAACTGAAGGGGAGCGGGCCCTCATTCCGGCGGCGCCGGACCTCACGAACCAGGACCACCGGACGCTCATCCGGGCGGTCTTCGAGAGCTCGGATCTTCCCCCCCAGATGAAGGGGGCCGGTCTCGATATGGTCTTCGAAGGGCTCTACCGGTCCCAATCGGCCTGGGACGAGGTCATGGGCGCCAACGCCGTCAGAGGCGTTGAGAGCGAGGGACGGCGCGTCGTCGTCTGCGTCGGTTCCGGGCATCTCCTTTATAACCTCGGGCTCAACCGCCGGGCTTACGAGAGGTCGAAAATGCCGTTCAAAACGGTCATCGCCGTAGCCATCCCGGCCAGGAAGAAAACGCTGACCGTCTCGAGGTCGCTGGGAGACTACGTCTTCGGCCTGGCGGAGGAGGAAAAGCCGGCCTTCCCGACGATCGGTCTGAGCTTCAAGAAAGTTGACAACCTGGAGAACTTGGTCATCGACGCCAAGCCGACGGACGGAGCGGCCAGCCGGGTCGAGTTCGAGAAAGGCGACGTCGTCCTCTCCCTCGACGGCAAGGGCTACACGGACATCAACGAGATCCGGATGGAGCTGGCCAAGCTCAGATGTGGGGGCGAGGTCAAGTTCAAGGTCCTGCGGGCCGGGCAGGTCAAGGATGTCGTGCTCAAGTGCGAGAAGAAACCGTCCGAGGAGCCGGCGGAGAAGAAGCGTCCGGAGTGAGACATAAAGAAACGAAGTCGGGAGGAAACAATGAATTCAAAGTACATCAGGATACTGATATGCATCATTTTGAGCTTGACCTGCGGTCCATCCATCAATGAGGGACTGTCCCTCTTCGGGGGACAGTCCCTTTTGCCGACCCCGGCCGAAGAAACGAACTACCGACAGTACACCCAGAACGAGGCCATCGCCGCCTTCCTGAGCCGCTTGGACGCCCTCTCGCCCGAACTCTCGGTCCGGGTCGTCGGCCGGACGCTCTCGACGGACGAGTATGCCGCCCGGGACATCTTCTTGGCCATCCTCAGCGTCAAGCCCGCAGCGTCTCCCGAGGCTCTCGACCGGG
The DNA here is from genome assembly GCA_014894455.1 of Acidobacteriota bacterium. Taxonomy (GTDB): domain Bacteria; phylum Acidobacteriota; class Aminicenantia; order Aminicenantales; family Saccharicenantaceae; genus RBG-16-66-30. The sequence continues at coordinate 8,298 of JADBLN010000049.1, read as the reverse complement.
CCAAGCCCACGGTCCTGTTCACGGCCGCCCAGCACGGCAACGAGCAGTCGGCCAAAGAAGCGGTTCTTTGGCTCCTCCGGGACCTGGCCGTCGGCGACCTCCGGCCGCTCCTCAAGAAAGTCAACGTTCTGGTCATGCCCCAGACCAACCCCTACGGCAACTTCATGAACATCCGGGCGAACGAGATCGACTTGGACATGAACCGCGACCACATCAAGCTCGAAGCCGAGGGCGTCCAGGCCATCCACCGCGTTTTCCGGGCCTGGATGCCCGAGGTGACGATCGACGTCCATGAGAAGGGCGACGACTATTACCGGGTTTCGATCGGCTGCGTCTCGAATATCAACATCGGATGGGACCTCCAGGACTTCTCCCGGAAGGTCATCCTGGCCGAGGTCGAAAAGAGCCTGAAGAAAAGGAACTTCACCTTTCACGAGTACCTGGTCACGGAGGACCTGGGCGTCGACACGTCGTCGGGCGCCGCCTACGGACGGGGAGAGGCCGGGCCGCGCGAGGAGATGAAACGGTACTCGACGACCGACCTCAACGACGGCCGGAACAGCTTGGGCATATTCGAAACGCTGTCATTCATCCAGGAGGGCGCCTCCCGCCACGACCTGGAGACTCTCCGGGACAGGGCGCGCTGGCAGTACAACGGCCTGCGGGCCTTTCTCGAGTCGGTGGCCGGGCACGCCGTCGAAGTCCTGAAAATGGTCAAGGACGACCGAGCACGCCTGCTCGAACGGGCCGCGGCGCCGGCTGAGAACGACGTCGTCCATCTCCGGATGAAGTTCGCCCGCGACCCCGCTCAGCCGGAGCTTCTCCTGAAGAGGTTCGAGAGGGTCGCCTCGCCCATCCGGGGCGTCCTCAAAGTTGATAAAAAAGCGGGGGAGACCCTCTCGGCGGGGGACATCGCGCCCTATCCCGAGCCGCCCACCGTCAAGGTCGTCGACGAGGTCGTCAAGCACTGGTTCCCCGGCGTCGAGCCGACGCTGTCCGTGGCGCGGCCGCGCGGCTATATCGTCCGCGGCGACCGGCTGGACATCGTCGAAATCCTCCTCGCCCTGGGCGTCGAGGTCGGGACCTTCGACAAGAGCGGGCTCGTCGATGCTGAGTTGTACGAGGTCAAGGACATCGTCCCGGCCAAGCTGGACTATCTTGCGCCCGAGAAGATCGAGGTCGCCACGAAGGCCTTGCCAACGGCCGTCCAGAAGGGCGATTTCTACGTGGCCTGCGCCCAGCCGGCGGCGAACCTCGTGCCCTGCCTCCTCGAGCCCCAATCGGAGTTCGGCCTCATCCGCTATTGGATGTTCAAGCTCGTGCCCGAGGCCGGCGGGGTCTTCCCGATCTTCCGCGTCGCCAGGAGCCCGGCGCTCCCCGTCACGCCCTACAAGCGCTGGAGGTCCTGATCACCTCAAGGCCTGTAGCACGAACAGGATTTCGGCCGAGGGCCGGGCGGCGCGGCTAAGGAGCTCGCGCGCCTTGAGCCGGTCTTCGCGCTTTCCCAGCCGCTCGAGGACGAGCCCGCCGAAGTAGCCGTGCGGCTGGGATTCGTCCCAGTAGGTCAAAGTGTAATCCCTGATGGCTCGGCGCAAGGCCGCGGCCATGTCTTTCTCGCCCATCCTATCGAAGCAGAGCGCGATGAGGTAGTCCTGCATGCGGCTGTCGGGGTGGAAGGGGGCGCCGGTGCCGAGCTTTTCCGGGTAGAGTTTGGACTTTTCGAGGGCTTCGACGGCCGCCGGCCAAGCCGCTTTCTGCATGGCGGCGATGCCGATCGCGACATGGGCCCGGACATAAAGGCCGTAGATGTCGCTTGCGCCTTCGTAGGGCAAGGCGGCGACCGCGTCCAGGACGGCCGCGGCTTCTGCAGGCTGTCCAACGGTTAACAGGGTCTCGGCGAGATCGATCTGGAGGGGGACTTCCGCCGGGAAATCGACCGCCGCCTGCCTGGCCGCGGCCAGGGCCTCCGTTTTCTGCCCCAGCCTCAACCGATACGCGACAAGGATGTGCCGGGCCCGCCAACTCCCGGCGTCGAGCTCGATGGCCTTTTTATAATCGGCGTTGGCTCGGGCAGGATCTTGTTTCTCGAAGAACGAACCCCGGGCAATGTAGAAGGGGGCGAAGTCGGCGTTCTCGCACATTTCGAAAAGATCCCGCGTCTCCTCCAGACGGCCCTTGCCCCAGAGTATGAGGGCGAGATAGTACTTGGGCTTCCAGTCGGCCGGCCGGGCCGCCATGGCCCAGGAGAAGACGGCAATCTCCTCCTCGCGGAACGGGAAGACGAGGTTGGGCGACATGGCGGAGGCCTTTTCGAGCCAGGCGGCGCTTTCGGAAGGGGAGCTGTCGCGGAGAAGGTAAGAGAGCGTATAGAGAACGGTCGGATGGACGGGAGCCGCTTTGAGCGCGGACGCAGCGTCGTCGACGAGGCCGAGGCGGACGTAGAACGTGGCCATCTCGAGCCAGGTCTCGTGCGGCAGTTCGTTACGGATGAGGCCCCGGCAGGCCTCGAGGTCCTTTGGGATCCGGTTGAGGAGGTAGCGCTCGAACCGGGCCAGGTGGTCGAGGGGGTCGAGGTCGAGGAGACGCATCAGAACACGATCCGCCTCGGCCTTCCGGCCGGCCAGACGGTGGGCCGCAGCCAGGACCTCGAGGGCGTTGACGCTCCGGGCGTCGGTCTCGAGGGCCTTGAGGGCATATTCCTCGGCCCGCCGATACTCTTTTTCGAGGACGGCGATCTCGGCCGACTGGACGAGGGCCACGGACTTGAATTGGGCCGAGCGGGCCGCCCAGCCCAGGGTTTCCTTGGCGTCGACGAGCCGGCCCAGCCGCCGGGCGGCGACGGCGTAGACGTAGTTCGCCTCGGGGTCATACATCGAAACAGATAGCGCCCGGCTGGCATAATCCAGGGCCCGGGCCGGTTCGCCGCGTCGGGTGGCAAGCTCGGCGGCGCGGGCGAGGGCCCGGACGTGGAGCGGCTCCTTCTCGATCGCGGCGACGTACTTATCGAGGGCTTCGGCGAGACGTCTTTCGCGCTCGAGGCCGCGGGCCTGGAGGTAGAGCCCTTCGGCCGAAGTCTCGGACGCGGAGCGGAAGCGGAGCGGCCGCTCGAGGTCGTCGGCCTTCGGAGAGCTCTCGTAGACGAGCTTGTCGCCGAGCCGGACTTCGAGGTCGGCGCCGGCCGCGACGCCCGCGAGCGCGACGTTTTTTTTCCAGATCTGCTCGGGTTTGAGGACGAGGCGTTCGCGGAAGACCTCCTTGCCGGCGGCCCTGACAGTGAATTCGTCGTTAACGGGGCGGAGCGGAAAGAGGCCCAGCGCGAGCCTGTCGCCCGAGCGGGCCGCGCTCAGGACGGCGTGGGGCGAGGCCTTGGCCATCGGTCCGATGCCGCGGTAGGGGAACCAGAGTTCCTGCCAGCGGTCGGCCGAGCCCGGCGGGAAGTCGCCGTGGTCGGACTGGTTGAGGAGGCGTCCCGCCTGGGGCTCGGTGTATTGCCCGTCCTTGTCGGTCAGGAGATCGACCCAGATCTCGCCCGAGCGGGAGAGGTCCCAGATCCAGACCTTGCGGCCGGGCATGTCCTCGTAGCGAGACCAGTGGCCGAAGCCGGCGTCGGCCTTCTCGTACCAGCCGCCGTAGAAGTCCTCGTATTCGCCCACGGTGAAGTAGCTCTTGGAGCCGGGAAAGGCGTTGTTCCTGTAGTAAGAGAGATCCCGTCCGGCGCGGTCGACGGGCCAGGGCTCGAGCGGCACGGAATAGTCATGGCCGATGGACCACTGACCGGGGAAGATGTATTTCAGGTCATCGGCGGTTTTCACCGCGGCGCAGGACCAGGCGTAGTAGGACTGGCTGAACGGCGTCGGGTTGACCCAGAGGGCGTTGGTCTCGAAGACGGCGCCGTCCTTGGGCAGGGTGATGGTGACGCTCCAGCGGGTCCGCGAGGGCAGGTCCATCGTCCCGACGACACAGCTCGCGCTCCCGTCGGGGTTCCGCCGGAGGACGTAGTCCACGGGCGTCGCCGTCGACGGGGCGTGGCCGACGACGCCGAAGTTGAACTCGATGCCGCCCGAGGTCCACGGGCCGCGCAGGGCGATCTGGCGGAACTTGAGGACGTGGTTCCAGTAAAGGAACTCCCGGCCGGTCGCCTTTTCGGAGGCCCCCCAGACCTTTCCTCCGGCCTGGGGCAGGACGGCCACTTCGATGTAGGGATTTTTCAGGCGGACGACCGTCCAGGATTTTTCGACGGGCTCGGCCGTGAAGCGGTCGAAGACGAAGTAGGGGTAGAGCCTTGCGCCCTGGCCTGCCATCGACGACCGGGCGAAAATGGGGACCGGATCCGGGTCGGAGAAGGGATAGGTCCGGATGGCCTCGGTTTTTTCCTCGACCCGGGCGCCTCCGGATGTGGAGGTGACACGACAGGCCATCCCGGCGATGAGGGCCGCCGCTAAAACCGCGGCGGCGAGGAGGAAGGTAAGCGGTGTTTTCTTCGATCCGGTTCGGGGCATGGGGACCTCTTCGTCGCGAAACGTGTTTCGTGTTCCCCCTTAATATCCGGACGCCGGCGATTTGTCAATCGCGTCGCGGCCGTCGGGCTGTCAACCCATTCGTATATACTCAGGGTTAATACTGAGCACCACTCACCCCCTTTTTTTAAAACGGGGGGGTGGTGTCGAACGTATCAGAGGTTGATCCGGATCGGGAGGATGACGGTCGTAATCCCCTTCCAGCGGAGTTCCTGCTGGATGGCGAAGGCCGTTTCGTTGTGGAGGATCCGGTTAATGATGCCCGGCCGGCGGAAGACCGTCTGTCCGGCGAAGACGGTGGATTTGGGGAATTCGCGGGCGACGGACTGGCAGAGGGCCGAGGCCGTTTCGACGACATCGATGCCCATGTCGTGGCGCGACTCGGCCGGGAAGCCCAGGCGGCGGGCCAGGTCGACGTACTTCTTGAGTGCGTCGCAGGTCGAGCCATCCAGGCAGGAGACGGCCTCGGACCCCTTGAAGGCCCCTGCGTCGACCTCGGAGATGGAAACGAAAACGAAGTTCTTGTAAAGGCCGGGAAAGCCGCGGATGATCGATAAAAAAGTGTGAACTCCGAAACCGGTATAGCCGCTGACGAGCTGGATGGCCGTCATGTCCTTGGCGTCGGCCGGGTCCGTGTTGTATCCGCCCTTGTGGGGAATGGCTACGAGCATGTCGTCGAGCTCGCGGACGCCCGTGCGCACCTTATTGTAGTGGCCCTTGATGAGGTAGCAGAGAATGACCACGACCATGGTGATGACCAGGGTCAGCCAGCCGCCGCGGGTGAACTTTTCGAGGGTGGTGACGATGAGGATGGTCAGGCACAGGGCCAGGCCGGTGAGGTGCACGGGCAGGTGCTTTTTCCAGTGCGGTTCCTTGCGCCTGTTTTTGATGAAGAACCGGGACATGCCCAGCTCGGAGAGCGAGAAGGTCAGGAAAACGTTGATCGAATACATGACCACGAGGGTCGAAATACGGCCGCGGGAGTAGATGAGGAGAAGGATGGCCGAGCCGCCCATGAGCAGGACGCCGTTCTGCATGGTCAGGCGGGAGGATAGCGAGGCGAAGCGGTGGGGGAACCAGTAGTCAACAGCCATGTTGCCCATGACCCGCGGACCGTCGACGAATCCGGTTTGAGCCCCGACGAGGAGCAGGGCGCCCTCGGATAAGATAGTGATCAGGGCCAGGATGGATCCGATGCCCCAGCCGGCGAAAACCTTGCCCGCCAGGACCGCGTTGAGAGTTTTTCCGGCCACGGGGGAAACGCCTAGCAGCAAATAACAGACGAGTATCCCGCCGGCGGTGACGGCCAATGATACCGCCAGGTAGACCATAGTCCTCTTGCCGTTGTGGACCCGGGGCTCACGGAGGATCTGAAGCCCGTTCGAAACGGCTTCGATCCCGGTGAAGGTGCCGCCGCCCATGGAAAAGGCCCTGAGAAAGAGAAGGAGCATTCCCCAACCGCCCAGGGATACGAGCCCGGCCCTGTAGTCCCCCTGGATTTGTTGAGCGACCGCGCCGACTTGGCCGACATGGGAGAAGATACCGTAGCCGATCATCAGAACATGAGTGACGATGAAGATCAGGAAGATCGGGGCCAGCATCGTCACGGATTCCTTGACGCCTCGGAGGTTGATGATGACCAGGAAAAGGATGGCCCCCACTTCGAAGGCCGTCTTGTACGGCTGCCAGGTCATGGGGAAAAAGCTAAAGATAGCGTCGCCGCAGGAAACGATGGATACGGTGATGGTCAGCATGTAGTCGACAAGCAGGGCGCTGCCGGAGAGGACGCCGGCCTTTTCCCCCAATGTGTGGGTGGCGACGATATAGCCGCCTCCGCCGGACGGGAAATACTCGATGATGCGAGAATAGGCGTAGGAGATAATGAAGACCGTCAGGGCTGTGGCCAGGGCCAGGGCCAGGGCCAGGTAGGTGTGCTTACCGAGGGCCTTGAAGGCTTCTTCCGGGCCGTAAGAAGCGGACGACAGGCCGTCGGCGCCGAGCCCTATCCAGGCCAGGATGGGGATCAGTGCCAGCTTGTGGAATATGGACGGGTCCTTGATGTTGCGGGGCTTGCCGAAGAGGGTCCGCTTGATCCTGTCCCCGAAGCTGTCGTTCTCTTCGTTCATATCATGACCGGGTTATGGTTTTTTCCGTTCTTTAGGAATTCCGGCGAGGATGTTTTTTGGCCGGGGGGTATTATAGGCCCGGCCGCGGAAAAAATAAAGGGTCGGGCATTCGCGCCCTCAGGCTTTCCCCGAGAGGACGGCTGCGGCTGTTTTCCCGATCTCGGCCGGATTCTCGACCATGAAGGCCCCCGCCTCCCTGAGGAGCTCGACTTTGCGGGAGGCCGTGCCCCGGCCGCCGGACATGATGGCTCCGGCGTGGCCCATGCGCCGGCCCGGCGGGGCCGTCAGGCCGGCGATGTAGCCGATGACGGGTTTGGACAGGCCGCCGCCAATGAGAAGCGCGGCGGCCTCCTCGGCCGAACCGCCGATCTCTCCGATGAGGACGACGGCCTCGGTTTCCGGATCCGCCTCGAACATTTCCAGGAGGTCGACGAAGGAGAGCCCGACGATGGGGTCGCCGCCGATGCCCACGGCCGTCGATTGGCCGAGGCCGAGAAGGGTGAGCTGGTGGACGGCTTCGTAGGTCAGCGTACCGGACCGGGAGATGACTCCGACGGGGCCGGGCTTGTGGATGGAGCCGGGCATGATGCCGAGCTTCGTCCGGCCCGGCGAGATAATGCCGGGTGTGTTCGGCCCGATGAGCCGGCTCGAAGTCTCCTTGAGGAAGGTCTTGACCCGGACCATGTCGAGCGCGGGGATGCCCTCGGTGATGCAGACGATGAGTCGGACGCCGGCGTCGGCTGCTTCCATGACCGCATCTGCGGCGGCGAGAGGCGGGACGAAGATGACCGAGGCGTCGACTCCCTCGCTCTTGACGGCCTCGTCCACGGTGTCGAAAACGGGAACGTCGAGGTGCCGCGTTCCGCCCTTTCCCGGCGTCACCCCGGCGGCGACGGCCGTGCCGTATTCGAGCATGTGCCGGGCATGGAACGTCCCCTCGGCGCCGGTGATCCCCTGGACGACGACGCGGGTCGAGGCGTCGACGAGGATGCTCATCCGGCCCCTCCTCGCCCGCGGGCCAGCCGGACGGCCTCGCGGGCGGCGGCTTCCATGTTCGGGGCCGTGGTGAAGGGGAGTCCCGAGTCGGCGAGGATCTTCCGGCCGGCGTCGACGTTCGTTCCTTCGAGCCGGGTCACGACGGGGATGCGGAGGCCGTGCTCCCGGGCCGCCCGGACGATGCCCTGGGCGACGAGGTCGCAACGGACGATGCCGCCGAAGATGTTGACGAGGGCGGAGCGGACGCCGGGGTCGGCGGCGAGGATGGCGAAGGCCGTGGCCACCGCCTCCTCCGTGACCCCGCCGCCGACGTCGAGGAAATTCGCCGGCCGCCCGCCGGAAAGCGCGATGAGGTCCATGGTGGCCATGGCCAGGCCCGCGCCGTTGACCATGCAGCCGACGTCGCCGTCGAGCTTGACGTAGCTCAGGCCGGCGAGCGACGCCTCACGTTCCTGGGGCGACTCCTCGTCCGGGTCGCGGAGGGCCTTGACTTCGGGCCGGCGGGCGAGGCCGTTGTCGTCGAATTCCATCTTGGCGTCGGCGGCGACGAGCTCGCCTCCGGCGGCGAGGGCCAGGGGATTTATCTCGACGAGAGAGGCGTCGGTCGCTTCGAAGGCGCGGACGAGGTCGGCGACGAGCTTGACGGCCCGGCTGAAGGC
>JADBLN010000075.1 GCA_014894455.1 Acidobacteriota bacterium | reverse complement strand
TCAGCTTCCGCCGCACTCGCCCGTGGATAAGGACGCGGGCGAGTGGCGAGCCGAATGCTCGCCCTTGGCAGCCTGGTCCGGGCCAAGACGAAGCCGGAGGCCGAGCGGGTGGGGAAGTACATGCTCCGGCCGGTGCTCGCCCTGGAGCGGCTGACTTTTCTGGAACCCGAGGGCAAGGTCGGTTATCGCTGGGGCCGTGACGGCGCGGGGCAGGAGACGGAGGTGATGGATTATCTGGAGTTTATCGCCCGGGTGACCTCGCACATTCCCGACAAGGGGCAGGTCATGGTCCGTTACTATGGCCTTTACGCCAATGCCCACCGGGGAAAGGCCAAGAAAGCGAGCTTGAGTCCGTCGGCGCTCCGGGTGGTCGAGGAGGAGCTCCGGCGCCTTCCTCACGGAGGTTGCCCTCATGGAAGCCATGAGGACTGCAAGGCTGCCGCTTCGGCCTGTACTCATGGAGATGTGTTAGCGGCTCCATGAGTGCGGCCGAGGAGAGCGGGGAATATTCTTGATTATTCGTGATCACGAGGAGCGGAAGTCTATCGTCCTTTAGCCGGTGTGGCGGGATTTCTTGTACTGACACGCTCTTCGAGCGCCGATCTTTGCGGCTTTTCGTGGTTATTGACCCATTCGCCTACGCTAAGCCCCGCCTTTCAAGGCGGGGATGAGAAGCGAGGCTCAGGGTTAACCCCGAACAAGCACCGGCATTCATGCCGGGGAGTCCCGGGATTGACAGCGCCGTGCAGCCGGCCATATACTTCCAGCATAGTTAGGAGGGTAGATTCTTTGTCCGGAGCAGGAATTCACCACATCGAAGAAAAAGGAAATTCTTATCCCTTTTGGTCAAGATTTTTGCCTATCAAGATTTCCTGCAAATCTCCGAGCTCACCAAGCGTAAGATATTGTCCTCGATGGGTCAATACCCTGAAAAACTTTGGGCAGGTTTTTGGACACACTCTTGCCGGGAAGCAAGAAGGATGCGAAGAAGCTCCTTGACAAGTCATCATGGGGGTCCTTATATTAACTACGAGGGTTGAGATGATGGAGAAAAAATCTTTCATTCTTGTCGCAATAATTATTACCGTTCTCTCTGTTGGTTCAATGCTCGGAGTCCGCTACCTTGGACATAAGAAACCGATAACGTCGAATTTTGCGCATGAGGCTGGAGCGATATTAATAAATTTAGATAACGAAAGTAAACGAAATATTTCTCTTTACGAATCCGCGATTTTAAAGTTAGAGGACGGAACCTACAGAATTATCGGCGCCGGTTTTGAGCCTGAGGAAGAAAAGTTGTTTGTCGAAAAAAGGTTATCCGCGAGGAAGATCGATTTTGTTATCGAAGATCCTCTTGTGTTGGAAAGAAGGATAATGGTAGCTGAGGCTTATAAAACGCTCAACAACGCAGAGAAAAGATGTTATGCCGACGGATTCGGGTCGATTATTTTCCGTAATGGTTTTTATTATTTCTATTGTGACTCAGTAAAATACCGTGACTATGTTCTGAAATATGGCACTGAATGCAAGTCGTGTGAAGAACTTAAGAAGGCAAAATCCAACTAAGAAAAGGAGGGATTTTATGCGTAACCGGGTTTATATCTCGTTGCTTGTCTTAATGCTTGCGGCCGGGATTTTTGCGGTGTATCAAGAAGCCCAGGCCGTCATGGTGGTATGTGAAGCTTGCAAGTCGCAATGTGAGGGGCCCTGCGGTGGGCACTTCCGTATTATGGAGTGTACTTATCAAAGCGGGCAAGTATGTCTATTCATATGTGAATATGTACCATCATTTCCCTGTGGTGGTGCTTATGGTGGTTTCTGCTACAGAAGCGATTAGTGCCTAGATTTTTTAGTTTAGTGTGTTAAAGCGCGGCCGCGGAGTCGCGGGATTTGATATCTCTGTAGATAATATATTAGGGGAGAAAAACTGGCGATGAGGCAAAAGAAGGCACGGCGGTCGGGGAACGCTTTGTGCCTGGGCATCGCCGTTGTCGTCATGCTGTGCGCCGGCTCGGCCCAGGATGTTCCTCAACAGCCCCGCCTCCAATACGATGTCTCGGTCACGCTGAAGCTCATCCAGGTCTATGTGACCGACAAGAGCGGCAAGCCGGTCCGGGACCTGGCCAAGGAAGACTTCGTCGTCTTTGACGGGGGAAAGCCCGTCACCCTCACCGACTTTGAAAAGCACGACCTCGGGATAGCCTCTCCGGAGACCGGGGCGGCGGCAAAGGAAGAGCCGTCCGCTCCTCCGCCGGCGGCTTCCCGGGACGTCGGCCGCAAGTTCATACTCTTTTTCGATTTCGCATTCAACAATCCGAAGGGGGTAACGGTGGGCGTCAAGGCCGCCCTGAACTTCCTCGATACCGCGGTGAGTGAGGGGGACGAGGCGGCCCTGCTCTCCTACTCGATGATGAAGGGCTTGAAGGTTCATGAATTCCTGACGACGGATATCGCCAAGGTCCGGAAGGCCGTCTCAGTTGTCACGGCCAAGGAGACCGCGGGCCGGGCCGACGAATTCGAGCAGGCCTACTGGCGGTCGGTCGAGATGGCGCAATTGCTAGGGGAAAGAGAGGCCCGGATAGAGCTCAGCAGGCTGGACATGGATCGCCAGGATTCCATCCGTCAGGCCCAGAATTACTTCCTCGGGCTGACCGCCTTGGCCCGGGCCATGCGCCTCGTTCAGGGCCGGAAAAACATCCTGTTCTTTTCGACCGGCGTTCCCTCTACCCTTGGCCATAGCAGCCGAATGTACAAATCCAGTGGTACTCAGGTTCGAATTGAAATCGGCGACTCGGTTCTGCCAGGGCTCCAGGAAGCCATGCTCAAGGAATTCAGCGCCTCCGAGTGCTCGTTCTATGCCTTCGATACCAGGGAATCGGCTAAGATTGCGGACCTGTTTTGGATTGACCAAAGCCCGATGCTTTCAACGATGTTCAGCAAACTCGGGGTCCACCAGGATCAGACGAATCTTTTCCGCGACGACAAGACAACGGGCATGGATACGCTGAAGCGTCTATCCAAACAGACCGGGGGGCAGTACTATTCGAATATCAGGCTCTACGAGAAGAACATGGACCGGGTCCGGGACATCACCGGCACGTACTATGTCCTGGGCTATCCCGCTTCGACGGCCCGGGACGGGGCGTTCCATGATATCAAGGTTAAAGTCAAAAAAAAGGGCCTGCGGGTTCGGACCCAGGCGGGCTACTTCAATCCCAAGCCGTTCCGGGAATACACGGACCTGGAAAAGCGGCTGGATCTGCTCGACCTGGCCCTGAATGAACGCTCGAACGTCCGGGTGCCGGCGCCGGTCTCGATCTCGGCCCTGAGCTATGACGCGGGGGGCGGTACGCGCCTGAGGGCCGTGGCCCGGGTGCCGAAGGACGCCCTGGGCGGTTTCCAGGGGAAGACGGCGGAGTTCGTGGCCCTCTTTTTCAACGAAGAGGGAAACCTTCTCAGCCTGCAGAGGGCCGAGCTGGAGCTCTCACGCTATCGGGGAAACGATATCGTCCTGACGGCGGGAACGCCGGTGCGGTCCGGCCGGGCCAAATGCCGGGTGATCCTGCGCGACCTGGACACGGGGCAGAGCGTCCTGGGTTCGGCGGACGCCTATATCGGCGACCCGGCGGCGGGGGGGCTCCGTCTGTATTCGCCGATGCTTCTTGTCCGGAGTTCGGGCGCGGCCCTTGTCGACGGCGTCATCCAGGGGACGCCGGAGAGCCCGGCCTGGCGCGAGGTGTACGCCTATGACCCGGCGCTCTTCACCCCCGTCGTCGGAGGCGATCCGATAGCCGGGGAGGCGCTCGTCGTGGCCGTGCCGTTCTCGGTCTCCGGGCTGTCCAAGCCCGATCTCGTCTTCAAGGTCAACCTCGTCGACTCGACGACGGGGGGGAATACGGCCGTCCCGTTCACGCCGACGAGCAGAGGCCGGCTCGGGGGCGTCGAGGTCCTGCACCTGGAGATCCCGGCCGGCTCGTGGCCCGTCGGGAAGTATCTTCTGTACATTCACGCCGGCGACAAGTCCTCCGGCGCCGTCGCCAGCACCTATGTCCCGCTGGCCGTCAACTTCAAACGGCCGCCTCAATAATCCGGCCGTTTTCAAGTTAGCGAAGTTTGCGGCTAAGCGAAGCGATGATAGGAAAAACTTGGACACAGCGTCTATGGGGGAACCATCTCGAGCGGCCTCAGATCTGGGAAAACTGTGCGCATGTTTTTGGACACACTCCGTCCGCTAGGCCTTCCTGCAGATCTCGGAGCTCACCCAGTGGAAAACCCCGTCCTCATCGGCCAGAAGGAAATCCGTGAACTGGTCGGTCTCGTAGACTGAGAGGACCGGGTATTTCTTCTTCGTGTCGAACCGGCCGACAAGCGCCTTTGCCCCACCGCTCTTGTCGTTGACAAACGGATGTTCCGTGAGCCTCACCTTAAACGGCCTTAAACTAAGCACCATCTACAGACCTCTTCCTGATCGTCATGTCACCACCGGAATCCAGGCCCCCGCTACCTTCTGTCGGATCGTGACCGGCTGCCAAGAGCCAGCGATCTTCTGGTAGGCCCTGACAACCTGAATCCACGCCCCGTCAGCCTTGACGCTGAGGTTCCGGGACGCTCCGATTCCCGGCGCACGCCCATATTCAAAATCTCCTATCTAGCAGCCACCATAGGGGACACTGCCATATTCGAAAACCGGCGTCCCGATATCGCCAAGAAAAATCGCGTTAATCTGGACGGACCCTCCCATCTGTCAAGCAATTCTTGTCGCCATTCGTTGACAGGCCTTTCGTCCAGCCTCCTCATTTCCCCTCACGAGATCCCGGCATGTTTCTTGAATCAGTCCTCCCGATGTGCCGGGAATCTATCGCCCTCGCCATCCGGAGCGCACAGCCCTCTACCGGGTGCTGTTTCATAACTTCGACCGGTACCTTTCAGAATACGAGATACGTTTCGAGAAGGAAATATCCTGGTCGTCGGCAGCTCCAACACGGACAGCTGTCAAGCGGCGCATAGATTTACGAGATAAATCGGCGTGTAGTTTTACGAGCTGCCGGGGGAGAACAGGGCGCTCGACAGCGGGGAATATTCTTGATTATTCGTGATCACGAGGAGCGGAAGTCTATCGTCCT
>JADBLN010000076.1 GCA_014894455.1 Acidobacteriota bacterium | reverse complement strand
CAGCCTAATATTAAGCCCGAATGAGTGGGTTGTATAGCGATTGAGGACACCCTCGGGCGCCACGCTTCCAGGATATAAGCTGCGTCCGAACGAAATATCATAGGAGAGAGAAGCTTTCCTCGAGAGGAGGCGGGATATCCCCCCGCCGTAGGTGGTCGAGAGGTAATATGACGATCCTGAGAACACGGAGAACTGGAAACCACGGGAGAAGAAGGCTCGGGCCGTGTTCTTTTTCATAAAAGTCACCGAGACATCGGCTGCTCCGGTAAAACCCGAACCGTCCACGAAGCGGGAATCGATGACGTCCAATCGCTGGTAGCCCAATCTGAGGCTGCCTACGAAACCCACCGTCGCTAGTTGTTCTCCGATCCTGGGGATGAATTCGATTCCCCCGAATATGCCGTAGCTCCGGGCGTTCCTGACGCTGAATTCCGCTTTCGTGAACGCATAACGGCCATATTGTCCGTCCACGAAAAAACGGGCTCGAGTGGTTGGCTGGATATAAGTGATGAAATCGAAATAGTCTTCTTTCCTGTTGAGATAGTCCGAGAGGCTCACACCTCCGAATTCGGCTTCGCCGAGGTCGTACTTTGCGCTGCCATAGACGAAGGCGAGGGATGCCCTTTTCGAGACCTGCCATAGGACGAGCCCGTCGAGGCTGTCCTGTTTTTGCCGAACGTTGATGTTCAGCTCGGGACTCAACCGGTAGCGGACGTTCGATAATCCCCCTCCCAGCTGGACATAGACCCGGTCAAACGCGAAGTGAACCTGGCCCCGGAAGGTGTTGTTCCAGGCCCGCTCGTTCTTGGAGTCGAGATAGAACACATATTGCGGGCTGTCGAAAACGTTGAGGACGACTTTTTTGCTCAAGGGCAGGAGGACTTGGACCGTGGTGCCGGCTGAGAATGTGTAATCGGGGACCGGTTCGGCGAAGTAGCCATAAAAAACATCGGAGTCATAGCCGACATTCGAAAGAGAGAACGCGGCGTTGACCCTCAGCGTTCCCAGTCTCCAGCGGGCCCCTTCGACCATCTGGGCGAGGCTGGCGCCGGCCCAGGTGTTCCCTTGGCCGAAGACCGGCCTGGGAAGTAGAACAAACCAGGCCAGCAGCGCTATGGCCGCGCTCAGGACAAATAATCTTCTTTTCATTTATCCGGTTACCTTATTATCGCCGCCCTGAAGCCCGGCGGCAAGCCCGTGCTTTAATAAGCTCCGATGCCGAATAGGACGACGGGAACCGTCTTCAGCATGATCTTCACGTCGAGCCAGAGCGACCAACGGTCCAAGTATTCGATGTCGAGCTTCATCCAATCCTCAAAGGCGATGTTGTTCCGGCCGTTGACTTGCCACAGACAGGTGATGCCCGGCTTCATCGAGAACCGCCGCCTCTGCCAGGTCTTGTATTTTTCGACCTCGTCGGGGACCGTCGGCCGCGGACCGACGATGCTCATGTGGCCGACGAAGACGTTGAAAAGCTGAGGCAGCTCATCCAGGCTGAATTTCCTCATGAAACGCCCGATCGGAGTGATCCAGCGCGTCTTCTTCTCCCTGAATTCCGGTGTGGTCATGTCGTTGAGGTCGGTGACATTGTTCAGGACGTCCTGGGCCCCTATCCGCATCGTCCGGAATTTGTAAAGGGTGAACTTCCGGCCGGAGAGACCCAGCCTGTCCTGCTTGAAGAAAACGGGTCCCTTCGATGTCGCCTTGATGAGGATGGCCAAGATGAGAAAGCCAGGCGACAGGACGAGTATTCCCAGCCCCGAGGCCGCGAAATCGAAAAGACGCTTGACGAGAAGCTCCCATTCCTTGGCATGGGTCGTCTTGAAATGGAGGAGGGGCAGGCCGTCGAGCTCGGTGACCGAGGACCTGGCCAGCTTCGTGTCGAACAGGTCGACGGCGACCGTCACCACGACCCCCTCGGTTTCGCAATTGTCGATGGCGCCCTGAAGCGAATTCAAGCGGCTCCGGGGGACGACGAAGACGACCTCGTCGATGGCATCCCGGTGGAAAATCTCGGGGATGTCGTCGAGGGCGCCTACGACCTCCAGCCGGCTCACCTGGCGGACGCCGCGGCCGGGCTCGTCGTCGATAGCCCCCAGGATCTCGAACCCCCACTCGGGGTGCTGGTCGCTCCTCTTGATGAACTCCACGGCCCGCTTCCCGGTCCCCACGATCAGCAGGCGCCGGGTGTTGAGGCCCTGGCGGCGGATGTAATGGGAGCTCATGAAGATGGCCGTTTTCTCGAGCCAGATGAACAGGAAGGTCAGGCCGGTGAAGACGAGGAAAAAGAGCCGGCTCATGAATTGGAGCTTCAAGAGGAAGATAAACGTGCCCAGAAGGAGAAACGTGATAGTCGCGGACTTGAGGACGGCCCAGAGGATCTCGAGATAGGTGCGCGTCCTCAATGACTGATACATGCCGTTCGCGTAGAGCGCCAAGCACCAGTAGGGGATGGCGAAGACGAGGGCTAGGCCGAACTTGGTGAGGGTGAAGGGCGACTCGTCGAAGAGACCGTTCAGAAGGAGAGCGAAGACGTAGGCCAGGGCAATGACGCAGGCGTCGACGAAAATCAGGAACCTGCGCCGGACCATTTCCTTTTCCGTCAGCATCGCGTCAAACCCCTCTGATCAAAAAAAGCCTCCCAATTATCTACTTTTTCTCGATTTTCCGCAAGACTTTCGCGGGATTGCCGGCCACGATCGTCCAGGGGGGAACATCCTTGGTGACGACGGCCCCGGCCCCGATGATGGCGCCCTCGCCGACCGTCACCCCGGCCAGGATGGTCACGCTCGACCCGACCGAGGCCCCCTTCTTGATAAGGGTCGTGACGACCTTCCAGTCGGCTTCCGTCTGAAGGCCCCCGCCGCCTTCGGCGGTCGACCGCGGGTACATGTCGTTGATGAAGGTGACGTTATGCCCGATGAAGACGTCGTCCTCGACGGTCACGCCTTCGCAGATGAAGGTGTGCGAGGAGATCTTGCAGTTCTTGCCGATAAAGGCGTTCTTCTGGATCTCGACGAACGTCCCGATCCGGGTGTTGTCCCCGATTGAACAGCCGTAGAGGTTGACAAAGGCGAAGATCTTGACGTCTTTGCCCAATTTCACATCGGGCGCAACTCTGCAGTATTCCATAGCCGCTCCTTTACAGCGTGATCCTCTTGCCGCCGTGCTTGAGGGACTCGTCAGCGGCTTCCAAGAGGCGGACGACCTGGAGCCCGGCCTGACCGTTATTGAAGGGCTCTTGGTTCTTATCGATGCACTCGACAAAATATTGGGCCTCGGCCTTGAGGGCCTCGGTGCCTTCGAGCTTCGGGATATGGACGTCGCCCGACCTGTAGCTCACCAGGAGGTCGTGGATCCCGTCCTTGCCGCCGTTCGAGCTCTTGACGTCGACACCCCGGTCGTAGATCTTGACCTTTTCGTCGGGGTCGAGGTCGTCCCAGACGAGCATCTTCTTGTCGCCGCTGATCAGGGTCTGGCGGATCTTCACGGGGCTGAGCCAGTTGACGTGGAAATGGGCGATGAAGCCGTTGCCCTCGAACTCGATCGAAACGTAGGCGATGTCCTCATACTTGCCCTCGAAATGGACGGAGCCGTGAGCCGAGAGGGCCACCGGCTTCTTGTCGATGAGATGGGCCATGATGGACAGGTCGTGAGGCGCTAGGTCCCAGATAACGTTGACGTCGTGCTGGAAAAGGCCCAGGTTGATCCGGACGGAATCGTAGAAGAGAAGCCGCCCCAGTTCGCCCGAGTCGATGACCTCTTTGATCTTCTTCACCGCGCCGGTGAAGAGGAAGGTGTGGTCGACCATGATCTTGAGGCCCTTCTTGGCCGCGATGTCGATGAGCTCCCGCGCCTGGGCGCTCGTCGACGTGAACGGCTTCTCGACGAAGACGTGCTTCCCGGCGAGCAGCGCCGCCTTGGCCATCTCGTAGTGGGCGAAGACGGGCGTGACGATGGCCACGGCGTCCACGTCTGTGGACCGGATAAGATCCATGGGGCCCTTCAGCACCTTGATGAAGGGGTACTGGTTCTGCGCCAGGACCAGGCGCTTTTCCGAGATGTCGCTGACCGCGGCCAGCTGGACGCCGGCCGTGGCATGGAAATTCCGGGCCACGTTGGGCCCCCAGTAGCCATAGCCTATGACACCGATGTTAAGCATGATTCCCGCTCCCTATGTTTCGATGAAATCCCCCACCGATGCCTCTTGGCGAAAGGCCGTCAGCGGTTCGTATTTTAGCACACATATTCCCTTCAAGCAATGAGCCTATTTCTTGTAAAATTCCTTGATCATATCGGCGACGTAGGAGATCTGCTCGTCCGCGAGCTCCGGGTACATCGGAAGAGACAGGATCTCGCCCTGGCACTCGTAGGCGACAGGGAACTCCGAGGGCCTGTGCCTCAGGTAGCGATAGGCCGGCATCAAGGGGAGCGCTATCGGGTAGTGGATGCCCGTGAAGACCCCCTTGGTCTTGAGGAAGGCGGCCAGGTCGTCCCTCTGCGAGGCCCGGATGACGTAGAGATGGAAGATGTGGAAGGTGTCGGGTCTGAGCTTCGGGCATTTGACCTGCTCTACGTCGGCGAGCAGGGAGTTGTACTTCAGGGCGTGGCTGTTCCGGGCCTTGTTCCAATCGTCGATGTGGGCGAGCTTGGCCTTGAGAACGACGGCCTGGATGGAGTCCAGGCGGCTATTGATGCCCTCGATCTCGTGGATGTGCTTCTGGAGAGAGCCGTGATTTGCGAAAAGACGGGCGTTTCGGGCGAAATCGTCGTCGTCCGTGACGATCGCGCCGGCATCGCCATAGGCGCCGAGGTTTTTCCCGGGATAGAAGCTGAACGTCCCGGCGATCCCGAATGTCCCCGTCTTCTTGCCTTGGAACGTCGCGAAATGGGACTGGGCGCAATCCTCGATAAGGTAGAGCTTGTGCTTGTCGCAGATCTCCTTGACGGCCTTGATGTCCGCCGGCTGGCCGAAGATATGGACGGGAATAATCGCCTTGGTTTTCTTCGTGATCCGCGCTTCGATCTTCGAAGGGTCGATGTGGAAATACTCGTCGATGTCCACAAAGACGGGCCTGGCGCCGGCCTGGGTGATCGTTTCGGAGGTCGAGATCCAGCTATTGGCGACGGTGATGACCTCGTCGCCGAAGCCGATGCC
>JADBLN010000063.1:42912-80722 GCA_014894455.1 Acidobacteriota bacterium | reverse complement strand
ATCGCCAGCAATCCCAGGATTGCTCCGCATAACTATTAACTGGACATAACAAAGATTATGCTGAGCTCAGCATAATCTTTGATTTTTCGCATGGATAACCTCTTTCGGGCCATTTGTGCCTCCTTTTAAAGGAGATATCCTGGCCCATTTTGGAATAGTTATCCAGCATCGCTTCACATTCCGGTCCCGTCCAAAAAGTGGCCGCTTTGAACCGGAACAGGTGGCCGGATTGAACCGGAATCACTGGCCGCTTTCAGCCGGAATATACACTTAAAAGGCAAAAAACGTATGTCTCTGAATCATCAGGGGAAAATATGGGGAATGAGGTGGCTGGGAAGCAAGGATTCGAACCTTGATTGCATGATCCAGAGCAGGATTGATAGCCACGCCACGAGCTCCTAATTGACGGTGGATGAGTCAGTTACCTGGATACCTGACTTTTCTGTTACAGGCGTGTCACAGCCATGTAACAGGCTCTCCGACGCTCGACCCAAGGCCTCTGTTTCAGTTTCGGGGAGTGCCGATAACCCGGCCTCCCACTCATTGAACGGTATAGTAGCAGAGCCCTTTCTAGCCGGGTTTCTCTCCTCCCTAGGGGTGAGATCAGATGGCGACATATCACCCCCGGTTTAGCCGATGAAGATGATTGCCTAGACCTAAACTCCCTTTTAGGATGATGCTGTCGGTTCAATTGGTTCATAGGGAAATCAGGGAATCACAATAAGGACGGTAAGATATGAAAAAACAAGTTGTACTTCTCTTCATACTCATCGTTTTGTTCCTGTCGGCGTGTACGCCGAAGGTCGTCGTGATGAAGATAATGGCCCCGGTCAAGCAGGAAGGGGCCTATACCGTCGCAGATCTCTACGCGGCACAGAAGCCGGGGGAGCGGGCTCCTGCTTGGCGGCCGGTCCCGAATATGTCGAATATGATCGTCATCGAGGATCAGAACCTGGCCATCGCCGTCACCATGTACGAGCTCAAAGAACTCTTCTGGGCTCAGTTCAACATCTACAACAGCAACGACGACAACTACGTCATCGACCCGTCTGACTTTCTCCTTCTCGACGGGAATAGGACCGCGTTCCACAAAGCCGCGCCGGATGAGGCGGCCAACCTGTTCCTCTCGAAGGTGTCGGGAATTCCGCCCTTCGTCTATCAGCCCAAGTACATCTATTCGGCCAATTCCACCACGTCGGGATACCTCACCAATTCCGGCCACCTCTACGCCAATACTCAGACGACGGGGACGATAGAAGAAGACCAAATGAATAAGGCTGGTCAGGAACTCGGATACGCCCTTGGCGCGGGGATCATCGCCAGCCAGAACAAGAAGCTTCAAAACATGGCCGCCGCCGTATTTCAGACGGGACTCGTCGAGAACTCGGAGATCCCGGCCAAGACAGGTGCCAAGGGAGGCATCTACTGGCTGAAGCCGAAGACTTATGTATCCCCCTTAATCTTGAGGGTCCAGTCGTCAGGGAAGGAATACGCCTTCAGGAAGATCGTCCAAAAGTAGCCGCGGCAACGCCATAAGCCGAGCGTCAATCTCAGCGAGTTCAATACACCGCCTAACCAGCGTCTATCGTGAACTGGGGAGCGCCGGCCAGCCCGGCCTCATCAGGGCCTCTTTACTTCCCAGGTGCTTCGAATTATCATGCGAAAGAAAGCTGGAAGTACTCGCAGAGCGGAGGGCCAATGGAAATAAGTAAGCGGAAAGCCTGACAGTTGCCCGACTAAACCATATGAAGGGCAAATATAATGAGCTTTTATATTGGCGCTTTAATCGGAACATATCTGATCACCAAGTTCTTCAAATGGCTTATATACAAAGTCATTTTCAAAAAAAAGATGACAGAAGTCATGGCCGCTTTTTCGGCTTTCGTTGCTTCCGTTATCTTCGTTTTTGTAGCCCATAAGCCAAACTTTGTCTTTGATAATAGCTTTATGTATGTATATTTTCCCAGCCTTATTGTGTGGCTATTTATAGGGATAAGAATAGACAAGCTATGGCATAAAAAGTTCGATAACGAGGAAGAGATTCGGAGTGTTGAAGAGGAAGAGGACGGCGGATCAAGCTCAACCGGAAGTTGATCTTCCGTAACGACGTCGACCGCTGGCTGGAGTCGAAAGTTTTGAAGAAGGAGTTCTAATGATTCCATATTTTGAAGCTCTTAAAAAATATGGAGTATTTTGCGGTAGAGCTCGCCTCTGGGAATATTGGGGGTTCTGGATCGCCCATATGCTGGTTTCTGTTGGGGTCATCATATTTGGAATCATTATTACGGGCGACGATGACCAAATCCTTACAATCCTTATTGGATTCTATGTATTAGCTGTATATGTGCCTGGTATCGCCGTTACTGTGCGCCGCCTCCATGACATAGGCCATAGTGGCTGGTGGTACTTCCTATTTTTTGTCCCCTTAATCGGTTCCATTGTGCTCATAATATGGCTTACAAGAGATGGCCAGCCTGGTCCGAACAAGTATGGCCCCAATCCTTTGGTGGTGGCTAAGAGAACCACCCCTTGAGATTCGGGAAGGCGCGGCCCCGCCGTCCCCCCCCTGGCCTTACTCAAGAGAGGATAAGCCCTGTCAAGCCATTTAAGAACCTTACCATAGCGGGTATCGTCTTGCCATTTAAAAATCTTACCCAAGCGGACAGGGGTTGAGAGGTCATAAGTTGCTCGAGCAACCCGCATTGCCGGACAACGGACATCGTCGTGGTCTCTTTTTCCACTTCGGCCCGCTTCATCGCGACAGGAGCGTCTGTGACTTTTTTTTTAGGCACTCGACTTCCATCTTGAGCTGGCCGATCTGCTGGTGTTCGGTTAAACTCCCTAATGCGGTTTCCGAAGGACTTTCCTTCAAGCTTGGTTTTGAATGAGGACCCCGTCACCTGGAATCAGCAAATTGACAAGCGCAAAAGTACATCGAAAGCGTAATAGTTCACCTATTGCGTGAGTTGGTGCGCACGCGCTGTTGTTAAAGTATGTTCGATGCGCTATAATTCACCTAACGTACGAATAAAGGCGCTTCAGGTGTACCATGGAAACCATGTCAGGATTGGGAAAGAAAGATAGAGAAAGACTCTCTGCCATCTTCCGGGAAACCAAAGGCACAATAGCCGTAGATGATGTTGTTGGAATATTGAAGATCAACCCCACCGATGCAGCGAAGATGCTTTCGCGTTGGGCAAAGAAAGGTTGGATATCACGAGTCAGACGAGGTCTGTACGTGAGAGTGCCCCTTGAGTCAAGGACTACTGACGTTTCTCTTGAGGATCCATGGATTGTGGCTGCCCGTCTTTTCGCGCCCTGCTATATCGGAGGATGGACGGCTGCAGGGTATTGGGATCTTACGGAGCAAATCTTCCGTACCGTGGTTGTCCTGACAACTCAGAGGCCTAGGAAGCGCAATCTAAGCATAAAGGGAACGAGTTTTATGCTCTGCACTATTTCGGACAAGGCGCTATTTGGAACGAAACAAATATGGAGAGGACAGGCAAAAATATCGATCTCGGATCCTTCCCGCACAATCCTCGACCTGCTGGCGAATCCGAAACTTGGCGGCGGAATTCGCCCGACCGTGGACATGCTCATTAATTATCTGAAATCAGAGAGCAAGGATGTTGATCAGTTAACCGAATACGCAAAACGCCTAAGCAATGGCGCTGTTTTTAAGCGGCTTGGATTATTGCTAGAACGTTATAGTCCTGACCAGAAAGCGGCCATAAGCGTGTGTGCGGCCAGGCTTACGAAAGGGACTGTTAAACTCGATCCTGTTCTTAAGACTAGCAAGCTAATAACTCGCTGGCGGATTTGGGTGCCAGATAGCTGGATGAAAGAGGCCTGAGATCATCACCCGACAGGAGATC
Organism: Acidobacteriota bacterium; assembly: GCA_014894455.1. GTDB lineage: Bacteria > Acidobacteriota > Aminicenantia > Aminicenantales > Saccharicenantaceae > RBG-16-66-30. Next base: position 76,844 of record JADBLN010000063.1, on the reverse strand, counting down.
TTGGACTTCTCTGGTAAGTTTGGCCTGACGCCAGACATAATTGAGAAAGATTATATCCTCGGTTGGCTCTTGGCCGGGATTGCACAAAGTGGCGAACTCGGTGCCAGCTGGGTATTCAAGGGAGGTACTTGCCTTAAGAAGTGCTATTTTGAGACGTACCGTTTCTCCGAAGACTTGGATTTCACGCTCAAACTGGCCGAGCATCAAAACTCGAGCTTTCTGGTTAATCAATTTAAGGAAATTGCAGGCTGGATATATACCGCTGCTGGCATTGAATTTCCGCCCGAGCTGATCAGGTTTGATGTTTATACGAGTCCCCTCGGCAGGACATCGGTTCAAGGGAAGATAGCCTATCTCGGGCCTTTACAAAGGGGAGGCGATCCGCCTCGTGTAAAGTTAGATCTAACTTCGAACGAAGCCCTGGTTTTAGAACAGTGTATCCGAGAGGTTAACCATCCGTACTCAGATAAACCTGATGTAGGCATTCATGTCCAATGTTACTGCTTTGAGGAGATATTTGCTGAAAAGATCAGGGCATTAGCGGAGCGTTTAAGGCCTCGAGATCTTTATGATGTGATCCATCTCTATCGCCATGATGATACTAGACAAGGCAGGGCTACCATTCTGAGTACACTTGAAGCGAAATGCCGCTATAAGGAGATTTCGATGCCTACTATCGAAATCCTCGAGCACAAGCCTGAACGTGAGGAGTTAGTGTCTGAGTGGGAAAATATGTTGGGACATCAGGTGCCCGTATTGCCGCCCTTTGAGCAGTTCTGGCAGGAACTCCCAGAAGTCTTCGATTGGCTATATCGTTCGGCCGAAAAAGCTGCTCCTGCTGCCATTCCCACTATGGGCCAGGCAATTGATACTTCCTGGCATCCATCTTCTGTGGCACAAGCTTGGGGCTTAGCGCAACCATTGGAAGTAATCCGTTATGCTGCGTCAAACCGGCTATGCGTAGATTTAGCGTATCAGGGAGATCATCGTCTCATAGAGCCCTATTCTTTACGACGCACTCAAGATGGGAATCTTCTTCTCTATGCCGTAAAACATGATACCGGAGAGAATAGATCATATAGGGTTGATCGGATTGAGGGGGCGAAGGCCACCAAGACTCCCTTTGTACCCAGATATGCAATCGAGCTGACTGGCACAGGTCCAATTTCTGCTCCACCCACAAGGCGGGCTCTAGGATTGGCTCCGGCGAGCCCACGCAGAACAAGACATGCGTCTAGTTGGTCTGCGGGCCCTAAAATGGCTTCTGGGCCTAGCTATATATTTAGGTGCAGCGTTTGTGGCAAAAGGTTCACCCACAAATCCTATGAATCTGTTCTGAACAGCCATAAGAATAAACGAGGCTATCCCTGTCCGAGCCGCGCAGGAATCTATGTAACGACGAGATTCAAGTGAGCTTATGCCTTTTCATCTGTCCTTCTTAGACATATCGGATATTCTGGCGAGCGAAGCATTTATGGGATCCAGTCGGTTAGCATATTCGTTCGCCCATAATAGCCACCTATTAAAATCTTGGCTCGCCTCGTCGGAGTACGATCCCTCCATAAAACGTCTCGTATATTCCTGAACATAAGCCCTCAGCTGCATGCCCGTTGTCCATCTGGTGACCAAATTATCAAGTTCGCGAAAGCGGGCCTCTTCTTCAGCTTGCCTTCGTTCTTCTTCGATTCTCTTGATCCTTTGTTCGGCTGCTACCTGTTCAGCCTTCTTTTGGCTTATTGCTTCTTTCCTTATTTCACCAGCTAGGGATATGACTCCCAAAATGATGTCACTGAGCTGGCCCTCTAGGGGTCTCCTGGAGGAATCAGACCATTTCTTCTTGTATCCCACAGCTCCCCAGATTTCAGGATCTAAGTTGAGTTCAAAATGTCCCGTGGAAAGGAAATCGTACTTGTTTGTGAAGACGGGCTTTCCCTGCTCCTTCCTGGCCATCTCCTCTTTTGTTAATACATGTTCGATCTGCTTTGCTTTTTCCTTAAACTGGAATCGAATTCTTTGGCCTAAGATCTCGAAATACTGGTCTTTATTAGATGCATCTTCACCCCGAACATCGTATCCAAGCTTTCTTAATCCCTTAACTAGTGCATCCATCAACCGCAAAGCTCTACCCATACTATTTGGGTACACGTTGAGGCTGATGTGCGGAAGGCGATTGGGCTCCGAATAAATATATGGGCGTCTGCGCAGCCACGCTCTCGCATTCTTGATGAGGGGGTCCGGATCATTGAGCCGTTGGGGGACCTTTATTGCGGGCACCTTGTCTAACAGTATTTGTATAGCTGGGTCAATCACCACGGGACGTTTGCGATCCTCATCTACGATGTGCACGAATTCGGCTTGTTCGCCAGGCCCTAGCGAGGGGAGGGGAGGGCGGCGGGCCTTCTTTCCATGTTTAATCTTCATCCAATAGCCAGGGGAAGGCTTTGGTACCCTTAGCTTTTTACAGATTACCGCCAGCCTCGTATCTGAGACCCGGTATTCCTTCGCCAGTTGTTTGGCTGGAGTCTGCCATATCCGCTCATAGAGTTCTTCTCGGTTAATAACGATTTTCAGATGATCGCTCATTGTTGCCTCCGCAAGCCCTCGAATTTATTGGCTGGAGCCACTCTCGAAAGCCAATTTTAGTACAGGAACTGGCTGTGGAGGCAAGGCAAGCCTCTCCCTCCATGTCACCGCTACGTAACAGATTGTGCCTAAACTCGCCTAATTCTGCCTAATGGTGCTTAAAAGGTAAAAATCGTAAGTCTCTGAATTATCAGGGGAAAATATGGGGAATCAGTTGGCTGGGAAGCAAGGATTCGAACCTTGATTGCATGATCCAGAGTCATGAGTCCTGCCGTTGGACGACTTCCCAGCAGGGACCACTATCTTAAAGAAATCCGCCGCCGATTTCAAGTCCGAAGATGCCCGCGGGCGCTTTCAGGTCCCGGTTGAGCCCCGGCGGGCTTCATGATACCATGGACCCCGCCGATGAAAAGGAACCTCCCGAAAATCGTCGTCGTCATCGTCCTGATGGTCGTTTTCCTCTATTTTTTCGGCCGCAGCGTCGAGTGGAAGAATGTCCCCGCCCAGATCGCCGACGTCAACCTTCCCCTTTTCCTATTGCTCATCCCGTTGGCGGCCCTCCACTTCATCACCCGGGCCGCCCGCTGGCACATCCTCGTCGCCCGCGAGAAGATCGATGTCCGCTTCCGGAACCTCGTTGCGGCCAACATCGTCGGCTTCGCGGTCAGCGCCGTCTTCCCCGGCCGCTTCGGCGAGCTGGTCAAGCCCTTGTACCTGGCCCGCAAGGAAGGCCTGCGGCCGGGCTTCGCCGTGGGCACGGTTGTCGTCGAGCGCATCTTCGACCTGGCCACGATGTGCCTGCTCTTGGGCCTTTTCCTCATCTCCCGGCCCCTCTTCTCCGGAGCCTGGCCTCTCGACGTGGAGGCCGGAAAGCGGCTGGCCTTCTGGGGGACCATCGGCGTCGCCATCGCCGTAGCTCTCCTGACCCTGACCCTCCTCCTCTATTTCTTCCGGGAGCGGGCCCTCCGCGTCGTCGCCTTCCTCCTGAAACGCCTTCCCGAAAAGGCCCGCGGGGCCGTCCTCGGACTCCTCCGCGAGTTCATCGGCGGGCTCGATTTCTTCCGGTCTCCCGGCCAGCTGGGCCTTTACGCCGGGCTCTCGGTGGTCGTCTGGCTGGGCATCATGCTCTTCTACTGGATCCTCTTTTTCGCCTACCACGTCCGCGTGCCGTATTTCCTCGTCGTCCCCTACGTCTTCCTGACCGCCATCGGCGCCTCCATCCCCACGCCGGGCATGATCGGCGGCTTCCACTACTTCAGCAAGCTGGGCATGGTCCTCATCCTCCGCCTGGACCCCGGCCGGGCCGCAGGCATGACCCTGGTCGCCCACGCCGTCCAGATCGCCGTGACATGCGTCCTGGGATATGCTATATTAGCTCGCGAGGGTTTGACCCTTTTCCAGCTCAAAAAAATGGGAGAGAGCGAGAGACGATGAGGTGCCCGTTCTGCGGCTTTCTCGAAAGCAAGGTCATCGACTCCCGGGAGAGCAAAAAGGGGCTCTCCATCCGTCGGCGGCGGGAATGCCTGTCCTGCAAGCGCCGGTTCACGACCTACGAGAAGATCGAGGAGATCCCCTACATGGTCGTCAAGAAGGACGGTACGCGCCAGCCGTTCGACAGCCAGAAGCTCTTGCGGGGGATGATGAAGTCCTGCGAGAAACGGCCGATCCAGATCAGCCAGCTCGAGGAGATCGTCGAAGAGATCGAGTCCCTCCTCCAGGAGCGGCCGGACAAGGAGATCGGCGTCGCCGAGATCGGACAGCTCGTCATGGGCAGACTCAAGGAGCTGGACAAGGTCGCCTACGTGAGGTTCGCCTCCGTCTACCGGGAGTTCGAGGACGTCGCCGAATTCCGGCAGGAGCTCGAGGACCTCATGAAGGAAAAATAGCCTCCGCCTTCCGCCATGGTCCGCCGCATCAAGCCCGTTTCCCGGATCCTCAAGGCCGAAGCCCGGGTCAGGACCTCGGAGCGGACCGTCCGGCCGCCCGAGCCGAGACTGCCGCTGCCCGGGGAAGTCACCATTCCCGCGGTCGACGTTTATGAGACCGGAGGCGAATTCATCCTGGAGATGGAACTCCCCGGCGTTTCGGAGAAAGACGTCAAGGTCCTTCTCTTCGCCAGCCGGCTCGAAGTGAGCGGCTTCAAGCGGGAGCTCGGGACCCATCACGGGTCCCGGTACATGAGGCTCGAGCGGGAGTTTGGGGCCTTCCGCCGGGACGTCGTCGTGCCCGGGACGATCGACCCCGACCGGGCCTGCGCGGCTCTCGAGAACGGCGTCCTGACGATCGTTCTGAAGAAGCCGCCCCGCAAGCGGAGGGACGTGGAGATCAAGAACCGCCGTAGCGGCGGATGAGATTGGAGCTTTGACATGGCCAGCATCGACAATAAGAACGGCGAACAGCTCGAGGGCATCATGGAGGAGCAGAACCAGAAGCTCCAGGTCCCGGCCAAGCTGCCCGTGCTGCTTCTGAGGGACGTCGTCATCTTCCCCTACATGATCGCCCCGCTCTTCGTCGGCCGGGAAAAATCGAAGAACGCGATCGACGTCTCGCTCTCGACCAACCGGATGATCCTCCTCCTGACCCAAAAGGACATGGAAGTCGAGGACCCCAAGCGCGAGGACGTCTACGACGTCGGCACGGTCGCCCTGATCATGCGCATGCTGAAGCTCCCCGACGGCCGGGTGCGCATCCTGGCCCAGGGCCTCGTCCGGGCCCGGGTCGCGTCCTTCGAGGAGGAGGGGGCCCACATCATCGCCGAGGTCTCGGTCGTCCAAGAGTCCGACAAGCCCGAGAAGAGCCTCGAGAGCGAGGCCCTCATCCGCAACGTCCGCTCCGGGCTCGAGCGGGCGGCTTCGCTCGGCAAGAACCTCGCGCCCGAGGTCCTCATCATCGCCTCGAACGTGGACGAGGCCGGGCGCCTGGCCGACCTGACGGCCTCGAACCTCGACCTCAAGGTCGAAGAGGCCCAGGCCATCCTCGAGATTGCCGACCCCACCCGGCGGCTGAAGAAGGTCTTCGAGCTCCTGACCCGGGAACTCGAGATCCTCGACGTCCAGTCCAAGATCTCGATCGAGGCCAAGGGCGAGATGGACAAGCTCCAGAAGCAGTACTTCCTGCGCCAGCAGATGAAGGCCATCCAGAAGGAGCTCGGCGAGGGCACGGAGATCCAGGAAGAGCTCAAGATCTACCAGGACAAATTGCGCAAGATCCGGGTTTCCGACGAGGTCAAGGAAGAGCTCGAGAAGCAGATCAGCCGCCTGGCCCAGATGCACCCGGAGTCGGCCGAGACGTCGGTCGTCCGCAACTACCTCGACTGGATGTTCATGCTGCCCTGGAACAAGGCCACGATCGACACGCTCGACCTGGTCAAGGCCAAGAAGATCCTCGATGACGACCACTACGGCCTGCAGAAGGTCAAGGAGCGCATCCTCGAGTATCTCGGCGTCCGCAAGCTGTCCAAGACGGCCAAGGGGCCCATCCTCTGCTTTGTCGGCCCGCCCGGCGTGGGGAAGACCTCGCTCGGCCGGTCGATCGCCCGGGCCCTCGGCCGGAAGTTCGTCCGCATCTCCCTCGGCGGCATCCACGACGAGGCCGAGATCCGCGGCCACCGCCGGACCTACGTCGGGGCCATGCCCGGCCGCATCATCCAGGGCATCCGCCGGGCCGGCTCGGAGAATCCCGTCTTCATGATGGACGAGGTCGACAAGATCGGCTCCGATTTCCGCGGCGACCCGTCATCGGCCCTCCTCGAGGTCCTCGACCCCGAGCAGAACAACCAGTTCCGCGATCATTATCTGAGTGTGCCCTACGACCTGTCCAAGGTCATGTTCATCACTACGGCCAACCTCCTCGACCCCATCCAGCCGGCCTTCCGCGACCGCATGGAGGTGCTCGAGCTTCCGGGTTACACGGAGGAGGAAAAGCTCCAAATCGCCGTCCGCCACCTCATCCCGAAGCAGGTCGCCGAGAACGCCCTGACCCCGAAGCTCATCAGCTTCACCGGCGGCGCTGTCAAGAAGATCATCTCCCTGTATACGAGGGAAGCCGGCGTCCGCAACCTCGAGCGCGAGATGGCCTCGGTCTGCCGCAAGGTTGTCCGCAAGGTCGCCGAGGGCAAGAAGGGCCTGACTGTCGTCACGGCCCAGTCGATCGAGCGCCACCTCGGCCCGCCGAAGATCTTCAAGGACCAGCTCCTCAAGAAGGACCAGGTCGGCCTCGCCACCGGCGTCGCCTGGACGGCCACGGGCGGCGAGATCCTCTTCGTCGAAGCGACGAAGATGCCGGGCAAGGGCGCGCTGTCCCTTACCGGCTCTCTCGGCGACGTCATGAAAGAATCCGCCCAGGCCGCCCTGAGCTACGCCCGGGCCCATGCCTCGGAGTTCGGCATCGACAGCAAGATCTTCTACCGGAACGACTTCCACATCCACATCCCCGAGGGGGCCATCCCCAAGGACGGGCCGTCGGCCGGCGTGACCATCGCCACGGCGTTCATCTCCGTCTGCACGAACAACAAGGTCAAGTGGGACGTGGCCATGACCGGCGAGATCACCCTGCGCGGCAACGTCCTGCCCGTCGGCGGGGTCAAGGAGAAGGTCCTGGCCGCCCAGCGGGCCGGCATCAGGAAGATGATCATGCCGGCCGCGAACAAAAAAGACCTGTACGAGATCCCCAAGAAGGTCATCCGCGGCATGGAGTTCATCTACGTCGAGGACGTCAAGGAAGTGTTCGGCCACGCCATGATCAGGCCCTTCGGCAAGGCGCCGAAGAAGGCTGAAAAGAAGACCGGAAAAAAGAAATAGCCGGGCCCGGGACGCCCGGAGGGACGCGATGCGGCTGAAAGAGCTGGGCGAGCGGCGGGTGATATCGCGGATCCGTCGTGCCTTCAGCGAACCGCGGACGGATATCCTCATAGGCATCGGCGACGATGCGGCCCTCGTCAAAGCCCCGAGATCCCTATTGCTGACGACGGACATCCTCGTCGAGGACGAGGATTTTCGGCGGGCCGTCTATCCGCCCCGGCTCCTTGGGAGGAAAGCCCTCAACGTCAACCTCAGCGACATCGCCGCCATGGGTGGACGTCCCCTGCACGCGCTCGTCGGGATGGCCATGCCAGGGGACCTCGAAGAGATCTGGCTCCGGAAGTTCATGGCCGGGTTCCGGAGCGCGGCCCGCGAGGCCAAAGTGGCGTTGGTCGGAGGAGACCTCTCTCAAGCCGACCAGATCATGATCTCCGTCACGGTCACGGGGGAGGCGAAGTCCCCGGTGACGAGAAGCGGTGCAAGGGCGGGCGATCGGATTTTCGTCTCGGGAACACTCGGTGACGCCGCCCAGGGATTCCGGCTGCTCGAGGAAGGCGGCCTTCAGGAAAAGGGCAGGGGAGTACGGCCGCTCATCAGGGCTTTTCTCGACCCGGTCCCGCAGCTGGAGTTGGGCGCGCTTATAGCCCGGAGAAAGCTCGCCTCGGCGATGATCGATATCTCGGACGGTTTGTCCGTCGATCTCGCCCACATCTGCGAGGAAAGCGGCGTCGGGGCGGAGGTCGAAGCGTCTCGGGTTCCGATCTCATCGGCCCTGCGGCGGTTCTCGAAGGACCCGCTGGCGCTGGCTCTCAACGGGGGAGAGGACTTCGAGCTCCTGTTCACCGTCCGGCCGGCGAAGCTCGCGACCGTGCGGAAGCTTTCCTCACGATTCAAGCTGACGATGATCGGCCGCGTCACCGCCGGCAAAAAGATCTTCCTGGTTGGTTCCGATAAAAAGAAAGAGCCCCTCCGCGCCGGGGGCTTCGAACATTTCCGCTGATGAAACCCGGGGTAGGGTGAGGGCTCAGGCCGCCGGATAATCGCCCGAGAAGACAACCTCGGCTGGACCGACCTGGTAAACCTCGCCGCCCTCCAACCACTCCACCTTCAGGCTGCCCATGGCCGTCCGGACCGTGACCGTGCGGTCGACGAGGCCCTTGAGCATGGAGGCGACGGCCGCGGCGGCCGAACCGGTGCCCGAGGCCAGCGTTTCCCCCACGCCGCGCTCCCAGAAGAGGACCTCGATCTCGTCCCGTCCGACGACCCGGATGAATTCGACGTTCGTCCTGCTGGGGAAGAACGGGTGCGATTCGATCTCGGCGCCTATGCCGCGCCATTCGCCCCGGGACGGAAAATGGTCGAAAAAAAGGCTGCAATGGGGGTTGCCCATGGAAACGCAGGTGACCGGAATGGTCCTTTGGATCACGGACAGAGGGTAGTCGACGATCCGTTCGTGGACTCGATCGTCGTCGAACGGGATATCCTTTGAGGCCAGGCGCGGCGCGCCGAGGCCGATCCTGACCTCGAAAAGGGGGCCCCGTGAGGAGAGGACCTCGCTCGGCCGCTCTCCCGCCGCCGTCCTGAAGAGGACCTTCGGCGAGGTGACGGCTCCGCTCCAGGCCAGAAAGGCGGCGGCGCAGCGCAGCCCGTTGCCCGAGATCTCCGCTTCGCTGCCGTCGGCGTTGAATATCCGGAACCCGGCCCTGGCGGGCTCACCCTTTTCAGGGGTGAGAAAGATGAGGCCGTCGGCCCCGACGCCCGTGTGCCGGTCGCAGATCCTCCGTGCCAACTCCCCGGCTTCGGGGACAGCCGGCTCCCCGCCCGGGCTCGCGACCAGGAAGTCGTTGCCGAGCCCGTGGAGCTTGGTGAACCGCATCAGCGGACTTTGACCGTGGCGATGAAGTCTTGGGGCCGGCCTTCGAGCTCCTGGCGGACGAGGAGGATGACCTCGTCGCCGCTCGTGGTCGTCTTCAGGATGTTCTCGAAATCGCGGACCGTGGTCATCTTCTTCCGGTTGACCTCGAGGATGATCATGCCCGCGGCGAGGTTCTGGCGGGCCGCTTCGCTGCCGTTCCGGACTTCCGTGATCAGCAGGCCCTCGGTCGTCCTGAGCCCGTAGCGGCGGGCCGCGTTGGGCGACAGGGCCACGACAGAGACGCCGATGTCCTTATCGAGGCTCGCGACCTGGCCTTTTTCGCGCTCGGGCTCGAGCTCGTCGACGATCGCCGTGACCTTCGTCTCCTTGCCGTCGCGGACGACGGTCAGGTTGACCTTGCCGCCGGGCAGAATGTCGGCGATGCGGAAGCGCAGGTCGTCGCCGTTCTTGACCGGCTCGCCGTTGACCTGGGTGATGACGTCGTACTGCTTGATCTTGGCCAGTTCCGCCGGGGAGTCGGGCTCGACGGAGATGACCACGGCGCCCGCCTTGGATGTGAGGTTCCACTGCTTGGCCATGCCCTCCGTGAGGTCCCGGATCTGGACGCCGAGGCGGCCGCGGATGACCCGGCCCTTCTCCTTGAGCTGGACGACGACCTTCTTGGCGATGCTCGAGGGGATGGCGAAACCGATGCCGATGTTCCCGGCAAAGCCCGAGGTCAGGATGGTGGAGTTGATGCCGATGACTTCGCCCTTCATGTTGATGAGCGGGCCGCCGCTATTGCCGCGGTTGATGGCCGCGTCGGTCTGGATGAAGTCCTGGTAGCTCTGGGTGTCGATCGAGCGGCCCTTGTAGCTGACGATTCCGGCCGTGACCGTGTGCTCCATGCCCAGGGGATTGCCGATGGCCAGGACCCACTCGCCGACCTTGACCAGGCCGGAGTCGCCGAGCTCGGCGAAGGGCATGTCCTTAGCTTGGATCTTCAGCAGGGCCAGGTCCGTCCCCAGGTCCGTGCCGATGATCTTGGCGTCGTATTCCTTGCCGCCGAGCGTCGTGACGGTGACGCTCATCGTCTTGTCCTTCTCGACCATGTGGTTATTGGTCAGAATGTAGCCGTCGGCGGTGATGAAGAAGCCCGTGCCGCCGACTTGGACGGTGTTGAATTCCGGCTGGTTCTGCCGCGGCTGGCCGAAGAATCTGTTGAAGAAGTCGTCGCCGAAGGGGGATTCTTCGCCGAAGCCGGAGGCCCTCGACGGTTCCCGGCGTTCGGCCTCGATCCGGACGACGGCCGGGCCGATCTTTTCGGCGATGGTCACGAAATCCAGGGTCGGCTTCTCCTGGGGGGCGGGAGAGGCGAACAGGTTCGCCGATGGAGCCGGAGCCGTCCCGGAAGCGAAGACGTCCGCGGCCGCCGAGTTTTTCTCGGGGAGATAGAGGAAAAGGTAGCCCGCGAGGAGCAGGCCCAGGGTAAAGCTCGAAATGGCGATCCATGCGTATTTTTTCATGCCGTACCTCCGTAGTTTGAAATTCAAAAATACCATATCAGGCCTGAAATTTCAATTCGGCCAACCTGTTACCAACGCCCGGCTGGCGGCATTGGTTGCATCCCGGGCCGCCTGTCCGGGGGCCGGTTGCTTTCGGCCGCGAACGGGATTAATATGACCTTCCCATGCCCCGCAAGCTCAAAAAAGGCGTCCTCGTCGTCCTCGAAGGGATTGACGGCTCCGGGAAAACGACCCAGGCGCGCTCCCTCCTCAGACGGCTCAGGTACCGCGGTTACAAGGCCGCTTTTTTCCGCGAACCGACCCGGGGGCGGTGGGGTCGGGAGGTCAAGCGCCTGGCCGCCCGCGCCGATTCGCTGACGCCGGCCGAGGAACTCGACCTCTTCGTCCAGGACCGGCGGGAAAACGTGGCCATAAACCTCGTCCCGGCGCTAAAGGCCGGCAAGGTCGTCGTCCTCGACAGGTATTACTTCTCGACCATCGCCTACCAGGGCGCCAAGGGCATCGACACGGGCAAGATCCGCCGGATGAACGAGGCCTTCGCCGTGAGGCCCGACCTGGTCGTCGTCCTCGATGTCGACGCCAAGGGCGGCCTGGCCCGCATCCGCGGCCGGAAGACCCGCGACGAACTCTTCGAGCGTGAGGACTACCTCGTCCAGGTTGCCCGCATCTTCCGCGGCTTCAAGGGTCCGGAGTTCGTCCACCTCGACGGCCGGGGCGACCGGCGGTCGATCGGCCGGACCATCTGGGCCGCCGTCTCTCGGCTTCTCGACGCCCGCGCCTAGCCTCCAATTCCCATCCTTGAAGAATGGGGACATGTACCTCCGGTACGTGTCCCCGTTCTTTGTGTCCCCGTTCTTTACCCGTTCTTTAAACCTCCTGTGCGTTTATGTTGACGCGTCGCGCGAGGACGCAAAAAGAAGGGGGACACGCCCTAAAGGGCCTTTACCGGGCCCTTTAGGACATGTCCCCGGATCCGGTACGTGTCCCCGGATCCGGTACATGTCCCCGAATCCGGTACATGTCCCCGAATCCGGCCTCCGGATCCGCCCGTTTTCCGTAGCCAAGAGGGACAGCCCCCATTGGGGACAGTCCCTCTTCGGTTTTGTCTTTTAAGGATCGATTTGCTATGATGGTCTGAGCGCTATGAGTAACCCGGACCCGAGCCAACTGGACCTGAAGAACGCCAACTCAAAGTTACTAAAATTGAAGATCCCAGCGCTCAAGATCAAGATCTTTAAATTCAAGAAGCGTACCGTCCTCCGCGCCTTCCTCATCGCCGCCCTCGCCGGACTGGCCATCGGCCTGGGAGGGTTCGTCGGCTCCTACTTCGCCATCAAGGATGACCTCCCTCCGGTCGGCGACATGGACACGTTCCGGCCCAAGCTCATCACGACGGTCTACGCGGCCGACGGCCAGCCGATCAAGGAGTTCGCCGAGGAGCGGCGCGTCGAGATCCCGTTCGACCAGATTCCCCAGGTCCTCGTCGACGCCATCGTGGCCACCGAGGACCCGAACTTCTTCCGGCACCGGGGCGTAGATGTCCGCGGCGTCCTGAGGGCGGTCAAGGCGGACCTGTTCAAGGTCCTGAGCGGCCGGCGTCCCGAGGGCGGCAGCACGATCACTCAGCAACTGGCCCGCTCGCTCTTCCTCCATCGGGAGGTCAGCCTGCGGCGCAAGCTCAAGGAGGCCTTCCTCTCCATCCAGATCGAAAAGCAGTACTCCAAGCAGGACATCCTGACGCTCTATTGCAACCATTTCTACCTCGGCCACGGGGTCTACGGCGTGGAATCGAGCTCCCGCCTCTTCTTCGGCAAGAGCGTCGGCGAGCTCAGCCTGGAGGAGGCGGCCCTCATCGCCGGGATCTTCCGCGGCCCGTCCCTATATTCCCCCTATACGAACCCGAAAGGGACCCTCGGCCGCCGCAACCACGTCCTCAACCGCATGGCCGCCGAGGACTATCTGACCAAGGCGCAAGGGGAGGAAGCAAAAAAGAGGCCCATGAGCGTCCTCCCGTTGAGGCGGACGAGCTCGGAATTCGGCGCTTACTTCTTCGAAGAGATTCGCCGGTATCTCGAGAAAAACTACGGCGTCGAGGGCCTCTATCGGGCCGGACTCAAGGTCTATACGACGCTTGACCCGACGCTTCAGCGGTACGCGGAGCGGGCCCTGCACGCGGGGCTCCGCGATACCGAGAAACGGAAGAACGGCTGGCGGGCGGACAAGCCGAACCTGCTCACGGCCGGTCCGGAAGTCATGAAAGGCCTTGTCGCCGGCGCTCAGACCGAACCCGAAGACCAGTGGCTCTTGAGCTGGGAAAACCAGTCCGTCGAGGCCGGGGAGGCCTACGACGCGATCATCCTCTCCGTATCGCGGACCGAGGCCACGGTCCGCGTCAAGAATTTCACCGGGACGATGACGAACAAGGACATCGGCTGGACCAAGGCCGGGTTCCTGGACGCCCTCGTCAAGCGCGGCGACGTCGTCCAGGTCAGTGTCAACGCCGTCGACGCGTCGGGGAAGGAAGCCCGGGTTTCCCTCGACCAGAAGCCCCTCCGGAACGGCGGCTTCGTGGCCATCGACCCCCAGACGGGTCAGGTCAAGGCCCTCGTCGGGGGATATTCCTTCCGGGACAGCCAATTCAACCGGGCCGTCCAGGCGCCGCGGCAGACCGGCTCGGCCATCAAGCCCCTCCTCTACACCGCCGCCCTCGAGCACGGCTTTACCCCGGCCAGTCTGATCGCCGACGAGCCCGTGACTTTCGTCGACCGCTGGGACGGCGAACCCTGGTCGCCCAAGAACTACGACCGGAAGTACAAGGGCGCCGTCACGGTCCGGATCGGCCTCGAAGAATCACGGAACGTCGTCACGGCCAAGCTTCTCGATTTCATCTCGCCCCAGGTCGGCGTCGAATACTGCCGCCGCTTCGGGATCACGTCGCCTCTCAACCCCTACCTCTCGCTCAGCCTGGGCACGTTCGAAATCACCCTGCTCGAAATGGTCTCCGCGTTCTCGGCGTTTCCCGACAAGGGCGTCCGGTTCCGGCCTTATTTCATCACTCGGATCGAAGACAAGGACGGCAACGTTCTCGAAGAGACGCGGGTGGAATCGAATGAAGTCGTCTCCCCCCAAACCGCCTACATGATGACCCACCTGATGCGCGGCGTCATGGAGCAGGGAACGGGGGCGGCGGCCAGCGTCCTCGGCTGGCCGCTGGCGGGAAAGACCGGGACGACCGACAAGTACACGGACGCCTGGTTCATCGGCTTCTCGCCGACCCTTTGTGCGGGCGTCTGGGTCGGCCACGACAAGCCGGTATCCCTCGGGGGCAGACAAACTGGGGCCGCCGCGGCCCTGCCCATCTGGCAGGATTTCTTCAGCCGGGTCATCGACGACGTCCGAAAGAAGGCGGCGAGCGACGGCGTCGTAGATTTCCAGCCCGCGGATTTCGAGGTTCCGCCGAACCTCGTCTTCGTCGAGATCGACCGGAAAACCGGACTGCTGGCCACCCCCATCTGCCGTTATCCGTTCCGGGAGGTTTTTTTCCCGGGCACGGAACCCTCACGGTTCTGCACGCTCGCCGACCACCTCCGGATCCTGGATTATTACTCGAGCGAAAAGGCGAGCGAGGAACGCTGAGATAAAAAAAAAGGGGCGTCCCTCCCAAACCGGCCATGACGAGAGAGACGCCCCCTATAGTGGAAAGGGGTTTCTACTTTTTTTTCGCGCTGCCGCCCGAGGAGCTTCGGGAGCCCGAAGACGAGCCCCGTGACGCCGACCCCGAGCCGCGGGAGGCGGAGCCGCGCGACCCGCCGCTCGACCGGCCCGAAGATGAGGAGCCGACCCGGGCCGAACCGCGCCCCGACGAAGAACTCCCCGAACGGACGGACGGGCTTCCCGACGTTCCCCGAACGGAGGACGGCCGGGAATAGGGACCCGTAAAGGTCCTGGCCCTGGCCGCGCCGCCGTCCCCGTAAGACCTGGGTCGCGTGATCGTGGGGGATGAAGGATAACCGTTGAACGTTTTCGGGCTGCCCACCCCGGCCGCCGTCCTCGAAACGGTCGGCGAGCTCTTGTATCCGTCCACGGCGCTCGAGGCGCTCGAGGCCGTTTCGGCGCTCCCGTCCTTCTTCCGGATCTTGCGCTCCGCCGAGCCCGATCCCTTGGACGGGCTGGACGTCTTGGCCGAGCCCTTATCCGGGCTCTTGACCGTCTGCGGTTTGGCCGAAGTCTTAGCCGTTTGGCCTTGGGATTTACCCGTCGCGTCCGGCTTCCGGATCGTCCGGGGGCTCGCCGGAGATGTGCCGAGGGCGTCGCGGCCGATCCGCTTGTTCTGAGTGAATCCGGTCGAACGGTCGTCCTTCCGGAGCAGGACCCGGTTCCCGCCGAGCGGCTGGACGGAGATCTTCGTCCCCGCCGGCCTGAGGCTGAGGTTCCGGCTCGTCAGGCTCATCCTGGTCAGGCCCTTGAGAGAATCCCCCCTGAGGGCGTTTCGGGAAATACCGGGGTCCCTGAGATGGTCGCGGCGAACGACGGTCAGGGCCCGCGACTCGTAAGGATAGTAAGCGCCGTAATAGTGACCGTAGTATTGGCCGCCCATGATGATGCCGGGGTAGCCCCAGTAGCTGAGCGGCGCCCAGCCGAAGTAAAAATCATCCCCCCACCAGTTGACCCAGGCCGGGCCCCACATGCTCATGGGGATCCAGTACCAGCCGAGGTCGAGTCCCCAGTGCCAGCGTCCGTAGTGGGACGTCGACCAGCCCCAAGGCTCATACGGCCACCAGGTCCACCCGGACATGGGCAGCCAGGTCCAACGGCCGTTGTTGTAGGGGCGCCAGTCTTCGTCGACCCCGCCCGGCACCCAGACGTTGCCGTAGGGAGCGAGGTACATCCACTCGCCGTTGTCGTCGAGCTCGGCTTCGAAGTCCGAGAGTTCCTCGGGCATGTGACTCTTGGCGTACTGCCGGCCGGTCACGGAATTCCGGGACTCGTTGAACTTGTCGAAACTGTCGTCGGCCACCGCGATGAACGATGACGGCTTCGAGGCGAAGCGGCCCTCGGAGACCTCGAGCCGCTGGGACGCCTTGAGCAGGGTCGAGCCCTCCTCGCCGGCGGCTTCGATGAGCCCCTGATAGACCTGGATCTCCGTGTCCCTGTTTTCCCGGACGTCCATCCGGTAGATGCCGCGGTCGAGGACGTAGAAAGAGGAATCGGCCGTGTGGAGCTCGATCCCCTTTTCCTTCTTCAGCGTGCCCACGACGAGGTAGATGTTCCCCGACCAGACCCGGAGCCGCGTGACGTCGTCTTCCTTTTTGGGCAGGTTCAGGACGTCGAGCTTGGTGTCGTTGTCGAGCCGGATATAATTGCCCTTGCCGAAGTGGATCTCGGCCCGGCCGTCCGCCGTGCCGATCCGGTCGCCCTCGCTGACGGGCATGTTGAGGGCCCCTTCCTCGTAGCCGAGGTCGGACGCCCTCTGGACGAACGCCTTCCCCTCGACGAAGCTCAGGCGGGCAACGGATTCGTTCGTGTATTTCGCGTCCTTGATCTCTTTTGTATCCTGCGGGGTCGGGGCCTTCGTGTCCTGGGCGTAGACACCGACCGCTATCAGAACCAGCGCGATCAAGACAACCATCGTTCTTCTCATGGTCGTTCTCCTATACGCCAATATCTTTATGCAAGAACTATGCCAAGGCGCTCCCCTGAAAAAGCGCGGAGACCAGGCGGAAATTGTCCTATCCAGATGACGGTTTTCCAGACGGAGGACACTCAAGCGGCCGGGATGTCCCACGTCCTGCGGAAGGTGAGAAGGGGATACTCGAGTTCGGCCCTGAGAGTCTTGGAGGCCGTAAGCCGGGCCGGGCCGGGGCTGTCCCTCCCAGCGAGCGTCTTCAGGACTTCCCGGACGCCGTCCCGGAGGGCCCGGAGGTCGTAGCCGCCCTCGAGGACCAGGGCCAGCCGGCCCGCCGCGGTCCGCTCGGCCATGGCCAGGAGGGACGCTGTCAGGAGCCCGAACCCGGCCGGCGTCACTGCCATCCCTCCGAGAGGGTCTCCGGCGGCAATGTCGAAGCCGGCGCTCACGAGGATGAACTCGGGCTTGAACTGGGCGGCGACCGGAGCCAGGATCCTCTCGAAGATGTGGAGATAATCGGCGTCGCCCTTGCCCGCGAGCAGGGGGACGTTGAGGTTGTAGCCGTAGCCGTCGTCGCGACCGAAGGACCGGACGGCCCCCGTGCCCGGGTAGAGGGGGATCTGATGGGTCGAAAAGTACATCACGTCGCGGCGAGCGTAGAACACGTGCTCGGTCCCGTTGCCGTGGTGGAGGTCCCAGTCGACGACGAGGACCCGCCGCAGGCCGTGGTTCCGGACGAGGTGCTCGGCGCCGACGGCGACGTTGTTGAAGAAGCAGAAACCCAGGGCCTGGGACGCTTCGGCGTGGTGGCCGGGCGGCCGGACGAGGGCGAAGGCGTTGCGCACGGCCCGGTCCATGATCAGGTCGAGCGACTTGAGGAAGCCTCCCGTGGCGAGAAGGGCGGTTGCGAAGGTCTTTGGGCCTGCGATCGTATCCATGTCCAGGGGAACGGTCTTGCCCGCCGTGGACCGGACGAGGTCGATGTAACCTCGCTCGTGCACCCAGCCCACTTCTTCGTCGGTCGCGGGCCGGGGCTCGATGGCGAGATAGGGGACGGGCGGGTCCTCCTCGAGCATTCGGTTGAGGACCTCGACCCGGCGCGGGGATTCGACGTGGGAGGCGCCCATGTCATGGTCCATGAAGCGTTTGTCCGACACCACGCCTGTTGTCATTTTACCTCAGTCGGCCGTTGAGGGTCTTCGGGCATCGTCTTCGTCCGCTGCGGTGATTTTTACGTCGTCATGGGCCTGCCCCGGCCCATGACGGCTAAATAACCGCTTTATGCTCCCTCCGACGATACCCTCAGCCCTTTTCCCATCGGCCACTTAGGGAAAAAATAAATCGGGGACATGTACCTTAAATAAATCGGGGACATGTACCTTCGGTACGTGTCCCCCTTCTGATCCTAAAGCTAACACTCTATGCAGATATTTCCTAAAAGCGCGCCTCTGAGTTGCTCCGTCGCGCTTTTATCGGTCGCTTCGAGGACTCCGCTCCCTGCCGCTCCCCGCCGCTCCTTATTTGGATTTCGGGAAGAATTTCTCTAATTCTTCCGGTTTGGGCTTAGGGGTGAGAAGGCTGACGATGACGAGCGCGCCGAGCGAGGCGATGAGCGACGGGTAGATGATCGGGATGCCCCAGGGGTCGCCGTCGGGGGCCGGTATGCCCGGGATTTTGGACAGGGCGAAGAAGGCGAGACAGACGACCGTGCCCGATATGATCGAGGCCAGGCCGCCCGCCCGGGTCACCCGCTTCCAGGCCAGCGCGGCGATGAGGGCCGGGGTGATGGCGACGCCGTAGATCGTGTAGGCGAAGAAGCTCATCTCCAGGACGGACTTGAGCTGGGTGGCCAGCAGGAAAGCCAGCACGCCGATGGCGACGATGAAGACCTTCTGGAGGGCGACCATCTTCTTCGGGTCGGCGTTTTTCTTTATGAAGCGCTGATAGATGTCGCGCATGACCGTCGTCGAGGGGGAGAGGAGGTAGTTCATGCCCGTGGAGATGACCACGGCGCAGGCCGCGGCGAGGAGCAGAACGCCGACGGGGAAGGGGACGAGCTGTTTGGCCGCCATCAGGACAACCTTGCCGCCGGCTTTGGGCACGCTCAGGTCGATCTGGCCTTTGAGCTTGCTGAAGGCGAAGACGGCGATGACGACGACGATCGTCTCGACGAATATCGTCCCGACGGTCCACCAGGCGACGGCCTTTTTGGCGTCCTTGCCCGACTTGGCGCTGTAGAATTTCTGGTACATGCTCTGCACGCCCAGGAGGAGGAACATCGTCGACAGGAAGTAGCCGATAGCCTTGAGCCAGGGGTGGACGCCGAACTGGGTGTTGACGACGGCGAAATAGCCCGGCTCCAGGGCCGCCTTGGCCGCCGGCAGGCCGCCCGAGGCGGTGACGACGAAAGGCACGGCCAGGAGGCAGGCCAGAACGATGATGATGCCGTTCGGCAGGTCGGTGTAGGCGATGGCGACCATGCCGCCCAGGGCCGTGAAGAGAATGACGAAGGCGGCGGCGATGAACGTGCCCGTCGCTTCGGAGATCTTGCCGTCGGTGATGACGTTGAGGATAAAGCCGCCGGCGACGAACTGGTAGGAGACGATGGAGACGAACGACAGGATCAGGGCGACGGCCCCGAAAAGTCGGGCCGCCGGCCCGTAGCGGACCTCGAGGACGTCGCCAACCGTGTACTGCCCGAAGGTGTGGATCTTGGCGGCGAGGAAATAGATGAGGATGATCCCCACCCAGGCCCCGGCGGCCAGCCAGAGGGCCGAGAACCCGGCCTTCGAAGCGAACTCCGCGCCGCTGATGAACGTCCCGGAGCCGATCCAGGTGCAGATCAGGGTGAAGACCATGACCTGCCACTTGAGGCTCCGTCCGGCGACCATGAACTGTTCCTGGCTTTTGATCTTCCTGGATCGAACGAAGTTCAGGACCGTCAAGGCGAGAAGATAGATGAGGATGATGATGAGATAGCTCGACATGCCGCCCTCCTACACGTCCGGTTTGACCGGCGCTATCATAACAAATTGTTCGGTTCTTTGCCGATTTTTTTCTCGAGCTTTACCGACAGGAGCTTGGTCATGTTGGGCTCGGACATGGTCGTGCCGTAGATGTAGTCGGCCACTTCCATCGTCTTGTAGTTGTGGGTGATGAGGATGAACTGGGTCTGGTGCTTGATCGTCTTCAGGAGCTCGAGGAAGCGGGCCAGGTTGACGTCGTCGAGGGCGGCGTCCACTTCGTCCAGGAAACAGAAGGGCGAGGGCCGGTAGCGGAAGAGGGCGAACAGGAACGCCAGGCTGGTCAGGGATTTCTCGCCGCCGGAGAGCAGGTTGAGGTTCTGGACGCGCTTGCCCGGCGGCTGGGCGACGATCTCGACGCCGCTCTCCAGGGGGTTGTCCGGCTCGAGGAGTTTGACCTCGGCGTTGCCGCCCTTGAAGAGGGCCGCGAAGATCTCCTGGAAGTTCTTGTTGACCTCCTCCAGGGCCTTGAGGAACTGGGTCTTGCTCTCCTCGTCGATCTTGCGGATGGCCTCCTCGGTGGAGGCGATGGAGTCCCGGAGGTCGCGGCGCTGCTCGAAGAGGAAATCGAAGCGTTTCTTCTGTTCGAAGTATTCCTCCTCGGCCATGAGGTTGACCGCCTTGAAGCGGCCGAGGGTCTCGCGCGATTCGTCGAGCTCTTTTTCGACCTCGTCGTCGGCCATCCCGGCGATGGGCTGCCATTTCTTCGCAGTCCGCCGGGACTTGACGGCCTCGCCCGGCAGGCCGGTCTTGTCCGCCGGCCCGGAAGCCTCGGCGTCGGCATCCTCGGCGTCTTCTTCGGCCAGCTCCACAGCTTCCTGGTCGCCGGCGGGGACGGCCGCGGGAGCGGTCTCGCCGGCGGACTTGGCCTCCGCCCGGAGCTCGGCCAGGGTTTTCTTGAGCTCCTGCCAGCACATTTCGTCGAGGTTGACCAGGTCGCGCTCGACCTCGGCCTTGCGGATCTCGTGCCTAACCCGCTCGTCCTTGGCCGCCTCTTCCTCTTCCCGGGTTTTCTGGACGACTGTCTCGGACCGTTCGAGGGCCTTGCGGACCTGCTCGAGTTCGTCTTCCGTCGCCTCCAGCCCGACCTCGGCCCGGAGGCGCTCTTCGCCGAGGGTCTTGGCGCTTTCCCGGAGGGCCAGGATCTCGTCGCGGAGCCGGGCCTTGTCCTCCTCGCTGCGCCAGGCGTCGGTCTCGAGCTGCTGGATCTTGGCCGTCGCGGCCTCCTTCCGTTTCTCGGTCGTCCGCATCTGGTCGCCGAGGCCGTTCATCTTTTCCTGGACGAGGTCGAGACCGGCCTTCGTTTCGAAGAAGAGGCGTTCGAGCCCGGCGGCTTCGGCCGCGAGGGCGGTCAGGGCCGTCTCCCTCGCTTCGATCCTTTCCTTGAGCGACCGGGCTTCGGACTCGCGGAGGGACAGGCCTTCGCCCGCGCTGAGGAGGGTCTCGCCGAGCCGCCCTCTCTCGTCGCGCAGAAGGTCGAGCTCGCGGCCGAGGAGCGTCTGTGTCGTCCGGATCCTTTCGTTCTCGCCGAGCCCGTAGCGGTGTTCGCGCTCCCGGTCCTGGAGGACGCGCTCCGCCCGCTCGAGGTTTTCGCGGACGCCCGCGAGCTCGACCTCGAGCGCCCCGATGCCCATCTGCTTTTCTTCGAGGTCGGCGGCGATAGGGGCGGATTCGGACTCGAAACGGGCGATCTCGGCCTCGAGCCGGCGCATCTCCGAGGCCAGGGCGATCGCGCCTTCGGCTTTCTCGCCGAGCCGGAGGAGCCCGGAAGACAAGAGCAGGTCGCCCGAGGGCGTCAGGAAGTTCAGCTCGGGATGCTCGACCCAGGCCCGGACCGCTTCGCCGGCGTCCCTGACGATGACGGCGTCCTCAAGGCCGGACAGTCGGTCCTTGAGGCGGTCGTCGGGTTCGATGAGGCTCTTGAGCAGCCCGATGACTCCGGGGCGGCCCAGGACCTCCTCGGGGATGGCCGGCCTGGCCGTGGCCGGGATGAGGAGGTAGTTCCCGCGCAGGCCCTCGGGAAGGCCCTTCAGGAATTCCTCAACCGGGACGACGCGGGATCTGGCCCCCTCCCGCCAGAACGTGTCGAAGAGGAGGGCGTTCTCCGGGTTCGTCCGGATGAGGTCGGCCAGGATGCCCAGCCCGCCGGGGATTTCGTCGGCCGGGGACTCGCCGCGCTCTTTTTCGTCGATCTTGCGGAGGGCCTGGAGATGGTAGGCGGATTCGTCCCGCCGCGTTTTCAGCGCTTCGAGCCGGTGCCGGGTTTCTTCCAAGGAAGAACGCAGGGAGCCGAGCGCCGTCTTGACGTCCTCCGCTCCGCCGACCAGGGTTTGCCGGAGGTCGCGGTGCTCCGCGATGTCCCGTTCGAGAACATCCGTCCGGTCCGTGGTCTCGACGAGGAGTCCGGTCTGCTCGCCGATCTGGGCCGCGAGCTTCTCCTCCTGCCGGCTGAGGAGTTCGATCTCCTTGTCGGTCCTGACGCTTTCGTTCTTGGCCTCCGTCAGGCCCTGCAGCGCCTGAAGGTATTCGCCGCGCAGGCGCTCGATGCCCTTTTCCTCGACGAACCGGGCTTCGCGCGCGGCCTCGAGGTTCGCCTCGGCGCGGACGACGTCGGACCGGTTCGTCCCAAGCGTTTCCTCGAAACCGCCGAGCCTTGCCTTGAGATCTTCGAACTCCCGGGTCAGGTTGAGGACGTCTTCGAGGAGCTCGTCGCGGTCGCTCTCGGCGCGCTTTTTCTTCTCCTCGAAAAACTCGACCCTTTTCGATTCGCGTTCGATGTCGCTCTCGACCCGGGCGACGTGGGACTTCAGGCCGAAGAGCTTTTCCTGGCTCTCTTTGAGGCCCTTCTCCAGGTCCCAGAGCTCCTTCCGCCGCGCCGCCGCGTCCTTCTCCTCGCTCCGCAGGCGGGCCGTGACGTCCCGTTCGCGGAGGAGACCGTCCTCGTAAAGAGCGGTGGCCTCGCCTTGGGAATTCTCGAGCAGGACGAGTTTTCTCTGGTAGTGGTGGGAGGTCAGCTCCCGGATGCGCTCGCGCAGGCGCCGGTAGCGGTTGGCGGCCTGGGCCTGGCGTTGGAGAGAGTTTTTCGCCTTCTCGACCTCGATGATGATGTCTTCGAGGCGGATGAGGTTCTGCCCGGTGCTGTCGAGCTTCGACTGGGCCTGGCGCCTCTTGTCCTTATAGTAGGCCGTGCCGGCGGCCTCCTCGATGAACGCTCTCTTCTCGATCGGCTTGGAGGTGACGAAGTTGCCGATCGAGCCTTGCTCGATGACGAAGTATTCCTTCTCGCCGATGGCGTGTCTCCAGAGCTCGTCCTGGATGTCCTTGAGGCGGACGGACTTGCCGTTCATCCGGTATTCGCTCTCTCCGGAGCGGAAGGCTCGGTGCGATACGACGAGCTCTTCCTCTTCGCTGACCAGGGTCAGGACCGCGTCGGCCATGTTCAGGGCGGGCTTCTTGGTGTTCCCGCTGAAGATGACGTCCTCGGTCCGGTCGCCGCGCACGTTTTTCTGGCGGTGCCCGCCGAGGACCCAGAGCATGGCGTCGACGAGGTTGCTCTTGCCCGTACCGTTAGGGCCGACGATGGCCGTGATGCCGGGGTGGAAAACGATCTTCGTCCTGTCGGCGAAGGACTTGAATCCCTGCAACTCGAGCTTCTTGATGATCATGTTCATGGTTGTCGTGGCGCTTTCGGTCGAATGGGTCCAACCTCGCGGTCGAACAAGAGGGGTATTGTATGCGATTCGCCCCGATTTTGAAAGAGGGGACATGTACCGCTTCTCTCGAAGCGGTGCGTGTCCCCCTTCTTTGCAGCTTCTTGCGGAATATTCGGCCCGGTCGGGGGACTGTCCCTCTTTTCGGCGCTCGGATAGCGGAATATCCCCTCCGGCCAAATGTATCAATGTTGGAAGCGAAAGCTTCCGGGAATCCGCCGAAAGGAGGCGAACATGTTCCAAGACGCGTTGTTTGTCCCGGACAGGAATTTCCGGACGAAAGCCGCGGCTCTTCCGGCCGCTGCCCTCGTTCACGCGGTGGCGCTGGCTCTACTGGTGACGGTCCCGCTGCTTCGGGTGGGCGACCTGCCGGATGTCGATTTTACTAACGTCATCCTCGTCCCTGCGCCGCCCGCGACGCCGCTTCCGCCGCCGAAAGCCCGGGCCGGGAACCCCGGCTCGCGCATCGGGAAGAAGCCCGCGGCAGCCGCCGTCGGCAGCTGGAGGGTCGCTCCCGTCGCCATCCCCGACGGCATCGTCGAGGAGGGCTTGGGCGCCGACGGCGCCGAGGGCGGGATCGAGGGCGGCGTCGATTACGGAGCGGGCGGGGGCCTGCCCGCGAACCTCGAAGGAGGCATGCTCTATCGGCTCGTCGGCGAACCGGTCGAGCCCGTCGTTCGCGCTGCGGGCGATGTCAAGCCTCCCAGGCTCGTCCGCAGGGTCGAGCCGTCCTACCCGGAGATCGCTCGGCAGGCGAGGGTCGAGGGCGTCGTCATCCTCGAGGCGACGACCGATGTCTACGGCCGTGTCACCGGTGTCCGGGTGCTCCGGTCGCTCCCGCTCCTCGACGAGGCCGCGGTCGACGCCGTCCGGCAGTGGGTTTACGAGCCGCTCGTCGTCAACGGCCGGCCCCGCCCTGTGACCTTCACCGTGACCGTCCGCTTTGTCCTAAAGTGAAGAGGGGCTGAAGGATGGGGACATGTACTTTCGGTACGTGTCCCCCTTCTTTCGGGGGGCGTCCTCAAGCTTAATTTGACAGATCAGGCCGTTTCGTTTAATTTAACCGAGTCCCTCTAAGCCAGCGTAGCTCAGTCGGTAGAGCAGCTGATTCGTAATCAGCAGGTCGGAGGTTCGATCCCTCTCGCTGGCTCCGCCCTTTATCCTGTTTCTTATTGTTAGCATCAGTTCACACAACTGAGACACTTAGGCCTCGTCTGCCAACTCTTCGGGAAGTCAAAGCCAGGTCGATTCCCGACTCTTCTGAGATAGAGTGACAGCTTTCGTTCCGGAGCCGAGGGGGCCGCTCATCGGGGACGATGATGGCTGCCTGGCAAAAATCACCCCTCATTCCACCTGAGCGGATGATGGACTCGCTTTGTAAGTCCATTAGACTGGGGAATCGACGGAAACGATAATCTCGTTAGTGTCCGCTCGATCTAAAGCGGTCCGACGCGTGTGGATAGGCGGACGTCTTCGCCCTGGCCAGAACAGATTTTACCGGGAGGATGGCATGAAACTCTTTAGGCATATCGGAGCGTTAGCGGCTTTTCTCGCCATCGGCTTTATCACCGTCGGCACCGCTTCCGGCATAACGGCTCTGCAGAAGGCGGTCAACAAGGGGGACATCAAAAAGGTCCAGGAGCTCCTGGATAAGGGGGCCGACGTCAACGAATGGAATTTCGGCACCGCGCTCATATGGGCGGCTAGCGAGAACAGGCTGGAGATCGCCAAGCTCCTGATTGACAGGGGCGCCGACTTGAACTCTCTGGGCAAGAACGGCTGGACGGCGCTCGGTTGCGCCGCCGGGGAAGGCTACGGCGACATGATCGACCTCCTAATCAGCCGGGGCGCCGATATCGACCAGGCCATTGCGGGCATGAAGATCATGGCGGAAAGGGCCGGTAGCGCCTCTGCCAAGGCCGCGGCGAAGATCGTCCAAGGCATGGGTTTGATCCAGAGTCGGGCGGGCATGGCCTTTTATTCATCCGGCCAGTACGAAAAGGCCGCCTCGATCTTTCGGTCGAAGGCTCGGGTGAACCCTCAGGACCCTGAGAACTTCATCTGGCTGGCCTTCTCCAACGTCGCGTTGAAGAAATATGACGAAGCCAAGGCCGCGGCCGAGAGTGCCATCATGCTCGCCCCGGACAATCCCAACGCCTATGTGGGACTCGCAGACTCGCTCACGGGCAAGGGAGATTTCGCCAAGGCGGTTGAGCCGCTGAAGAAGTGCATCGGGCTGAACCCCAAGAATCCTTGGACCTACAACCGGCTCGGCAATGTCTTCTACAGCCTCGGCAATTACCCCGAGGCCGTCGCAAATTACCAAGCGGCCGCCGAGCTTGCCCCCGACGAATCCGTCCCGATCCGGTCCCTGATGAACACCTGGGCTCGAATGGGGGAACTGGATAAAGCAATCGCTGCGGCCGATAGGCTCCTCGGAAAGATGGAACCCAAAGACAGTGTCGAGGTGCTCGGGCTTCGAAGCTTCCTTTGCCGGGAAAATGGCCGGGCCGACGAGGCGGCGAGCAGCGCCGAGAAGGCCGGGTCGATCGAACCTGGACATGACTGGTCACTGTTCTCCTCGGGTGTCGTCGCGCTCGACCGGGGGAGTTATGACGAGGCCGTCAAGCAACTTTCCTCGATCAGGGACAACGACTTCACTTTGGCTCGCGTCCTCGCGGCCATCGCTTACGCCAAAAGAGGGGATGTGACGGAGGCCGAAAGAATCTTCGCTCTGATCGGGGGACCCACGCTGTCCTCCACAAATTTCCTCTTCGTCAAGAACGCCGGGATCCTCGCTGATCTTCTAAAGCCCGCCGTTCAGGGACACTTGGAGAAGGCCAATTCCCTGGAAGCTGGGGGCGATCCCCGTGGTGCCCTCGGGGAATACACTCTGGCCCTGCAAATCGCCGACCAAGCTGGATCGAAAGCGATCATGTCCCGGGCGGCGGCCCTGCTCACGGCCCATCCCGAGCTCGCCGCGCTTCCAGAGGAGGCCCGGAAATACTCTCTGCGGGGCGAAGTTCTGGTCAAGGAAAAGAACCTCGAAGGGGCCCTCGGCGAATACACCTCCGCCCTCCGCGCTGCCCCGTTCTGTCCCACTCTCCGTTATGACGCCGCGCTGCTTGCTGCGGAACTCGGCAAGTTCAGCCAAGCCATCATGCACATGAACGCCTATCTTGAGCTCTCCCCGGCCGCCCCGAACGCCCGGGAGGCCAAGGATCTGATCTACAAATGGGAGTTCATGATTGAGCGGGGCGCGGACAAGAAGTAGTCCGGGGCACGAAAGGCCCGGGAGAGCTATCTCGGCTGTTGTATTCCCCAATTCGAGACCTGGTTGGCGCTTCAGGCGCTTTCGATCATCCAGCGGATGTAGGCCCGGAGCTTTCCCGCGAGGCAATAGGGAAGATTGAGGAGGGAAAAAGCCTTGCCTTCCGGCGTTTTTGTCCGGACGATCTCGAGGGGGCCCGCGTAAAGCCGGACGGCGAATCCGTGGGGGCACCTGTTGATGAATTGGTGGAGTGATTTCAGCGTGCCCTTCGCGCCGGCCTTGACCTCGATGGGGACGGCGAGGCTTCCATGCTGGAGCACAAAATCAACTTCCGCGGGGGCCTGGCGTTTTTCTCTGACCCAGAAGACAGGCTTGTGCTGCTCGGGATCCGCGGCAATCAGCTCCTGCCCGACGATCATTTCCGCGATCCGGCCGCGATAGAATGAATAAAGATCGGGATATTCGAAGTAGTGGCCCTGGATTCCGGCCGTGAAGTTGATCAAACCGATATCCAGGAACAGGAGCTTGGGGGACTTCCGGCGGTCGGGGATGAGGGGGATCTCCGTGGAGGTCGTGGGGGCGAGGAGGTGAAGGAGCATGGCCTGTTCGAGAGTCCTCAGGGATTCGCCGGCCTCCCGCGAACGGTAGTTCGATTTGCCGAAGCCGGCGAACTTGATCCGTTCGCCGGCCTCCAGCGGGGCCGCCTCGAGACAATGCCGGATAACGCGTTTCATCGTCTCGTTACGCGCGTACTTGGGGATATCGTCCAGGAAGGATGTCCATAAAGAGCGGTAGAGCGGCGCGAGGGCTACGGCGTCGCGATTCCCGGCATAATGCGCCACGATCTCGGGCATGCCGCCGACAAGGGCATATCGGTGAAACAGATCCATCAGCCGGGGAAGGGCAAAGACAGGGGCGGGAATGACGTCCAGGGCCTCGAGGGCCTGCGTTTCGCCCGTGGCTTCGAGGAACTCCCGAAAGGAAAGTGGGGACATCAGGGCGTATTCAACTCGTCCTACTGGAATGCCGATCTGCTTCTGGGTCAGGGCGATCTCGAGGAGCGATCCGGCCGCGATCACGTGGAGCTCGGGGAGGTCTTCATAGAAATACCGCAATGAAGAGACAGCTTCGGGAGAGTTCTGGACCTCGTCGAGGAACAGAAGCGTCTGGCCCTGGATGCTCGGGAGCCCTTTGGAAAACCGTATGGCCTGCAGGAGGTCAGCGGCCGGCAATGACCGGGCAAAGAGCTTCGCCTCCTCGGGTTTCTCGAGGTTGAGGGGAATGAACTGGTCGTAGGCTGTCGAGAAAAGCTCCACGGCCGTGGTTTTCCCGACCTGTCGCGCGCCGCGGAGAATGAGGGGCTTGCGGTCCGGCTTGTTCTTCCAGTCGCCAAGTCGCCGCAGGATCTCCCTCTTGAACATATTCCTCCTTTCTTGCTTAAGCAGCTAGATTGTAGCCTGTTAGTTGTTAAAGTGTCAAGCCTGTATTCTATCTTATTTGTATTATTGTATATGCTGTTATAGCGTTTTTGCGTATAAAAACAAGAGATCTGTTCGAATGAAACAGCGGCCGGAATTACCTCGTCTGCCCGGGGATCCGGAAAGCCTATGAGCGGCGTTTCGGAGGGCTCGTAGTCCGCGTTGCCGGCGCGCGGGACCTCATCCCCTAAAATGATCCTCTTGAATCTAGATATCTTGACATCTGTCATGGGCGGCGATATCTTTCTTTATGAGAGGAGAAGGGGTGATTCAATGACGAGAAGATATCTTGGCATATTCCTCTGCATTTTGTTCTTGTTCTCCATGTTCGGTCTCGCAACGAAAAGAAAAAGCATACTAAGAATACCTGAAGGTTCCGTGGGAATCATCGCCTACGGTTCCCTGATCTCCCTGCCGAGCATGGAACAGACGCTGGGGCGTAAATACGAGGGTCCAATCCATGAAGTTCATCTAGCGGGTTATGAGAGGGTGTGGACATGCGTTCGCCCTTGGAACGACCCCCAAGCGATCGCGGCGGGTGCCAAGAAGATCGATGCGTATTTCCTGCGCGACACGGAGCGCGTTCCTATCATCGGAGCTGCGGAACTAAATATCTATCCCAAGAAAAAGGGCTGGATCAACGGCATTTTGTATCTGATCACCAACGATGAGCTGCTCAGCCTCGACAAAAGGGAGCGCGGCTATCGGAGAGTGGACGTGACCGACAAGATCGAGGAATTCCGTTTCCGGGGAGGGAAGGTCTATGTCTATGAGGGCCTTCCCAGGTCCCCGGTGGCCTCTTCCGCAGACAAGGGAACCACCATTTTGATAAAAGAGTTCCTTGACCTGGTGATCGCTGCCTGTGACTTAAGAGGGAAGGATTTTCGCGACGAGTTCGACAAGTCCACAAAGCCGTACGCATTCCCGGTTTTGTCCTATAAGAATATCGTTAGGGAGAAAACTAAATAGCCGAGCGTTTCCGGCAGAGACCCATTCCAAGATGGACGTTGAGGTTGGGTGACGCGGCGGGCTGGGCTGACGGACAGATGATCCCCCTGACGCGTGATTCCGGCATATCTGCCTCCCATTGATTGACTTCCCTTATCGGTGATATCTTCAAGCCAAGTAAGGGGGAGGGGGCTAGTTCAGGTAGGCTCTGGCTCCGGAGAAACGCTCCTTGAAATAAAGGCCGTCGAGAGACTCCTCGCGGACCTTTTTGCCTTTCCCCGGAGCATGAATAAAGACGTTCTCTCCGACGTAGATCCCCACATGGGATGTCGGCCGGCCCGGAGAGACGGAGAAGAAGACGAGGTCGCCCTTTTGCAGCTGGTCCCGGGCGACCGTCGTTCCCGCTTGGTATTGATCCGTCATCGATCGAGGCAGGCTGAGGCCGTTCAGCTGGTAGACCGCCCGGACTAGTCCGCTGCAATCGACGCCTTCGGGCCTCGATGTTCCGCCCCAAGTGTACTCCACCCCGACGAAACTCTCCGCCGTGGCCGCCAGCTTTTCCCGGAGGTCCTCTCCCGACAAGCTCCGCCTATAAACGGGGTGATCCTCAGGGCCGACGATGAAGTAGTCCTCGACGAGCACTAGCTCGAGAAGTCGCTTGGCCTCACGGACGGCGGCGTCCCTGGAAGGGAAGTCCCCGAAACGAACTCTAAAGAGCCCCGACCCCTGTGAAAAATAATAAGCATCCAGGCCGATGTCGTTCAGGGCCTGGGCCAGCCGTCGAGCATTGTCCAGGATGGAGAAGGCGCCCACCTGCACGGTGTAGCCCGTCCGCGCCACGGCGGCGCTTGGCGCGGCGGGAGCGGGGGCTGCGGGAGGAGCGGAGGGAGGAATGACTCGGACGCCCGCTTGACATCCGGAGAACCAGGCAACAGCGACTCCGAAGAGGACAAGGCTGGCTCTCGTCAAACACATCTTCATTTTATTCTTCCTGCATTGAATTTTGTCGAACAGAGGATTGGAAGATGGAATATTTATGGGGTCGCCCTTCTAGCGCAGTTCGTTCGTAATCAGCAGGTCGGAGGTTCGATCCCTCTGGCTGGCTCCATCGGTTCCCCCCATATAGGGCTCCAAAATCAGAGACTTAGACCTCGCCGCTACTCACAGCCTCGCCACCTGAAGGTGCTAGAAGCCTGGGCTCTCTTCCTCGCCGACTTGGCAGCCATCGAGATCGGAGATTTGACATTCCTACCTTGGCATTCTATTAATAGGTCAATTGCTATTTCGAAATGATCCGTCGATGACGAGGATGAATTCACATGAACTCGATAAAACTTCTTCTGGTTTCTGTCTTCGGGCCCTTCGGGGTGAGGGACGATTACGCCGAGGGAAATGGAATGCAGATGGAACTCTTAAACAACCAGATCACGAGGCAGCAGGGCGTCCACTCGCCCCGGCAGTCCTACTGGAGCTTCCCGCTGTACCTGCTCGCGGAGAATGTCTCGGTGCCTGCAACTGTTCTCGATTTTCCCACCTGGGAAGAATTCACGAGGGAACTGAAAAAGGGCTACACCCACGTGGGCATCTCCTTCATCGTCCCCAACATCCTGAAGGCCCGAAGGATGGCCGAGCACATCCGATCGAAGCACCCTGAGATGAAGATCATACTGGGCGGCTTCGGCACCATGGTCCCTGCCCTGGAGACCATCGTACCCCACGACGGTGTCTGCGAAGGCGAGGGTGTGGAGTGGCTGAGGCGGTACTTCGGGGAAGACCCATCGGCACCTATCGTGCATCCTGCCCTCTTTGGCCCAGCTTACGAGTACATCTACGGGGCAAGAACTCCCACGAAGGGGTCGATCCTGCTCACCGGGGTGGGGTGCAACAATGCCTGTGAGTTCTGCGCCACCTCCTTCAAGTACGGCAATGAGTATGTGCCCTTTATGTCGACAGGGGCCCAGGTGTTCGATGCCTGTCTGAAGTCCGAAAAGGAACTGGGTTCAAGGGGATTTACCATTATCGATGAGAATTTCCTCAAGAAGCCCCAACGAGCCAGGGAGCTTCTGGCCCGGCTGGAGGCCCAGGGGAAGGCCTACGTCTTCGACATCTTCTCCTCGGCCGAGGTGATCACCGATGTGGGCATCGATTTCCTCGTGAGACTCGGCGTCCACATGATCTGGATCGGTGTCGAGTCAAAGGCCAACACCCATGCGAAGCTTAAGGACATCGACATCGGCAAGCTGATCGCCCAACTCCAGGAAAACGGCATCTCGGTGATAACGTCCGGCATCCTTTTCCTTGACCACCACGACCGAGCGGCCATCAGGGAAGACATCGACTGGATCGTCGGTCTCGGTTCCGACATGACCCAGTTCATGAACTACACACACAGCCCATGCACCGGCTTGTATGCCAGGCTGGCCGGGGAGGGAAGGCTCAAGGACATCCACTGGCGCTTCCACCACGGCGCGGGAGAACTGAACTGGAACCACCCGTACATCGTTGATCCAAAGGAACAGGCCAACCTGCTGAAAGAAGCATTCAGGAGGAAGTACGAGGTCAGCGGCCCTGGTATCCTAAATATGGCAATCACCGCCATCCGGGGCTATGCGAAGGCCGAGGCCGATCGAACACGGAGGGAGGCGGAATCGCTTGTCTGGAACCCCGAGAGTCTGCGATACGAGAAGAGCGACCATGCCGCTGACGACGTGTTCATGGGCCAGAGGATCAGACGTCTCCAGAAGATCGCCTTGAACCTGCGTCCCGTCCTGCTACCCGCCCTCTTGTTCGCACCCAACAGGGCCGCCAGGATCAAGGCCCGGAAGGCGATGAGATTGTACGCGAAGGTTCTTGGCAAAGCCGGCCCTGGGGTGATCCTGAAGGGGGCCTTCCTGGTATTCACCGGTCTCAAGGAGCAAGCCAGGTTGTGGTTCAGGAGAGCGAACGGGTACGAGGATATCGTTCTCCAGCCTCCCAGTCGAAGGGTGGAGCATAGGATTCCTCGGTTGGGATGAATTGCTGGGGGGACCTCATCACTGAAAAATGGTCCAAACACAGCCTTCTTCCTGGTGGATGCGCGCGGCGCGAAAAAGGAATTTCTTATCCGTCAGAAACCAATTCTTGTTTGGCGTGGGTGTTATTTGTGCCATCTTTCTCTGTGCGTGTTCTCCTTCGAAAGATGCTCAGACTAAGGACCAAAATCAAGGCCACACGGCTTACCCCGAGCGCGGTACCACGTGTGCTACGAACTTAGAATTGCTCCCGCGGTTGGATCCGCTCACGGTCCAGACCGGCCGTCTCGACACTGGCAAGGTGAAGTGTTTCGCGATGTTCGCGCGGAAGGGCGAGTTCGTTCGTGCCTCGCTCGACATCGGTGCCGGATACGCGCGAACGCGAGTATTGGAGCCACACCACAACAAGCCGATCCTGGAGAATTGGACCTATGCGTTCGAGGGCGCTTCGTATCCCGGCCTTCCGCTTACATTCGAGGTTCCTGCGTCGGGGTGGTACATCATTGAACTTACTGGCTGGGCGGACGGGGGCTCTCCATTCATGATGCAGATAGACGAGGTGGTCCCAGCGAAGACACGGGCGGCTCGCCGGCAGTCTCTGAGTAACGACCCACGGACGGCATGGCTCCGGAAGAATGCGGCTACGATTCGCTCAATCGAACCTGACGATGAGGATTTCTCCGACCTCGCGTTCCTGCGCGAGCAACTGCGTGGTGTCCGAGTCGTGCTGCTCGGCGAGTCGGATCACGGCAACGGGGCCGATCTTAAAGCGAAGACGAGATTGGTGAAATTTCTGCACCGCGAGATGGGCTTTGATGTGCTCGCTTTCGAGTCCGGACTCTTTGGGACCGCTGCGGCTTGGCGCGCCTTGCCGACGCAGGCTGAACCTCGCGATGCTTTTCTCCGGGGCGTGTTCCGCGTGTGGGGATGGTCTGAGCAGATGCAGCCGCTGATCCGATATCTCGCCGCGTCGGCGCAGACCGATCATCCATTGGAATTGACGGGCTTCGACAGCCAGTTCTACGATCCGGCGTCGCAAGATTCCATGCTTCCCAGCCTTCGGGAGTTCCTCACCCGAGCGAGAATCGACAGTCCGCTCGCCCATGCGGACAGCCGACTATCCAGGTTTCTGGTCGCAGTGGTCGAGGGGCGCTTCGCGCCTGATCGCGAACACCTGCCGGAGCCAGCCGAGGAAGCAGAGTTTGTCCAGAACCTGCGGGGCACCGTGACGGCCGTGGAAAGATCGGTCCAGACTCGCGAGGGCCAATTCTGGGCACAAGTGCTCCGCAGTGCCGCGTTACAGGCAGGATTGGACCTCCGACAGCGACGCAACGCTCCGGGCACGGCCGGCGACGGCGCAACCCGGGATCGCCAGATGGCCGAGAACCTCGTGTGGCTCGCCAATACCTATTATCGGGGGCAAAAGATTATCGCGTGGGCGCACACAGCCCACACGATGCGGACCCCACGCGTTGCGGTCCTTGGCGGGAACCCCGGCTTCAGCATGGGACAGGGCGTGTGGGAAGTCCTTGGCGACGAGAGCTTCGTGATCGGAATGACGTCGTACACCGGCGCGTCCGGGTGCATCACTTGCAGGGGCGACATGGAAGGCCTCGTACAGACCGTCGTGGCCGACCAGGATCCCTCGTTTGAGTTCGAGGAACTGATGGATGCGGTGGGCTACAAGTTCGGCTTCGTTAACCTCCGAAAAGCCCGCGAGGCCGGCCAATGGCTTGGAGGAACGTTCGCAGCGCGTCCCCTCTTTCAGACATATCGCGCACGGTGGAGCGAGGTGGTGGATGCGCTCTTCTTCATTCGTACGCAGGAACCAAGCCGGAGAGTCGCTGGAGTCAGGTAGCAAAACAGGATCTCATCCCTTAGCCCGGGGAGGGGAATGATACGGCGTTCTTCCCGTTTCGTGACCTTGAAGAGCCAACCGTTTCTTGACGAGTTCTTGACGAGTTCTTGACACATTTTTAACAACTCTCTTATTCCCCGCTCCTATATTTACATTGGCAGGAAAGTCATGAGAAATACGGATATGGAAGAACGAAGGACTCACGTCATCCTCAATCCGGCTTCGTCCGCGGGAAGGACGGGTC
>JADBLN010000063.1:34550-42812 GCA_014894455.1 Acidobacteriota bacterium | reverse complement strand
GAACGAAGGACTCACGTCATCCTCAATCCGGCTTCGTCCGCGGGAAGGACGGGTCGACGACAAGCCGAAATACTCGCCGCTATCGAGCGCCATCTCAGTAGAGAATTCTCGCTCTTTGTGACCAAGCGGCCGGACGAAGCGACCTCTTCCGCCCGGAACGCGTCCCTCCGGGGGGCCGAGCTCATCATCGTCGTCGGTGGCGACGGGACGATACAAGAGGTCGTCAACGGGTTGATGGAGGCGGGAACCCCCCTGAATCGGCGTCTCCAGCTGGGCATCATCAACGCCGGCACGGGTCATGGGTTCGCTCAAAGCCTCGGGCTGCCGGTAGGCATCGATGACCAGTGCGCCGGGATTGCCCTCGGAACCGTCCGCCGGGTCGATATCGGCCGGGCCGCATATACGAACGGCCGCGGCCGACGCGTCGAGCGCTACTTCGTCAACGAATGCCAAGCCGGGATCGGCGGCCAGGTCGTTGAGAAAGTCCAGGCCGGCTATAAGAAGCTCGGCGGCTTTCTCGGATTCGGGCTGGCGACGCTTACGGCCGCCCTGAACTACCCAAATCGCTCCATCAGGTTTTCCGTCGACGACGGCCCGGAAAATGAGGAGAAATTCATCGGGATCGTGGCGGCCAACGGCAACGCCATGGCCGGAGGCATGAGACTCGCCCCCCAAGCGACGGTCGAAGACGGCCGGCTGGATATCCTTTTCATGCACGGACAAACCCTGCCCGAACGGCTGCGGAATTTCCCGAAGATCTACTCGGGAACGCATCTCGAATCGCCGAAATTCAGCTGTCTTCGCGGCCAAAGCATTTCCCTGGCTTCGGAGGAGTCGATCTCCTTTGAAGCCGACGGCGAATTGCTCGGATATCTGCCCTGCAGGATCGAGGTCCTTCCCGCGGTCCTGGAGCTGAGGACCGGCAGCCCGGTGACAGGATAGGCCATGGCGGACCTGCAAATGAAGATCCAGAAATTCGAGTTCGAATTCCGCATCTTCATTTCGTTCGGCTTGGTCATCGTCATCAGCGCCTTCTCGTTCTCGGTCTTTGCCGACGTTCCCGAAAATTCCGTCGCGCTCGGCGGACTCCTCGGGATTCCCGCTTCGAGGTCGCGCGTTCTGGGCTACCTTGCGGCCGCGCTTTTCATCGCCGGGGCCTCCTTTCTCCGGATCTGGTCAGGGAGCGTTCTGACATCGAAGCGGATGATGTCCTTCGAGATCAAAACCGACGCGCTCTTTTCATCCGGCCCATATCAACTCGTCCGGAATCCGATCTACCTCGCCGACCTCATCGCCTTCACGGGGTTCGCCCTTTGCCTTCCGCCGATAGGCCTTCTGCTTCCGGCCCTTCTGTTCCTGCACTACACGCAGCTCATCGCCTATGAAGAGATCTCTCTCCGGAGGGAATTCGGGCGGGACTACGCAACTTACCAGAGTCGCGTGCCCCGCTTGCTCCCGGGCTTCGGCAGTCTCAAGCGCCTCGGGGCCGCCCTCAAGGATCTCACGGTGACGCGGGACGGGATCCGGCATAACGCCCTTTACCTTCTTTTCATCCCCGGCTTCGCTCTGGCGGCGGCCACGGGCAAGCTCGTCTGGGCCGTGGCGGTCGGTCTGCCGGCCGTCGTGGACTGGGCAATCGTTCACACGAAGATCGGTGTCGTCAAGGGGGGGACGAAACCGGCTGTCAAGACAAAGATGTTCAAGGACGTCCTCTACGCCAATTGCTGGGAAGATCCGCAGCTCGACCGGGCGGCCTTGGGGATCGATGAGGACGACATCGTTCTTTCGATCACCTCGGGCGGCTGCAACCTCCTGGCCTTCCTTCTCGACAATCCCCGCAAGGTCATCGCCCTCGACGTCAACCCTCATCAGGGTTATCTGCTCGAGCTCAAGATGGCGGCCTTCCGGATGCTGTCCTACCAGAGTAATCTCGAGTTTTTCGGCGTCCGGCCCTGCTCGACGCGAGTCGAATGCTATCTCCAAAGGCTTCGGCCGTGTCTGTCGAGCGACGCGGCCCGGTTCTGGGACGGCCACTCGAGGAAGATCGCCAGGGGACTCATCCACGCCGGGCGCTATGAGCGGTATATGCGCCTTCTCCGGAGGACCGTCGTCGCGGGGTTCGGCAAGAGGCGGCTGATCAAGAGGATGTTCGAGACCGACGACCCAGCCGCAAGGGAGAAGCTTTACCGCGAGAAATGGCAGGGCGTCTGGTGGAATTTCCTGACGGGCGTCATGCTCAGCCGGCGGCTCAACTCGCTGCTTTTCGACAAGGCCTTCTTCGCTTATCTCGACTGCGACTTTTCGTTCGGCCGCCATTTCGCCGCCAAGGCCAAGCGGGCCCTTGTCCAGCTGCCGATGAAGGAGAATTACTTCCTCTCCTATATCCTCCTCGGCCGGTTCTACGACGAGGCCTATCTGCCCGTCTACCTGCGCCGCGAGAACTTCCAGGCGATCCGAGACCGCTTGGACCGCGTGGAGATCGTCACGGACAGCTGTGAACATTTTTTCGCCAACCTCGAGGACTCATCGATCTCCAAATTCAACTTCTCCAACATCTTCGAGTGGATGTCCCCGGCGGCCTTCGAAAACCTGCTTCGGGAAACGATCCGTGTCGCCAGGGACAGGGCCGTTCTCACGTACCGCAATCTCCTGGTGCCCCGGGAACGGCCTCAGTCCCTCGGCGGGAATATCCAGTCCCGGCAAGACCTGGCCAAGGCGCTCCAGGGGACCGACCTCTCTTTCATCTACGACAACTATGTCGTCGAGCAGGTCGTAAAAGGCTAGAGCCATGCCATATTCCGCTGCCCCCGTCTCGAACAGAAAACAAGTCGACGAGTTTCTTCGGCTGCCTTTCGCGATCTATCGCGGCGATCCGCTTTGGGTGCCACCGGTCATCGGCGAGGTTCGGAGGATGCTCGATCCGGAGCGCAACCCTTACTTCGCGAACGCGGTGCTTCGTCTGTTCGTAGGCTATCGAAACGGGACTCCCGTCGCCCGGACGGCGGTCATCATCAACAGCGCCCATCAAAAAGCATTCGGCGGCCGGTCGGCTTTCTTCGGCTTTTTTGAATCGGCAAACGACGAGGACGCCGCCCGGTGCCTCTTCGGCGAGGCCGAGACATACTGCCGGGCCAGAAACGTCGAGGTCCTCGAAGGGCCGTTCAATCCCCATCACTATTCCGAGCTCGGCCTCCAAATCGACGGATTCGGGACGGCGCCGAGCTTTTTCCAGCCCTATAACCCCCCTTACTACAACGAGCTCCTCGAAAAAGCCGGATTCCGGATCTCGGCTCGCCTCCAAACGATGAAGAACGACGACATCGGAACGTATCTCGACCGCAGCTTCGGCGCTCTCGCCGCCGCGCCGGGCCGGGACGGATACACGATCCGGTCGTTCTCGCTCAAAGACAGAGCCGGTGACTTGGAGCGCATCAGGGAGGTCAACAACGACGCTTTCGCCGCGAACTGGCATTTCCTCCCCCTGGGCGCGGAGGAGTACGCATTCTCGGCGAAGCACATGGGTCTCGTGACCCGGCCGGACCTCATCAAGATCGTCGAGCACCAGGGCCGGCCGGTGGCCGTCCTGCATTGCGTCCTGGACGTGAACCCGCTCCTGAGAAGATGGAAGGGCGTCCCCGGACCGGTCAAGCTCATCAGGTTTCTCCTGGGCCGAAGGGCCGTCAAGACGATCATCGTCTTCACCGTTGGCATCAAGAGAGATTACCGGCATTCGTGCGTCAAGAATCTGCTCCTCGCCGAGTTCTGCAGGATGGCCCGGGCCTTCGACAGGGCCGAGACGACCTGGATGTCCACCGACAACCAGGTCGTCCTCAAAGGCGCGGAGAGCCTGGGCATGCGTCCCGACAAGCATTTCGGCATTTATGCCAAGGAGCTCGGCCCATGACGCAGACCCTCGAGCCGCGAGATTGGGGCCTGGGAACGGATGCCGACGGCCGGCTGATGATCGGGGCCGAGAGCGCGGCCGGTCTCGCCCGCGCCTATGGAACGCCGCTCCACGTTCTCCACGAAGAGCGGCTCGAGGCAACGGCCGTCAGGTTCCGGCGGAGCATGGAAGCGGCCTACCCGGGCCGGACCTCCGTCCATTTTGCCTTCAAATGCAATTCCGTCCCGGCCGTCATCGAAGCCGCGCGCCGGGCAGGCCTCAAGGCCGAGGTCATGAGCCCCTTCGAGCTCGAGCTGGCCCTTCGTCTGGGATATCGCGGGGATGACATCGTCGTCAACGGGCCGGGCAAGACCGCCGCGTTTCTCAAGATGTCCGTCGAGAGTGCCGTCCGCCTGATCGCCGTCGATTCGCTCGGCGAGCTCGCCCTCGTCCATGAGATCGCCCAAGCTGCGCGAAAACGGGTCGACGTCCTTCTCCGGGTCAATCCCGATTTCGTCCCCAGGGGAATGAACGCCGGCTCGGCCACGGGAAGCCGCAAAGGATGCGCCTTCGGCCTCGATCTCAGGAGCGGCGAGGTCCGGACAGCCCTGGGCTTGGTCCAAAGCATGCCCGGCCTCCGCTTCCAAGGCTTCCATTTTCACATCGGAACGGGCATCCGCGACGCGACTGTCTACGCCCGGGTTCTGGACCGTCTGGCCCCCCTCTTTCGAGAGACGCGCGCCGACGGCTTCCGGGTGGACATCGTCGACATCGGAGGCGGATTCGCCTCGTCGACCACGCGGGAGATGACATCCCGCGAGCTTCTCGTCTATCAAGGGTTGGGGCGGCTGCCGGCCCGAGTCTCCGTCGGCGACTGCGCTTCGTTCGAAGATTTCTCGGGGGAGATCGCGCGAGCGCTTCTCCGGATCTTCCCCGGGGACGAGCTTCCGGAGCTCATCTCCGAGCCGGGCCGGTCGATCGCCAGCCCGAACCAGTTCCTCCTCCTGACCGTGTCTTACGTCAAGACCCGGCCGAAGGTCCGGAAATGGCTGATCACGGACGGCGGCCTGGGGACGGTCACGCTGCCGACCTTCTATGAATGCCACGAGGTTCTTCTCGCCGACGATGTCCGCCGTCCCCGGACGGAAAACGTGACCATCGTTGGCCCGGTCTGCTTTGCGTCCGATATCGTGTACCGGAACATCCGCATGCCGGAGATCCGGCCCGGCGAGATCATCGCCATCATGGACAGTGGCGCCTATTTCATCGCCCAGGAATCCTCCTTCGGATTTCCGCGGCCCGCCGTTGTCGCCGTGAAGGGGAACACTTGCCGCCTCGTCCGCCGGAGGGAGACCTTTGTGGATCTCATGGGACGCGATATCCTCTTAACCCCCGGCGACCATTCAGGAGGACAATCATGAAATTTGCCGTGATCAAGAACGACTCTGATCCAGAACGGGACCGGATCGCCGCGGCCATCGAACGGACATGCCTCGTGCATGGCCACGAGCTTGGCTCTCCGGAAGAGGGGGTCCAGTTCGTCCTCAATCTGACCGACACGGACTCTCCCCGGAGCTTCAGGCGCCGGGCCCAATCGGTCTTTGTCTTCTCGCTTGTGACCCTCGATCGGCCGCCCGATTCGCTGACAGACCTGCGCTCGCTGTGCTACACGACCCTCATCCGCACCCTTTCGAACGTCCTACTCTGCGCCGTGCCGAAGACCGCCGAGCCCGGAAACGGGGGCGAGCACGCCTACGAGATGTATTTCACCACGCCCGAAGCCGGCTTCTACCATCTCGAGTTCAATCCCGAGCGCGTCTATGAGCGGATCATCCCGATCGCCGGCTCCCGGTTCGCCATCGCCAACCGGATTTCCGAAGACCTGCCTGAACGCTTTTGGCGGACATCGCCCGTCGTCGAACGGATCAAGGCGGGAGGGAACGAGCTCGACGAGCTCGGCGTTCTGCCCGCGCCGTTCCCGCTCCGCGATGTCTTGTCCGAGAGATCCATCCGGCACATCTACAAGCTGTTCGAAATGCGGAGCCTGAGCTACGGGAACCTGAGCGCCCGGGAGCGCATTCCGGAGCTCGGGGAGACGACGTTCTGGATGACGGCGCGGGGCGTCGACAAGGCCCACCTCTCGAAGATCGGCTGGGACGTCCTCCTCGTCAAAGGCTTCGACACCGAAGCCGTCCAGGCCCTGGTCAGCGTCCCTCCCGATCACGACCCGAAAGCCCGGGTCTCGGTCGACGCCGTGGAGCACGAGCTCATCTATCGGACGTTTCCCGGCGTCGAGGCCATCGTTCACGTCCACGCGTGGATGGACGGCGTCCTCAGCACAGGGCAAAACTATCCCTGCGGGACAATCGAGTTAGCCGAGGACGTGGCCCGTCTGCTCGCCCGGACCGGACGGCCCGAGCGCACGTCCGTGGGTCTCCGGAATCACGGCCTGACGATCACGGGCCCGAGCCTCGACGAGATCTTCGGCCGCATCCGGGGACATCTGCGGACCGAAGTCCTCATGATGGCCTAGGCGAAAGGACCCCTGTCATGGACATGTACGCCATCAGGACGCTCCGCAGCCAACCTCTCCGCCTGATTCTGACGATCGGAGGCATCGCGTTGTGCATCGTTCTGATGCTCTTTCTGCTGGCCGTCTACCGGGGCGTTGCCGACGGCTCGGTGGAATACATCCGGCAGAATCATGCCGATCTCTGGGTCCTCCAGGACAATGCCACGAACATTCTTAGAGGCTCGTCGCTCATCTCGATGGACCAGATCAACGCCATCGCCCGAACGCCCGGCGTCCGGACGGCCGCGCCCGTCCTCTTCCTTCTCTCGACGATCCGGAACGGCGACCAGGTCGGCACGATCTTTCTGACTGGGTTCGAGCCCGAAAAGGGCCTCGGCGGGCCGCCCCATCTCGTCTGGGGGCGGAGCCCACGCGCGGACGATGAGATCGTCCTTGACAGGTCGTTCGCCCTGAAATTCGGGTTCAAAGCCGGGGAGGAGGTCGATCTGCAGGGACGCCGCTTGAAGATTGTCGGGATCAGCCGCGGGACGAACGCCTTCGTCATCCAATATGCGTTCGTAACGCTCCGGTTCGCTCGAAAGCTCATCGGCGTCCCCGGATTGGCCACCTGCGTCCTGGTGAACGCTGAACCAGGGTTCGGGATCGGACCCATCCGGGAGGAGATTTGCGACGTATTGGCCGGCCTGAAGGCCTATGATCAGGAGACCTTCCTGGCCAATAACGTCCACGAAATGCAGTCGGGCCTTCTTCCCCTGCTCTATACGGTCGCGGTCATCGGAGCTATTGTTCTCACGGCCATCCTCAGCTTGCTTCTTTCGGTCAACATCCTCGAACGCCGGAAGGACTTTGCCATCCTCAAAACCCTGGGATCGCCAATGGCCTTCCTCTGGGGCATGGTCATCAAGCAGGCCGTGCTGATAGCTTCGGTCTCGTGCGCCGCCGCCCTGATCCTCTTTTTCCCGCTCGTCCAAGTCATCGAGAGGATCTCGCCCGAAGTCACCACGAAATCGACCGTCGGCCAGATCGGCGGCGTCGTGGCCGCGGTGCTCCTGATGAGTCTCGCGAGCTCAATTGTCGCGATCCGCCGGCTCCGGCGCATCTATTTCCTGGAGGCCTTCTCATGAACGGCTTCGAGACGCCCGGGCCCGTCATACGCCTCGAAAAGGTCACCAAGATATTCAACGACTCCGGCCAGCCGACGACGGCCGTCCGCGAAGTCTCCCTCGAAGCCAGGCGGGGCGAAATGGTCCTGCTCTTGGGACCCAGCGGAAGCGGAAAGACGACGCTCCTGACGCTCATCGCCGGCCTGACGAGGCCGACGTCCGGGAGCATTTCGCTCTTCGGGAAGAACGTGGAAGAGTACTCGGCCACCGAACTTCAGTCTCTCAGGGCGGAAAGGATCGGCTTCGTCTTTCAGACATTCCTGCTGATCGATTCATTGACGGCCACGGAGAACATTGAAATCGTTCTCCGGTTCAACAGGAAACGGAGGGCGGGCCGGGCCGGGAAAACGCGGGCTCTCCTGGGGGAACTCGGTATCGAACACCTCGCGGACCGGTTTCCGCGCGCTATGAGCCAGGGCGAGAAACAGCGTGTTGCGATCGCCCGGGCCATTGCGAACGACGCCGAACTCCTCATCGCCGACGAACCGACCGGAAGCCTCGAGACCCGGCAGGCGATCGACATCATAGCGCTGCTTCACGGTCAGGCCGAGAGGCGGAATACGACCGTGATCGTCGCCAGCCATGATCTTCGACTCAAAGAATTCGCGGATAGGACCCTGCGCCTTCAGGACGGGATGATAAGCTGAGGCATTAGGGCCTTTCGGAGGATCCCGAGATCCGGA
>JADBLN010000063.1:0-34450 GCA_014894455.1 Acidobacteriota bacterium | reverse complement strand
CATTTTTTCACTTGGGCCTAGAGACATAATTGGATGTTTAGGCCAAGAATACACTTCCAGGGGATGATCTGATAGATGGAACTTGACAATAGGCAATATTGGACTATTCTTGTTGGGAATATGCGTAGAGTATTTTTGAGCAGATCCTCTTCATTGAGCTGTTATCGCGGCGCGGCATGGCCTGCCACGGCAAAAGATAAGGATGAGTGAGTTAAGTTGGCGAAAGCGGGCATTCTTGGCGGCAAGAAGGAATAGAGAGACGGAGGTCGTATGAAGAGCGCAAGGAATTTGGGGATATTGGTTTTTTCATTTTTGGCGTTGCTTTCCGCCTGCGAACGGAGCGGAGACGGCGGCGGGGCAACGCCGGTATCGACCGTTGAATGGGCCTGGGTGTCCGGCAGCAAGACGGTCAATCAGGCGGGCACTTACGGTATCAAGGGTACGGCCGCTCCGTCAAACGTCCCCGGGGCAAGAGAACAAGGTGTGACCTGGATCGATTCCAGCGGCACACTCTGGCTCTTCGGGGGATATGCCTATGATTCGACCGGCTATATCGGCCAGCTCAATGACCTCTGGAAGTTTGATCCGACAACCCTTGCCTGGACCTGGGTGTCCGGCAGCAGCACATATGGTCAGGCGGGCATCTACGGAATGAAGGGTACAGCCGCTCCGTCAAATGTCCCCGGGGCAAGAAAGTGGGCTGTGTCCTGGCTCGATTCAGGCAGCAAACTCTGGCTCTTCGGGGGACTAGGCTATTATGAAACCGGCCATTTCGGCAGTCTAAATGACCTCTGGAAGTATGACCCGGCGACCCTTGAATGGACCTGGGTGTCCGGCAGTGATACCGGAGATCAGATAGGCACTTACGGCACGCAGGGCACGGCCGACCCGTCAAACGTCCCCGGGGGAAGATTGGGGGCCGTATCCTGGATCGATCCCCAAGGTCAACTCTGGCTCTTCGGGGGATATGGTTATGATTCGGCCGGCACTAAAGGCTGGCTCAATGACCTGTGGAAGTATGATCCGACAACCCTCGAATGGACCTGGGTATCCGGTAGTAGCGCCCGTGATCAGGCGGGCACTTACGGTATCAAGGGCACGGCCGACCCGTCAAACGTCCCCGGGGCAAGAGAACACGCTGTGACCTGGATCGATTCCAGCGGCATACTCTGGCTCTTCGGGGGAGAAGGCTTAGATACGACCGGCGCTCGTGGCGACCTCAATGATCTGTGGAAGTATGACCCGACAACCCTGGAATGGATCTGGGTATCCGGCAGTAGCGCCCGTGATCAGGCGGGCGCCTACGGCACGCTGGGCACGGCCGACTCGTTAAACGTCCCCGGAGGAAGGTATGCGGCGGTCTCCTGGCTCGATCCCGCTGGGAAATTCTGGCTCTTCGGAGGATTCGGCTATTATTTGGCCGGCAATGATGGTTGGCTTAATGACCTGTGGAAGTATGACCCCACAACCCTTGCTTGGACTTGGGAATCCGGCAGCAGTTCCCATGGTAAGCGGGGCGCCTATGGCACGCAGAGCACGGCCGATTTGTCAAACGTCCCCGGAGGAAGGTATTTTTCTGTATCCTGGATCGATTTCCAGGGCAAACTCTGGCTCTTCGGGGGATATGGCATAGATTCCGAGGGTAAGGGAGGTTGGCTCAACGACTTGTGGCGTGAGACCCAATAGGGGGCGCCTGCTATTCGCGTTGAGGAGCCAAAATCCAGTATGGGGCTATGCCAAGAGGGGGGTATGGGACGGCCGCCCGGCTCGCGCGCTGACGTTGGCCCCGCGGCGGGCGATATCATCATTTCGTGCTTTATTTCTTCGGAGGGACACGGTCTCCCTTGGACGGGTCGGGCGGAAAGACGTCCTGGACCGAGAAATCCACCCAGATCAGCGTCTCGGTGTTCGGCGTTGCGGCCAGAATGCGGTCGCCGATCTCCTTGACGGGGTCCTTCATCTTGCCCCACCAC
Source organism: Acidobacteriota bacterium (assembly GCA_014894455.1). Taxonomy (GTDB): domain Bacteria; phylum Acidobacteriota; class Aminicenantia; order Aminicenantales; family Saccharicenantaceae; genus RBG-16-66-30. The sequence goes on along the minus strand of JADBLN010000063.1, from coordinate 32,477 downwards.
GGCTTGTCGGTCTGGTAGCCGTATTGGAACCCGACGGGCGCCGGGGCGAAGGTCTTGCCCCACTTGGCGAACTCGTCGATCATCTCGTCCGCCGACTTGTAGATCTGGCTGTCGTCGACGAACATGATGCCGTCGCGGACGGTCGGGGGCATGACGTTCTCGCGGAAGTGCTTCAGGAACATGCGGTAGGAGGGGTTATGAGACCGGGCCGCCGCCAGCCAAGTCCTGGCCATCTTGTCGGTCACCGGGTCGCCAAGGTCGGGGTTATTGGAGCGGTGCCACTCGATGTCGACGCCGACCCCGATGACACACTTATGATGGCCGTAGCGGTCGAGCATCACGTGGAAGGCCTTGTCGACGGGCGCCCAGCCCGGCTCGGTCTGGAGCCAGACGCGGTAGCCGAGCTTGTCGAAGAGCTGGAGCGCCGGCTCGCTGATGTCTTCGGGCATCCCCGTGATGAGCGGGTCCCCGCCGGGAGGGACCGGGAACGACATTTCGGTGCCGCGGCCCTTCAGCCGGCTCACGATCCAGATGGCTTCCGGTTTCGCGCCGGGGAACTTGGCGGCGATCTCGGTCCCGGTGCGCGCCCAATACCCCGGGCCGGGGTCGTTCGGGCGGCCATAAGTGGAGCTGCGGATGCCCGCGCCCTGGAGCTTGTCCGTCCGCGCCGCCAGTACGGACACGCAGATCGCCACGGCCAGGAGGACCGTCAGCCCCGCCGCCGTCCTTGGCCACGCCCCGCGCCTGCTCGCCTGCATCATGGTCATGTCAGATTCCCTCCGAGATTCGGTTCGATGACGTCCGGCAGATGCGACTATATCATGGGGAGGCGGCGGGTTCAACGCTCCGCTCTGTGCTAGCACTCCTGCACGCCATCGCCAGCGGGCCCTAGGGACCCCGCCCCCGCCGGATTACGCCCTTTTCCGGCCCCCGAGGGCGGCCGATGCAACCCTTCAGCTCACCGACGCCGTGGGCGCTGCGGGCGCCGGGGTCTCCGTGGCGGCCGGGACCGGGAACACATTGTATTCCGGGCCGAACTGGGCCAGGAACTCCAGGCTGAACGCGCGGTAAGCGTACCACATCGGCAGGGTCACGACCGTACTAATGTAGGGGATGATAAGGACGAGCCAGCCGATGCAGCAGGTGATCAGGCCGGCGACGATAACGGCCAAGACGAAGACGAGCATGAGCAGGAACGTGATGATGCCGAAGCCGATGAAGTGGAAAGGATACTTCTTGAAGACGTCGAGGAAGAGCTTCCAGGCCGCGCCGGCGGAGATGCGGTGCTTGTACATCAGGGCGGCGACGAAGTCCGTGAGGAAGAGGGTGATGTAGCCGCAGAAGAGCAGAAGGGCCAGGAAGATGAGCCCCAGGCCGACGATGAAGGCGATGGGCAGGGCCCGGCCGAGACCGCCGTCGTAGAGGGCGGCCGCCTGGATGAAGAAAAAGGCGGCGAGCGCGGTGAACATGGCGATGCAGACGATGCCGAAGAGGATCCGCCAGACGAACAGGGAATTGCCTTCTTTTTGGTATTCCCTCCAGGGCTTGGCGATTTCCGCGCGGGCATGGACGACGCTGTCAAGGAACATGAACACGCCCCGTGAGCTGGCCCAGGTGAGGACGACCACGACGGCGATCCCGACGACGACCGCGAAGAGGATGGCGATGGCCCAGCCCGGATGGCTCATCAGCCAGTCCCAGGCCGTCCGCGGGAAATGAATGAATTCGCCGAAGCGCGCGTTCTTCTGGATTCGCGACCCGCCCGCGCCGCTGGTGGCGTCCATCAGGCCGGCCAGAAAGGCGTTGAAGCCGACGACGAACCACGTGTGGATGTCGAAAGGGTTGAAAAGGGCAAGTTTCATCCGCTTCCAGGCGCGGCTGAGCGGTTCCATGAACAGGATCGTCATAGTCACCTCCTGCTAATAAGACGGAACTTCGAGCTTTTCCCCGCACCATTCTACGAGGATTTGCCTGAAAGGTTCAAGGGTTATCATCCGCCCGGCGGGTTGCGAAAAAAAGTTAAATCCGATAATATTGATAGTGTTTTGGCGGCGCCGGCCGCCGGACCGTGGAGAACGAATGAAATCAGTATGGAAGTTTCTGGCTTCGATCAAACTGGCCATCGTCCTGTTCATCCTGATAACTCTCGCCTCGATCCTGGGGACGCTCATCCCCCAGGGCAGTAGCGCCGCCGAATACGCGGCCCGCTACGGCGGCTCGTCCGGGCTCTTCGTTTCGCTCCAGCTGACGCGCCTTTACCAGTCCTTCTGGTACCTGGCCCTTCTCCTTCTCTTCGCCCTGAACACGGTCGTCTGCACGGTCTCCCGATTCGGGCCTAAGTGGCGAAGGGCGTTCGGGCCTTCCGTCGAAGCGAACTCCCAAACCCTCATGACCATGAAGGTCAAGAGCCGGTTCCGCCTCGCGCTACCGGTCGCCGCGGCCAAGGACAGGATCGCCGGACTCCTGCGCTCCCGGCATTACCTGCTGACTGAATACGGCCGGGAAAACGGGGTCGCCCTACTGGCCAGGAAAAGGCGGTTCGGCGTGTTCGGGTCCGACATCGTCCACCTCGGCCTGCTGGTCATCCTCGCCGGAGGGTTCACGAGCGGCCTCGGGGGACACCGGGTGGACGTCCCCCTTCTCGAGGGCCAGACGGCGGATGTCCCCCACGCTGCCTTCCGGGTCCGCCTGGACAAGTTCGAGACGGAATACTATCCCCGGGGCGAGGTCAAGGCCTGGAAGAGCACGGTCACCGTCCTCGAGAACGGGGCTCCCGTGCTCACCCGGATCGTCGAAGTCAACCGCCCGCTCTCTTACCGCGGTTTCTCCTTCTACCAGATGAGCTACGGCTGGGATTGGGACAACCCGCGGCTTGAGCTGGAGGTCAGGAAACGGGCCGACTCCGCTTTCTCCAAGACCGTCGCTTTGAAGGTCGGCGAACGGGCCCCTGTCGACGACGCGGACGTCAGCCACGTCGTCGTCCGGCAGTTCGTCCCCGATTTCGTCATCGGCGAGGGGAACAAGGTCCAGAGTCGTTCCCAGGAGCCCAACAATCCCGCGGCGATGGTCGAAGCGTGGAAAGGGGAGGAGCGCGTTTTTTCCGGATGGATCTTCGCCAAGTACCCGGATTTCGGCCAGGGGCACGCGGCCGGTCAGTCCACCCTCGCTTTCGTGCTGAAAAACTACGCGGCGGCCCCGTACTCCGTCCTCGAAGCGGCCAAGGACCCGGGCGTGAACTTCATCTGGCTCGGCTGCCTCCTCGTCACGGCCGGCTTTTTCCTGGCCTTCTACTGGCCGCCCCGGGAGATCCGGGTCGTCCTCGAAGAGGTCCAGGGCAAGATCGAAGTGACCGCCGGCGGCCAGGCCGCCAAAAGCCGGGAGGCGTTCCAATCCGAATTCGACCAGATCTTCGATTCAGCCAGGAGGCCGGCATGACCGAGTCGACACTTTTCACCATCGCCTTCGCGCTTTACGCCACGGCTCTCGTCGTCTATTTCGCTTCGCTGTTCGCCAAGAGGGAGAAGTGGGCCAGAAACGGGCTCGTCCTGGCGGCGGCCGGACTCGTTTCCCATACCGCCGCCCTCATCCTGAGGACCGTGGTCAGCCGTCACGCCCCGTTCACCAACATGTATGAATCCCTGTCGTTCCTCTCCTGGGCGGTCGTCGTGGCCCTGATCGTTTTCAGCCGGAAGTCCCGCGTGCCGCGCCTCGGGGCCTACCTCATGCTCATCGTCGTCGGCCTCGTCGCGCTGGCCTCGTCCCCGCTCATGCCCAAGGAGGCGACGCCCCTCGTGCCGGCGCTCCAGAGCTACTGGCTCTGGCTCCATGTCTCGGTAACGCTTCTCGGCGAGGCGTTTTTCGCCGTCGCCTTCGTTTCAAGCCTCCTCTATCTTGCGGCCGACACGGAGGAAAAGAAGGAGAGGCTCGACGCCCTCAGCTACAGGGCCGTGGCCGTTGGCTTCCCGCTGTTCACTCTCGGGGGGCTTATCTTCGGCATGGTCTGGGCCTACCGGGCGTGGGGACGCTATTGGGCCTGGGACCCCAAGGAAGTCTGGAGCCTGATCACCTGGTTCGTCTTCGCCCTTTACCTCCACACGAGGATCGTCATGGGTTGGAAGGGGAAACGCTCGGCGGTCATCGCCATCGCCGGCTTTCTGGCCGCCCTGTTCACCTACTTCGGCGTCAACTACCTGCTCGCCGGGCTCCACAGCTACGGATAATAAAGGAACAGGCATGAAGAAAACCGCCTGGTTTGTCCTCGCTATGGCCATCGCCGCGCTCGCGATTTTCCTTGCCGCCAAGGACGCCACCTATGTCGGCGCCTCGAGCTGCAAGCTCTGCCACAAGGCGGAACTCCAGGGCCGGCAATTCACGATTTGGGAGGCCAGCCTGCACGCGAAATCCTGCGCCAGCCTGACGACGCCCAAGGCCCTTGAAGTCGCCAAATCGACGGGCGCATCGAATCCCCCGGAGAACGCGCAATGTCTCGGCTGTCACGCGCCGCTCGCCGCCAAGGCTCCGGAGCTCAAGAGCGAGGGAGTCACCTGCGAGGTCTGCCACGGGGCGGGAAGCGGCTACAGGAAGCTCGCCATCATGCAGGACAAGGAGAAGGCGGTCCAGAACGGCCTCGTCCTCTACCCGGACCCCGGGGCCATCCAAGCCCACTGCATGCAGTGCCATCAGAACCCACACGGGAAGGCCTTCGACTTCAAGGCGGCCTGGGAGACGATCAAGCACCCTGTCCCTACTAAGTAGATCCATGGCCGTGCGAAAGATGTCGAAAGCGTGGCTTGGCGTGGGCGTCATCGGCGCCGCGCTCCTGGCTGCCGCCGCCTCGCCCGCGTTCTCCCCGCAGGACGATGACCGGACGTGCCTCGTCTGCCACGACGATGCCGAACTCAAGTCGTCGGCCGGGAAACCGGTTTATTTGAATCCCAAGCCGTTCGCGGCCTCCGTCCACGGTCGGGCGGGCGTCGGCTGTATCGGCTGCCATGCCGACCTCAAGGGGTTCGAGGACTTTCCACACGCCCGAAACCTCGAGGCCGCGACCTGCTCGAACTGCCACGAAGTCTACGGTCGGACCTCTCCGGGCGGGGTCCACGGAACTTCGAGCCCCCGCTTGGCGGCCAAACCGGTTCTTTGCAAGGACTGCCACGGCACCCACGACGTCCTCCCTTCCTCCGACCCCGGTTCTTCCGTTCACGCCGCCAACCGGCCAGGGACGTGCGGAAAATGCCATCCGGGGGCAACTGCGAACTTCGCCAAGGGCCATGTCCATGAGCTCCCTGTATCGTCCGGCCGTTCTCCGGCCGGAATCGTCAAAGTCCTTTACAAGGTCTTCATCGGAGTCATGACCGGATTCTTCCTCCTCTATGTCGGGGTCGACCTCCTTCGTCGAACGAGAGAACGATGGACGAAAAAACCATAGATCCGGCCGTCCTAATTCCGGATGATGAGATCTTTGTCCGAATGAACCGGGCCGAGCGTTGGCAGCACGGGCTTCTGGCTGCCTCCTTTATCCTGCTCGTGCTCACCGGCCTGCCCCTCATGTCCGGGGAAGTCGGCGTCATCCGGTCAATCGCCGGCCGCGGCGGCGCCCACGCCCTGAGGGGGATCCTCCACCGCGCTGGCGCCGTCGTCCTCATCGCCGACCTTGTCTGGCATGTCCTCTACACGCTCCTCACCGAAAGGGGCCGGCGGAATTTCAGGGACAGGGCGCCGCGGGCGAACGACATCAAAGACGCCTTGACGACGGTCGGGCACAACGCGGGCCTCTCCGGTTTCCTCCGCCGGCGCGGGCTCTTCCGCCGTTTCTTCGAACGGCATCCATATTGGCGCTTCGAGCGGATCCCGGAATTCGGCCGCTACAGCTTCGTCGAGAAATTCGAATACTGGTCCCTGCTCTGGGGTTCGGCCGTCATGATCGTGACCGGGTTCTTCATGTGGGGCCCGGGGCTGTCCCTGCGATTGTTCCCGCTGTGGCTCCACCAGGTCTTCGTCGTCATCCACGGCTACGAGGCCATCCTGGCCTTCCTGGCTATCCTCATCTGGCACATGTACACCGTCCACCTCAACCCCGAGGTCTTCCCGATGAGCCGCGTCTGGCTCGACGGCGGGCTGACCGGCGCGGACCTCCGCCGCTTCCACCGGCTTGAATATCGGAGGATCATCGAAGAGCGGGAACGCCTCTTCCGGGAGCTCATCGCCCTCGAACCGGGCGATGGGGATCCTGGACCGTCCTGATCTCGCACCCGCGTTTCCGGCCCGGCCGCGGCCGGCTCGAACCCGGGCGACAGGCTCCCCCAAAAGGTGTATCATGAAAGTGGAATTATTTCCGCCGCGAGGTGTATGACCTATGGGAGCTCCGACGAGGCCGCCCGAGCATCCGGAGGATGCCGTCCTCGTCCGGAAAGCCCAGCAGGGAGACATGGACGCTTTCGAAAGCCTGGTCCGGAAATACCGGCAGAGGGTCTACGCCCTCTGCCGGCGCCTGACCGGCGCCCACCAGTCGGCCGACGACCTGGCCCAGGAAACCTTCATCAAGGCCTATTTCGCCCTGGCCCGGTTCGACGCGCAATGGCCTCTTTACCCCTGGCTCCGCAGGATCGCCCTCAACTCCGGGCTCAATTATCTCAAGGCCCGGAAGCGGGAGCGGCCGCTCGAGGAAGGGACGTTCGGAGCGCGGAGGATGCCTTTCTCCGCGCCGGCCGACAGCCCCGAGGAGCGGTTGGAGCGGGCCGAATTCGAGGCCCGATTCGAGCAGGCGGTGGCATCGCTCTCGGCCGACCAGAGAAGCGTCTTCGTCCTGAGGTTCCACGAGAGCATGAGTTACGAGGAGATCTCCCGGACCCTCGACCTGCCGATCGGCACCGTCATGTCCCGGCTCAACCGGGCCCGGCAGAAGCTGAAAGGCCTCCTGACGGATTCCCTGGAGAGGGGAGCTTGAGATGAGACACCGAAAATTCCAGGAACTCATCGGGGCCTATGCCGACGGCGAACTCCGGGAAACCGACCGCTCGCGGGTGGAGAAGCATCTCCAAGCCTGTCCGGCGTGCCGGCGCGACCTCGATTTTATCCGGGACCTCGACCGACTTCCCAAAACGTCTCCCGCCGTTCCGCGCGAAGCGGACTACTGGGCCTCTTTTTCCGGACGCGTCCGGGCCGGGATCGACCGGCGGCAGGCCGGAGCCCCCGCATCCCGTGTTGCGGAGGTCGAAATGTTCAAGGATTCCTTCTATCATCCGGAAAGCCGGGCGAGAACGAGGGCGGCGATCTTTCCGCTGTCCCTGGCCGCCCACGCGGCGATCCTCCTCCTGCTCATCGTCCTACCTTTGATGCGGACTGGGGATTTGCCGACGGTCGAGGTCTACAGCGCCTTCCTCGCGCCGCCTCCGCCCCCGCCGCCGCCGCCTCCTCCTCCGGCCAAGAAGAAGAGTGCGGCGGCGAGCGCGCGGATCAAGCGCGTCCAGGCCACGGCCCAGGTCGAACCGGGGCGGCTCGTCGCGCCCGTCGAGATCCCCGAGCAGATCGCCGAGGAAACGCTCTCCGACATCGGTGTCGAAGGCGGCGTTGAGGGCGGAGTCGAGGGCGGCGTCGTCGGCGGGGTCTTGGGTGGAGTCGTCGGCGGCGTCCTCGGTGGAGTCGTCGGCGAAATGGAAGCGCCCGTCCGGGCCATCGGCGACGTCAAGCCGCCCAAGCTGGTCAAGGAAGTGGCGCCGCTTTATCCGGAGATCGCCCGCCAGGCCCGGGTGGAAGGTATCGTCATCGTCGAGGCGACGACGGACGTCTACGGGCGAGTCATCGGGGTGAAGGTCCTGCGGTCGATCCCGCTTCTCGACCAGGCGGCCATCGACGCCGTCCGGCAGTGGGTCTACGAGCCCATGGTCATCAACGGCAGGCCTCGGCCGGTCATCTTTACGGTGACGGTCAGGTTCCAGCTGAAATGACCCCCCTCGCGGGGTGAGGAATATCCCCCTCGATATCATCTCTGGCGGGGATTACCAGCTTCGGCGTCCCATCAGATAGTATGTTCTCGGAAAGATGGGAACGCCATGAGAATGCCTAGGAGTCACGGGAATAGCGGCCGTGCCGGCCGCGCGGCCCGGTCCGCGGCCGTCGCCCTCTTGCTCCTTCTTGGCCTCGCGTTTCTTCCGGGGCCTGCCCGCGCGGAAACCACCGTCCGGCTCCAGATCACGGCCGACAAGGCCGCCATCTATCTCGAGCCCGACAGCCGCAGTCCGGTCCTCGAGACGCTGTCCCAGGGCGCGATCGTGAGGCTGTCGAGCGCGATCAAGTTCCGGACCAACTGGTTCTACGTCATCTTCGTATCCTCGCGTTCGGGCCGGACGCTTGCCGGCTACGTTTTTGATGGATTCGTCCGCAAGCTCGACTCCACCCTCAGGGTCGTCAACTTGACCCCCGGGGAGGGCGAGATCGAGATTGTCGACCCGAAGGAGATCGATCTGACGGGTGAACCCATGCCCAAGATGGAGTGGGGAAAGACAAAAACGGGCATCCTGCGGGCCGAAGGCCGCCCGCTCGCCCGCGAAGTTACCGGGGACCTCGAGCTTCTGAGCTATAACCGCAACCTCCTGGGAAAGAAGTGCCTCCTCGCCTACGTCCTCAACGACGAGAAGCTCGTCGCCGTCCGCCTCCATCTCCTCGAAAAGTACGCGGACAAGAACCGCTATATCGCCGATTACAAAAAGATCAGGGATTTCCTCAACGAAAAAGTCGGCGAGCCGCGCTACGATAACGTCGTTTGGCGGGACCAGGCTGACGCCGAAAAGACCGAGGACTGGGGAAGAGCCCTCTCATCGGGGGGGGTGAGTCTATCTTCGGAATGGGTGTTCAGAAGCACCGGCCTGCGGCTAAGCCTGACCGGAAAGAACAACGAGGTCCTTTTCGTCGCCGAAGCGAACTCTATCAAGGCCAAGATTCCGGCCTCTTTCTAACCCTCTATTTAGATCATCTCTTTCTGGACGAAGCTCATGCTGACGCGGTTCTTGCCCAGCCACTTGCTGTGCATCATGAGCTGCTCGCCGCGCTTGATGAGGGATTCGACCGTGTCGTAGCGGAGTACGATGCTGGCGCCCATGGACACCGTGGCGTTGAGCATCCCCGTCTCGGTCGTGATGTAGGATTCGGCGATGAGGAGGCGGAGCTTGTTGGCGACGATGTCCAGCCGGCTGTCGTCGATGTTGAGGAGGACGACCAGGAATTCCTCGGTGCCCCAGCGGCCGACGATGTCGAAAAAGCGGATGTTCTTGTGCAGGGTCCGGGCGACGGTCCGGACGATCTTGCTGGCGTTGAAACGGCCGTACTTCTCGAGGATCTTGCCGTAATTGTCGAGGTCGACGTAGATCAGCCCGAACGGCAGGCCGTACTTCTGAAATTCCTCCAGGCGGGTGTTCAGCGTCATGTCCAGGTATGGTTTGGAGGGGATGCCCGTCTCGGTTTCGACGAGGCCCATTTTCTCGAGTTCCGCCAGGTTGAGGGGCAGGGTTACTTTCGGCGCGGTACTGGTGAACGTCTCGACGGCCCCGATGATCTCGCCGTCCTCCTTGAGCACGGGGATGATCCTGAGGGAGGCCGGCATGCGGAACCCTTGCTTGTGCTGGAGATAGATGTCGAGCTCTCGCGGCGCGCCGTCCTTGAGGGTCATGGCGACGGGACACTTGTCCCGGCAGACGTTGACGCCGCCGAAATCCACGAACAGGGCCGGTTCCTCGAAGCAGGCCCTCCCCAGGATATGAGCTCCCTCGATCCCCGACATCTGTTCGGCCGCCTTGTTCCAGTAGACGACCTTCCTGTCCTTGTCTAGGCAGACGACAGCGTCCTGCACCTGGTTGAGGACGCTGTTGCAGAGATTCTTAGTGACTCCCTGGAAGATTTCGAGGATATTTTCTTCAGCCATGGCTTTTTCTTGTATGTGTTTCCATTCTAAGGGCTCCCTGGGATTTGTCAATCTTTTTTTAGCGTTCCGGCCGGTCAAGGGACACTCGCCCGTGGCTTATCTCCAAGGGCGAGTGCGGCGGAAGTGGACCGCGGCGCCCCGCCCGCCCCGGCCGCTGTTGACCCGTTCGCCGATGCTAAGTCCCGCCTTTCAGGGCGGGGATGAGAAGCGAGGCCCCGGTCTTGTTAGGACCGGGACTGGGAAGCCCGGCCCCGGTCCTGCCACCGCCCTTGCCGGTCTCCAGCACCGGCACTGCAAAGCCGGTGGGAAGCCCGGCCTCGGCATTCATACGTTCGCGGCGCGAAACCCCGATTTTTAAATCGGGGTAAAAAGCGCCGCTCAGTATTAACCCTGGATATACCTCGGGCTTCAGCCCGGGGAGTCGAATGGGTTGATTCCTGGGAGTCTGGGGTTTGACACACCGCTAACCTCATGTTATCTTACCGTCGCAGCCCAGGGGGTGCGCCGTCATGGACAAGCTTTTCGGGACAAGACTCAAGCGGGCCCGCGAGGAGGTCAACCTCAGCCAAGGCTCGTTCGCCAAGGCCTTGGGCCTGTCGTCGGAGTACATCTCGCTCCTCGAGTCCGGCAAGAGGACGCCGAGTTTCGAGACCCTCCTCAAGATCGCCGGGTTCCTGAACAAGAACGTCGCCTATTTCTTCGAAGAGAAGAGGCCGGCGTTCGAAAGTCTGTTCGCCCTCGGGCTCACGGACGAGCGGGTCCGGAAGGACCTCCAGAAGTTCCGGGCGACCTGCGATAAATACCTCCTGCTCGAGGAGCTGACGGGCCGCCGGCTCGACCTCGCCCCCCAGTACTCCCGGATCTCCCCGGAACGCCTGGCCGAGGAGGAAAGGCGCCGCCTGGGTCTCGGCAACGAACCGATCCGCGACGTCCTGGCCCTCTGCGAGGTCAACGGCTGCCGGATCGTCCGCCAGACGCTTCCCGAGGAAGCCCGGATCGCCGGGGTCTTCGTGTTCGACGCTGACAGGAAGGCCGCCTTCGCCCTGATCAACGCCAACGAGCCGCCCGGGCTCCAGACCTTCATCGCCGCCCACCTCTACGGCCATTACCTCATGGACAGGGACGACAGCCCGATCATCGACAATCCCGACGTCGTCGTCGACGAGTACGTCTCCCTCTATCCGCCGCGAGAGCAGTTCGCCCAGACCTTCGCCTCCCGTTTCCTGGTCCCGCCGGCCAAGCTCCGGGAGCTCATCGAAAAAGACATCCGCTCGAAGGGCCTGGGGTTCGACGACGTTCTGTTCCTCAAGAGGTACTTCGGCGTGAGCACGCGGGCCATGCTGCGAACCCTCCGCGGCCGCGGCCATCTCCCGGAGGCGAAATTCGAGGAATTCTTCAAACGCAATCCGGAGGACCGGGAGCAGGAGGTTTTCGGCGGCCTCTCCGGGCAGGAGGAGCGCCGGGCGCGAACGCTCTTCCGGAAATCCCGGGTCCTACCGTCCGACCGCTACCGGTTGCTCCTCGCCGAGGCCGCCGCTCTGGAGAAGGCCAGGGGCGGCCACCCGCCCGCGCCGCCGACACCGGCAACAGGAGGGTCCGATGAGTAAACCGCTGCGCATGCTGTTCATCTTCCTGCTCATCGACGCCGTCGCCGTGGGCGTCTATTTCCTGGTCAAGGGGTCGGGGCCCGGCGCGGACCCGACCAAGGACTTCGCCTGGACGACGATGGACGCCTATTACCAGCCCGCGACCGAGCTCGAGCAGTCCATCAAGACCGATTACGAAGAGAAGGACCTTCTGCCCTTCCAGTTCCGCAACTACGGCCGGAACGCCGCGGTCCTCAAAAAATTCCGCGGCTCGAAGCTCGTCGGGGCCCGCGTCGCCGTCCTGGAAATGACGTTCAAGGGCCTCGAGGATTGGGCCGTCGTGGACATCTGGATCAAGGGGGAGGACAACCGCGAGATCCGGCGGACCGTCCTTTACATCCTGCGCGAGAACGAATGGAAGGTCGCCGACAGCGGCCGGCTCGTCGTCCGCGGCGCCGGGAATGTCCGATAAGCCATGAGCATCAAGACGCTCAAGACGGACATCCTCATCGTCGGAGCCGGGCCGGCCGGGCTGACGGCGGGGATTTACGCCGCCCGGGCCGGGAAGAAGGTCCTCATCCTCGAGGGGAGCGGATCTTCCCGCCTGCGGATCGACTACAAGCTCGAGAATTATCCCGGCTTCCCCTCGATCGACAGCGGGGAGCTCCTGGATATCATCCGCCGCCAGGCCTTGTCCTTCGGGGCCGAGGTCGTCGCCGGCGACGCCATCGCTTTCGCCCTCGACGGCGACCGGAAGTACGTCACGACCAAGGACGCCGTCATCGAGTCCGGGGCGGTCATTCTGGCCACGGGGAAACCCATGCCCAAGGAGCGCCTGATCGGCGGTGAGGACCGGCTCCTCGGGCAGGGCGTCAGCTACTGCGCCACATGTGACGGACCGCTTTTCCGGGGCGCGACGGTCGCCGCGGTCGGGCATTCCGAGGCGGCCCTGGAGGAGGTTGGCGCCCTCCAGGCGATGGGCTGCCGGGTCCTCTGGGTGCCGGGGAAACCCGGCGGGCTGGACTCGCCGGCCGTCCGGGCCCTCGAAGAAAAAGGGGTCTCCATCCGCAGGGACGGGAAGATCAAGGAGATCCGCGGCGCCGAGCGGGTGGAGGCCGTCCTCGTGGAAGGCGCGTCCGGGGCGGAAATCGTCCCGGTTTCGGCCGTCTTCTTATTCCGCGAGATCCCGGCCGGTCCCCTGTTCGAGCGGGCCGGGCTCGTCCTCGACCACAAGCAGTGCGTCGCCGTGGACCGTTTCCAGCGGACCAACATCCCCGGCGTCTTCGCCGCGGGGGACATCACCTGCGGCGGGCTCCAGGTCGTCGCCGCCGCCGGCGAAGGATGCGTGGCCGCCATGCAGGCCCTCATCCATCTGAGAGCGTAGCGCGGCGCGGTACTGGATCTCGTCCCCGCCGGCAGGACGGCCGGTCAGAAGGACTTGAGCTTCTGGCCGGGGGGCGACAGCTGAAGGGCCTTGAGGGCCTTCAGCTCGATCTGACGGATCCTCTCCCGGGTCAGCTTGAAATGCTGGCCGACTTCTTCGAGCGTGTACTCGCGGCCGTCCCCGAGGCCGTATCTCATCCTCAGGACCAGGGTCTCCCGCTCGGGCAGGGTGCGGAGCGCCGCTTCGATCTGCTCGCGGAGGTTGATGTGGATGACGGTGTCGGGAGGGGAGGGGAAGGATTTGTCTTCCAGGAGGTCGCCGAGCGAGCCTTCGCCGTTCTGCCCGAGAGGCGTCTCGATGGAGACGGGGTCCTGGGAGGAGTAGAGCATCTCCAGGACCTTGTTGACGGGGAGGTTCATCCTGCGGGCGAGCTCGTCGGGGTTGGGCATCTTCCCCCTCTCCTGGATGGACGTCTGGGAGATCTTTTTGAGCCGGTGGATGGTTTCCGTCAGGTGGACCGGGATGCGGATCGTCCGGCCCTGGTCGGCGATGGCCCGGGTGATGGACTGGCGGATCCACCAGGTCGCGTAGGTCGAGAACTTGTGGCCCCTCCGGTAGTCGAATTTCTCGGCGGCCCGCATCAGCCCGATGTTCCCTTCCTGGATGAGGTCGAGGAGCTGGAGGCCCCGGCCCTGGTATTTCTTGGCGATGGAGACGACGAGCCGCAGGTTGGCCGAGACGAGGTCGCCCTTGGCCCTCTCCCTGGCCCGGCGCCCGGACTGGATGGCCTGGAGGATGGCCTTGTCGTCCTTGCGGGCCTGCTTGGACGCCAGTTTGAGGTCCTCTTTCAGGCGGACCTGGACGGACTGGACGATCCGGTCCTGCTGCTCCGGCTTGATCTCGAGCTCCCGGGCCAAACGGATGACCTGGACGGCGAGACGGGTCCGGGCGAAACGGTTGCGGACGAGAGGCCGGATCGTCCGGAGCTGGCCGCCGAGCGTTCGGATCCTGTGCATCCTGTCCAGGACATCGAGTCTCCTGGCCTCGAGGCTGTCCTCGGAGTAATCCTCTTCCTGGGTGTTGAAGTGCCTGACGAAAGATTCGGGGTTCTTCTTCAGCAGGGTTTCGAGCGACAGGATCTCCTCGAGCGTGAACGGGGTCCTGACCAGAGCCTTGCGGATGGCCTTTTCACCGCGCTCCATCCTCCGGGCGAGCTGGATCTCCTGGTCCCTGGAGAGGAGCAGGATGCTGCCCATTTCCCGGAGATAGATCTTGACCAAGTCGGTGGTCTGCTCGATGTCCTCCGGTGAGTTCAGGCCCTTGCCGTTCCCGCCGCCGTTTTTCGGCTCAACCAGCCGCGGACCGAGGACGGCGGCATCGGCCGCTGGGAACGTCTCCTCTTCGTCCGAGAAGAGCTTGCCTCCGGGCGTCCTCGGGATCAGCTGAAGGAGTTCTTCGTTCTTGTATTTGAATTGAGAAGCCATGGTCGTCTCCCTAAGTAAAGCCTTTTTTTTCATTTATTCTAGCCCTAGACTCCAGTTCTTCCAACGGAGTTGAGGCCGGAATCGTTTCACCCCCTGAGGGTGGGACCGTCGCAAATGAAGGGGGGAGGATACAACATCCGGCTGGCCTTGTCAATAAAAAACTTTACATTCCCGCCCTTTCCCAGGCCGAGATCGGCCTGTTCGGGCCTTTCCAGCCTGATAGCGGCCTCAATTTCTACCCTGTTCATCCTGTCCTCCTGGTCCTCTATTCTCTTCTCTTCAAGATTCATGCCAGAAGTTTCCGACAGGGGATCCCGGAGCGGATCGGCCGCGGGGCTCAGTAACAGACGACGCCGTGCTTTTCGTAATATTTCTGGTGGTACTCTTCCGCTTGGTAAAATGCGGACGCCGGGACGAGCTCCGTGGCCAGGCGTTTCTTGTATTGGCCCGATTTTTCGACTTCGTCCATGACGCGGCGGGCCGCCTCCCTCTGGGCTTCGCCGTGGAAGAAGATGGCCGACCGGTACTGGGTGCCGTGATCGGGTCCCTGGCGATCGACCTGCGTCGGGTCGTGGGCCTCGAAGAAGCGGCGGACGAGTTCAGCGTAGCTGATGCGTTTCGGGTCGAAGGTCACCTGGACGGCCTCGGCATGGCCCGTCCTATCCGTGCAGACTTCCTCGTAGGTCGGGTTGACGCTCTTCCCCCCGGTGTAGCCGACGGCGGTGGAGACGACGCCGGGGACCTTTCCCAGCTTGTGTTCCACGCCCCAGAAACAGCCGGCCGCGAAGGTCGCCGTTTCTATCGCCGCCGTCTCCCGGCCCGCGGTCTTCGCTTGCGCTTCGGGCTTGAAATCAAGGGCTGCGGAGTTGACGCAGTAGTGGAGGAACGTGGGCGACGGACCATCGTCGAAGATATGCCCCAGGTGGGCGCCGCAGACCGAGCAACGGACCTCGATGCGCTTCGACAGCAGAGAATAGTCGTCGCGGTATTCGAGGCTCTTCTCCTCCACGGGAGCCGCGAAGCTCGGCCAGCCCGTGCCGTGCTCGTATTTCGCGTCGGAGAGGAAAAGAGGCGTTCCACATCCGGCGCAAATGTAGACTCCCTTTTCCCAGAAGTCGTTGTACTTTCCGGCGAAGGGCTGCTCCGTGCCGCACTTGCGCATGACGTCGTACTGCTCCGGCGTGAGAGCGGCCTTCCACTCTTTATCCGTCTTTTTTACCTTGTTAGGCATGTCCTCTCCTCCCGAAGCGAAGGATGCCGGCCGCGGCTTGAAAAAATATCCGAAACATCGCACTTTGGGATTGACAAGCGAGAAACGCCTCCCATATAATGAACATGCTGGCTGGAGAGGGATCCTCCTTAGCCCCGCTTCCTTTTCCTTTGAAACCTTGGCGCCTCGCCAGCCAGCGTTCTTCTCAACCCCAAAAGAGTCCGGTTTCAGGCGCCGCTTTTCCAGG
Source organism: Acidobacteriota bacterium (assembly GCA_014894455.1). Classification (GTDB taxonomy): domain Bacteria; phylum Acidobacteriota; class Aminicenantia; order Aminicenantales; family Saccharicenantaceae; genus RBG-16-66-30. The sequence continues at coordinate 16,650 of JADBLN010000063.1, read as the reverse complement.
AAACCTCGTAAACGCGGCCGGGAGCAACGGCGGCCGGGGCCCCAGGCTTTGCAGTCCTCATGCGCGAAGCGATGAGGGCGGGCTTTGCCCAGGTGTCCACAGCGGCCCGGAGCCTCCCCCGTGCCTTCGGCATTCACTTTTTCTCGGGTTCCTTTTTCTCGGCTTTCTCGGCCGGCTTCAGGACCTTGGCCCGTTCCTTGAGGTGGTCCTTGAGCTTGAGTTGGGAGACGCCTTCCGTGTACCAGGCCGGGGCCGGCTTGCCCATGAGGTGGTGGTCGAAGAACTCCTTCATCCGCACCGTGTAGTCTTTTTGGTTCACCGGCTTCTGAAGGCCGTGGTTCTCGCCGACGTACTGAAGCATGATGACGGGTTTCTTCAATCGGCGGAGGGTGTTGTAATACTCGATGCCCTGGTTCCAGTCGACGGCGCCGTCCTTGTCGTTGTGGAGGATGATGAGAGGCGTCTTGACCCGCTCGGCGTAATAGACAGGCGAGTTCCGCTGGTAGGCCTCGAGGTTGTCCCAATAGCCGCCCTTGAAGCGGCCCTGGCTGCTCTCGAAGATCGCCATATTGGCCGACCCGGTGTTGAAGTAGATGGAGCTGTACATGCTGATCATGTTGGTCAAGGGAGCCCCGGCCACGGCCGCGGCGAAATCGGCATGGGTAATGAGGAAGGCCGTCTGGTAGCCTCCCCAGGAATGGCCCTGGAGCCCGACCTTCGAACGGTCGACGACACCTGCGGCCACCGCCGCATCGATCGCGGGAAGCACGCACCAAACCGCCGACATGCCGGGGTCGTTGATTTTGTAGGTGATGTCGGGCATCAGGACGGCGTAGCCGTTGCTCGTGTAGACGGACTTGTTGAAGCCGTTGGCCGAGGGCTGGGCGTAGCGGTTGAGCTGCTGGGACATCTTTTCGTAATAGTAGACGAGCGTCGGGTACTTCCGGCCCTTCTCGTAGTTGGCCGGTAGGAAGAGCGCCGCCTGGAGCTTGTCGCCCTTGGCGCTTGTGTAGTCGATGAGCATCTGCCCGCTCGTCCACAGGAAATCCTTCTGCTGGGGATTGGCCTCGGTGACCTTTTGCCCGTTCTGGAGCAGGGCGTCGGTCACGTAATAGTCCGGATAGTCCTTATAAGTGTCGCGCGTATAGACATAGACCTCGGCTTTTTTCGCTTTGGCCAGGCCGCCGAACCCGGCGTCCTCCCAAAGGAGCACGGTCGGGCCCGCTTTGCCTTTTTCGAGCCGGGCGATACCGGCCTTTTTCGTCCATTCGCCCAACGCCGCGAAGTACTGAGGCTGGTCGAGGTCGACGGCCTTTTCCTCGGGGTCGATCCGGGCCCGCCTGTAGCGGATCTTGTCCTTGGCTCCGTTCCCGGTCAGGTTGACCCCCTTCCCGCCGCCGCGGACGGGCACGCTCCAGATGTCCCAACCGTCCGAGAGCAGCACGTTCAGGCCGTCTTTCGTCGAGCCGACGGGGTAATCGGGGGGCTTGACGACGTTGTGGTCGTCATCCTCGTTGACGAACGAAGCGGGGACGTCCTTGGTGATGTTGACGGACTGGCCCGTCGTCATGTCGTAGCTGTAGAAATGACCGTCGTCGTAATAGAGAAAATGGCCGCCGTCATAGAGGGTCCCGAAATAGTACCTGTTTTTCTCGAGGGCTAGGGTCCGGGCTCCGGTCTTCATGTCGATGACGTAGATGTCCCGGAAGCTCCGGCCGTCGAGATTGGCATCGAGTTCGTAGGCCCTGTCGTCCTGGCCGACGGCGAACTGGGCCTTCGGCGCCGGCTCGACCTCGCGGACGTCGTCGTCGGCTAGGCGGACGAAAGTCTTCTCCTTGACCCTGTACTCGGCGAGATAGCTGTAATTCTGGTCCGACTGCGCCTGGACCTGCTGCTGGGACTGCAGACGCTTGTCCAGTCCGTGCCAGATGACGAGGTCCGGGATATCTTCATCGGATTCGTCGGCCGGTCCCGCGGGCGGGGCCGGCGGTCCCTTTTTATCGGCGTCTTTCTTGTCGGCGTCCTTTTTTTTCTTGGCCTCATGGATCCCGAAGAGGATCGCGTCGAAGCTCTCTGTCCATCCCGGAGCGCGGTTGGGGCTGACGGTCATGCCTTCGGGAAAGGACTTGTCTCCGGCCGGATCGTAAACGGTTTTCCGGGGCCCCTTGGGTTCCTGGAATCCGGCGTAGGCGACGATGCTCCAGAGCTTGTCTTCGTAGGCTTTGTCCTCTTTGCCCTTGAGGGCGGCGAAGGCCTCCCCCTTTTCCGTCCAGGACAGGGATTTGTACGAGGCCTTGTCGTTGTCGAGCGAGACGACCGCGCTCGAGGCCAAGTTCCGGAGCTGGATGCCGTTGCCGGCCTGGCCCTGGGCGTCGATGACCACGGCCAGCCGAGTTCCGTTTTTATCGAAGGCGAATTCGGCGACGTTGCCGACGTTGACCTCCTTCCCCGTGGCGAGCTCGCGGAGAACGAGGTCGGAGCCCGTCCACTTGTCCTTCTCTTTCTCCTGGCTCTCCGGGGCGTACCGATGGAGGGCCAGGAAGCCCGGGTTTTCGCCCGAGAAGTTCAGGCTGCGGACTTTTTCGAACTCCGTTTTTTCGCCCGTGGCCAGGTTTGTCAGGACGGCCGTCGTCGTGACCCTCTTCTTCTCTTTCCGCAGAGCCTTCATGTCATTCGAGCCGGGGTAGGACAGGAAGGCGGCCCATTTTGAGTCCGACGAAAAACGCGTCTTGGCGAAGGCGCCGAACCGCGGGGCTTCCCCGATAGGGAACCGATGCTCCTTGGTTCCCTTCGTCTGACGGATGACGATTTCGCTCTCTCCCTCGAGAGGGCTCAACTTGTACATGAGCCAGTTCCCGTCGGGGGAGAGTTCGGCCGAGCCGATCGATTTCCAGGCCAGGATGTCCTGGAGCGCCAGGGGACGCGGACCGGCCGGAGCGGCCGCCTTATCCGCGGGCTTGTCCTGGGCGGCCGATACGGCGAACACGGCCAGCAGGATGAGGGGGACGATGATAAAAAGGACTTTCGGTTTTTTCATGTCAGGTTTCCTTGTCTTTCCTTGCTTCGTTTCTGCTGATACATCAGGAAATCGGCGTGGGCCAGGAAATCGTCGAGCTGCTGGTATTTCTGGGGATCGACGCGGACGAGGCCCATGCTCACGGACAGGCGCAGGTTCTTGAACTTTTTCATGCGGAACGCCTGGACGCCCTCCTCGATCCTGGCCAGGAGGGCCCGTTCGCCCAAGCCCTTGGAGCGCATGGCCAGGACGGCGAACTCGTCCCCGCCGATCCGGCCGATGACGTCGGATTCCCGGAGCGTGCTCTTGAGGATGGTCGCGACGCCCTGCAGGAGCTGGTCCCCGACCGCGTGGCCGTGCAGGTCGTTGACCTCTTTGAGGTAGTCGATATCGAGGAAGACCAGGTAATTGTCTTCCTTGAGGCGCTTGGCGAACTTCATCTGCTGGAGACCGAAGGTGAAGAAACCCCGGCGGTTGTGGAGGCCGGTGAGGTGGTCGGTCAGGGACAGGTTTTCGAGCTTCTCGTTGGTCATCTGGAGCTTGCGCCGGGCGAGTTCGAGCTTCCTGTCCGCCGTTTTCCTATCGGTGATGTCGACGAGGATGCCGTCGAGGTGGTGGATCGACCCGTCGGGCCCCTTGACGCCGCGGCAATAGTTGCGAACCCAGAATCTCCGGCCGTCGACGCGCCGGAGCTCGAACTCCTGGAACGACGTGGGCTTCGAAGACAGCTTCTCGAGGAGCCGGGAGCGGTCCTCGCCCCTGACGTAGAAGTCCTTGACGTTGCAGTTGAAGAGGGCCTGGGGCCTCTTGTGGCCCAGCATCCGGGCCAGGACGGCGTTGGCCTCGATGATCATGCCGTCGAGGGTCGTCCGGTAGACGCCGACAGGGAGCTGTTCGACGAGCGCCTTATAGCGGTCTTCGCCGACCCGGAAAACGGGCGCGGCAGGCGCGTCCGGCGGCGTCCGCTTCGGTCTTTTGCGCTGTCTCTCGGCCATGCGCGAATGAATTTAACAAAGACGCCGCAGATTGTCAAAATCGGCTCGGAGGACAGCACTTCCCCTCTGGGAGAGTTTGGGACGCCGCATCGGTCGCCGCCCGTTTTGGCAGTGATGGGGGACATGTACCTCCGGTACGAATGGGGACATGTACCGGAGGTACGTGTCCCCATTCTGATCCCCCTTCAGGTCCCCCTTCTGATCTTATAGCCAACAGGCTACTAAGATATTTACCGGAAGGGGGACACGTACTAAAAGTACATGTCCCCCATCAGGTCCCCATTCCATCTGTTTTCGCCCGGCACGCTGCCCGGCTAAACTCTCCCAAAGTCGGGGTTCGGCTGTCCTCCTCGCCTCAAATATAAAGGTACTTATTGTTTGAACTCGTTCAGAAACATGGATGACACCCCAGACGGAAAGGTGTAGGAATAGAAGGGGGGCCGTTTCCCCCTAAACGCCCCTCGGGGGGACGGCGTATTCTCTATGGAAAAAGGAAAGAAGCCTGCCTTGGACGAAAAAGAGATCATCGACGGTTGCCTTCGGGGGAGCTCCGTTTCCAGCCGGGCGATGGTCGATGCTTATGGGAATCTGGTCATGGCCGTGGCCCTCAACGTCGTCGGGAACAGGCAGGACGCCGAGGACGTCTGCCAGGAGACCTTCCTCCAGGTCTTCCGCCATCTCGCGCGTTACGACCCGTCGAGGAGCTTCAAGACCTGGCTTCTGACCATCGTCTACAGGAGGTCGCTCGACATGATCAGGAAAAAGCGGCGCTTTTCCGAATTCTCGGCCCGGGCCCGCTTCGAGCCGGCCGTCGCCGAACGGGGCGGAAATCCCCATCCCGCCGACCCCGAACCATTGCCTTCGGCCCTCCTGACCAAGCTCTCGCCGCGCGAACGGACGGCCCTCTGCCTCTGGGCGAACGAGGGCTGCACGGCCCGGGATATCTCCGTGGTCCTTGCGTGCTCGGCGTCGACAGCCCGAGTTTATCTTTTCAACGCCCGCCGGAAAATCAAAGCCTTGCTGGAGAACGACCATGGCCTTCTGCAAAATAGTTGATGTCATCTACGTCGCCCTGCCCATCCGTCCGCTCCGGGCTTTTCTCATCCGGAACCATATGGAAAGATGCCCGGAATGCCAGGCGCGGCTCCTCAGCCGGGCGGAGGCCGGAAGGCTCTTCGTCTCCTCGGACCGGGTCGGAATGCCCGTGGACCTTTGGGAACGGATCTCCTCCCAAGCGGGCCGCGGGACGCCGGTCCCGGAAGCACCGCCGAACCCGGCGGGCGCGGGCTGGCGATGGGCCGCAGCCATGGGTACCGCGGCTGTCGTCGCCGTGACCGGCTTCTGGCTGCTCCGGGAGGTCGAGAAACCGGGCTTCGGCCCCGGCTTCGTCGGCGCGGCCGACCGGTTCCAGATCGATTACGTCAACGTGGGCGGAGCGCCCGCCCAAACCTTCGTCTACCAGCCCCAGGGGACGGACACCGTCTTCGTCTGGGCGACAAAAAATCCTTGATTGGAGGGGTGAGATGAAAAGAACGATCCTATTCTTGCTGGCAGGAACCCTCGTCGGGTTATGGGCGGCCGCGCCGCCGGCCGCGGCGGGCGGCGATGAAGCCGTCCAAAGCGCGAAAACGGCCGCTTCCGCTTTCGAGCTGAAGATGAGGATCCTCGAGGGGGTCCGGGAGAAATCGGTGGAGCCGGCCAAGCCGGTGACCTCGTCCTACCTCAAATTCATGAACTTCATCAACGTTGGCCCCGAGGAAGACTTGGTCACCGAGCAAGGGATCAAGAAGGTCTACGGTCTGAAGGACCTCAGCCTTCTGACCGAAGCCAACCTCGTCTGGGTGAAAGACAAGTCCGAGAAAGCCTTCCACATGTTCCGGCTGAACGGACAGGAATACCTGGTCATGGTCACGCCCGGCCGCTTGCCCGAGCGCAACCATTTCCGGATCGAAGTCTACGAACAGAGCCGCGAGAAGAAATCCAACCTGCTGGACACGGAATTCTCCCTGCCGGATAAAAGCGCGGTTGTATTAGGATTCGAAGACACCCAGCTCAAGCCCTATTTCATCACCTTGAGGGTCGCGCGCTGGCTCGGCGAGCCGACGGGCACCGGCGGGGAAAAGATCGATGTTCCCGGCGGAGTCGTCGGCGGCGTGCTGAGCGGAGGCGGAAAGGTCATGCCGCCCAAGCTCATCAAGACGGTTGACCCAGTCTATCCCGAAGAGGCGGAAAAAGCCGGGGTGGAAGGCGTCGTCATCATGGAGGCGACGACCGATCTCTACGGTCGGGTCGCCGGCGTCAAGGTCCTCAGGAGCATCCCCGCCCTCGACCAGGCGGCTATGGACGCTGTCAAGCAGTGGGTTTACGAGCCCATAGTCGTCGACGGGAAGCCGCAAGAGGTCACTTTCACTGTGACCGTGAGGTTTATGCTGGATGAGAAGAAAAAACCGAGCGTGGAGGGAGTGGTCGGCGGGGTCCAGGGCGGCGTGTCCACGGGCGTCGGGGGAGGCGTGGCCGGAGGTGTCGAGGGCGGTGTCTTCGGAGGAGTCACGGGCGGAGTCGCCGGAAGCGTCGCGGGCGGCGGGGCGAGCGCTCAGGACCTCCAGAAATTCGAGGGGGATGCCGTCCGGGCCGTGGGCGAGATCAAGCCGCCCAAGCTCATCAAGGAGGTCGCGCCCGTCTATCCGCAGATAGCCCGCCAGGCCCGGGTTGAGGGCATGGTCATCCTCGAGGCCAAGACCGACGAGCAGGGCAACGTCATCGGCGTCAGGGTTCTGCGCTCCATCCCGCTCCTCGAACAGGCGGCCATCGAAGCCGTCAAGCAGTGGAAATACGAACCCCTGGTCATCGAAGGCAAGCCCCGCAAAGTCCTCTTCACCGTCACCGTCCGCTTCATGCTCAAAGAAGGCGACAAGGGGAAGACGCTCGACAAATTCGCCCAGGGCGCGGTCCGGGCCGAAAACGACATCAAGCCGCCGAAGCTCGTCAAGGAAGTCGCTCCCGTTTACCCGGAGATTGCCCGAGTGGCCTTGGTGGAGGGCGTCGTCATTCTCGGGGTCAAGACCGACGAGGAAGGCCGGGTCAAGGACGTCATGGTCCTGCGCTCGATCCCGCTCCTCGACCAGGCGGCCATCGACTCCGTCCGGCAGTGGGTCTACGAGCCGCTCGTCATTGACGGCAAGGCCGTGCCCGTCGTCTTCACCGTGACCGTCCGCTTCCAGCTAAAGGATAACTTCATCCAGCCCGGCGATACGCTCGACATCGGCACCAATGGCATGCCGGAGCTCAAACAGACCTGCCTGGTATCGACCGAGGGACGCATCAATTATCCCTTGGTGGGCGACATCCAGGTCGGAAACCTGTCAATCCTCGAGGTGAAGGAACTTCTGAGCCAGACCCTAAAAATCTACCTCAAAGAGCCCCTGGTCACGGTCACGCGCAAGCCGGCGGAGCGTTAGAACGTCTTGAAGATATTGACCGGTTTATTTCAATCCCCTTCGCGGGATTCCACGGACGTTAGTCCGTGGAGGAATAGCGAATTCCCCGCTTCGGGGACAGGCGCTCCAACGCCTGCAAAGGGTAGATCCCACGGACGTAAGTCCGTGGAGCTTCAGTCCTAAGATCCAGGTTTCGATGATTTGAAGTTCCGCGGCGGTGAGGGCCTTTGGGGGAGGCATGGGCTTGCCTTTGATATCGCTTTCCCGGCGGACCTTCTTGAGAAGATAGCTCGCGCCGGGATCTTTCGTATCGATGATCTTGAGGGTCGGGACCTCCTGGCTCGGCTTGTCGAGGATGGCCGCGATGTGGGCAGGATCGAGCTTCAAGCCCTTAGGCGCGAAGATCCCCTTGTGGCACCCGGCGCATTTTTTTGAAGAAGCGTCTTAATAAAATGTCGTCAGCCGCTCCGCCCGCCAAGCCTATTGCATTTTCGAGTAATCGAGCTCGGACCCCAACAGACTGTGCGGGATGAGGAAGATCAACAGGGTGACGAGAGACGCCGCCAGCACGAATGGCCTGGCCGGCTTCCCTTTGCGGCCCGCGATGAGGGCCGCGATCCAGAACAGGAGGGCGATGAGGGTCTTGTTGTCCGTGAGGTCGAAGCCGGCCGGGAACCCGGCCCAAGCGACACCGAAGGCGAACTTCTGGACGAGCGGGCCGAGGATGAAGCCTCCGACGAAGAGAAGGGCGACCGCCCAGAGGACGAAGCGCCGGGGGTTTCGCTTCTTGTCGAGCGCGGCCAGGCCGGCCGCCGTCGACAGGAGCATCCCCGCGAACATGACCAGTACGTGGGGGATGATGATCCAGGCCGGGACGGGATTCTTGAAACGGATGACGACCGGGTCCTCGCCCGCAACCGGCGTGGTCACGTATCCTCCGGTCAGGTTGATCGTGTAGAGGAGCTTCCCGGCCGCCGGCTGTTTGGGCAGAAGCCCGACGAGACCGCCGCCCTCACGGGCGAGCACCACGCGGGTCCACGCGTCTTCGGTCTTGAACCGCTTGTATTCGAGATAGCCTTGGAGCGGGGCCGGCGCGGGGAGCCGGACCTCGGCGTCGCGGACGGTCTCGGCGCTGCGGGGCAGCTTGAACTTGACCTCGGTCCCGGCCACGACCGCCTTTCCCCGCAGGGGGTAGGTCGGGCCTGTCATGCGTTGGTATACGGCCGACCCCAGTGTGATGACGACGGCTAGGAACCAGAAAGTGGCTTTCTTCATCGGCGGGCCTACTCCTTGACTTCGATCGAGCCGAGGACGGCCGACCCCTTGATGAAAAGCGTTCCCGTTTTCTCGGCGTCCGGAATGGTCTTTTTCCGGCTGTCCATCGAGCCGAGGACGGGCGTCCCCTCGAGGACGACCTGCCACTCGTGCGGGACGGTGAGCTCGATGCTGCCGAGGACGACGGAAAGAAGCAGTGTCGCCTGGCCGCCGGAGAGGCGCGCCCCGCGGAAGTCGACTTCGGCCGAACCGAGGACGACATCGGCCTTGCCGCCCTTGAAGTTCTGGGATTCGACCTTGCGCGACGTCCCCGAAAGGACCTGGCTGATGGCCAGGTCGTCGGCGGTCATTTCAGGGATTTTTTTTTTGTTCCAGGACAGGGACGGTCGGAGGAGGATCCAGAAACCGACCCCGATGATGGCCAGGGGCCATACGAAGTGCCAGACCGTCTGCTCGAAGATCCTCATCCGAACAAGGAGGAAGAACGCCCCGAAGAGGATGAAGAATACTCCCGACCCGACGTTCTTGAAGTTGTTGCTGAGAAGGATGGAGATGCCGATGAGGATGAAAATGACCGGCCAGTAACGTCCGACGAGGTCGCCGAAATCCAGGCGGTGCATCTGGTCGAGCAGGAAGAGAACTCCCAGGACGATGAGCAAAAGGCCCCAGAAAATGCGGCCTTGGGTTTTCTGTTCGGTCATTTTTCCCTCCGTTCCCGTCTAGGATACCACACCGCCAGCGGCTCTGCCAAACGCGCCGCGGGCGTGGTCAGAACCGGCGGATGTTCATGCCGCCGCTGACTTCGACGACGGCTCCGGTCGAGAAGGCGAGGTCGCCCCGGGCCAAAGCGGCCACGGCCCGGCCGACGTCTTCGGGCAGGCCCCAGCGTCCCTGGGGGACGAGGCCTCCGGCAATCAGCCGGTCGTACTTGTCCTTGACGCCGGCGGTCATGTCCGTGGCGATGATCCCGGGCCGGACCTCGTAGACGTTGATGCCCTTGTCCGCCAGGGCGTCGGCGAAAAGCGTGGCGGTCATGCTCAGAGCCGCTTTGGAGACGCAGTACTCGGCCCGCGACGTCGACGAGACGGCGGCCGAGATGGAGGTGATGAAGATGATGGACGGCGGCGCGTCCGGGCGCGCGCCTTTCCGTGCGGCCATTCTCCTGGCCGCGTTCTGGGTCAGGAAGAACGGCCCCCGGGCGTTGATGCCGAGGAGCCGGTCGTAGCTTTCCGGCGCCGTCTCCAGGATGTCGACGCGCTTCGCCGGGGCGACGCCGGCGTTGTTGACCAGGACGTCGATCGCGCCGAATTCGGCGACGGCGGCGTCGAGCATCCGGTCGTGATCCTCGAGCCGGGCGATGTCGCCCTCGATGGGCAGGAACCGCCGGCCGAGCTTTTCGACTTTCTCTTTGACTTCGAAGAGCCCTTTCTTCCTATTCCGGGGGTCGAAGACGATGTCGATCCCGGCGATATCGTAACCCTCCCGGGCCAGCGCCAGGACGATGCCCCGGCCGATGCCCTGTCCCGCGCCCGTGACTACGGCGGCCGGGGCCGACTTCCGTTCCTTGTTTGCCACGCCTAATCCTCCTCGACGATGATCGCGTCCTTCATGAAATCGTTCCAGACCGTCTCGAACCAGCCCTCCGCCGGAGGCAGGGGCCGGACGGGGAGCCACCGTTTACGAACCTGCCCTTTTTTATCGAGCCAAACCTCGAGGATGTTCCTGCTGACGAAATCGGAAGGGCTGGTCAGGGAAAACGCCCAGCGGTCTTCGAGAAGCGGATGGGGCTTGCGTCCGGACGAGTCCGGAACGAGGCAGGAGCCCCGGCTTTTCCCGCCCCGGTCGAGATACTCGCCGACGGCCTGGAGATAGACGGCGTGGGTCAGGCTGAGGTCCAGGGCCTTGAACGCCTTCGGAAGGTCACGCGCCGAACGAACCCGGATCTCCCGCCGGGCCCTCCGCCACAACTCCCGGGCCGCCGCCTTCTCGGACCGGACCTCCTCCGGATTTCTGACTGCGGCGCCGCAAGCCGACATCCGCTGCCGGACCTCGGCCAGGCACGACTCCGGCGAGAGCGCCCGCCCGTCCTTTCGGCCGATCATGGCCCGGGCCTGTTCGCTTTTCGCCAGGACCTGGGCCTTGGTTGCGCGGACGAAATCGGCGACGGACATTGGGCGTCCGGCGCGCCGGCGGGCGATAAAGAGGGCCGCCCGGGCGCTTCCGACCTGGCCGGCGTTGAGGGCCGAGCCCCCCGGACGGGTGACGCCATGCGTGCCGCAGACCTCGCCGACGGGAAACAGGCCGCGCACGTTAGATTGCCACCATATCGATCCCCTGAACCCGCCGTTGTTGTGTTGGGCGCAGACGGCGACCTCGAGCGGCTCGCGGGCAAGGTCGATGCCGCGGGACCTGTAGAGATCGACGGCGGGCCGGTTCATCTTAAGGAGCCGGGCGATGGGTGTCGGCAGAAGGGCGCCGGACCTTTCGAGATAGGCGAAGGCTTCAGGGGCGAGCAGGCGCGTCTCGAACGGCTCGAGTTTTCCGCCGCCGTCGGGGTCGTGTCTGAAGTCCAGGAAGACCCGCCGCCCTTTGACGACCGTCTCTTCGTAGACGAGGATATCGACGAGTGATGACCCGCCGTCGACGGCCTTCCGCGGGTCGAACGGCCACTGGTAACCCTTGAGGAAAACGGCCGTGGCCAGCCGGCCCATATCGGGGAAAAAGTCGTTGAGGAATTCCCGCTCGTCGCCGCCGCCGGCGTCCGTAGAGATGTATCGCGGCACGGCCTGCTGGTAGGCGCCGGAGACGTTCCAACGGAATTCGATGGAGGCGAGGCCGTACTGGGATTCGGTCAGGTTTTGGGCCACGGCGCCGGCCTCGAAGAGAAGCCCGTGCGAGCCCGTCTGGCTCTCGGGATAGACCGAGTGCTCGTACATTCCTCCGGGTCCGCCCGTCGCCATGACGACGTTCGTGGCGTTGAAGAGGACGAAGCCGAAGTTCGCCGAGGACAGCTTCTTCTTGTCCAGGGCCACGGCTCCGATGACCCGTTTCGCCGCGCCCGCGCCTTCCGTCAGCAGGGCGATCACCTCATGGCGGTCGAAGACGCGGACCTTCCGCCGCCGGACCTCCGCGGCCAGGGCCCGGAACATGAGGTGGGAGGTCAGCGGCCCGGCCGACGTCGCCCGCTGGCGAGGGTCGTGATCGGTCTTGTACCCGACGTAGGCCCCGAAGCGGTCGTGAGGAAAGGGGACGCCGAGACCGACGAGGTGGAAGAAGGCCTCGGGCGAGCCCTGGGTCTCGGCCAGGGCGATGTCGCCGTGCATGGAGCCGCCGGCGGCGAGGTCGCGGGCCATGTCGAACGCGGCGTCGGGGCGGTCGCCGGCGAGGGACAGCTTGTAGTAGGTCTGCTTGTCGGAGCCGGAATTGGCAGACGTCCCCGCCCCGAAGCGGTCGGTGACGACGGCGACGTCGGTCTGCCCGAACTCGTCCAGGCGGACCGCGGCGTTGAGCCCCGCCGCTCCGCTGCCGATGACGAGCGTGTTCAGGGAATAAACCGGGTAGGCCGTGCGGCCGACCCGAATGACCGATTTTTTCATGCCCGGCGGCCTTTCGTTCCTGCGGCTAAAGTATCCCAACTCGCCTTCCGCCGTCAAACTGCCTGCGGTCAGCGCCAGGTAGGGTCGCAAGGACCCTGCCGGAGCTATGGGGCGAGGAGCGATTCGACGCGGGCGACGCTGAGCCCTTCGAAATCGCGGACGACGAGGTGGGCCCGGTCGAGCTCGCGGCGCGAGTGCGTGGTCGTGAGACCGACAACCTTCATGCCGGCGGCCAGGGCCGATTCGAGGCCGGGGTAGGAGTCCTCGAAGGCGACGCACCGGGCGGCGGGGACGTCGATGGCCTCGGCCGCCTTGAGATAGAGGTCCGGGGCCGGCTTTCCCCGCAGGACCTGGCCGACGTCGACGAGAGCCAGGAAGTAGGGCCGCAGGCCCGCCTCGTCCAGGGCGAAATCGAGGTTCACGCGCGGCGCGGCAGTGGCCACGGCCGCCGGAATCCCGCGGTCGGCGAGCCGGCGCAGGAACGCGACGAGTCCGCGGGCCGGTTCGACATGGCCCTTGTAGATGGACCTGTAGACGGCTTCCTTTTCCTCGGCCCAGGCGATGACCTCGGCCTCGGGCAGGGCGTGGCCGTAAAGGCCCATGAAGATCTCCCGGTTGACCCGGCCGAAAAGGTGGTCCTTGAAGTGACGGGCGTCGAACGGGACGCCGTGCTTCCGGGCGAACGCCTTCCAGGCCAGGACGTGGTATTTCCTGTTGTCGACGATGACGCCGTCCATGTCGAAGATGGCCCCGAACGGCGCGCTCATGAGATCCCGTAGACCTCGGCGTCGCGGACGGCGCAGCCCGTTCTCCGGCCTTGGCGGAGAAGGTGCGAGCAGAGCGAGCAGGTCGTGCAGACTTTGCGCGGGTCGAGACGCCCCCGTGCGGCCAGGTCCTTGGCGAAATCCGGGTAGGCCAGGGCGCCGCGGCCCAGGCCGACGACGGCCGTCCGGCCGGACGCGACCATGGCCGCGCCGACTCCCGGACCGAAAGCGCGGAGCCAGGAGTAACCGGCGCCGACGAGGGCCGTCCCCGGCGAGGAGCGCTGGAGCTCGGAGGCGATCCGGAGATGGCGGGCGACCCCTTCGAGCGGGTGCTCCTCGGGGAGCTTTCCGCCCGGGACGGGCTCGTCGAACGGCCGGCCGAAGTGCGGCTTCCAGTAGGGGATGCCCAGCGAAACCGAGAGGAAGCCGACGCCGGCCCGGGCGAGGAGCGAAACGAGCGCCTTCGTCTCCGCCAGATCGATCCTTTCCGGCGCCTCGGGGTCCATCCCGAATCCATAAGGGAAGGGCACGGTGTCGGAGGCGGAGAGACGGCTGGTCACGAGAAGCGCGGGCGCCTCCTCCCGGATGAGACGGATGGTTTCGAGGAGGAGCCGCGTCCTGTTCTCGAAGGGACCGCCGTAGCGGCTTTCCGTGCGGTTGAAGGCGGCCAGGGTCTCCGCAACGAGGTAGCCGTGGCAGGCTTTGACGTCGACGCCGTCGAAACCCGCGGCGGCGGCGAGCTCGGCCGCCGCGACGAAGTCGTCCCGGACCTCCTCGAGCTCTCCGTCGGAGACGAGAGGATAGTCGGGCGGCAGGCCGTGGAGCGGGTCGAGGTGCGGGTTGTGCTGGACGATCATCGGGCTGGGCGTCCCTTCGGGCTTGGAGAAACGGCCGGAGTGGGTCAGCTGGAGGACGAGGAGGGGCCGGTGGGCGGGCCCCCACTCCTTTTTCGCCACGGCGCGGACCTCGTCGGCCAGCTTGCCGAAACCGCCGAGCGTTTTTTCGGTGAGCATGAGCTGGCCGGGGTTGGAGCGGCCGTCACGCCGGACGGCCGTCGCCTCGCACCAGATGAGGCCGCTGCCGCCGGCGGCATACCGTCTATACCTCCGCAAGGTCCATTCGGACGGCGCCCCGTCGGCCTCCGCGTCGGCCCCTTCCATGGGCAGGACGGCCAGCCGGTTGGGGACGCTCCGCCCGGCGACCGGGGCCATTTCGAGCAGGATGGAGGTTTTCTCCTCGTACGGGATCTCCAGGCCGAGGCGGCCGGCTTCGTCGCGGAGCTCTTCGGCCGTCCGCAGCCGGAATATCGCGTGCGCGGCCATCGGGCCTTACCGCGGCCGCCCTTCGACGATGCGGCGGACGGCGAGGAGGTCGCGCTTGACCCGGCGCTCGCAGGCCCCGGGCCAGCGCTCCCGAGGGAGCACGGCGAGCTTGCCCTCGTCCATGAGCTCGCGCGTCCGGACGGAGAGGCCGAGCAGGCGGACGAGCTCGGGTACGGCGAGGTCGGGGAAACGGGCCAGGAAATCCGGGTCGTTGACCGGGATGAGGAAATCCCCGCCGTGGTCCTCGACGGTCAGGTTGATCTTCGGGTGGGCGGTGGCCAGCGTTTCGAAGATCGCGGCGAAATCCAGGACGCCCTTGCCCGCCTCGGCCGTGAAGGACACGAACCCGTCCCCGGTGAGCGCCAGGCCGCCGTCCTTGATGTGGGTCGTCACGACCCAGGGGAGGAGGCGGCGCGCGGCGAGAAGCGGGTCTTCGAGCATGGTCAGGAGGTTCATCGTGTCGAGGCAGACGCCCAGGTATTCGCCCGGCGCGGCGCCGCACATGTCGAACAGCCGGACGAGCTCGAACGAGGTGAACTCGAAGTGCGTCTCGATGGCCAGGACGACGCCGTGATCCCGCAGCATGCTCTTTTGCTCGCGGAGGGCGGCGGCCATCAGCCGGAGGAACTCGTCGGTCGGCGGGGAGTCTTTTTTCCAGCGCATCAGGCCGCCCGAGCAGGACCGGACCGTCGAAGAGCCCAGGTGAACGGCCTGCTCTGCCGCCTTGCGGTTCCCGGCGGCGATGTCCTTGGCCTTCCCGGTGGCGAGGTCGAGAGGGATGTGCTCCCCGCCGCCCCACTCGACGTAGAGGCGGTTCTCCTCCGCGTAGCTGCGGAGCTCCTCCAGAAAGGTCTTGTCGAGGACCTGTCCAGGCGGGACGTTGACCTCGGAGAACTGGACGCCGTCGGCCTCGTTCATGACCGCCCATTCGAGGAGCTCGAAGGGGGAGAGGTCGAGGGGTTTCAGGCTGTAGCTGTCGACTCCGACTTTGAGCTTTTTCATTTCCCTGTCCGTCCCCCTCATCATAGCAGAATTGGCGACCGTTTGAACAGATTGCCAGGTCTTGAAAAAGGGGAAATCTTGGGGTATCCTACCCTCATTATTTAAGATAGACGAGGAGAGGCGAGATGTTCAAAGAGATGCAGGAAGCCCTGATCGCAGGGAAAAAAGCGGACGTTGAATCCTTGGTCGACCAAGCGCTGGCCGCCGGACTGCCGGCCGCCCAGATCCTGAACGAAGGGCTCATCCCCGGCATGGAACGGCTCGGCGTCCTGTTCAAGAACAACGAGGTCTTCATCCCCGAGGTCCTGGTCGCCGCCCGGGCCATGAACGCGGGGCTGGGCAAGCTCGAGCCCCACCTGGCCAAAGCCGGCGTGAAGCCCCGGGGGATCGTCGTTATCGGCACGGTCAAGGGCGACCTCCACGACATCGGCAAGAACCTGGTGGCCATGATGCTCCGCGGCAACGGCTACAAGATCGTCGACCTCGGCGTCGACGTCACGCCCGAGAAATATCTCGAAGCGGCCAAGGCCAACGGGGCCGGGGCCATCGCCCTTTCGGCGCTGCTGACGACGACCATGGTCCAGATGAAGAACGTTGTCGACGCCGTCGAGGCGGCGGGCCTCGGGATCCCCGTCGTCATCGGCGGGGCGCCCGTCACCCGCGACTACGCCAACCAGATCCGGGCCCGCGGCTTCGCCCCCGACGCCGCTTCGGCCGTCGAGGAGATCGGCCGGCTCATCGCCGCCTGACGGCGTCCTGGCACGAACGACCCGGACGAAGGCCGCCCCGCGCCCACGGACATGATCTCGCGCGAACTCGTCGTCGACGCTCTCGAATTCCGGTCGCCGGAAAGGATCCCCCGTCAGCTCTGGGTCCTGCCCTGGGCCGAAAGGACCTGGCCGGCCGAGCTCGCGGCCATCCGCGCCAGATTCCCCGACGACATCGTCCAATCCCCGCCGTTTCTGACGAAGCCGCTGAAGACGACCGGAAACGAGTACGAACCCGGCGTCTACATCGACGAATGGGGGTGCCGTTTCGAGAGCCGGCAGGCCGGTATCATCGGCGAGGTCAAGGAGCCGCGGATCGCGGCGTGGTCCGACCTCGACGGCTTGCGCCTGCCTACGGAGCGGTTGAGCGTCGACGTCCGGAAGGTCGACGACTTCTGCGCCGCCTCCGGCGCGTTCGTCCACGCCCGGACGGTCGTCCGGCCGTTCGAGCTCCTCCAGTTCCTCCGCGGACCGGA
>JADBLN010000064.1 GCA_014894455.1 Acidobacteriota bacterium | reverse complement strand
GAAGCGGCTCCTCGACGAGGCCCTGTTCGGCGCCGACTACCTCGTCCGGAGCAAGAATCCGAAGGGCTCGTTCTATATCACCGTCTCGGGGCGCGGGCCTGAGAAGAAGCCCGAGGACCGCCGCATCTCGGCCAAGGCGGAGCGCCACATCATCCTGACGCCGGAGACCAAGGATAAGTTCCGCGATTACGGCCGGGAGAAGATCGCCGGCGACGCGGCGTATGAGGCCGGATGGAGAGAGGGCGCGGGGTTGTCGATCGCGGCGCTGGCCATGGCCGCGGCGCGGGGCGGGGCGCCGGGGAGCGAGGGGTACGGCATGAGCAAGGGCGAGGGCGATTTCAAGAGCGCGGACTATCTCAAGGCCGCCGAGGACGCCTTCGCCTTCCTCGAAAAGAACAATCTGCTCTTTGCGAACGACGGCAAGGAGAATATTCTCGACGATTATTGCGCGCTCGTCGCGGCGACCGAGTTATTCAGGACGACGGGGAAACCGGTGTATAGGGAGGCGGCGGACAAGCGGGCGGCGTCGCTCGCGGCCAGGCTGACGAGCGGGACGGCGTCTGGACCAGGGAGCGCGACCGGGACGGCGGGGGGCGCGGCGGGCAAGACGACGGGCGGGACAACAAGCGGCGTCACATACGAGAATTACTGGCGCGCCGACGACGGTGACCGGCCGTTCTTTCATCCCGTGGATGCCGGGTTGCCCGTAATCAGCTTGCTGGGGTATGCCGAGATCGCGGACGAGGCGGGGCGGGCGAAGGCGCTGGACGCCGTCAGGAAATCGCTCGGCTTCGAGCTCGCGGTGACGGCGGAGGTAGCCAATCCCTTCGGCTACAGCAGGCAGCTAGTCCAGTCGAAGGGCGGGGCGGCGACGCGTCGGACGAGCTTCTTTTTCTCCCACGACACCGAGACCGCGCCATGGTGGCAGGGCGAGAACGCGAGGCTCGGGTCGATGGCCGCGGCGGCGAGGCTCGCGGCGCGCTATTTCGGTACAGACGCCGCGTTCGCCGACAAGCTACGCGCCTTCGGCCGGGACCAGATGAACTGGATCCTGGGGCTCAATCCGTTCGACGCCTGCATGCTCCACGCCAAGGGCCGGAACAACATCGCCTACATGTTCTTCGACTCCTACGAATACACGAACGCGCCGGGCGGCATCTGCAACGGCATCACGGGCGGCTATACGGACGAAGAGGACATCGATTTCGGCCTGCGCTACGCCGCGACAGGAAAAGACGACGACTGGAGGTGGGGTGAGCAGTGGCTGCCCCACGCCGCCTGGTACCTCTACGCAGTAGCGATTGAGGACTGAGGCCGGAAAGACAAGAGGGGGTCAAACCTACCTTTTACTGCAAAAGGTAGGTTTGACCCCCTCTTACTTGTTGAATTCCGCTACCGCGCGGTAGAACGCGTTGAGGCTGGCCAGCGGCGTCCCAGGCGGGATGTTGCAGCCGGACGATAGGATGAAATTCTTGTAGCTCCGCGTGGCCTCGAGCAGGGCCCGTGTCGCCTCCCCGACCGCCTGCGGCGTCCCCTTTTGGAAGACCGAAGTCGGGTCGAGGTTCCCGCCGATAATGACCTCGCCGCCTGCGCCGCCCGCACGACCGCCGGCCGCCACGGGCCCGGCTTGGCTAACCCGCTCGAGCGCCGCGACGATATCCATGGGCGCTCCGAAATGATAGATCCCGGCGCCCGATTCGAGGATGCTTTCCAAGTGGATGATTTTCGCGTTGCAATTATGGAGGATAACCGAAAATTCGGGCGTTTCGGCGGCCTCGACGATCCGGCGGACGTAGGGCGCGGAGAACCGGCCCAGGCCGGCCGGCGATAAGAGCCCGGCCGTGGGCTCGGACACGATGACGCCCCAGGCCCCGGTCTCCCGGAAGGCCAAGGCGTACTGACACAGGAAGGCGGTCACCTGCCTGAGGAGGGCGTCGATCGTCTCCGGCTCGCGGACCGTGGTCTCGATCGCCTCGCTCACACCGTAGAGCCGCCCGGCAAGGGAGAAAGGACCGAGCATGCAGCCCAGGACAGGAATGGGGCCGTCGGCCTCCGCCACCAAGCGCCAGGCCGTCTCGAGCGGAACGCGGGTCCGGGCGTCACCGGGCACGGGGTCGGGGAGCGCGGCGATTTCGGCCTCGTTCGTCACGAGCCGGCCGACGACGGTCGGGATCTCGCGCTCGGGCATCCGGATCTCGCAGCCGTAGGCCTCCGCTTCGGCGCTCGGGTCCATGGCCGTAAGGAGGACGGGAGTCCGATAGCGGTCGTGGAGGGCCATGACCGCCTTGAACTGGGAGCCCGGTACGCTGACGACATCCTCGACCGATTCGCCGGTGATCTCGAGGCCGGCGTAGGCGCCGATGGGCATGGCCAGCCGACCCGGGAAATCCATGACGAAACGGCCGAAACGCGTGTCCATCATGGCGGTATGATATACGAGACCCCGGAGGGGGTCAAACCTACCTTTTGCAGCAAAAGGTAGGTTTGACCCCCTCTTGCTCCTCCTGGCAACCTTCCGCTGCCCCAAACCGTATATAAGTATGTTCCTGGCCCTCTAGAAAATTTCGGCCCCGTGATAATCAGGAGTTACCGATGAAGAGGACATCTTTATTCGCCATCGCCGCCGTCATGACGGCCGCCATCATGACGACCGCTACCGTCGCCGCCTCCCCCCGCACGAAGACCCCCTCCCCCGCCGATAAGGTCGTCCACGCCGTCCGCTCGACCGAGCCCATCACCCTCGACGGCCGCCTCGACGAGAGCGTCTGGAAGACCGCCCCCCACGCGACCGGCTTCACTCAGAACGACCCCCAGGACGGCTCGCCGGCCACGGAACAGACCGACGTCTGGGTCGCCTACGACGACCACGCCCTCTACGTCGCCGCATTCTGCCACGACTCCGACCCGTCGAAGATCCGCAAGCGCCTCGGCCGCCGCGATACGCAGACCGACTCCGACTGGTTCATGGTCGCGGTCGACCCCTACTTCGACAAGCGGTCCGGTTACTCGTTCGCCGCCAACCCGGCCGGCGCCATCACCGACTCCGCGCTCTCCAACGACGTCATGGACGACGATTCGTGGGACGGCGTCTGGGAGACCCAGGCCGCCATCAACGGCGAGGGCTGGACGGTCGAGCTGCGCATCCCGTTCAACCAGATCCGCTTCCCCAAGAAGGACGAGTACGTCTGGGGCATCAATTTCCGACGCATGGTCCAGCGCAAGAACGAGCAGTCGAGTTTCAACTGGATCCCCAAGAGCGAGTCGGCTTTCGTCTCGCGCTTCGCCCGGCTCGAGGGCCTGCGCGGCATCAGCCCGGGCGGACGCGTCGAGTTCATGCCCTACGCCGTCACCCAGGCCCAGTTCCGGCCCTCGGAAAGCGGCAACCCCTTCGAGACGGGAAAGCGCGGCCTGGCCAACGCGGGCTTCGACCTCAAGGTCGGCCTGAAGAGCAACCTGACCCTCGACGCCACGGTCAACCCCGACTTCGGGCAGGTCGAGGTCGACCCGGCCGTCCTCAACCTCTCCGCCTACGAGACCTACTACGAGGAGAAGCGGCCCTTCTTCATCGAGGGCGCGTCCCTTTTCAATAATTTCGGGCGCGGCGGCGTCTTCATGAACGCCAACATCAACTGGCCCCAGCCGCAATTTTTCTACAGCCGGCGCATCGGCCGGGCACCCCAGGGCTACGTGACCGAGGACGGGTTCGTGCGCATGCCCGACCGGACGGCGATATTGGGCGCGGCCAAGCTCACCGGCAAGCTCGGCGGCAGCTGGAACGTCGGCTTCCTCAACGCCGTGACGGGGCGCGAGTTCGCCCAAATCGACCAGTTGGGGACGCGCCTGAGCCAAGAGGTCGAACCGTTCTCGTACTACGGAGCGCTCCGCATCCAGAAGGACATCAACGAGGGCCGGAGCGGCGTCGGGCTGATGGCCACGGGCGTCATGCGCGATGTGGATAACGAGACGCTGGCCGGCATCCTCAACAAGAACGCCTTCAGCCTGGCCGCGGACGGCTGGGTCTCGCTCGACAAGAAAAAAAACTGGGCCGTCGGGGGCTGGGCGGGAGCGACGCGGGTCGAGGGTAGCGTTGAGGATATATTGCGGCTCCAGAACTCGTCGATGCACTACTTCCAGAGGCCGGACGCGACCCACGTCGAGGTCGACCCGGCGGCGACGAGCCTCGACGGCTGGGCGGCGCGGTTCAACCTGGCCAAGCAGAACGGCAGCCTCCTCGTGCTGGCGAGCGCGGGAGCTATATCGCCGGGATTCGACCCGAACGACACAGGTTTCCAGTACGGCGCTTCCGACATCATCAATCTGCAGTTCATTCCCGGCTACCAATGGACGAAGCCGGGCAAGATCTTTCGCTATGCGCTCGTCCTCGGCGGTTGGTTCCGCAACTACGACTTCGGCGGCAACAAGAACTGGGACGGCGGGCTCGTCGAGTTCCAGGGCCAGCTCAGGAATTTCTGGCAGTTCAACACCATGTTCGCCTACAACCCGGACACGGTCAGCAAGAACCACACCCGGGGCGGGCCGCTCGCGCTCATCCCGTCGGGCTACCAAGTCGACGTGAGCGTGGAGACGGACAACCGGAAGCCGGTCGTGTTCGAGTTCGAGGGGACGACGTACCAGAGGCCGAGGTCGTCGGACGAATGGAACGGCCAGCTCTCGGTGCGCTGGAAGCCGGGGTCGAACTTCAGCTTATCGGTGGGGCCGACGATCGGGTTCGAGCGGAACGACATCCAGTGGGTGACGCAGGTCGACGACGCGCTGATGGCGGCGACCTACGGGAGAAGGTACGTGTTCGCGCGGATCGACCAGAAGGTGCTGGGGAGCGAGATCCGCCTCGACTGGACGTTCACGCCGAAGCTGACGCTCCAGGCCTACCTGCAGCCGTTCATCGCGGTCGGACACTATGATATGTTCAAGGAACTGGCGCTGGCGAAATCGTTCGCCTATAACATTTACGGCGAGGGCGGGTCGACGATCGGATATGATGACACGAGCGGCGTCTATACGGTCGACCCGGACGGCGCGGGCGGCACGGCCGAGCCGTTCTCGTTCGGGAACCCAGATTTCAATTACAAGTCGCTGAGAGGTACGGTCGTCCTAAGGTGGGAGTACCGGCCGGGAAGCCTGCTCTACTTCGTGTGGACGCAGAACCGGGCCGATTACGCCAACCCAGGGAGCCTGCGGCTCGGGCGGGACATCAGCGACTTGTTCTCCGCCCCCGGCGACAACATCTTCCTGCTCAAGGTTTCGTACCGCTGGAATATGTAAGAGGGGAAGAGGGGGTCCCAAGAGGGGGTCAAACCTAC
>JADBLN010000010.1 GCA_014894455.1 Acidobacteriota bacterium | reverse complement strand
TTAAGTTCCTCTAATGTTTTCGGCGATGGCCTTGGCGATGGACAGGCCCAGGCCGAGGATGGCCCCCCAGCCGAGGACGAGCGAGAGCCCTCCCCATTGGGTCAGCCCTTGGTTCATGGGTTCCTCCTGTCGGGAAAGGGTGGAAATTCATCGGGGATCGAGTGCGGCAAAAGATGCCCTCCGGCAGGGAACTCCCGCACGATGGAAAGGGGGATGAGGTCGCCGGAACGCGGGTCGATGCTCATGGCCGGTGGGAATGGAAGCGGATATCGCCCCCGGAAGAGACGCCGCATATATGGACCTTTTTCATCTTGAAAGCATGACGTATAGCACAGAAGGACAGGGATGTCAAAAACACCAAAGCCGGAGGGAGGGGGCATCCGGCCTCTCCTGCGGGATCAGGCCCCCACAGGAACCGCGCCGCGGCCGGGCCGAGGCGTCAGGGACACCGCAACGCCGTCAGGGCCCTCAACAGGGCCCAGACCTGGCCCACCCCGCGGAGGCGGAATTCGGCGGAGGAGTCTTTTGCGGTCCCCACGCGGACCGTCGTGCCGACCCCGGCGAGGACCCGGAACGCGTCCTCGTCGGTCCGGTCGTCGCCGATATAGATCAGGCTCCGGCCCTCGGCCGGCCCGAGCCAACCCATGAACTCGAGGACGCCGCGCCCTTTGCCCCAATCCAAGTTCGGCCGAATCTCGATGACCTTCTTCCCGTACGCGGCTTTTAGCGCCGCTCCCCGCCGTTCGAGCTCCTCGTGAACGATCCCCTTCAGCCGGCCTACGCGCGGGCGGTCGAGAAGCCTGTAATGGATCCCGGCCGTCAACCCCTTGTCCTCGACGATCACACCCGCAAGGTCCGCCGTCCTGGTCCGGATCCTTCTCAGGACCGAAGCCAGGTCGCCCCTCCGCTCCGTCGCCCCCGGGTGAACCCAGGTCCTGTTCCCGTGGGCGATCTCGAGCCCGTGGTTCCCGATGTAGGCGAGGGACGGGATCCCCACGAGCTCTTGGATCTCTCCAAGCCCCCTGCCCGTCACGATGGCCAGCACCGCCGTCCTTCCCAATTCGTCGAGGAGACGCCGCCTCCAGGTCGACAACCGGGCCAGCTCGGGTCGACCCCTGAGCCCGATGAGCGTCCCGTCATAATCCAGAAGGACGAGCAGGGCCGGGGAGACCCCCAGAGCCTGGACCGGGATGCTCATAGGCGGATGACGTCCTTCTCGAAATACAGGGAGAGGAAGAGCAGGAGGTAATCCCGGATGTGGCGCGTGATGAGATAATTAGCCCGGATGTGCTCCCTTCCGTTGACGCCCAGTTTCCGGGCGTACTCCGGCTCCTGGAGAAGCTGTTTGATCCAGAAGGCCGCCCCCTCGACGGTGCGGGTCAGGATCCCCGAATACTTGTGGGCGATCTGCAGGGGGATCCCGCCGACCGCGGAGGCGATCACGGGCTTCGCCTTCCATAGGGCCTCGGCCACGGTCAGGCCGAACCCCTCCTTCAGGGACTTCTGGAGGACGACGCTGGACGCCCGCTGGAGAGCGTTGATCTCGATGTCGCTCGCCGGCGGGAGGAAGAGCACGAGGACGTCCGGATCGCCCTCAGCTTCCCGCTTCACCTCGTCGAGGACCCGCAGGCCTTCGGGATCGTCCGTGGCCCCGCCGCCGGCCAGCACGAGCTGGCAGTCCATGTGCTCCTTGACCATCCGGTACGCCTTGATGACGCCCACGGGGTCCTTGAGGTAATCGAACCTGGAGATCTGCGTGACGATCGGCCGGCCGCGGTCGATCCCGTAGCCCGCGCAGACCCGATCGATCTCGTCCTCGCCAAGGTCCCGGTTCTTGTCGCTGAGGGGATCGATGGAGGGGGAGATGAGGACCTGCCGGACCGACAGGGGCCGGGAGAAGGCCGGCGCCGAGAAGACGGCTCCGTCATAGCGCTCGATGTATCCCTTCAAGAAGGCCCAGATCTCCGGTCTCGGGTCCGTGAAGTCGATGTGGCACCTCCAGATCCACTTCCCCCCGAGGTCCCCTTTCCGTTCGACGAGGGCGATCGGCTGGGGGTCGTGGATGAAGAGGATGTCCGAGGCCAGGTCCATCTCCGCCGCGTTCCGCCTGTTCACGTCGACGAAGAAATCGAGGTCGTCGCCGGTGACGGGGACGTCCATGCCGTGGAGGGCGTTGTGCATGTTCTTGGTAACGGCGAAGAACCGCTCGTTCCCTTTAATGACGTCCCAGCGGGCGTCGACGCCCAACTCCTTGAGAAGCGGAAGCATTCGGGTCAGGATCTCCGCGACCCCGCCGCCCACGGCCGTGGAGTTGACGTTCCGGATGGTCTTCCCCTCGAGCCTTGCGGCCAGGAGCCTCAGCTCCTCCACTTCGCTCGCCCCGGCTACGGGGACGTAGTCATCGATCCTGGACATGGCGCCTCACCAATCCGATGATCTCCTGCCGGAGCCCTTCCAGGGTGATCGTGTAGGGATCGAGCCTGGCCAGGGCACCGGCCAGTTCGTGGTCCCCCCGCGCCTCGAACCAGACGGCGAAATCGTTCTCCCCCCGTTCCAGCCACAGCCGGGATTCAAAGACGTGATAATACAGCGAATTGACGCTGATCCTCCCGAGGATATCCAGGAACTCGCCGGCGTCGCGGGCGACGGCGGGAAGGGGGATGATGAACGTGCGGCAGGACATGAAATGGAATTCGTCGCTTTCCTGGCAGACCGGCCACGAGTTCCTCCGAGCGGCCAGGGCCTCTTCCAGGATCTCGACGTACCTCGTGCGTAGGTCGTTGATCCTCCGGTAACGGACCGTGTCGATGCTGGCCAGGCGCTCCCCGATGTCGTTCAGGCCCAGGCTCCCGGAAATCCAGTAGGCGAAATCGTTGGGCGGCTCCGGGGAAAGGAAGTGGTGCTGCTGGAGGAACCGGTGCGTATGATGATAGATCGAGGCGCCAGGGACCTCCCGGATCCCGGTCAAGAGCTCACGGACCGTGCCCGCCCTCCTCCCGAGGAGTTCGACGAGGTTGAGCCTGGTGTGGAATCGAAACGGTTCGCTCAAACGGGCCTCCTCACAGCAGTTTCTTCATCTCGTTCACGATCTTCCCGGCCCAGCGGTAGACGTTGTTCTCCCTCACGGTCTCCCGCATCTTCCGCATGCGCTCACCCTTCTCGGCCTCGGTCATCTCGAGGCCCTGCTTGATAGCGTCGGCAAAGCGGTCGGCGGCCAGCGGATTGACGAGGAGCGCCTGTTCGAGCTCCCGCGAGGACCCCGTGAACTGGCTGAGGATGAGGACGCCGGAGTCGTCGGTCCGGGCCGCGACGAACTCCTTGGCCACGAGGTTCATCCCGTCGTGGATGGAACTGACGACGCACAGGTCGGCCGCCCGGAAATAGCTGACGACCTCCTCGAGCCCCAGCTGCACCTTCTGGAGGACGATCGGCTCCCAGCCGCTCCTCCCCCACCGTTCGTTGATATCGACCATCGCGTGATAGATCTCGTCGTTGTACTGTTTGTACCTCTGGATGTGGATGCGAGACAGGGGGCCGAGCTGGAGGAAGACGAACTTCCCGACATACTCCGGGTATTTCTCGAGGAAGCGGTCCACGGCGGCGAAGCGTTCGACGATCCCCTTCGTGTAATCCATGCGGTCGATGCCGACGGCAAGGAAGCGCCCCTTGAACCGGAAGTCCCCGCGGATGGCCCGGACCCGCTCCGAGACCGCCGCGGAATCCGCGATCTTCTCGATCCGGTCGAAATCGACGCTGATGGGGAACGGACGGACCAGGGTCTCCAGGCCCCCCTTGAACGCCGACAACCTCTCCCGGTCGATGCGGACCTCGAGGAACCGGTCCACGGAGTCCAGGAAGTTCAAGCAATCGTAGCGGATGTGGAACCCCAGGATGTCGTTGCCGAGAAGCCCGTCCAGGATCTCGGCGGCGTTCGGGCATACTCTGAAGGCTTCGGGATTGGGCCATGGAATGTGCCAGAACTGGGCGACGATGATGTCGGGGCGTTTCTCCTTGATCATCGCCGAGAGGAGGGCGAAATGGTAGTCCTGGATGAAGACGAAGGCCGTGTCATCCCCGACTTCCTCGAGGACGACGTCGGCGAACCTCCTGTTCACGGCCGTGTAGACCTGCCAGTCCTTTTCCCTAAAGACCGGGCGGACGTGCACGATGTGGCAGAGCGGCCACAGGCCCTCGTTGGAGTAGGAGTAGTAGAAAGCGTTCGCCTCCTCGCGGCTGAGCCAGACCCTCCTCAGCGTGTAGGCGGGAGCATCGGGAGGAACCTGGACTCTGTCCTTCGCGTCGACGACCTCCCTGTCCGCCTCCCCCATGCCGGCCGCCACCCAGGTTCCCCCGCTGGCCGTCATGACGGGGTCGAGGGCGGTCGTCATGCCGCTGGCCGGAGTGATGCACTTGATCCCGCCGGCCGAATAGATGTGGATATAGGGTTCCCGGTTGGAGACGACGACGAACTTGTGCTCGCCGATCTTCTCCCTGATCACGGATTTCAGCTCTTGACGGTCCCAGATCATGACACCTCTCCTTCCCCGTCCCGCCGGACGCGGACGGTCCGCGCGGGCACGGGAAACGATACCCCCTCACGCCGGAACCGCTCCTGGAGCCGGGCGAGGAACTCGTGCTTGATCCGGTACTGGTCGGAGAACTCGCGCCCCCTGAGGATGACCGTGCCGGTCACGCCGGTCACGCCGTATGTGTGGAACCGGACGAATGGCTCGAAGCCGGGGACGCCGCCCTGGACTTCCTTCATGGTCTTCGTCGCCGTTTCGACGAGGAGCGCCTCCACGCGACGCAGGTCGTTGTCGTACCCGACGCCCACGTCCACCAGGACGGCCATCTCCTTTTCCGGGAGATGATAGTTCGTCACGATGCTCGAGGCGACCTTGTTGTTGGGGACGATGATCATGTTGTTTGGGATAGAAAGTTCCTTTTGCCGCGGCGTGGCGGATGGCCGTTCCGGGCGTTGAATCTCCCCTTCTGACAGCCGAGCGACGATAAAAAAAGGCAGGTCCGAAAACCTGCCTTGAACAGCATCGGAGAACTCGATGTGTCTACTTGGTAACTTTGATGGAAGCCGCTTCGTAAGCGCCTTCGGCCGTCGTCTTGTACTCGACGTTGACCTCGTTGCCCTTGACGATCTTGTCCAGACCGATCGTCTCACCCTTGGCGTTGTAGAAGGTGGTCGTGGCGACAACCAGGAAGTTCATCGTGATGTTGGCCTTGTTGACCACCACGATCTCGGACTTCGTGCCCTTGGCGGGATCGGCCATGGTCACGGAATCGACCGTTCCGATGAAGGTCGTGCCGACGGGCTTCTTAGCCGGGGCCTGAGTTCCCTGGGCCA
>JADBLN010000040.1:1957-24070 GCA_014894455.1 Acidobacteriota bacterium | reverse complement strand
GGCTATCCAGAGGAGATCACGGGAGCCGCTGAACAGAGAATTCGCGGAGATAAATGACGAGTATTCGGCATCGGATATTATGTCACCTATATGCCACTTGGAAGGGTAAATTCAGGTATATGCCAGGGCAAACGCAAGCGAAATGAAGGACGTCCCGAAACCAGGATTAACGTATTGAGAACGCATCTTATATAAAGAGATTTGGGTGGGGTCAGCAAGGGGTTAAAAATTTACTGGCCTTCCTGCGTCACGTGTCGATATCCCTCAAATTAGATCGGCTGGGAGCTCTCTGCCCTGCCTAAGATGTGCTTGTAATCGTAAACTCAAAAGCCCATATTAATTATGGATTGAAGGAGGGTACCGTGAACAAGCTGCTCTGTTTATTTGTCGGGATGAGTTTCTTGATTTCATGCGGGGGGAAACAACCCAAGGTCGATAAGGTCACTGAAGACGGAGTTGAGGTCGTCCTGAACCATCTGAAACCCTACCAGTTCAAAGGCGAGCCCTCCCGTCTTAGGCTGGAAGAGGAAACGAAGATCGATTTTGAAAAAGAGGAATATGCGGGCTTGGGGCTCAAAGAACCCTACTTCGCAGAGGCAGACGCCAAAGGGAACATCTACGTCGTTGAGTTCTACCAGGAATCGGAATCCTACATCTATAAATTCAACGCCGCCGGCGCGTTCATCAAGAAGATTGGGAAGCGCGGCCAGGGGCCCGGGGAACTCCAGATGATCAATGATCTGGTAATTACCAAGAATGGTCATATCCAGGTATCCGACAGGAGTGCGGGCAAGATTGTCGAATTCGACGCCGATGGCGTTGTTATCAAGGAAATTAAGGTTCCGTTCAATATCCAAGAGACCTTAGCGCTTGAAAACGGATACTACCTGGGCAGGAGGCGCCCAAAGGATGCCTCGGAGCCGCGTGGCTATTTCTTATGCTTATTTGATGCTGAGTTCAATGAGCTGAAGAAGCTCGATTTTATTGATATGTCAGAACTGGCTCCAGGCAAAAAGACCCCTGGAACTATCTTGGCTTTCCTTTGGCGAACCTCCGGCGGGAGGATTTATGTGGGGAACGAGCAACGGGGATATGAGATCCTGGTCTATGACGTTGAGGGTACTCTTCTGCGGAAGATAAGGAAGGAATACAATCCAGTCCCATACCCTGAGGAATTCAGGAAGCAGACGGAAGAGCTGGCCGCCCGTCAACCAGCCATGAATCTGTTTTCTCGAAAAGATATGCTTCCTTTTAATTCGTTCTTTGTCGATGATGAAGGGCGTCTCTTCGTCATGACGTATGAGCAGGGAGATCATAAGGATAGTTATATTCATGATGTTTTCAATAAGGATGGCGCCTTAATGGCCAGGGTTCCATTGGGCAAGTACGGGATTCTTGGACGGTCCTTGAATCCATTAAAGGCGACCTCTGAGAATGGTCGTTTCTATCAGGTTCGGTTTAAGGAAAGTGGCCATGCCGAGGTGATCGCCTATCGGATGGTTTGGGAATAGCGAAGCCTTCTATGGTTCAATAAAAGCACAGGTGGGGTGAGTGAGGGGAATCGAACCCCCAACCTTCGGATCCACAGTCCGATGCTCTAACCGTTGAGCTACACCCACCGTCCGATTGGAGCTAAATTATCGCACGGCGGCCCGGTGTAGTCAACACGGCGGGAGACGGAAAAACCAAGAGGGGGTCAAACCTACCTTTTTCACTTTGCGGGTATCACTCGATAGAACGATTGACATCCAGCATGAAAGTGTAAAAGGTAGGTTTGACCCCCTCTAGGAGAAGGGAACGGAGCCCTTCTGGCCCTCGATGAGGTCAAGGACGTCCTCGGAGTCGCGCCAGCCCTCGCGAACCTTGACGTGGAGCTCCAGGTAGACTTTGTGCCCGACGTACTCCTCGATCTCGCGGCGGGCCTCGATGCCGACCTGCTTGACGAGCGAGCCGTGGCGGCCGATGACGATCTTGCGGTGGTTGTCCTTCTCGACGAAGATCGAGGCGCGAATCAGGGTCACCGGCCTCGTCTCGCCCGGCTTCTTCCAGTCCGCCTGCTCTTTCTTTTCGATCGTCTCGATGTAGACGGCGGTGACGAAGGGCAGTTCCTCCTTGACGTACTTGAGGATCTTCTCCCGGACGATCTCGGCGAAGAGGAACCGCTCCGACTGGTCCGAGATCTCCTCGTCCGAGTAGAGCTTCGGCGCTTCGGGCAGGGCAGCCGTGAGGAGCCCCTCCAGGAGGTCGAGGTTGATGCCCTTGAGGGCCGAGATGGGGATGATCTCGCGGAAGGGGAAAAGATCGTTGTAATGGGCGATGATCGGCAGGACCTTGTCCTTGCGGACGATGTCGACCTTGTTGATGAGCAGGAAAACGGGAGTTTTCACCTTGCGGAGCGTCTCCAGGACGAACTCGTCGCCGTGGCCGAATTTTTCGGTCGCGTCGACGAGGAGGCAGACGACGTCCGAGGTTTCGAGCGAGGAGTAGACGAAGTTCATCATCCTCTTGTTCAAAGAGTGGAGCGGCTTGTGGATGCCCGGGTTGTCGATGAAGACCGTTTGCCCTTTGTCGGTCGTCTTAATGCCCAGGATGCTGATCCGGGTCGTCTGGGGTTTGTCCGAGACGATGGCCACCTTCTGGCCGAGCAGGGCGTTGAGGAGCGTCGATTTCCCCGTGTTCGGCCGCCCGACGAGGGCCACGTATCCTGTCTTGAAGACGGGCTTCGGCGCCGCCTTTTTCGGGGCGGCCTTTTTCGGGCGGACCGTTTTCGCGCGTGTCTTTTTCGGAGCGGCCGGTTTCGCGACTTTTTCAACAGGCGTCTTGGTTTTCGTCGTCCTCGGCACTTTTCCCCCTTGGCCCGTCTTAGGCCTTCCGGATCCTCAGCTTCTTGACTTTCTTCTGGTCGATGTCGAGGACCTCGAGAAGGAGGCCCTTGATGGTCAGGATTTCGCCCTTGTAGGGAAGCCGTCCCAGATCGTGGGTGATGAGGCCGCCGACGGTGATGAAGTCGTCCTCGGCCAGCTCGACGTCGAAAAGCTCCTCGAGCTCCTCGACCTCCGTCGCCCCTGAAACCGTGAAATCGAGGGGGCCGTTCTCGGTGATCTGGGCCTCCTCGGTGTCGTACTCGTCCTGGATCTCCCCGACGATCTCCTCGACCACGTCCTCCATCGTCACCAGGCCGGAAACCCCGCCGTGCTCGTCGACGACGATGGCCAGCTTTTGCTTGTCCTTCTGGAACTCGCGCAGGAGTCCGGCGACGGGCATGGACTCGGGGATGAAGGCGACGGGCCGGATGAGGGCCTCGATGGGTTGGCCCTTGTGCTTCTCGTCGGAGTACTCGAGGATGTCCTTGGCCATGACGATCCCCTCCATGTTGTCGAGCCTGTCCTTGTAGACAGGGATCCGCGAGTACTTCTCCTTGATGATGAGGTCCTTGAGGTTGTCGATGGTCGCGTCCTTGCGGATGCAGACCATGTTGACCCGGGGCGTCATGACCTCCCGGACCACGGTGTCGCCGAACTCGACGACGCTCCGCAGGAGCTCGTCCTCGCCCTTGTCGATGATCCCCTCCTCCGTCGCCTCGTCGATGAACGTCTCGATCTCCTCGTCCGAGGCCTCGCGGTCCTCCTCCATCTCCTCCCGCTGTTCCTCCCGCTCGAGGAGATTGCGGGAGACGACGAGCAGGGGAGAGGCGAGGAAGCGGACGAGGGGGAAGGCCGGCAGGAACGCCCGCAGGAGGACGTCCTTGCCGACGGAGACGAGCAGGCGGGGAACGAGGTCGAGGCAGACCCCGTAGACGGCCACGGCGGCCAGGAACAGCCACAGGGGCCGGAGCCCGGAGTCGGACAGGACGATGAAACCGTAGACGACCAGGGCCAGGATGACCAGGATCCTCAGGAATTCGACGGCCAGCCGGGTTTCCTCGAAGTCCCCGAGGATCTTCGCCCGGGCGGCCTTGTCCCAGTTCTCGAGGAAACGGCTCAGCGCTATCTTCGAGTACGAGTCCAGGCAGACATGGAACAGCGACAGGAGGAACGCGGCGAGGAAGGCGAAAGCCAGTCCTGTCCAGGTGACGGCGGCCATGGTCATGTCAGGTAGATCCGGTGGGCTTTCCGCTCCTCGTCCTCGATGCCGGCGGAATGGTCGTAGCCGAGGAGGTGGAGGAAGCCGTGGATGGCGAGCAACCGAAGCTCCCGGTCGAGGCTGTGGCCCTTGGCCCGGCTCTGGCGGAAGGCCACGGGCACGGCGATGACGATATCGCCCAGGTAGAACTTGCCGTCGGCCCCTTTTTCCCCGAGGGGGAAGCTCAGGACGTCGGTGGGCTTGTCCTTTTTCAAGAACTTCCGGTTGAGGGTGCGGATGGCCCGCTCGCCCACGAAAACCAGGGTGACTTCCGGGTCGGCGAGACGGTAACGCGCGTTGAGCTCGCCGAGGAGGCGCTTAAACGCCTTCGTCCGGATCGGGTACTTTTTCTGGCGGTTGATGATCTCGATCATTGTCCTTTTTCCTGGCCGGGACGGTTTGTTTAGGCTTCCGGCCGTTGAAGCCGAAGCCCGGGTATTCGACCCGGGGATGGTAGATGGCGAAGAGGATGGTCAGGAAGGAGGCGGCGACCGAGCGGAGCTCTCGGAGGGAGAAGTCGCAGCCGTCGAGCTGGCCGTCCTGGAGGGTCGAGTTGATGATATCGGTGATGACCCTCTTGAGGTTGTTCTTGGTCGGGAACTTGAGGCTCCGCGAGGCGGCCTCGATGGAGTCGGCCAGCATGACCAGGCCGGCCTCCTTGGTCTGCGGCGCCGGCCCGGCATAGCGGTAGGACTCCTCGCCGACGGTCTGCTGTTCGGGGTCGGTGGTCTGCTTGGCCTTGGCGTAGAAAAAACGGACGAGCGAGTTGCCATGGTGCTGTTCGATGATGTCCCGGAGGGGCCGGGGGAGCTTGAGCTTGCGGGCGAGCTCGACGCCTTCCTTGACGTGGTTCTTGATGACGAGCGTGCTCATGGAGGGCGCCAGGTCCTTGTGCAGGTCGAATTCCTGCGACCGGTTCTCGATGAAATACTCGGGCATCTTGGTCTTGCCGATGTCGTGATAGAGGGCCCCGGCTTTGGCCAGCTGGGCGTCGAGGCCCAGTTCCTCGGCGGCCTTTTCGGCCAGTGTGGCGACGATGAGGGAGTGGTGGTACGATCCCGGCGCCTCCAGGGAGAGCTGTCGGAAAACGGGCAGGTCGGAATTCGTCAGTTCGAGGAGCTTGGAGCCGGTGACGAAGCCGAAGGCCGTTTCGACGAGAGGCAGGAGGAGGAAGGCCAGGACGGCGCTGGCCGCCCCGCCGATGATGCCCATGACGACCTCCGACGAGAAGAAGGCGAAGTCCGCGCTCCTCTCGATGATGTGGAAGGCCAGGATGACGAAGGCGTTGACGGCCGGCAGGATGATGAACCCGGCCCGGAGCGTCGCCGCCCGGTAGCGCTTCTTGTAGTGCTTGACGCCGTAGACCGCGGCCAGGCCGCCGATCAAGGAGAAGACGGTCAGAAGGAAATTTCCGCCGAGAAGGATCCCGACGGTCAGGCTGTTGAGGATGATGTAGAGGAGCGCCATCGGGTCCGGGACGAGGAAGGCGAAGATCAGCGTGCCGGCCTGGAGGGGGAAGGCATAATAATACGTCTCTAACCGCGAGAGGGCGGGCGAGGCGACAGCCCCGCTGATCGTCACGGCCAGGGCCAAGAACACCTTATAGAGGACGAGGCTGCCGACGAGGGCGGTCCCTGCCATCCGGAACTGCCTTACGGCCGGCTGCGGCTTGAAGACGGTCTGGAGATAGTGCCAGAGAGTGGAGAAGAGGAAAAGGTAGAGGAGGAGGCTGCCGACGAAGTTGGGGAGCCAGCTCGACCTCCGGCGGATCCGCCGGTTGTACTCGTCCAGGACCTTGAGCGTGTCGGCCGTGACCTCGTCGCCCTTCCGGACGATGACCCGGTCCTTCTTGACGGTGTAGGTGACCATGCTCACTTCGGCGCGGGCCTGGTCCTTCCTTTTCTCCGTCTCTATCTTGTTGTAGGTGACGTTGGCGGTCAGGAAGAGCTGGCCCAGGTTCGAGAGAAGCGTCCGGCTCCGGGCCGGGATCTCGATCTTCTCCAGCTCGTCGGCGCAGCGGCGCTCGCTTTCCCCGATGTCCAGGATGTCTCCGACCCGGACGGTCCTTTCGGCGCCCAGAAGGTCGCGGAGGGTCAGACCGTGCTCCGCTTCGCCGTGGATGAAGAGGTTCTTCGACAGGATAATGCCCTGGCTGAAGATCTTCGCGGACAGGCCGACCAGAACTTCTTCGAGTTCGGCCGGGAACTTCAGCCGGACGAGCAAGGCCAGGTCCTGGAGCTCGATGTCGATGCTGAGCTTGTCGAGGAGCAGGGTCCGGAGCTCGTCGGTCGCGTGGTTCCCCGGGTAGCGGGCGGTCCAACCCCGGCCCTCGGCGAAGAGAAGGCGGACCTTGTCCTCCGTGTTGGCGAAGACGTTGGCGTCGAAGCTGTAGACGGGAAGGACCGCGGCCGCGGCCTCTTCTTTCTTCAAGTCCGTCACCTCCGGATCCTCGACGAGGAGGTCGAAGGGCGCCGTGACGTCCGCCGGCGCGACGGCGCCCAGGACGAGCGCCGATAGGCTCCGGGAGGGGCGGGCGGTCAGGATCAGGGCGATGACGACGGCGGTCACGGCGAGGAAGAGCCAGGGGCCCTTGAGCAGCCTCTCGCCGAGGGGCAGTTTCTTTTCCTCTTCGGCGCGTTCCGCGGGGGGGCGCCCGGGCTGGATCTCGGCCCCCTTGAAGAGCTTGATCTTGTCGAAGAAGGAGGTCGGCATGGGTCCTCAGTCCTCCTGGGACTCGGCCTTCTGGTAGGCTCGGATGATCTTCTGGACCAGGGGGTGGCGGACGACGTCCCTGTCGTTGAAATGGACGAAGGCGATCTCCTCGAGCGGGGAGAGGATCTTCATGGCCTGGAGGACGCCCGATTTCCGGGGCTGGGGCAGGTCGATCTGGGTGACGTCGGCGGTGATGACCAGCTTCGAGTCGAATCCGGCCCGAGTCAGGATCATTTTCATCTGTTCCCGGGTCGTGTTCTGGGCTTCGTCGAGGATGATGAAGGCGCTGTTCAGGGTCCGGCCGCGCATGAAGGCGAGCGGGGCGATCTCGATGACCCCCCGTTCGATGAGGCGGTTGGCCTGTTCGTACTGGGAGAGGTCAAAGAGGGCGTCGTAGAGAGGGCGCAGGTAGGGGTTGACCTTCTGGATGATGTCGCCGGGCAGGAAGCCGAGCTTTTCCCCGGCTTCGACGGCCGGGCGGGTGAGGATGATCCGATTGACGGCCTTGTTCTGCAGGAAGGAGAGGGCCATGGCCATGGCCAGGTAGGTCTTGCCCGTGCCCGCCGGCCCGATCCCGAAGACGAGGTCGTAGTTCTTGATGGCCTGGAGATAGGCCTGCTGGTTCAGGCTCTTGGGGCTGACGGACTTGCGGGACAGGTTCAGCGGCTCGGAGGGGCGGAAGTCGTCCAGGGTCGTGATCGCCCCCTCCTCGAGCATGTCCAGGGCGATGAACAGATCTTCCTCCCGGAGCTCCCGGCCCTTTTCCCCGAGCTCGCGGAGTTTCTCGAAGTAGTGCTTGGCGAAGGCGGTCCTCTGGGCGTCGCCGTCGATGAGGAGTTGGTCGCCGCGGAGGGCCAGGCTGACGCCCAGGCGGGATCCTAGCTTTTTCAGGTTCTTGTCCAGGACGCCGGACAGAGCGGATTCGCTCATCAGGGGCTGGGTGATTTTTTCCATGGTCAGGGGCGGGTGAGTGAGGGGTCTTCGGTTTCGGTCATTACCACGGCATTATAACCACGAGCCCGCGGCTCTTGTCAAGCCGACCGACCTTGAAAAAAAAGCCCGGCTGGTATATAAAAACCGGTATGGACAAAGAATTTACGACCGTTTCCATACCGACTTCGCTCCACAAGAAGATCGAGGAGTTCATCAAGGGGACCGAATACG
This sequence comes from Acidobacteriota bacterium, assembly GCA_014894455.1. Lineage (GTDB taxonomy): Bacteria > Acidobacteriota > Aminicenantia > Aminicenantales > Saccharicenantaceae > RBG-16-66-30. The sequence continues at coordinate 16,072 of JADBLN010000040.1, read as the reverse complement.
GGTCCGTCTCGAGCTATGCGGCCAAGGTCCTCAGGGAAAGCCTGTCCAAGGCGGACCCCGCGACCGAGGTTTTCAGCAAGGACGAAGAAGAGAAGGTCAAGGAACGCCTGAAAGCTCTGGGATATATCGATTAACCCGCCCGGCGGTCCGAAACCGCAATCCCCCCTGGCACCGGAATCAAGGAGGAGCCCATGATCCAACCCCACGGCGGAAAGCTCGTCGACAGGGTTCTCTCGGGGAAGAAGAGGGACGAAGCGCTGGCCCGCGCCGCGCGCCTGCCCCGTCTGGCCATCGACTCCGAGCTCGTCTCGGACGTCGAAAATATCGCTGTCGGCGTCTACAGCCCCCTCGAAGGTTTCCTCGGGGAGGCGGATTTCCGTGGCGTTCTCGCCGGCATGAGGCTCCAAAACGACGTCCCCTGGACCGTGCCCATCGTTCTCGACACGGACCGGGAGACTGCGGCCAGGCTGAAGACGGGCGAAGAGGTCCTCATCGCGGCCGAGGACGGCCGGCCCGTCGCCCTCCTCCATCTCCAGGAAAAGTACGCTTATGACAAGGGCGAGACCGCCGATAAGGTCTTCGGGACCCGCGATCCGGCCCACCCCGGTGTGGCCAAGGTCCTGGGGATGAAGGATATCCTCCTGGCCGGGCCCGTGGACCTCATCGATGTGACGCCGACCCCGTTCGACCGCTACAAGCTGACGCCCAAGGAGACCCGTGTCCTTTTCGAAGCCAAGGGCTGGCGGACGGTCGTCGGCTTTCAGACGCGGAACACCCCCCACCTCGGCCACGAATACGTCCAGAAGGCCGCCCTGACCTTCACCGACGGCCTGTTCATCAATCCCGTCATCGGCCGGAAGAAGAAGGGCGATTTCAAGGACGAAGTCATTCTAGCCTCCTACGAGGAGGCCATCCGCCACTACTACCTGAAAGAGCGGACGGTCATGGCCATCCTCCAGATGGAGATGCGCTACGCCGGACCCCGGGAGGCCATCCATCACGCCATCCTGCGCAAGAACTTCGGCTGCACCCACATCATCATCGGCCGCGACCATGCCGGCGTGGGGTCCTATTATCCTCCCTTCGCCGCCCAGGACATCTTCGAGGCCTTCCCCGACCTGGGCATCGCGCCCATGTTCTTCCGGTCCTTCTCCTATTGCAGGAAGTGCGGCTCGGTCGTCAACGAGAAGATCTGCCCCCACCCGCCGGCCGACCAGATCCAGTTCAGCGGCACGAAGATCAGGGACCTCCTGGTCAAAGGGGAGTATCCCCCGGCCGAGCTCATGCGGCCCGAGGTGGCCGAGGTCATCATGCGCTTCAAGGACCCTTTCAATGAATGACCGGAAAGTCCTCGTCGTCGGGCTCGACTGCGCGCCGCCCGAGATCGTCTTCGACCGCCGCGACGAGTTCCCCGTCCTCAAGGACCTCCTGGAGGGCGGGATTCACGGCCGGCTCCGGAGCTCGGACCCGCCCATCACCATCCCCGCCTGGATGGTCATGGCCACGGGCCTCGACCCGGGCCGCCTGGGCCTCTACGGTTTCCGCCACCGGAAGGGCTATTCCTACGACGAGATGTGGATCGCCAACTCCAAGGCCGTCCGCGAGAAGAAGCTCTGGGATTACATCGGCGAGGCCGGCGGCCAAAGCACCCTCGTCAGCGTGCCGCCGAGCTACCCACCCTATCCCGTGGCCGGGAACCTCATCTCCTGTTTCATCACGCCGCCCGGGCCGGGGAAGGAAACGACTTTTCCGCCGGGTCTCAAGGGGGAGATCGAGGAGCGCTTCGGGCCCTACATCTTCGACGTCGTCTTCCGGACCGAGGATCGCGACCAGATCCTCCGGGAGATCTACGCCATGACCGAGAAGAGATTCGAGGTCATGGACTGGCTCATGACGGCCAAGCCCTGGAACCTGTTCATGTTCGTCGAGATCGGCGTCGACAGGGTCCACCACGCCTTCTGGAAGTACATGGACCCGGCCCACCATCTCTATGAACCGGGGAACAGGTTCGAGAACGCCATCATCGACTACTACAAGTACCTCGACGGGAAGATCGGCCGGCTCATCGCCAAGGCCGGCGACGACACCGTCGTCCTGGTCGTGTCCGACCACGGGGCGAAAAGGATGAAGGGAGCCTTCTGCGTCAACGAATGGCTCATCGAAAAGGGTTGGCTGGCCGTCAAGGAAAAGCCCTCGAAGCCGACGAGCATCGACGACCTGGCCATCGATTGGTCGAAGACCAGGGCCTGGGCCTGGGGCGGCTATTACGCCCGCGTCTTCCTCAACATCGAGGGTCGCGAGCCCAAGGGCATCATCCCGCCCGAGGAGTACGAGAAGGTCCGGGACGAGCTCCTCGCCGAACTCGAGGCTGTCCGCGGGCCGAAAGGGGAGGCCTGGGCGACCCGGGTCATCAAGCCCCAGGAATACTACGAGGAGCTCGAAGGCGAGTACCCGGACCTCATGGTCTATTTCGACGACCTCTACTGGCGGTCGGCGGGCACCCTCGGCCACGGGACCAAGTACCTCCCGGAGAACGATACCGGTCCGGACGACGCCGTCCACGCCCAGCACGGGATCTACATCCTCCACGACCCCGGGTCCGGCCGGGTGGGGAAGCGCGACGCCGACATCCTCGACATCGCCCCGACCGTCCTCGACATCATGGGCCTGCCCATCCCGCCGGGTCTCAAAGGGAAGGTTATAGTCCCTTGACCCTGAACGAAAGGAAACAGAGAACATGTGCGAAGAACATGACGGCTTCACCCTGTGGTTCACCGGACTGCCGTGCTCCGGGAAATCCGCTGTCGGCGACCGCGTCGCCTCGTTCCTCAAAGAACGGGGACACCGGGTCGAGAGGCTCGACGGCGACGTCGTCCGCCAGGACCTGACCCGGGACCTGGGCTTTTCGAAGAAGGACAGGGACGAGAACATCCGCCGGGTCACCTTCGTGGCCAAGCTCCTCTCCCGGAACGGCGTCGCCGTCCTGACGTCGTTCATCTCCCCCTACCGGGAGATGCGTGACCGGGCCCGGAAAGAGACGACGAATTTCGTCGAGATCTACGCCAAGTGCCCCCTCGACGTCTGCATCCAGCGCGACATCAAGGGCATGTACCAGAAGGCCATCCGCGGCGAGATCAAGGAGTTCACCGGCATCTCCGATCCCTATGAGGAGCCGCAGAGCGCCGAAATCGTCCTCGAGACCGACAAGGAGACCGTCGAGGAGAGCGTCCAAAAGGTCCTCCGCCGCCTGATGGAGCTCGGCCTGCTATAATTAGGAAAAGAACGATGGCGAAATACTTGGTCACCGGCGGGGCGGGCTTCATCGGCTCGCACATCGTCGAAACCCTCGTCGAGCGGGGGGACGCCGTCCGTGTCCTCGACAACCTCACGACCGGGAAAAAAGAGAACCTGGAAGCGGTCGCCGGCCGGATCGAGTTTGTCGAAGGGGATATCCGTGACCCCGAAACCTGCGCGAGGGCCGTCAAGGGCGTGGACCACGTCCTTCACGAAGCCGCCCTCGCCTCCGTCGTTCGCTCGGTCGAGGATCCCCTCCTGACCAACGCCATCAACGTCACGGGCACGCTCAACATGCTCCTCGCGGCCAGGGACGCCGGCGTCAAGAGCTTCGTCCTGGCTTCCTCGTCCGCCGTCTACGGCGACGACCCGGCCATGCCCAAGGTCGAGGGCCGGGAAGGCAGGCCCCTGTCGCCGTATGCGGTCAGCAAGCTCGTCGACGAGAAATACGCCCAGGCCTTTCATGCCCTCTACGGGTTGAACACCGTCGCCCTCCGCTATTTCAACGTGTTCGGGCCGCGGCAGGACCCGTTCTCCCAGTACGCCGCCGTCATCCCGCTGTTCATCACCAAGATCCTCGGGGGGGAGCGCCCCGTCGTCTATGGGGATGGAGAACAGTCACGGGATTTCATATTCGTGGAGAATGTCGTCAGGGCCAATATCGAGGCCGCCGGATCGGCCGCCGCGGCGGGAGAGGTCCTTAACGTCGCCGGCGGGGACGGAATGACGGTCAACGGCCTTCTCGCGGCCGTGAACGAGGTCCTCGGCACGAAGGTCGAGGCTGTCCATGCCGACCCGAGGCCCGGCGACATCGAGCACTCGACCGCCGACGTCCGTAAGGCCCGGCGCCTCATGGACTTCACCCCAGGCATATCTTTCATGGACGGTCTCAGGGAGACCGCGGCCTGGTACAAGAAAAGGAGCTGAGATCATGAACACAGAAGTTACGAAATTACTCAAGAAGATCGAGGCGAAGGAGGCCCGTGTCGGCGTCATCGGCCTGGGCTACGTCGGCCTGCCCCTGGTCAAGACCTTCCTTCAAAAGGGTTTCCGCGTTACCGGGTTCGACATCGACCAGAAAAAGGTCGACATGCTCAACCGCGGCAGGAGCTACATCCGCCACATCTCGGCGGCCGAGCTCAAGGACTTTTTGGGCCGGAAAAAGTTCAAGGCCTCCTCGGATTTCCGGGGCCTGCGGGCCGTCGACGCCATCCTCATCTGCGTGCCGACGCCGCTCGACGGCCATGGGAGTCCCGACCTCTCCTATGTTCTCAACTCGACGATCACCGTCGCCGAGCACATCCGCAAGGGCCAACTCGTCATCCTCGAGAGCACGACCTACCCGGGGACGACCGACGACGAGATGCTGCCCATCCTCGAGGCCGGCGGCCTCCGGGGCGGCCGCGACTTTTTCCTGGCCTTCTCGCCGGAAAGAGAGGACCCGGGCAACAAAAATTTCTCGACGGCCACGACCCCCAAGGTCGTCGGCGGCCTGACGCCCGACTGTCTCCGTGTGGCCAAGGCCCTCTACGACCAGATCATTGTCCGGACCGTCCCCGTGTCGTCGACCAAGGCGGCCGAGTCGACCAAGCTGCTCGAGAACATCTTCCGCTCGGTCAACATCGCCCTGGTCAACGAGCTGAAGATGATCTTCGACCGCATGGGCATCGACGTCTGGGAGGTCATCCGGGCCGCTTCCTCCAAGCCTTTCGGTTTCATGCCGTTCTATCCCGGGCCCGGTCTCGGCGGGCACTGCATCCCGATCGACCCCTTCTACCTGACCTGGAAGGCCAAGGAGGTCGATTACCAGACGAAGTTCATCGAGCTCGCCGGCGAGATCAACACCTTCATGCCCTACTACGTCAGGGAGAAGACCGTCACCGCCCTGAACGAGCGGGGAAAATCGATCAAGGGCGCCAAGGTGCTTGTCCTCGGGCTGGCCTACAAGAAGGACATCGACGATTCGCGCGAATCTCCGTCCCTGAAGATCATCAGCCTCTTCCAGAAGAAGGGGGCGAAAGTCTCCTACAACGACCCCTACATCCCGAAGCTGGCCGGGCACCGCGAATACCCGGGGATGGAGCTCAAGTCCGTCCCGTTGACCCCGGCCCTGCTCCGGAAATCCGACGCCGTCGTCATCTCCACGGACCACACGTCCTACGATTACAACTGGATCGTCAAGCACGCGCCGCTCGTCGTCGACACCCGGAACGCCATCAAGCGACGCAGGAAAAACGTCGTCAAGGCTTAGCAGATTCGGGGGAGGAGCTCGGAGGTCAGGGGCTCGAGGAGACGGAGGCCACCGGTGGCCGTCTGAAGGAGGAGCTCGCCGGGTCTGCCGACGCGGCTCTGGACCTCGCCGATGACGGCGGCTTTCCGGCCCAGGGGGTGGCTGCGGATAAGGCGGAGGAATTCCCCGGCCTTGGCCTTAGGCGCGATGACGACGGCTTTTCCCTCGCAGGCCATGTAGAGGGGGTCGATCCCCAAGAGCTCGCTCGCGGCCCGGACGGGCCTTGACAGGGGGACCTTATCTTCTTCGACAAGAATAGGATAGCGGAGCCGCTCGGCCAGTTCGAAGAGGACCGTGGCCAATCCCCCCCGGGTGACGTCCCGCATCCACAAAGCGCCCCTTTTCCAGAGCGGCAGGAGAAAAAGGAGGGGCGCGCAGTCGCTTCGGACATTGGAGCTCAAGCCGAAATCGCCGCGGGCGAGTATGACCGCCAGGCTGTGGTCGCCGAGCGTCCCCGTCAGGATGACCTTGTCCCCGGGGCGGATCTTCCGGACTTCCGGACGGGCGATCGACCGGCCGATGCCGGCCGTGTTGATGTAGATCTTGTCCCCTTGGCCCCGGCGGACGACCTTGGTGTCGCCGGTGACGACACGGACGTTCGCGGCCCGGGCCGCGGCGCGGATCGAGCGGATGACCCGTTGGAGGACGTCGAGGTCGAGGCCTTCCTCGAGAATGAAGGCGAGCGACAGGAATCTCGGTTCGGCGCCGGCGACGACGAGGTCGTTGACCGTCCCGTTGACGGCCAGGCGACCGATGTCCCCGCCCGGAAAAAAGAGGGGGTCGACGACGTAGCTGTCCGTGGTGAAGGCGATCCCGCCGGGAAGATGGCTGGCGTCGGAGAGCTCGTCGAGGACAGGGTTGCCGAAGGAGGGGAGGATCGTGCCGGCGATGAAATCCCGCATCAGGCGGCCGCCGCTGCCGAGCTCCAGGCTGACTTTCTTCATGGCGAGGGCCTCCGCGTCTGGCCGTACTTGAAGTGGATGAGACAGGCGCCTTCGTAGGAGACCATGCAGGGCCCGAGCGGGGAATCGGGGACGCACTTCTTCCCGAAGTGGCGGCAGCCTTCGGGCCGGATGACCCCCCTTAGGACGTCGCCGCAACGGCAACCGGGCAAGTCGCGGCCGGCCGCGCCCAACCGCGCCAGACCGAATTTCGGAGTGGCGTCGAATCCGGCGAACCTCTCCCGGAAGCGGAGGCCGCTCGCCGGGATCGTCCCCAGGCCTCTCCAAGCCGCGTCGAACGGCTCGAAGACCTCCTCCATGAGTGCCCGGGCCACCGGGTTACCCCCGGCGCGCATGGCCCTCGAGTATTCCAGGGCGACACGCGGGGTCCCCGACGCGGCCTGCTCCAGGACCGAGCGGACGGCGAGCAGGATGTCCCCCGGCTCGAAGCCGGCGATGGCCCCAGGGAGGCCGTGGTCCCGGGCGACGAACTCGTAGGGTTCCGCGCCGATGATGGCGCTCACATGGCCCGGATAGATGAAGCCGCTGACGGCGATCTCTCCCGCTTCCAGGATGGCCCTCAGGGCGGGAGGGACGAGCCAGAGCGCCGGCAGAACCGAGAAGTTGCCGAGTCCTTCGGCCGCGGCCCGCTTGGCCGTAAAAGCGATGGCCGGGATGGTCGTCTCGAAACCCGCCCCGAAGAAGACCACCTGCCGCGACGGTTCCCGGCGGGCCTCTTCCAGCGCTTCCTCGGGGGAATAGACGATTTTTATCCGCGAGCCCGGGGCGGGGACGGCCGTCTGCAACGACCCCTTCCGGGTCGGGACCCGGGTCATGTCGCCGAAGGTGGCCAGCGTCAGGGCCTCTTTTTCGGAAACGAGCGTGATCGCCGCTTCATGGATAGCGGCCGGGGTGATGCACACGGGACAGCCCGGCCCGGAGACCATCTCGACGCCCGCCTCGGCGAGAAGGGGGGTCAGGCCGTGCCGGAAGAGGGCCATCGTGTGCGTGCCGCAGACCTCCATGATCCGCGGCGGGCGGGGGAGGAGCCGGGCTTTCTCCCCGATATCCCCGAGGAGTCGCCGGATCGCTTTGGGGTCCCTGAGCTCCTTCATCGGCGGGAAGCGGCGCCCATTTCTTTGAAGAGCTGGAGCGTTTCTCGGGCTTCTTTTTTGTCCAGGAGGGAGATGGCGAAGCCGGCGTGGATGATGACCCAATCGCCCAGCCGGGCCTTCGGAACGAGGGAGAAATTGGCCTTGACCTCGCTGCCCATGTAATCGGCGGTCCCTTGGCCCGAATCCTCGAGCCGGGTGATCTTGGCGGGCACGGCCAGGCACATTTTCGTTTCGCTCCAGGCTCCCTACTTTATCAGAATTTTCCTCTCTGTTCTACCTCCTAGCTCGCGGCATCGGGCGGGACGTTGCCCCAAACCGCGCTTGTTTCCGCCCCGGCCCGTGATATAATGGGGGGCCGATGCAGAAGAACTTCGAGGAGTATTTCCCCCCCGGGACAGAGGAGCACGACCTCCTTCTCAAGGTCGATTTCCGCCGTCTGCCCGGACATGTCGCCGTGATCATGGACGGCAACGGGCGCTGGGCCCAGCAGAGGGGCCTCTCCCGGGCCGAGGGCCACAACGCCGGCTCGGCTTCCGTCCGCGAGGTCGTCGAGGCTTCGGCCCGGCTCGGCATCGAGTTCCTGACCCTCTATGCCTTTTCTCGGGAGAACTGGAAAAGGCCCCGCCTGGAAGTCGGCCAGCTCTGGCGGCTCCTTCGGGAATACCTGGGCAAAGAGGACAGGCTCCTCGTCGAGAACGACATCCGGCTGCGGGTCATCGGCCGGAAAGAAGGCATTCCCCGGCCGGTCCTCAGGGAACTCGAGCGCGTCGAGGAAATGACCCGGACGAACGGCCGGATGACGCTCGTCGTCGCCCTCAACTACGGTGGCCGGAGCGAGATCGTCGACGCCGTCCGGCGTATCCTGGAAGAGGGACGGCTGGGCCCGGGCGACCTGGACGAGAAAGAGTTCGCCGCCCGCCTCTACACGGAGGGCATCCCCGACCCGGACCTCCTCATCCGGACGAGCGGCGAGCTCAGGGTGTCGAACTTCCTCCTCTGGCAGATCGCCTACACCGAGATCTACGTCACCCCCGTGCTTTGGCCGGATTTCCGGAAGAGGCACCTTCTCGAGGCCGTCCTCGAATACCAGAAACGGGATAGGAGGTTCGGTGACATCCACGCGGGAACCCCTCGGAAGAAATGAGCTGACATGAGTCTGCGCAAGCGCACCTTCACGGCCCTGCCCCTGATCGGAATCCTGTTCGTCGTCGTCCAATATGCTCCGGACTGGGTCTTTTTCCTCTTCGGGCAGGCCTTCATCGTGGCCGCCCTGGTCGAGTTCTACAACCTGGCCGAGCGGAAACAGCTCCTGCCCCAGAAGATCGTGGGATGCGCGATGGCCCTGCTGGTCAGCCTGACCTTCTATTTCCCGGCCATCCCCCTCGAAGCCGCCCTTTTCGGCGGCCTCCTCGTCGCGGCCGTCTATTTCGTCGTCACCTTCAACACCCTCGAAAAACTGCCCTATTTTCCCGCTTCCTTCGCCGTCACCGTCATCGGCATGATCTATATCAGCTTTCCCCTCAACTTCCTCTTCAGGATCCGCTCCGAGGCCGGCCCGTTCACCCTCTATTTCCTCTTCGCCGTCATTTTCCTCGGGGACACGGGCGCCTATTTCATTGGCAAACCGTTCGGCCGGAAAAAAATGACGCCCATCGCCAGCCCGAACAAGACCTGGGAGGGGAGCGTGGGAGGGATCCTCTTCGCCCTCGGCGGGGCCGTCCTGGCCCGCACCCTCCTTCTCCCCGAGGTCCCGCTCTGGCTGGCCGCCGCGAGCGGGGTCGTCGTCCACGCCGCCGCCCAGGTCAGCGACCCGCTGGAATCCCTTTTCAAGAGGGCCGTGGGGGTCAAGGATTCCTCGAACGTCCTGCCCGGACATGGCGGGTTCTTCGACCGGATCGACAGCCTGATCCTGGCCGGCCCCCTTTTCTATTTCATCGTCAAGCTCTTCTGGAAATAGGCGACGGGTTCGATGACGCGCGGCATCGCCATCCTTGGTTCGACGGGGTCGATCGGGACATCGGTCCTGGACGTCGTCGACCGGCTGGGCGGGAGGTTCCGGGTGACCGCCCTGGCCGCCGGGTCCAACATGCCGCTTCTCACCGCCCAGGTGGAGAAATACCGGCCCGCCCTCGTCTCGGTCAGCGACAAGCGAAATGCCGGGGAGATCCGCAGCCTCTCGCGGCGGTGGCGGACGAAGGTCGTCCACGGGCCCGAAGGGGCCCTCGAGGTCGCCCGTGCCGAAGGGGCCGACATCGTCGTCTCGGCGATCACCGGGATGAGCGGTTTCGGGCCGACCCTCGAGGCCGTCCGGGCCGGCCGCCGGGTGGCCCTGGCCAACAAGGAGTCCATGGTCGTCGGGGGCGCCTTTCTCCTTAAAGAGGCGGCCCGCTCGGGGGCCCGGATCATCCCCGTCGACAGCGAGCACAGCGGCGTCTTCCAATGCCTGAGCAAGGAGAAGAAGAGGTACGTCCGCAGGGTCATCCTGACGGCCTCGGGCGGCCCTTTTTTCCGGACGCCTCTGAAGGATCTCAAAAAGAAGACCCTCGAGGAGGCCCTTCGCCATCCCCGCTGGGTCATGGGCAAAAAAGTGACCGTGGACTCGGCGACGCTCATGAACAAGGGGCTCGAGCTCATCGAAGCCCGCTGGCTGTTCGACATCGAGCCGGCGAAACTCGACGTCCTCATCCACCCGCAGAGCGCCGTCCATTCCCTGGTCGAGATGGAGGACGGATCCGTGCTCGCCCAACTGAGCGCTACGGACATGCGCATCCCCATCCAGTACGCCCTGACCTGGCCGGAACGGTGCGATTCGGCTCTTCCCGGGCTCGACCTGGGGAAGGTCGGGCGCCTCGAATTCTTCCGCGTGGACGACCGCCGCTACCCGCTCTTCGCCCTGGCCAAAGAGGCCCTCCGCGCGGGAGAGAGCCTGCCCGTGGCCCTCAACGCGGCGAACGAGGTGGCGGTCGGGGCGTTTCTCGAGGAGAAGATCCTCTTTCCCGACATCCCGGCCGTCGTCGCGAAAGTCATGGAAGCGCACCGGGCCCGCCCGGCGGATTCGATCGAAGCGATATACAACATCGATAGGGAGGCGCGGCGCGAAGCCCGCCGCTTCATCCCCCAGAGGTAGACATGGCCAACATCTTCGGCACCATCCTGGCGTTCACCGTCGTCTTCGGCATCCTCGTCTTCGTCCACGAATTCGGCCATTTCTTCACGGCCAAGCTCGTCGGCGTCCGGGTCGAGGTCTTCTCCTTCGGCTACGGAAAACGGCTCTTCGGCGTCAAGAGGGGCGATACGGACTACCGGATAAGCCTCATCCCCATGGGCGGTTACGTCAAGCTCCTGGGCGAGGGCATGTTCGAGAAGGACCGCCCCGTCGCACCCGACGACATGATGGCCAAGACCCGCTTCGAGCGGTTCCTGATCATGGCCATGGGCTCGGTCATGAACCTCCTCCTGGCCGTCGTCATCGTGGCCTTCATGAACGGCGTCGGCATCTCCGTTCCCGAGTACCAGAACGAGAAACCGGTCATCGGCTGGATCGAAACCGGCTCGCCGGCGGAAAAAGCGGGGCTGAAGGTCGACGACGAGATCCTCCGGATCGGCGGCCGCGAGGTCAAAACCTGGAGCGACGTCGAGCTGGCCGTCGGCTCGAAGCCCGACCGGCTCGTCCGGCTCGAGATCCGGCGGGACGGCGGCGTCCTTCCGGTCGACCTCCAAACGGAATCGGTGACGCGCTACCAGATGGGCTACGCCGGGTTCCGGGGCAAGATCCTGACCCAGATCCAGATGGTCCTACCGAACTCCCCGGCCGAGAAGGCCGGCCTCAAGCCCGGGGACGTCATCCTGGCCGTCGAGGGGAAAACCGTCTATTTTTACCAGTTCATCCAGGTCCTCGAGAAAAACCCGGACAAGGAGCTCCAGTTCTCCCTGGAGCGGGCCGGCCGGGTCATGAGCCTGCCGGTCACCCCGCGCCTCGAAGGCAGCGTCGGCAAGATCGGCATCTCCCAGGTCCCCAAGTCCGTCCTCAAGAAATACGGCTTCTTCGCGGCCATCGGCCAGTCGTTCAAGGAGAACCTGCGCAACGTCTTCCTGGTCATCCGCTTCATCAAGGACCTCTTCACGGGCGAGGCCTCGACCCGCCAGCTCGGCGGCCCGCTCGAGATCGCCAACTTCTCCTACGCGGCCTTCCGCATGGGCTGGATGGCGCTTCTCGGCTGGATCGCCGTCATCAGCCTCCAGCTCGGGGTCCTGAACCTCTTTCCCATCCCGGTCTTCGACGGCGGCCAGATCTTCGTCCTCATCGTCGAGGGGATCATCCGCCGCGATCTCGGCCCCAAGGCCCGCGCGATCTGGATGCAGATCGGGTTCGTCATCTTCGTCGCCCTGATCGTCTTCGTCGTCCTCAACGATATCGCCAAGAGGCTGCCCAACGGCTGGAGCAGCCTCGTTCCATTCTAGACGGAGGAAGTACGAATGTTCCCGCGCCGGAAGACTCGTTCCATCTCGGTCGCAGGCGTCGTCATCGGCGGCGGCGCCCCCGTCGTCGTCCAGGCCATGACCAAGACGGACACCCGCGACGTCCGGGCGACCGTCGCCCAGATGCGACGGCTGGAGAAGGCAGGGGCCGAGATCGTCCGCCTGGCCGTCCCGGACCGGGCGGCCGCTCGGGCCCTTCGGGACATCCGGAAAAAAGTCCGCGTCCCGCTCATCGCCGACATCCACTTCGACCATCGGCTGGCTCTGGCCGCGCTCGACGCGGGCGTCGACGGACTGCGCCTCAACCCCGGGAATATCGGCTCTCGCGAAAAAGTCCGCGAGGTCGTCCGGGCGGCGGCCGAGAGGAGGGCGCCCATCCGGATCGGCGTCAATTCGGGCTCCCTCGAAAAGGACATCCTGGCCCGGGCGGGAGGAGTGACGGCCGCGGCCATGGTCGAAAGCGCCCTGCGGCACGTCCGCGTGCTCGAGGACCTCGATTTCCGGCTGATCAAGATCTCCCTCAAGGCCTCCGATATCCCCCGGACCCTCGAAGCCTACAGGCTCCTGGCGGCGCGTGTGGACTATCCCCTCCATGCCGGGATCACCGAGGCGGGCCGGCTCCTGGCCGGGAGCGTCAAGTCGGCGGCCGGGCTCGCCCTGCTCCTGGCCGAGGGCCTGGCCGACACCGTCCGCGTGTCCCTTACGGCCCCGCCCGAGAAGGAGGTCTTCGTCGCCTGGCAGATCCTCCAGAGCCTGGGCGTCCGCGTCCGCGGCGCGAACTTCGTTTCCTGCCCCACTTGCGGCCGGTGCGAAGTCGACCTGATGACCCTCGCGGCCCGCGTGGAAAAGACCGTCCTCGGGCTTCGCGCGCCGCTCACGGTGGCGGTCATGGGCTGCACGGTCAACGGGCCCGGCGAGGCCCGGGAAGCGGATATCGGCCTGGCCTGCGGCCGGGGAAGCGGCGTCATCTTCAGGAAGGGGAAGCTCCTGCGGCGGGTCGCGGGCGCCCGGATGGCCGACGAATTCATCGGCGAAGTTTTGAGGCTCGCCGCGGAATCCGGCCGGAAGGAGGGTTGACCCCATGGCCGTAAGAAAAGGGAAGAGACTCCCCGAGGCGACAGGCCGGAAATATGCCAAGCTCCAGACGATCCTCGGAGACATGGGCCGCGTTCTCGTCGCCTATTCCGGGGGAGTCGACAGTACGCTTCTCCTCAAGGTCGCCCATGACGCCCTGGGCCCCGGTGCCGCGGCCGTGACAGCAGCGTCCGTGATCCATCCGGCATGGGAAACCCGCGAAGCGAGGGACATCGCCCGGGCGATCGGGGCCCCGCTCCGGGTCCTTCGGGTCGAACCGCTCGATGACCGCGCCTTCGCCGCGAACCCGCCCGAGCGCTGTTATCTTTGCAAGAGCAAGATTTTTTCCCGTTTTCAGGAGATCGCCCGGACACGCGGGATCCCCTGGGTACTCGATGGGACGAACGCCGATGATGCCGGGGATTTCCGTCCCGGTATGAAAGCCCTTACAGAGCTCGGCATCCGGTCGCCTCTCAAAGAGGCCGGTTTAGTCAAGGCCGAGGTCCGGGTGCTCTCTCGGTTCCTGGGCTTGCCGACCGCGGACAAGCCTGCGCTGGCTTGCCTGGCCTCGCGCTTTCCCTACGGCACGAAGATCGACAAGGGGAGCCTCGGCCGCGTCGGGAGGGCTGAAGACTTCCTGCGCAAGCTCGGCTTCGGCCAGGTCAGGGTCCGGCACCACGGCCCCGTCGCCCGGCTCGAGGTCGAGCCCGGCGAGATCGCCCGGCTGATGAAACCGAGCGTCCGGGAGAAGGTCAGCCAGGGGTTGAAAAAGCTCGGCTACGCCTATGTCGCCCTCGACCTCGACGGCTACCGGACCGGCAGTCTCAACGAAACCCTGAAGGTTCGCAAGAGATAAAAAAAAAGGGAGAAGGAAGCGATCTCTCGCTCCCTTCCCCCGTCCGGTTCTCGATCACAATCGAAG
>JADBLN010000040.1:0-1857 GCA_014894455.1 Acidobacteriota bacterium | reverse complement strand
GAAGGAAGCGATCTCTCGCTCCCTTCCCCCGTCCGGTTCTCGATCACAATCGAAGGTGCACGTGGGGGTGAGCCGCGCGCTCAGTCGATCTTTTCCGTCTTCTTCTCCGTGATGATGCCGACCATCTCGATGCCTGCCCCGCGGATGATGTCGATGATGTCCACAATGTTTCCGTACTCGAGCTCCTGGTCCGCTTTGAGGTAGAGCTTCTTGTCGGCGACGGTCAGGAAAGCCTCTTCGAGCGCGTTCTGCAAGGTCTCCATCGTCACCTTATCCTGGTTGACAAAAAGGAGGAAACCCTTGGGGTCGCGCGCGTCCTTCTTGATCGCCAGGACGACGTCGGGGTTCTCCGGCATGTTCGACGTGAACTGGGCGTTGGGAAGCCTGACGTCGACGCCTTTCTGGATGAGCGGCGTCACGATCATGAAGATGATGAGAAGGACGAGCAGGACGTCACAGAGAGGGACGACATTCGGTTCGGATCTGACGGGCTCTTTGCCGCCTGTCGATACTGAGAATCCCATTGTTTGCCTCTCTCTCAATCCGGTCTAACGAAGACCGGGACTTGGTTCCTTAGCGGGCTTCGCCTGACTTGATGAAGAAGTCGATGACCTGAGACGACGTGTTGGACATCTCGGCGTCGTAGATCTCGATCTTCGAATTGAGCATGCTGTAGCACCACAGGGCGAGGACCGCAACGCCGATGCCGATGGCCGTCGTCACGAGCGCCTCGGAGATGCCGCCGGCCACGGCGCCGATGCCGCCCGAACCCGTCAGCTGCATGCCCTTGAACGCGTTGATGATGCCGAAGATCGTCCCGAACAGGCCGATGAAGGGGGCCGACGTGGCGATGGTGGCCAAGACGGGCAGGCCGCGCCGGAGCTCCTGGTTGAACAGGTTCTGAGCGCGTTCGCTGCCGCGCAAAGCCGTCTCGATCTGCTGATCGAAACTGAGCTTCGCTTCCTTGCCTTCGATTAAGGCTTGGATGCTGGCCGAGGTGATGCGGGCCAGGTGGCTGCCCTTGTAGTCCTTCTTGTTGGCCAGGGCGAGCGCATCCTTGAGGTTGCCACTCTTCAGCAGCTCCGCCAGCTTGGGGGCCACTTCGCGGGATTTCTTCCGCGCCCGGGCGAACACGAGCTGCCGCTCGATTAACATGTAGATCGAGATGATGGACATGCCGATCAGCATGATCGAGACTGCCTTGGCCAATGCTCCCATCTGCTGCCACATTTCGAGAAGTCCGAATTGCATGGGTTTTACCTCCTGTTAGATATCGAAAGCCATTGACTGACTTTACTACTTCAGCTGGAACCGGACGGTGACGGTGAAGATGACCGGCCGGGGACGTCCGTTGATGACCATCGGCTCGTAGACCCATTGCCGGACGGCGTCGATGGCCGCTTGGTCGAGCAGGGGGATCGACCTGAGGAGCTTCACGCCGATGACGCGGCCGTAGACGTCCGTCGTCGCCTCGACGATGACGATACCCTCGACGCGGGCCTGGCGGGCGATCTCCGGATAGACCGGGGCCACTTCCTTGACGAGCTTCGGCGGCTTGATGTCGCCGATGGCCCGGACGGGCGCTTCCACTTCGCCGACAACGCCGCCGAGGACGCCGCCGACGACACCGCCGAGGACACCGCCGACGACGCCGCCCTCGACGCCACCCTCGACGCCGCCTTCGACGCCGATGTCCGAAAGCGTTTCTTCGGCGATCTGCTCGGGGATCTCAACGGGGGCGACGAGGCGTCCCGAATCGACCTGGGTCGTGGCCTGGACGCGCTTGATCCGCGCGCTCGTCGCAGCGCTCTTCTTCTTGGCCGGCGGCGGGGGGGGCGGCGGCGGCGGGGGAGGGGG
>JADBLN010000117.1:21533-81293 GCA_014894455.1 Acidobacteriota bacterium | reverse complement strand
CCTGCGTTCTTTTGATGATAGGCTGGAATGAACTATGTGTCAATCACCCGACCCTCTGATCCGGCCATTGCATACTCCGCTTTCGAGAAATTGACCGGAATCCAGGATTCAACACGACAAAAAGCCGATACCCCCCCGGGAACGGTCGAGATCACGACACCCGCGGCCTCGTCTGTAAATATCAGGATCCGCGAGAATTAAGGGAAATGACCCGTGTAGGACTCGAACCTACAACCCACAGATTAAGAGTCTGTTGCTCTACCAATTGAGCTAACGGGCCGAAAAATCCTCTCTAGTTTAGATGAGTCGGGCCGCCTTGTCAAACGCCGCGGAACCCGTTGATTCTACTCCTTGATCCCGGCCAGGTCGAACATGAAAGCGTACTCCATGGCCGTCTGTTTCAGCCGGCGGAAGCGGCCGGAGATGCCGCCATGCCCGCCCTCCATGTTCGTCCAGAGCAGGAGCGGGTTTTTGTCCTTCTTCATGGCCCGCAGCTTGGCCACCCACTTGGCCGGCTCGAAATACTGGACCTGGGAGTCCTGCCAGCCTGTGGTCACGAGCATGGCCGGGTATTTCTTGGCCTCGACCTGGTCGTACGGGGAATAGGAGAGCATGTAGTCGTAATTCTCCTTGACCTCGGGGTTGCCCCACTCGTCGAACTCGCCCGTCGTCAGCGGAATGCTCTTGTCGAGCATGGTCGTGACGACGTCGACGAAAGGCACGCCGGCGACGACGCCCTTGAAGAGGTCGGGCCGCAGATTGACCACGGCGCCCATGAGAAGCCCGCCCGCGCTGCCGCCGTTGGCGAAGAGCACGCCGGGATTCGTGAACTTCTGGGCGACAAGGTAGTCGCCGCAGTCGATGAAATCCGTGAACGTGTTCTTTTTCTTGAGGAGCTTGCCGTCCTCGTACCAGGCCCGGCCCATCTCCTGCCCGCCCCGGATGTGGGCGATGGCGTAAACGAAGCCCCTGTCGAGCAGGCTCAGACGCGCCGAGCTGAAGCCGGCGTCCGTGCTCGACCCGTACGAACCGTAGCCATAGAGAAGGCAGGGGTTGGCGCCGTTCTTGACCAGTCCCTTTCTATAGACGAGCGAGATGGGTACCTTGACGCCGTCGCGGGCCACGGCATAGTGCCGCTCGGCCTGATAGTTCTTCGCGTCGAAGCCGCCGAGGACCTCCTCCTGCTTGAGGAGCTTTTTCTCGTGCGTGACCATGTTGTAGTCGAAGGTGGACGAGGGCGTCGTCAGGGAGGTGTAGCCGTAACGGAGCCACTCGGTGTCGAACTCGGGGTTGGTCGAGATCCGGGCGCTGTAGGTCTCTTCGCCGAAATCCAAATAATGCTCGGCGCTTTTGTCCCAGGGCATCACTCGGATCTGGATGAGGCCGTTCTTCCTCTCCTCGAGCACGAGGGCGCCCTTGAACATCTCGAAGCCCTCGAAGTAAACGTCGTCACGGTTCGGGATAAGTTCGACCCAGTCGGGCTTGCCCGTCTTATCCAGGGCCGCGGTCATCAGCCGGAAGTTCTTGGCGCCCATGTTGGTCCGGACGTAGAACTTGTCCAGGTAGTGGTCGACGTCGTATTCGAGGTCCCGCTCCCGCGCCTGGAAAACTTTGAACTCGGCTTCGGGCTTGTCCGCGGGGATGAACCGGTACTCGTTCGAAAGCGTGCTCGACGAGGCGATGAAGATGTATTTCTTGGATTTCGTCTTGAAGGCGCCGACGTTGAAGGTCTCGTCCGCTTCGTGGAAGACGAGCGTGTCGGACTCGGCCGGGGTTCCCAGGACGTGCCGGAAGATCTTCTGGGGCCGGAGCGTCATGTCGTCGATCTGGGTGTAGAAGACCGTCTTGTCGTCGTTGGCCCAGGCTGCGGAGCCCGTCGTGTTGACGATGGCGTCCGGCAGGATCTCGCCCGTGGCCAGGTTCTTGAACTGGAGGGTGTATTTGCGGCGGCTGACAGTGTCGACGCCGAAGGAGATGAGCATGTTGTTCGTGCTCACCGCGAGGCCGCCGACGGAGTAATAATTGTGCCCCTGGGCCATCTCGTTGACGTTGAGGAGGACTTCCTCGGCGCTCTCGAGACTGCCTTTCTTCCGGCAGTAGACGGGATAGTCCTTCCCCTCCTCGTTGCGCGTGTAATAATAATAGCCCTCGGAGCGGTAGGGCACCGAAAGGTCGGTCTGCTTGATCCGGCCGACGATCTCGTTGTAGAGCTTTTCCTGGAGGGCCTCGGTGGGCTTCAGCACGGCCAGGGTGTATTCGTTCTCGGCCTTGAGGTAGTCGAGGACCTTGGGATTTTCCCGCTCGTTGAGCCAGTAGTAATTATCGACCCGGGTCTGGCCGTGGAGGGTCAATTCCTTGGGGATGATCTGGGCGATGGGCGGTTTGAGCGCGCCCACCGCCTCGCCGGCCGGTTTGCACGCGACCGCTGAGAGAGAGAACGCGGCGGCCAGGCCGAGGACGAGGAAAAGAGAAGTGAGTTTCCTGAGTGAACGTACGGAAGTCTTCATGATGGACGTGCTCTCCTGATGGGATTGGCGGACCAAGGAGAATAACCCTATCATCGGGCCGCCGCAGATGTCAACCTCAGGCGCGCGTCTTGAGCCCGGGGAGTATCCTCGAGCCCCGATTTGGGCTACAATTCTCCCGATAAGGCCCCCGCATGAACGCCGACGAACCCGTTCGCCTCCCCATCGACGGCGTTCTGGACCTCCATGCGTTCAGCCCCAAGGACGTCAAGGACCTCGTCACCGAGTATATCGAAGAATGTCTGCGCCGGGGGATCACGGACATCCGCATCATCCACGGCAAGGGCACCGGGATCCTCAAGGGGACCGTCCACTCGCTCCTCGAGAAAAATCCCCACGTGGCGGGGTTTAAAGACGCCGGAATGGGCGGCGGCGGCTGGGGCGCGACCGAAGTGCGCCTCCGGACCACGCGATAAACGTTCCTACAGCTCGAAACGGTAGGAAAACTTGATCATGAAGATGTTCTCGCCCGGCGCCTGGAAGAGGTCGCCCATGTCCCGCCAGAACTCGAAGTCGCCGGGGTTGGCGTAGTCCGCTCGTTTCTGCGTCCAGACGAAATAGAGCATCGACCCCGGCCGGTACTCCCAGCGCAGGACGACCGTCCCGCGAAGGGACTTGAAGTTGAAGTCGGGATCACGGAAGGTGAACGGCGCCGCCGGCCCCGCCGCTCCGTCCGGGTCGGCCGTGTAGGCGCCGTCCGCGTAGGCGATCGTCGATTCCCCGTCGCCATAGTAGTCGAAATCGAAGGTCCGCGCGGCGTGGAGCTCCTTAAACGCCCGGAAATCGCCCGTCGCGACGTAGGGCTGGAGATAGGCCTGGAGACTCAGCCGCGGCGTGAAGGTCCAGTTGACGCGGACTTCGATGGGCAGGGTCTTCTGGATGATGTCGGAGAGGACGTAGCGGACGCCGTAGGTCGACGTCTTCAGCAAGTCGGTGACGCTCCTCACCCACTGGCCCTCGGAGTAGCGCCAGGTGTAGCTCGGCCCGACCGAGAGGCTGAAGTTCGAGCTGGGCTTCCAGGTCAGGCCGCCGCCGAGCGACCAGTTGTAGCCGCCGCTCGGATGGTACCGGAAGTACCCGCTGAAGCGGAGGATGAGTGGCTTGCGGTCGTCGCCGGCCAGAGTGACGCTGACCGTTTCCCCGGCCGGGTAGAAGGCCATGGGCCCACCCCGGGTCAGGTAATGGCTGTACTTGGGCGGTTCGTAGTCGAGGTGGAGGGCCGCCGTCCAGTAGTTGAGGAACTGGCCCTTACCGTCGAGGTAGATGTACTCGCCCACGCGGTTTCCACCGAAATCGTAGTTCCGGTAATAAGACCCCGTGACCGTCCAGGTGCGGAAGAGCCGTCCCGGGTGGAAGCTCCGGTAACCGGCCTCGACGTGGCCGTTGAGGACGTCGCCGCGGGTGTGATAGCCGAGGTCGTTCGCCTCGAAGCCCGGCGATATGGCCCCCAGGGCGGCGTTGAAGACGACGTTCCCTTTCTGCTTGTTAATGTAGAGCCGGCCGGCCCAGCCAGAGAGCGCAGTGGCGTTCTCGTCGACTTCGACCCAGTCGGCGTCGGGCCGTTGGAAGTAATGGAGGGAGGAGAGCTGGAGATCGGTCATGGCCTCGGCACTGCCGCGGACCGTCGAGAGGCCGGCCCAACCGGCCAGGGCCCAGCCCCTGTCTTTATCGAGAAACGTCCAGCCGTCCACACCCAGGGCGAGGGCGCTCCGGCTGAGGAATGAATCGAGCGGTCCCTCGCGGAGATCGCGCAGGAGCGACGTGGCGATGAAGCCGAGCCCGCTCCTCCCCTCTCCGAATTCCTTCAAGCCGCGGGCGACGCCGTAGTGGCTGAAGGGCTCGGCCTCGGCTTTCGAGCGCGCGCCGTCATCGTCGATGAGGGCGTATTCACGCTCGGTTAGCGCGCTGATAACGCCCAGGTTGAAATTACGGCCGACCTTGCCCGTCACCTTGGCCGCGGAGAGGATGGTCGTCCAGTTGGGCATGTCGGAGAAGCCGGGGCCCGCCGGGCTTCCCTGGGGAGTCCGGCCGATGCGGCGGCTGTAGAAAAAGTCGGGGTCGTCCCAGCCGAACGACCGGTAGACGTTGGGTCCGCCCCGGCCGAAATTGAATATGCTCGACCCCTCGATGAAAAAGGGACGCTTCTCCTGGTAATAGGTCTCCTGGTCGCTGATGTTGATGATGGCCGGGTCGACCTCGACCTGGCCGAAGTCGGGGTTGACGGAGAGGTCGAGGGTCAGGTTGCTGCTCAGGCCGCCCTTGAGGTCGAAACCGGCGCTCGCCGCGAGCTCTCGTCCGGTGCGGAACGGGTTGCCGGGTTCGGCAGGGCTGAATTTCGCTTGGGACACGGCGAAAGGCGAAATCTCGAGGCGGCGGCCGGCGGCGATGTCGACGAGGCCGGTGAGGTCGGCGAAACGGGAGACAAGGCCGCTCTCCTCCTTCGCCACCCAGGCGAAATGGCTCTCTTCGTTCTTGCGCTTGAGAACCCGCTGAAAGTTGACGCCCCAGACGTAGACGTCCTGCCTCTTGAATCGGAGTTGGTCGAAGGGGATGCGGATCTCGACCGCCCAGCCTCCGTCGTCGATCCGCGCGGCGCTCTCCCAGATGCCGTCCCAGGTCGAGTCGGTCTGTTCGTCGTTAGAAAGGGTGCCGTCCTCGATCGAGCCGAAAGGGTTGATGCCGAAGTAATACCCGCTCCGTCGGTCGTAATAAGGATCGACGCCGACGTCGAACCAGTCCGACTCCACGTATTCATCGCGGCGGCCGAGACGGCCGACGATCTTGGAGGGCTCGGAGTCGGCAAGCCGAGCGGCGACGTAGAGATACTTTTTGTCGAAGGCGACCCAGACGGTCGTCGGTTCGGTCGCAGGTTGACCATCGCGGGGATCGCGCTGAGTGAAGCCGCCGGAGCCGGCCGTTTTCCAAACGCTTTCGGAAAGGACGCCGTCGATCGTAATGGGTTCGGCCGTGGGCACGGCCACGATCGTCCGGGAGGTGCGCGGGTCGGCACGTTTATCTTGCGAAACGGCCCCTTTCCGAACGACCGAACCCGCTCCGGACGCCCGGAGAGAAGAGGCCGCCGCGAGGATGATCGCTGTGAAAATAAAAAGGCCGAAAAACCGGAGAGTGAGGTACCGCATCCGAGACGGATGCCGTGTTAAGGGCCAAGGGCCGGGGCCGTTTCGCCGAGGTGTTGTGTGCCGTCCATGGATAGTACGTCGCATGTTGGATAAGAGAGCTGATATATCAGGACGGTCGGGCCCCTGTCAAGGCGCAAAGAAGGGGGACATGTACCTAATTTCAACCTTAGGGGCTTTTCCGCTCCGCCCGGGCTTTGGAGACCATATTCTTGACGTCCTCGATCAACTTCGGCGTGTTGTAGACGATGCCGTCCTTGATGGTCCATTTGATGCCGCCGCGGATGACGTCCTTGCCGTCCTTGATGTCGAGGACGCCGGTCGGATAGAGATATTTGAGGTTGGCCAGCGGATTCTCGTCTATGAGAATCAAGTCGGCCAGGAAACCCTGGCGCACCCGCCCCAGCTCGTTCTCGAGGCCCATCAGCTTGGCGTTGTTCCCGGTGGCGCACTGGATGACGTCGATCGGGTGGAACCCGGCCTCCTGGAGAAGCTCGAGCTCGCTCAGATAGGTGAAGCCGTAGAGCGTGTAGATGAAGCCGGCGTCGTCGGCCGCCCCGACCAGTCCGCCCTTGTCGGCGAAATCGCGCACGGCCTTCATCCAGATCTTATAATTATCCTTCCAGGCGATCTCGTCCTCGGTCGACCAGCCCCAGGAAAAAGCGCCGTGGCGGGCCTGGCTCGGCTTGAAATACTCCTCGAGCGCCGGGTGCAGGTACTCCTTGAACCACGGCAGGTTCCTCGCCCGGGTCATGTCGCGGCAGGCCTCGTAGGTGCTGAACGTCGGGACCCAGGCCACTCCCCTCTCGACCATCTCGGCCAGGATGGCGTCGAGCTTGGCGGGGTCGGCCTCACGCCAGAGGCGGCCGGCCCAGCGGAAGCGGTCGCTTTCGGTGTTGTAGTTGTAGGACGGCGGGAAGTTCTGGGAGCCCTTGAGCGCGGCGTCCGGTATGCCGTACCAATGCTCGACCGTGTCCACTCCGAAAGCGGCGACGTCCCGGGCGTCGGTCTCCTCGACCGCGGCGTGGTGGGCCACCTTGAGGCCAAGCTTTTTCGATTCGTCGATGATTGCCTCCATGATGTCGCGGTCCATGCCGAAGATTTTGACGCCGTCGCCTCCCTGTTCCTTGATCGCCCGGACGGCCTTGCGGCCCTCCTCGGGCGTCGCCCCGCCGGCGACCATGTAGATGTAGAGGCGCGGCGCGACGATGGTTCCTTCCTGGCTCTTGCGCCGTTCGACGAGGGCTTTCTTGGCATCGCTGCCCACGTCGCGGATGGTGGTGATGCCGCACGACAGCCAGACCTTGTATTCATACTCGAAGGGCTGCGGGATGCCGGCGCGCTCGTCCTGGAGGTGGACGTGGCTGTTGATCAGGCCGGGAAGGAGATACATGCCGGTGCCGTCGAGGACATGCTTCTCGTTCTTGTAGGCGTCCGGCCGCGCGTTGGCGCCCCTGACCGCCGCAATCTTGTTCCCCTCGACGACGATGTCCATGGGCCCGCGGGCCGGCGTGCCCTTGCCGTCGATGACGACGACGTTGCGGATGACGAGCCGGTCATAGCGCTGGCCGTGCTCGACGCCCCGGTTCTCGGCCCGGAGGGCGGCCGCAGCACTGATCAAAAACGCCAGGAGGGAAAGAACGATGAGGGATGAAGTGAGCTTTCTCATGAGGGTGAGTATATCATAGGCGAATCCCCGAACGAGGCCGAGGATCTATCAATATTTTGTTAGGCGTCGCCCCGTTTTTATAGTAATTTCTTATCCATCCGACATATAAAGAAAAGAGGATTCATGGCCAAGCAAGAAAAAGCCGGACTCAAGGCAGCCCTCGGGATCATGCTCGTCTCTCTCGTCTTTTTAGCCGCGACCGCGTCGCAACCACGAAAAGCGGTGAGCAAACCGCTCCCGCCTATCGACCCCCAGCGGGTCCAGGACCAGGACCTCATGACCTGGGACGATTATCGTCCCATCCCGGGACATAACTGGGCAGACCCTTCCCTCAAGCCGGAACGGGGATTCCGCTTGGCCGTCGTCGGCATCGACTTTCCGGGTCAGCCCTTCGTTGTCAGCCTGCCCAAGGGATCCGACCCCTTCGGCAACCCGCGGATCGACCCGGTGGCCCGCGAAAAAGTGCCCCAGTTCTACGCCGATTTCTTCATGAAGCCGGGCGAGACCAACCACGGCCAGACCATCAACGGCTATTGGATGGAGCAATCCCGGGGCAAGTTCGGCATCACCGCGGTCGAGGTTTTCGGCCCGTACCGCATGCCGAAACCCATCTGGGCCTACGGCCTCAACGAATACGGCCAGAACGAGCAAACCCCCGACGGCGCCCGGGCCGACGGCCGCATGGAGCGGGATTGCGACGCCGTCTGGGCGGCCGAGCTCGGGAAGGACGTCCGCAAGGACTTCGACGCCATCCTGCGTCTTTACGCGAGCTACGACGAGACGGGCGTCTGGCAGGAGTTCGGCGAGATGAAATTCAACTCCAAGGACGACATCCTTCCGGAGTGGGGCAACCCCGACCCGGCCAAGCCCCGCTGGATCCCGACGCGTTATGTCTCGTGGACGAGCTGGCTGGCCGGCTCCCAGCAGTGGGGCCTTTCGTCCATGCGCCAGGGCGAAAACTCGGGCACCATCACCCACGAGCTCGGCCATTTCGCCTTCAGCCTCCCCGACCTCAACAATAATCCTTACATCAAACCCTACCGGCGGGTCGCCGCCGGGCCATGGGACATGATGGACCGGGGCAGCTTCAATGGACCGGGCGGGCCCCACAGGCGCTGGGTTGTGCCGCCGACCCAGGGCGCGGCCATGCCCGCGGGCCTGATGGCGCGCAACCGCCTGGAAAACAAGTTCATCGATGAATCGGAGCTCCTGACTCTGGGGCGGGCCGGTCTGGCAAGATCGGGGCTGGCGGTGGCGGAGGTCACGGCGCGGGCCGTGGATCCTCTGCCGGGGACCTATGCCGGAATCGTCGTCAGGCTCGACGGCGAGAAGCCCGGCGACCTGACCCCGCCGGACGACCCGGCCATGAATCCCCTTTCGGCGGGGACGCCGAATTACAACTTCTACACGCTCGAAGTCGTCCAGAGGATCGGTTACGACTCCTTCACCCCCGACAACGGGGTCCTCATCGCTAAAAACAAGGACAGCCTGCGGGGCCGAAACGGCGGCCCCAACGAATTCAACAGCTACATCTGGGTCATCGACGCCCACCCCGAAGACATCGATATTGTCGATTACGTCAAGCCTAACGGCGAAAAGGTGATGCGGACGGTCGCAGATTACCGCCAACTCAACGACGCCCTCTTCCACGCCGGGCTCGACTCGGGGAGTCCATACGAGTGGGAAGACACACCCAACCGCCTGCATTTTTATGTGATCGACCTCGCCAAGGACAAAGATGGGATCCTCGTCTATACGCTGGCCGTCCGGTCCCTGGACGGCTCGGGTCCGCAAGAGCGGGGCTTGGCGTTGACGGCGAACACGGGACAGGCGGTCAAAGGGCCCGACACGGCGGTCGTTTTCACGTTGAGCAACGCGGGGAAGGCCGCGGCGGCGCAACTGAATTCGGACGTCTACCGGCTCTCGGTGTCGGTCGAGGGCAAAGGATGGACCGCCCAACTGCTCAACGGCCTGGCCGCAGTCAAAGCCGGCAAGTCCCAGCCAGTCACGGTTTATGTCTCGAGGGAGGACAGGAGCTCCGAGGCGGCGACGGTGACTCTTCGGGCGACGTCCGAGAGCGACCCCTCTAAAACAGCGACAGCTACAGTGAAGGTTTCACGGTAGGAATCACCACCGGAGGGCCCTCGTTCATGAAGGGCGGCTTTGTCACCGCGCCGAGACCTGGATGAGGCGCCCAGATCTGGGGAAGAGGCGGTTGTTATATTTTAATGCCTATAATATAATGTATATAAATTACTTATCGCTTTTACCCGCCGATAGTGGAGCACACATGGGTTGGTGGGACTTTGAGGACCATTATGCGTCGCGGTGGCGCAAGCCTTGAAAGCGCTTTTCCGCTTGCTCGGCAGCCGCGCTCCGCATCCGGCTGAGAAGCCCCTGCGCGACGAACTGCTGAGCATCGAAAGACTGGAAGAGAGGGCGAGAGCGCTCGCAGGCAGGTTCACGCTCGACCCGAACCCCCGCCGCGCGGTGCGGAACGTCCTGCTGCGCTTCGAGGACAACGCCCGCGTCCTTCGCGAGGCATACATCACCATGGCTGACGATGTGCACCGGGGGGAGTTCGTCACCCCCGCGGCGGAATGGCTCCTCGACAACTTCCATCTCGTGGCGTCCGAGATCATCGACGTGCGCCGGAACCTCCCGCCGGGCTACTATCGCGGGTTGCCCAAACTCGCTTTGCGGGAGCTCGCGGGCCACGCGCGCGTCTATGCCCTGGCCGAAGAGATCATCCGCCACAGCGACAGCCGCTTGGACCGCCAGCAGCTGGTGCGCTTCATGAACAGCTTCCAGGCCGTGGCTCCGCTTACGATCGGCGAGGTGTGGGCCTGGCCGAGCATGCTGAAGCTGGCCCTCATCGAGAACCTGAGGCGGCTCGTGGAGGAGACACTCGAGGCCCGCGCGGCCGTCCGGGCGGCCGACGCCTACGTGGCGCGGGTCGACGCCGCCGGGCACGGGAAGCCGCCGCCGTTGCCAACGCACCTCCACCCCGGTTACGTCCTTCAGCTCCTCCAACGCCTGCGCGAGTACGGCCCTCGCCTTTCCGCCGTCCGCGCTGCCGTCAATACGCACCTCTCCGCCCAACACATGACCTCTGAGGACGCGATCCGGAGCGAGCATCAGCGCCAAGCCGCGGCCCAGGTCTCGGTGGCGAACGTCATCACCAGCCTCCGTCTCTGCTCCGCGCTCGACTGGAGCCAGTACTTCGAGGCCGTCAGCCTGGTCGAGCGCGTGTTGCAGCGCGACCCGGCCGGGGCTTATGCGAGCATGGACTTCCTGAGCCGCGACCGCTACCGCCAGGCCGTGGAGGAGCTGTCCGAACCCACCGGAGAGGCGCAGTTGGACGTGGCTCTGCGAGCTGTTGAGCGCGCTCGCCAGGCCGTGGAGAGCGGACAGGCGGCGGATCGCGCCGCCCACGTCGGCTACTACCTCATCGGCAAGGGCCGCCCCGACCTCGAAACCGCCGTCGCCTTTCGACCCCGCTTCGGCCGGCGGGTGCGGCGTTTCATCTTCGCCCATGCGACCACCGTCTACCTCGGATCGATCGGGCTCTTGACGGCCCTTCCGCTCGGCCTCGGGCTCGCCTACCTCCATGATCAGCGCTCATCGCTCTGGGTTCGGGCCGCAGCGGCGCTGCTCCTGTCGCTTCCGGCCAGCCAGGTGGCGATCGCCTTCGTGCAGCGCCTGGTCGCTCGTTGGGTACCGCCGCGACGCCTCCCCCGCCTCGAATTCCCTGCGGGAATCCCCGACAACGCGCGAACCATTGTGGTCGTGCCCACACTGCTGACGAGCGTGCCCGCCGTGGCCCGGCTTATCGAGCACATCGAGGTGCTGGCTCTCGGAAACCTCGATCCGCGCATCCACTTCGCGATCCTCAGCGACTTCGTCGACGCCCCCGCGCGCGAGATGCCCGAGGACGAGGCGATCCTCTCCGCCGCCCGGGCGGGGATCGATGCCCTGAACGCGCGCTTCGGCGAAGGGTATACGGACCGGTTCTTCCTGTTCCATCGCGTGCGCCAGTGGAACCCGGGAGAGAGCGTCTGGATGGGCTGGGAGCGCAAGCGCGGAAAACTCGAGGAATGGAACCGCCTTCTACGCGGGGCCACGGACACGAGCTTCTCCGTGCAGGTCGGCGACGTGGGGATCCTCCCCGGCGTGCGCTACTGCCTCACTCTCGACTCCGACACCCGCCTGCCGCGGGACGCCGCGAAGAAGCTCGTCGGCATCATCGCCCACCCTTTGAACCGCCCCCGCTTCGACGTCCGCCTCGGCCGCGTCACCGAGGGCTATGGGATCCTGCAGCCCCGGGTCAGCGTGACCATGGCCAGCGCCGCCGGCTCACTCTTCGCCCGCCTCTACGCCGGCCACACCGGAGTCGATCCCTACACGACCGCTGTTTCGGACACCTATCAGGACCTGTTCGGCGAGGGGATCTTCACGGGCAAGGGGCTCTACGACGTGGACGCGTTCATGGCCGCCCTCAAGGGGCGCATACCCGAGAACACCCTTCTCTCGCATGACCTCTTCGAAGGGGTCTACGCCCGCACGGCGCTCGTCACGGACGTGGAGGTGGTGGACGACTATCCCGCGAGCGTCCTCACCCATGCGCGGCGCCAGCACCGCTGGGTGCGGGGCGATTGGCAGATCCTCCGCTGGCTGTTCCCTTGGGTTCCAACCCGCTCCGGCCTGAAGCGCAACCGGCTGCCCCTCATCTCGCGCTGGAAGATCTTCGACAACCTGAGGCGCAGCCTCGTGCCCCCCGCGACCGTCGCCCTGCTCCTTCTGGCCTGGGCGATCCTGCCGGGAAGCCCGGCGGTCTGGACGGCCGCCATCCTGGCCGCCATGGCCTTTCCCCTTTATCCGCTACTCCTGGAGGCCGCCACAGGTCCCAGGCCGCAACAGCCGTGGCCGGTGTTCCTCCGCGCCGCGTGGAAAGATGGGAAGACCGTGCTCGCTCAGGTATCGCTGCAGCTCACTTTCCTGGCCAGCCAGGCTTACGAGAGGACCCACGCAATCGTGCTGACCCTCGTCCGTCTCGCGGCGACCCAGCGCCGCCTGCTGCAGTGGGAGACGGCCGCGGCCAGCGAAACCCGAGGGGCCGGCAAGGCCAGGCGAACGAGCGCGCGGGTGTTCCTGGTAGAGATGATCGCGAGCCCGCTGGTCGCGTCGAGCGGCCTCCTCCTGGTCTTGCTGGCGCGCCCGAGCGCGCTCCTCACGGCCATCCCGGTCCTGGCTTTGTGGGCGGCCGCGCCGCTCGTCGCATATGCGCTGAGCCGGCCCGTGGTACCGCGACATGTCGAGCTGGGAGAAGAGGACCGCCGGTTCCTCCGTCTCATTGCCCGCAACACCTGGCGATACTTCGAGGCGTTCATGGGCCCCGAAGACCACGGGTTGCCCGCGGACAATTTCCAGGAGACGCCGGAACCCCGGATCTCCCACCGGACGTCGCCCACGAACATCGGCATGGGGCTGCTCGCCACCCTGGCCGCTCACGATCTCGGCTTCATCCGGACGGACGAGCTTGCCTCCAGGATCGACGCCACGCTGACCACGATGGAAGGCCTCGAACGCTTCGACGGTCACCTGCTCAACTGGTACGACACGCAGAGCCTGGCGCCGCTCCTGCCGGCCTACGTGTCCAGCGTCGACAGCGGCAACCTCGCGGGCGCGCTCATGACCCTGGCGGAAGGGCTGCGCCAGGCGAGCCGGCAACCGCCGCCCACGGCCGAGCCGGCAGTCGATCTCTCCCAACGCCTCTTTGACCTGGCGGGCCGCGCCGCCCGGTTCGCGGACGGGATGAGCTTCCGGTTCCTCTACGACCCGCAGCGCCGGATCCTCTCCATCGGATATCGTCTCGCCGACGCCGAGGGGCCGGGCCGGCTGGATGCTTCCTACTACGACCTCCTGGCCTCGGAATCGCGGCTGACGAGTTTCATCGGCATAGCCAAGGGCGACCTCCCCGAAACGCACTGGTTCCACCTGGGACGGCTCATCACCGGCGTGGACGGGACGCCCACCCTCCTGTCTTGGGGCGCCACCCTGTTCGAGTACTTGATGCCGCTCCTCTTCATGAAGAGCTTTCCGGAAACACTCCTCAACCAGACATGCCGGATGGCCGTGCGGCGGCAAATCGAGTACGCGACGGATCGCGCCGTGCCCTGGGGGATCTCGGAGTCCGCCTACAACCTCGTGGACCGGCACGACAACTATCAGTACAAGGCCTTCGGCATCCCCGGCCTCGGCCTGAAGCGCGGCCTGGGCGACGAGTTGGTGGTCGCACCCTACGCCACCGCGCTCGCCGCCGGGCTCGAACCAACGAAGGCCGCCCGCAATCTGCGTCGCCTGGCCAGGGAAGGTCTCGAAGGCGCCTACGGCTACTACGAAGCCATCGATTACACGCATGGGAAGCCCGACGAGCCCGAAAGCGCCGGGAGAAGAGCGGACCTCCCCCGGGGAACGGTGGTGCGTGCCTTCATGGCCCATCACCAGGGGATGACTCTCGTGTCCCTTGCCAATGTTCTCCTCGGCGATCCGATGGTGAAACGCTTTCATGCCGACCCGCGCGTGCAGGCCACGGAGCTGCTGTTGCAGGAGCAGGTACCGCGCCTGGTGCCCATCACCCAGCCGCGACCGGTCGAAGAGACCCGCGTGGCCGGCCCGCTGCCCGCGCTGGCCATTCGCCGCTTCTGGTCGCCGCATACGCTGTTCCCTCATGCGCAGTTCCTGTCCAACGGCAACTACACCGCCGTCGTGACGAATGCGGGAGGGGGCGCCAGCTTCTGTCGAGGCCGCGCAGTCACAAGGCACCGGGAGGATCCGACCCGCGACCCGGGGAGCCAGTTCCTCTATCTGCGCGACGTGCGGAGCGGCTCGGTGTGGTCGGCAGCTTTCCACCCCACCGCCAAGGAGCCGGAGGAGTACCTGGTCTCGTTCCTCGCGGAGAAGGCGACCTTTCGCCGCCGTGACGACGACATCGCCATCCAGCTCGACATCGCCGTCTCGAACCAGGACGACGTTGAAGTGCGGCGCCTGGCGGTGACCAACCACAGCGATCGTCCCCGCGAAATCGAGATCACGAGCTTTGCCGAGATCGTCCTCGCCCCGCTGGCCGACGACCTGGACCACCCGGCCTTCGGCAAGCTGTTCGTCGAGACGGAATACCTTCCCGAGAGCGCCGCCCTCCTCTGCCATCGTCGGGCGCGCGCCCCGGACGAGCCCGGGGCGTGGGCGATTCACGTCCTGAGCCTCGAAGGACGGAAGCAGGGGCCGGTGGAATGGGAGACCGACCGGGCGCGCTTCCTGGGTCGCGGCCGCGGTCCCAAGAATCCCCAGGCCCTCGATGGACGCTCCTTGTCCGGCACGACCGGGTTCGTGCTCGACCCCATCGTCAGCCTCCGGCAGCGCATTCGCCTCGCGCCGGGCGGCTTCATGAAGCTGTCTTTCGCCACGGGGATGGCGCCTTCCCGGGAGACGGCCCTGGCTCTCGCCCAGCGCTACCACGAGCCGAGCGCCGCGGCGCGAACCTTCGCCCTCGCCTTCGCGCATGCGCAGAGCAGCCTCCGCCACCTCGGCATCTCGAGCGAACAAGCCTTGCTCTTCGAACGCCTGGCCTCGCGGGTGCTGTATACCGACGGATCGCTCCGCGCGAGCCCGGAGCTTCTGGCCCGCAACACCCTCGGCCAGGAAGGCCTCTGGCCGCACGGCATCTCGGGCGATCTCCCCATCCTCCTGGTGCGGGTCGTCGAGGAGGACGACCTGCCGCTGGTGCGCCATGTCCTGCAGGCGCAGGAGTACTGGCGGCTCAAGGGGTTAAGCGCCGACGTCGTGATCCTCAACGAGCACCCCGTGAGCTATCTCGACGAGATGCACGCGCTGCTCGTGGCCCTCCTCGACAATGGACCCTGGAGGACCTGGAAGCACCGGCCCGGCGGGGCTTACCTGCTCCGTGGGGACCGCATGGCCGAAGCCGAGCGCATCCTCCTCGCGGGCGTGGCGCGCGCCGTCCTGAGCGGCGAGCGGGGAGATCTGGCCAACCAACTCGACCGGCCCGATCCCGAGTGGCCGGAGCCGGAGGAATTCGCGCCCTCCGCGGAGTCGAGCTCAGCCGCCGCGTCACCGGCGCAGGTGGCCGTGCCCCCGCTCGCCCTGGCCAACGGCAGGGGCGGCTTCGCCGACGACGGGCACGACTACGTGGTCGTCCTTGAAGCGAACCAGGAGACGCCCCTGCCTTGGGCCAACGTCATCGCCAACCCCGCGTTCGGGACGGTGGTCACGGCCTCAGGGTCGGCCTACACCTGGTCGGAGGACAGCCGCGAGAACCGCCTCACGCCTTTCGCGAACGACCCCGTGACCGACCCCACGGCCGAGGCGCTCTTCATCCGCGACGATGAGACCGGAGAGACCTGGTCCCCCACGCCGGGCCCGATGCCCCGCACGGGCGGGGACGGTCGCTTTGTGATTCGGCATTCCGCCGGGCTGACTCGTTTCACTCGCGTAGCGCACGGCCTGCGCCAAAACCTCGACGTATTCGTAGACGCGAAGGACCCGGTGAAATTCTCACTGCTCACGCTTACGAACGAAAGCGGAAGGGCGCGTCGCCTGAGCGTATTCGCCTACAACGAGTGGGTGCTGGGGCCGCCGCGGGCGGGCCAGAGCAGGCACGTGGTGACCGAGCTCGACTCCGCGACCGGAGCGGTCCTGGCCAGGAATCCCTACAACCAAGAGTTCGCGGGACGCGTGGCTTTTGCGCACGCGAGCGAAGGGCTGCGCTCGGCAACGGGAGATCGCTTGTCGTTCCTGGGTCGCAACGGTTCCCTGGCGCAACCGGCGGCGCTCCGCCGTGAAGCCCTGTCGGGCCGCTTCGGAGCGGGGCTCGATCCCTGCGCCGCGCTGCACGTCTCCGTCACTCTGATCCCGGGGGAGACGCGCCTCCTTGTGTTCCTGGTTGGGCAGGGGAAGGATGGGAATGAGGCCCGCAAGCTTCTGGGCCGGCATGGTCGCGTGGACGCCGCGGAAATCGCCCGCGAGGCCGTGCGCCAGAGCTGGGACGGCATCCTCAACACGGTCCAGGTCCGTACGCCGGACGACTCCTTCGATCTGTTGATGAACCGCTGGCTGCTCTATCAGGACGTGAGCTGCCGGCTGTGGGCCCGGTCCGCTTACTACCAACCGAGCGGCGCCTTCGGGTTCCGCGACCAGCTTCAAGACGTCATGGCTTTGACGCTGGCCCGGCCGGATCTCATCAGGGAACACCTGTTGCGAGCGGCCGGCCGGCAATTCCTCGAAGGCGACGTCCAACACTGGTGGCACGAGCAGAGCGGCCGGGGCACCCGCACGCGCTGTTCCGACGACCTGTTATGGCTTCCCCACGCGGTAGCGCACTACGTCCGGACGACGGGAGACGCGGGCGTACTCGAAGAGCCGACGCCCTTCCTGGAGGCTCCGCCACTCGCCCCGGAAACGCAGGACGCCTACGTTCAGCCCCGCATCTCGACCGAAAAGAGTCCGATCTTCGAGCATTGCCTGCGCGCCATCGACCGTGGACTGACCGCGGGCGCCCACGGCCTTCCCCTCATGGGGAGCGGAGACTGGAACGACGGCATGAACCGCGTGGGACGGGAAGGGCGCGGAGAGAGCACCTGGGTGGGCTTCTTCCTCCATGTGGTCCTAAGCGAGTTCGCGCCGCTCTGCGAAGCTCGGGGGGACCAGGCCCGGGCCGAGCGCTACCGCAGCGAGGCCCGCCGGCTCGGCAGCATGCTGGAGCAGACCTGGGACGGCGAGTGGTACCGGCGCGGCTACTACGACGACGGCAAGCCTCTAGGCTCGGCCCAGAACGACGAGTGCCGGATCGACGCCGTCGTACAGTCCTGGGCGGTGCTCTCGGGCGCGGTTCCCGTGCGTTATGCGGAACGCGCCATGGACGCCGTCCGCACCCACCTGATTCGGCGCGGAGCTCAGGTCATACTGCTGCTCACCCCGCCCTTCAACGAATCCATCCAGGATCCGGGTTACATCAAGGGCTATCCGCCCGGCGTGCGTGAGAACGGCGGCCAATACACCCACGGGGCTCTCTGGGTCGTCATGGCCATGGCCCGGCTGGGCAGCGGCGACGAGGCGATGGATCTCTTCCACATGCTCAATCCCGTCAACCATACCAGGACCGCGGCCGGTGTCGGGCGCTACATGGCCGAACCCTACGTCATCGCCGGAGACGTCCACGCCGATCGGGCACACGCCGGGCGTGCCGGATGGACGTGGTATACAGGTTCGGCAGGCTTGATGTACCGCGCCGGCCTCGAGACCATCCTCGGGCTCCAGCGCCGGGGCTCGACCTTCGAGATGGACCCCTGCATCCCGTCATCCTGGCTTGACTACGCGATCGTCTGGCGCTTCGGCCGGACGCTCTACGAGATCGCGGTCTCGAACCCGGAGCGCCGCTGCCGAGGGATCGCCGAGGCGGAACTGGATGGCGCGCCGGTCGACCCCCGCTCCATCCCTCTCGCCGATGACGGCGGCACGCACCATGTCCGGCTGGTGCTGGGAGATCGGAAGCAGCCCGTCCCGCCCGGTGCCGCCCCGGACGCCATCGCTTCCGCTTGAGTCTCAAACGCGCCTGGTAGGTTCATCATAAATTTCCTTCTTAACTACAGCCAACCTCTTCTCTTCCACCTTAACGGCTTTGAAATGGCCCCAATTCATTGCCAGATAGATACCGGCATGGTTGAAATTTCCAAAAAGCCGCCTAAGAATTGACCATGCACTGTAGAACTTCTTCCTTGATTTAATTTTTCCAACCATCAATTCATAAGGAGACATGTTTTTTGGTTGATAGACTACGGTGCTGTGGTCGTAGTATTTCCAGTCGTCGGTCAGCAACCGGCCCTCCTCATTCATTTTCTGGAAAGTTTTTGTCCCCGGGTACGGCGTAAGAACATTAAAGGAAACAGTGTGGACTTTGTTCTTTATAAGGAATTTTACAGTATCATCAAAGACTTCTTTGGTGTCTTCGTCAAAACCGAAGATCATTGAGGCATGGGCGAATATTCCGGCTTTACGCATTTTTTTTAGGGCATTTTCCAATCCTTCAAGAGATTTAAACGACTTCCGCAAGGAGCTCATCTGAGCCTCCTTGACACTCTCGAGGCCGATAAAAAGGCCTTTACAGCCGCTTTCGGCGGCCAGCTTCAAAAGCTCATCGTCGTTGACAAGGAGGGAAATGGATGACTGTCCAACCCACGAAATCTTGAGCGGTTTTAGAGCGGCGAAGAGCTCCTTGGCATAGCTGGGATGCCCGATAATATTGTCGTCAAGAAACATGAAGTTTTTTCTGCCCGACTCTTTGATATCCCTCACGATATTATCGACAGGGACATGGCGGATCTCTTTGCCGAAAAGATCCGTGACGCAGCAAAAATCGCAATGATAGGGACAACCACGGGAAGTCACGATAGGCACCAGAGCGAAAAGGCTGCGTTTGGTGATTTTGCTGAAATCTTTGGGCACATATCTCGAAAGGTCGGGCCGTGGATTATGATATATTTTCTTTAAACGGCCGTTTTTATAATCTTCGAGCAATTCGGCCCAAACACCTTCGGCTTCGCCTATCACGACGGAATCGCCATAGGGCAATGCCTCATCAGGAAGCAGCGTCGGATGCACACCGCCCAGAACAACCGTTTTTCCTCTTTTCTTGAACTCCCGTGCAAGCCAATAGGCGCGGGATGCATTGGAGGTCATGAAACTGATTCCGACAAGATCGCATTCATGCTCGAGATCGATGTCTTCAGCTTCTTCATCGACCGTAACAACCTGGTGCTCTTTAGATGTCAGGCCCTGGAGGATGATCAATGCCAATTGCGGCATCATCATTTGCTTGTTGGTCTTCTCGTTCGGGTCAACCGATGGGGATACTAGCAAAATCTTCATCTGTTTTCTCTATTCTAGTCTTATCAAAATAACGTCCTTGATTCCAGCGTCAGAGGTTTACACAGTTTTTCTTACACTCCCCTTCCGACAGCCGAGCGACAATAAAAAAAAGGCAGGTCCGAAGACCTGCCTTGAACAGCAACGGAGAACTCGATGTTTCTACTTGGTGACTTTGACGGAAACCGCTTCGTAAGCGCCTTCGGCCGTCGTCTTGTACTCGACGTTGACCTCGTTGCCCTTGACGATCTTGTCCAGACCGATCGTCTCACCCTTGGCGTTGTACAAGGTGGTCGTGGCGACGATCAGGAAGCTCATCCTGACGTTGGCCTTGTTGACCACCACGATCTCGGCCATGGTCACGGAATCGACCGTCCCGATGAAGGTCGTGCCGACGGGCTTCTTAGCCGGGGCCTGAGTTCCCTGGGCCAGGCTGAAGGAGATCAGCCCGAGGACCATGAGGACTCCCACGAGAACGGATAATGATTTTTTCATGTGATTCAACTCCTTTCACAGCCAAGTATAAAGAAAGGAGGGTTAGAAGACGGTTAAAGGAACATTAAGTTCCTCTAATGTTTTCGGCGATGGCCTTGGCGATGGACAGGCCCAGGCCGCTTCCAGCTTTTCCGCTTCCCAATAAGTATTCACGGAATCCGTGGACACCCTGGGCCCGGGATTCCAGCAATTTGTCGATGTCGCCGCGCAGCCTCCGGCTGAGGTCTCGGAAGAGGACGAAGCCGAATGTGGACAAGGTCAAGAGGAGGATCGCCATGTAACCGGCACGCATGACTTTGTGAGTTAAAAGGTCCATTGACAAGTCGGCCACCTGGAGCTTTGTCGGCGAGCCCGCTTCTCTCTTCCGGAGCAGGGCCCGGACCCTGGCCAGAAGCTCCTCGAAGGCGAAGCGATCTTGCCTTCGTCCTCGATGATCAGTATCCGCATCATTGACCTCGAACCCCGCCCCTTGTCCTCCTCTCATTCTGGAATATCCTTCCGCCGGCGTCAAGACGGATCGTGCCCTGACCTGATCAAGATATTAATAAATTATGTGCTGGGTTAAGCCTTCACAGGATAACCTACGGTCTGGGCGAACAGGACGCGCTGTTCGGGCCGTAGTTTAAACTCCCGGGCCGTGTTCTCCTTGTCGCAGTTATGAAACCAGGCCGCCAGGCCCTGCGAGGCCGCGAACAGGTAGACATTCTGGGCGATGAAACCCGTGTCCGTGAAATAATAGGATTTTTGAACCTCGGGGTTCCCGATCGACCGGTCCGGCTGCCCCTCCCCCACGACGTATCTCGCGAGATCCACGACAGAAGATATTCACGGGGGCTTTCACCGCTGCACTCCGGCCGGCCCTGGCTCGAAAATCACCCGCGGCGACAGGCGCCAGGCGGTGAGGAACCGTTTCATAGAGGTAGACTCCTTGAGCCAGGCAAACGTAAAGGCCGATTTCCTGCGAGTTGCTGGCCGAAGGGGCCGTTCTCCCCGGCTTTCCCATAAGCCCCGCCTCCGGCCGGTTCACTCCGAAGGCCGCCCAGAGAAGATTCGAGAGCGTCTGAAGCGGAAGGGGGTCCGGACTGATATTCCGGACCGTCTTTCTGTCCTTCAGTGCCGCCAGCACGGACTTGCCTCCGTCCATTTCGGGCTTCGGAAGCGTGATCGGCTCGAGCTCCCCGGCGGCTCCGATATTCGGAAAGCCCAGGGCGGCCAGCGCCGGCAGGGCCGCCGCGGCGCCCTTGACGAACGTTCTGCGTTTCATCCTTTACTCCTTTTTAATATGGGATAACGGCCATGGTCAAAGGACGGGGTCACCGGACCAGCCGGACCGGACCGAGTAGGCCCGATTCCGTGAACTCCCCATAACTGTTGTTGATCAGGTTGGCGACACGCACTCGGATCTCGTTCGCCCCGGGCCGGAGCTCCTCGCCGACGGCGAACACGTGCGGCCCCCACAGCCTTGCCCCGCAGCTCTTCCCGTTGACCCAGACCTCGGCCACATGACAGACCTTTCCCAGGTCGAGCTTCATATCCTGCGCCGGCCGGTCGATGGTTACCGTCTTGGCGTAATCCAACAGCCCGCTGAATTTCGTGAGTCCCCACGCTTTCCAATCCTCGAGCGGCTTTTCGACCCCGGAGGAAAACTCGGCTGAAGGTACGCTGGGGTACTCCATCGCCGGCTGGATCTTCGGGTCGAAACTCACTTTCCAAGTCCCCTCGATCGCCGCGACCACCTCGACCTCTGCCTTGCGCTCGGGCGGCCCGGTGAGAGCCTTCCCGTTCGGGTCGAAGACGAGCCAGCTGGCCTCGTACGGCTTGAAGACGCGCGTAAGCCGGCTCGCTTCCTTCGTTTCGACGGACGCCACCGGCCGGATGTCCCCCGTTTCGCAGTCCCAGACGGATGCGGCGCCGCGGACGCCAGCGATTTCCAACTCGCAGACCTGCCACTCGTCCGTGTTATTCGCCAGCCAGAAAAAATCCCGGCCGTCGATCCGTCGGCGATGCTGGAGCATCGGAAAAGCCCCGGAGGCGAATCGGACCGGACTCGCGAGCCCCGGCGCGGCCTGCTCGGCCAAAGCCGGTAAGCCCGCCTCGCCCACCGCCATAAAGGTCGGCTGGGCCCTCAGCTTATCCATCAACCGGGCCATCTCCGGGTCGGCTATCCCCTTCTCGGCCGAAGCCGCGGGAAGCGCGGCCAGAGCAAAGACCCGTCCGCCGGACGCCGCGAAGGCGACGATCTTCCGGGCCGCCTCGAGCGGCATGATGTCGACCGCCGGCAGGACGAGGGTCCGGAACGAGAATTCGCCGCGGACGAGCTTCCCGTCCCTGACCTCCATCTGTTTCAAGTAATGCCGGTCGCCGATCAGGAACTCGACCCTGGCCGCCGTCAGGTCGTCGATGGCCGCGGCATAGACCCGGTCGATCTCGTTGATCCGGTTGCCTCCGGGATGGGTTTCGGAGAAGGCCCACATATCCACGT
This sequence comes from Acidobacteriota bacterium, assembly GCA_014894455.1. Taxonomy (GTDB): domain Bacteria; phylum Acidobacteriota; class Aminicenantia; order Aminicenantales; family Saccharicenantaceae; genus RBG-16-66-30. The sequence continues at coordinate 59,045 of JADBLN010000117.1, read as the reverse complement.
CGAGGATGTCGGCGTCGGCCTGGACCCAGGCCGATTCGATCGGATTCCAGAGCAGGACGTCGGGCACGGCGTGTCCCATCGAGTTGACGAAGCTCGCCCGCCGGACGAAGTCCGTCCACAGGTGGAGGTACGGGAACATGGGGTTTTCCGAGTACCAGTCCGGCGGCCAGGGATTGCCGGTGAGCTTGCGGGTCGTGAAAACGCCGTGCGGGATGATATGGCTCATGCCCCAGGCCGTCACGGCGTTCGCGGCCTGCTTGAGGAAGGCCGGATTGAAGGTGTTCCAGGGCGTCCCTTCGAAAGCCCCGGCGCCCATGATTTCCGTCGCGGCTCGCGAGCCTTCGAACTCCGCGACCGATTCGACCTCCTTAAAGTCGTGGACCCGGAGCGGCTTACGGCCGAGGCAGTCCTGGCCGGCCATGGTCAGCGTGCGAAGCATCTTCAGGTGGTCGCCGACCGCGTTCACCTGGGGCTGGATCCCTTCCTCCCAAAAGTGGGCCGTGGTCGACATGCCGCGCTTCTCGTGCCAGTCGGTCACCGCCCGGAACGTCTCGGCGTAGATGTCCGTGACGAGGTCGAACCATTCCCAGCGGGCCCGGGCGAAGACGCCCTCGACGTCCCGGTCGACCGAGAGGGGCAGCCAAAGGCGGATATCGCGGCCGAACCGTTCCTTGTAACGCGTGTCCAACGTGTCCGACCAGGCCAGGCCCCAGCCGTAGTCGCCTTCGTTGTCGATGAAGTCGCCGGGGATGGACTTGCCGAGCTTATCGCCCAGCCGGCGGGCATAGGGCTCGAGCGCGGTCGAAATGAAGGCCGGAGCAAGGCGCGAGTCGAGATAATTGACGGTCGAGCCGTCAGCGCCGGCATGGCTGTAGAGGTTGAACGCGTAGACCCGCCACGCGCCCTGGGCCGGGGCCTTCCAGACGAAGGGTGCGCCGGCCCCGATCGTCCGCAGCGTCCGGCTGCGGATCAGGGCGGGCATCCCGACGGCGGCGGCCGAGAGCGGCGGCTCGCGTTCGGCTGCGACGGCGAAGAACGACGCCGGCACCCGGACCTCCGAGCCACCCGAGACGTCGATGGCCTCCCAGCGGAGCGACTGGGCCTTTAACTCCGGATTCTCTTTCAGGATGCGGCCGTTAGCCTGGAAGCTCGGCCACCAGTATTCGTCGCAATAGCCGAGATAACCCTTTCCCGCCTCCGCTTCCCCGAGGGCCGCGTCGAAGGCTTCGAACCACTTGTCGTCCAGCCATTCCGCATCCGGAAGGTCGGGGGTCCCGACCATCGACTTGCGGGCGTGGGCGTATCCGGGATTGAACCGCTGGCCGACCATGACGCGGGACATCTCGCCCATCTTGGCCGGGTCGAGCGGCTCGTCCCAGAACCAAAAGACGAACGGGGCGTAGATCATGTCGGGATTGCGAAACTGAGCCCGGAGCGCATCGAAGGAGACGCTGATCCTCCGGCCTTGGTTTGGCGGAAGCGGCTGGGCGGATTGTTTGTCCCGGCCGCAAGCCGCGAAAAGGACAAGGGCACCCACGACGGCGGCCAGGAAAGCTTTCGGGATGCAGGATGAGCGAAGGATTTCAGGACGATCCATGGAGGACTCCTTGCGGGTCGGGCCCTGCCCGACGATGACGTTCCGGGAAAACATTGTCTCGGTGGGCCGAGTATAGTCCATCACTCGGCGGCGGTAAAGAGACGCCGAGGCTATCGCCGATAGCGAATGGCGATGCCTACGATGTGCCGGTCGTAGACGGACCTCGGTCCACGCCAGTAGCTGTAAACGACGTGATCGCGGAAATAGCGGTCGGCGACGATGACCAGTGCGTCGGCCCCCATGGCGGCGGCCTTTTCCCGGAGCACCCCTTCGACATAGAAACGGTCCATCCCGTAGTCGGGCCTGATCCAGACCTCGCCCAACCGGATGTGCTCACGGCGCGGCTCGCGCCTCAGGAGATCGACGGCCGGCGGATTGGTCGGCGCAAAACGGGGCGTGTGGGGGTAGAATCTGGAGCCGAAGGGGCGGTAGCAGGAAATAGTCGCCAGGATGATAACGGCCAGGAACAGTATTGATAGCCGCTTTGCTTTCATAGCTTTTCCTCCTTGATCTTCGTTCATTCGGTCATTTCACAAGCATATTTTGCAAGAACCATACCAAGGGAGACCACATGCCGGGCGGATGCTTTTATATGATTTATTACTGAAGCTCCACGGACTTACGTCCGTGGGATCTACCCTTTGCAGGCGTTGGAGCGCCTGTCCCCGAAGCGGGGAATTCGCTATTCCTCCACGGACTAACGTCCGTGGAATCCCGCGAAGGGGATTAAACACTTATATTATTATCGACCTACTGCAGCGGGCTCCTCAAAGAACGTTATTTCCAATCAGGAAGGCAGGACGATGTCCCCTTTCGAGGACAGCGCGGGCTTATTGGCGTTAAAAGGAAAAACGAGAAAATCACGGGGAGACGTGGCGTGCCTGAGAGGATTCGAACCTCCGACCTTTGGATCCGGAGTCCAACGCTCTATCCAGCTGAGCTACAGGCACGCAGGGCCCGAATTGGCCACCAATTTATAGCGGAAAACCTGCTAAAAGGCAAGGGAAGGCGCCGTGCTTCGGGAGTTGCAGGAAGGCTCATTGATAAATCGGCATGCCTTCGGGCGTCTATGTTTACGTGGGCAAGCGCCGGGGACGATTGATGAGTAATTTTCGGAGAGATTGACTATAGTGTGTAAGTGTGTAATTATGTCTATATGGAAAGAAAACGAATGAAGCGGGTCAACGTCATTATCGAGTCCGATCTCTATGATAAGGCCAGGGTCGTTGCCTTCGTGAAAAAAAAGAGCCTGTCGGAAATCGTCCGTAACGCCCTCAGCGAATGGCTCACTGTGAATGTCGACGCGGAAACAGAACTCGTGCTTTCAGAGAAGGACGAACGGCGGCTTATCCGAATCCTGACGACCGACGAATTTATCCCATCTGATAAAGCTAAAAAGTCCCTGGGTCTATAATTGATGGATGTTTTCTACAGCAATACCAGCCTAAAACGCCTATCTAAACTCGAAAAAGAGGTCGGGTCGAATATCGTCTTGGCTATCGAAAAACTCCCTAATAAGGGTGACATCCAGAAGATGAGAGGGAAGTCTCTTCAGAATCTTTATCGGCTGAGGGTTGGAAAATACAGGGTGCTTTATATCCGGGAAACGAACGCGATCAGGATCCTTGATATAGATACCCGAGGCGACATCTACAAGTAGCTACTTGTTTTCCCGACCCGAGCTAATAAGCCGGGCCCACTCGTCGCGCAAGGTCACGGTCCGGTTGAAGACGAGGGCGCCGGGCTTGAAATCCCGCCGGTCGGCGCAGAAGTAGCCCAGCCGCTCGAACTGCCAGCGACTTTCCGGCACGGCGCCGGCCAGGCTCGGCTCGAGCTTGGCGCTCTTGACGACCTCGAGCGATTTAGGGTTTAGGGTGGCTTTCCAATCGACCCCTTCGGCGACACTGCTCGGGTCCCGCACCGTGAACAGGGTGCCGTAGAGGCGGACCTCGGCATCGATCGCCTGCCCGGCCGACACCCAATGGAGCGTCGCTTTGACCTTGCGCCCATCCGGAGGCGTGTCCCCTCCCCTCGTCGCCGGGTCGTAGGTGCAGCGGAGCTCGACGACGTTCCCCGCCGCGTTTTTGACCACCTCTTCGCACTTGATGAAGTAGGCGTAGCGCAGGCGGATCTCGCGTCCCGGGGAGAGCCGATAGAACTTGGACGGCGGGTTCTCCATGAAGTCGTCCCGTTCCAGCCAGATCTCACGGGAGAAGGGAACCTTCCGCGTCCCGGCTGACTCGTCCTCGGGATTGTTGACGGCGTCGAATTCCTCGACCTTGCTCTCGGGGTAGTTGGTGATGACGACCTTTAGCGGCCGCAACACGGCCATGACCCGGGGCGCCGTTTTATTCAGATTCTCGCGGACGCACATCTCGAGCAGGGGCATGTCGACGATGCTGTTGTCCTTGGCCACACCGATGATATCGGCGAAATTGGCGATGGCCTCGGGCGTGAAGCCGCGCCGCCGGAAGCCCGAGATTGTCGGCATGCGCGGGTCGTCCCAGCCGCCGACGAGGCCGCCCTCGACGAGTTCGAGGAGCCGCCGCTTGCTGAGCACGGTGTGGCTCAGGTTGAGACGGGCGAATTCGATCTGCTGGGGATGGTGGACGCCGAGCTGGTCGAGGAACCAGTCGTAGAGCGGCCGATGGACCTCGAACTCCAGGGTGCAGATCGAATGGGTAACGCCCTCGATCGAGTCGCTCTGGCCGTGGGCCCAGTCGTAGGTCGGGTAGATGCACCACGCGTCGCCCGTCCGGTAATGATGTTCGCGCCTGATCCGGTACATGAGCGGGTCGCGCAGGAGCATGTTCGGATTGGCCATGTCGATCTTGGCCCGCAGGGTCTTCGAGCCGTCCGGGAACTCCCCCGCCCGCATCCTCGCGAAGAGATCGAGGTTCTCCTCGACGGAGCGGTTCCGGAAGGGGCTGTCCTTGCCCGCTTTCGTGACCGTGCCCCGGTATTCGCGGACCTGCTCGACGCTCAAGTCGCAGACGTAGGCCACGCCCTTCTTGACGAGGACGACGGCCCACTCGTAGAGCTTCCCGTAGTAGTCGGAGGCGTAATAATCCCGATCTTCCCAGTCGAAGCCGAGCCAGCGGACGTCCTCCTTGATGGCGTTGGCATATTCCATGTCCTCGGTCTCGGGGTTGGTGTCGTCCATGCGCAGGTTGCAGAGCCCTTTGTAATCGCGGGCCAGGCCGAAGTTGAGATGGATCGACTTGGCGTGGCCGATATGGAGGTAGCCGTTGGGCTCGGGCGGGAAGCGGGTATGGACCTTCGTGAACCGGCCGTTCCGCAGGTGCTCGTCGATGATGTCACGGACGAAATTGGACTTGGGCTTGGGCGTCTCATCCATTGGCGGCTCTCCTCATGCGGGCAACGACGCGCTCGCGGCCGAGGACTTCCATCATCTCGAACAGGCCGGCGCCTTTGGTCTTGCCGCTGACAGCCATGCGGGCGGGGTGGAAGACCTGGCCGGCTTTGATGCCGCGCTCCTCGGCGAATTCGCGGAAGACGGCCTCGATCGCGTCGTGAGTGAAATCACCGGTCCCGGCCAGGCGGTCGGCCAGGAGGGCCAAGTACTCGCGGCTTTCCGGCGTCTCGAGGTGCTTTTTCCCTTCGTCCTCGTAGGCGAAATCCTCGCGGAAGAAGCAATCGGTCATGGCCGGAAATTCGCCGAGGGTCTTGGTCCGGACCTTGTAGAGGTCGAGGACCCTCGCCAGGTAGTCGTCGGCGATCGCAGCGGTCTTGAACCCGGCCGCCTCCATCTGGCTCTTGATGAGGGGTAGCAGGCGCGTATTCTCGGCCTTCATGATGTACTCGGCATTGAGCCAGCGGAGCTTCTGGATGTCGAACTTGGCCTGGACGTCGTTCATCTCCGAGATTTCGAAGAGCCGGACGGCTTCAGCCGGGGGCATGACCTCGCGCCCGTCCTTGGGCATCCAGCCGAGGAGGACGAGATAGTTGGCCAGGGCCTCGGGCAAGAAGCCCTCGCGCTTGTACTCCTCGACCGAAACGCCGCCGTGGCGCTTGGAGAGCTTGGCCCCGTCGGTCCCCAGGATGAGCGGCATGTGGCCGAACCGCGGCGGCTCCAGGCCGAAGGCTTCGTAGAAGATGATCTGTTTCGGAGTGTTGCTGATGTGGTCGTCGCCCCGGAGGATGTGGGTGATGCCGAGGTGGGCGTCGTCGACGACGCAGGAGAAGTTGTAGGTCGGAGAGCCGTCCGACTTGATCATGACCTGATCCTTGATCGTCTCCGTCTCGACGGCGATCCGGCCGTGGATGAGGTCCTCGTAGGCGATCGTCCGGCCAGGCTCGACCTTGAAGAGGACGGCGTCCCCGTCCTTGTAGGCCTTGCCCTTGGCCACGAGCTCCGCGGCCTTGGCGCGGTAGACATCGAACCGCCGACTCTGGAAGATGGGCTCCTCGTCCCAGTCGAGGCCCAGCCACTTGAGGTCCTCGAGGATCTCGTCGAGGAACCTCGTCTCGGACCTCTTGAGGTCGGTGTCTTCGACGCGGAGCAGGAATTTTCCCCCGGTATGGCGGGCGTAGAGCCAGTTGAAGATGGCCGTCCGGGCGCTCCCGATGTGGAGGAAGCCCGTCGGACTGGGGGCAAATCGAACGCGTACCATGGTCATCTCGCTTTTCATCCTGGTCTTCGGATAGCGGCACTCCCCGGCCGGGGAAGCCGTAAATCGGCCCCCTAAATATAGCACAGGCGCCGAAGACCGGCAAGCCGGCCAGAGGGGGGCCAGAAGGGGTCAAACCTACCTTTTGCTGCAAAAGGTAGGTTTGACCCCCTCTTCATCTTGATGTATATCAACTTCCTTAAGGAGGCCCATGAAAAAAATAGCCATCGTCTTCACCCTCGTTCTAGGACTCGCAGCCGGCCCGGCGGCCGGGGCGGCGGCCAAGGCGAAGATCGCCCAGGAAAAACAGCTCGTCCTCGACTGGCTCGGCCGCACAGAGACGGTCGAGAAGTTCGGGAAGATATCCGACGCCATATGGGAATACGCCGAGCTCGGCCTCCAGGAGTTCCAGTCATCCAAACTCCTAGCCGACACGCTCGAGGCCGCCGGGTTCACGGTCGAACGCGGCCTGGCCGGGATGCCGACCTGCTTTGTCGCCAGCTTCGGCTCGGGGAAACCCGTCATCGGGCTTCTCGGCGAGTTCGACGCCCTGCCCATGATCTCCCAAAAGGGACGCGTGCCGAAAAAGGACCCGGTCATCGAAGGCGCGCCCGGCCACGGCTGCGGCCACAACGCCATGTGCACAGCGGCGGTCGCAGCAGCCATCGCCGTCAAGGAGGCTATGGTCGCCCACGGCATCAAGGGGACGATCAAGGTCTTCGGCTCGCCGGCCGAAGAGATCGTCGCCAGCCGGCCCTACATGATCCGGGCGGGACTCTTCGAGGGCGTCGACGCCGTCATCGACAACCATAGCTCGAGCGGCTTCGGAACCGACTACGGCGTCGGCGGCAACGCCCTCTTCTCGACGATCTTCACTTTCAAGGGCAAGACGGCCCATGCGGCCGGCGCGCCCTGGGTCGGGCGCAGCGCCCTCGACGCCGTCGAGATCATGGACGTGGCCACGAACTACCTGCGGGAGCACCTGCCTCTCTCCCAGCGCATGCACTACGTCATCCTCGAAGGCGGCGAAGCGCCCAACGTCGTCCCCGACAAGGCCAGCGTCTGGTATTATGTCCGGAGCACGGACGAAGGTCTCGAAGACATGTACCGGCGGGTCGTCGATTGCGCCAAGGCCGGCGCCCTGGCCGCGGGGGTGGAGCTCGCCTCGATGCGCGTCGTCAGCGCCATCCACCAGCGGCACGCCAACAAGGCCGCGGCCGAGCTTTTCCAAAAGAACATCGAGCTCGTCGGGATGCCCGCGTGGAGCGAAGAGGAGCAGGCCTTCTCCAAGGCCCTCCAGAAAGAATTAGGGGCCGAAGAAAAGGGGATGCCGGTCAAGGTGGATAAGCTCGAGGCGCCGAGCGGCATGTTCGTCGGGGGCGGCTCCTCGGACGTCGGCGACGTAACCTTGATCGCCCCTACGGCGACCATCGGCTTCCCCGGCTCCGTCCCCGGATCGATCGGCCACCACTGGTCGGCCGTCGCGTGCTTTTACGGGTCGACGACCTGGAAGGGCCTGAACGCCGGGGCCAAGGCCATCGCCGCCTCGGCCATCGACCTCCTGACGAAGCCCGAGGAGTTGGCCAAGCTCAGAAAAGAGTTCGAGGAGTATTCCAAGATCCATCCCTACAAGCCGTTCCTGCCCGCCGACGCGACGCCGCCGAACGACCTGAACAAGGAGCTCATGGACCGGTACCGCGCGGCCCTGGAAAAAGCGCTGGCGGAAAAGTAGAAGCCCAAAAAGAGGGGGTCAAACCTACCTTTTGCTGCAAAAGGTAGGTTTGACCCCCTCTTCCGTTTTACTTATAGATCGGCTTGACCCCCATGTTGAAGAACATGAAGGTCCACTGGTCCGTCAATAAATCGATGGCCTTGGTGATGTTGCTCGAGCCGTGGCCGGAACGCGTCTCGATGCGGATGAGGACGGGGTTGGCGCAGGCGTGCTTTTCCTGGAGCGTCGCCGCGAACTTGAAGGAGTGCGCGGGCACGACGCGGTCGTCGTGGTCGGCCGTCGTCACCATGGTCGCCGGGTAGCAGACGCCGTCCTTGAAGTTATGGAGAGGCGAGTAGTCGTAAAGATACGGAAAGTCCTTGGCGTTGTCGCTCGAGCCGTATTCGACCGCCCAGCCCCAGCCAACCGTGAACTTGTGGTAGCGGAGCATGTCCATGACGCCGACGGCCGGGAAAGCGACCCCGAAGAGCTCCGGCCGCTGAGTCATCGCCGCCCCCACGAGCAACCCGCCGTTCGAGCCGCCGGCGATGGCCAGCCGGTCCTTGGACGTGTATTTTTCCTTGACCAGGTACTCGGCCGCGGCGATGAAGTCGTCGAAGACGTTCTGCTTCTTGTCGAGCATGCCGGCCTTGTGCCAGGCCTCGCCGTATTCGCCGCCGCCGCGGAGGTTCGGTTGGGCGAAGACGCCGCCGTTCTCGAGCAAGATGATGTTTGCCGCGCTGAAGCCCGGCGTCTCGCTGATGTTGAAGCCGCCGTAGGCCGTGAGGAAGGTCGGGTTCTTGCCGTCGAGAATGAGTCCCTTCTTGTGGACGATGAACATCGGCACTTTCGTCCCGTCCTTGCTCGCGTAGAAAATCTGTTTTGTCTCGTAGTCGGCGGGGTTGAACTTGACCTCGCTCGTCCGGAAGACCTCGGAAGCGCCCGTGGCCGGGTCGAACTTGTAGATCGTCGGCGGATAGGTGAACGAGGTGAATGTGTAGAAGAGCGTTTTCTCGTCGCGCTTGCCGCCGAAGCCGCCCGCCGAGCCCAGGGCCGGCAGCCCGATCTCGCGGATAAGCGACCCGTCGAGCTTATGCTGGAAGATCTTGGAGTTGGCGTCCTTGAGGTAGTTAGTGAACAGATATCCGCCGGCCGCCCCGGCGCCGCTCAGGACCTCGGGCTTCTCGGCGATGACGGTCCGCCAGTTCTCCTTAGTCGGGTTCTTGGGGTCGACGAGAACGACCCGGAAATTCGGGGCATCCTCGTTCGTGTAGACGAGGACCTTGCCGTCGACGACCTCGACCGGCGCGCTGTCGAAGGCAAAGCCCTTGACCAAGAGGTCGATCTTGGCGTCCTTCTTCGTCAGGTCCTTGATGTAGACTTCGGAGCCGCTCGTTCCTTCTGAAACGCTGAGGAAAAGGCACTTCTCGTCTTCGGTCGTCCCGGCACCGACGTAGCGCAGGGGATGTTCCTTGTCTTCCCAGACGAGCGTGTCCTTGTCCTGCGAGTCGCCGAGCTTGTGGTAGAAGACCTTCTGATACTCGTTCTTGCCCTTGAGCTCCTCGCCGGGCGCGGGCTTGTCGTAGCCGCTGTAGTAGAAGCCGTCGCCCTTCCAGGCCGCGCCGGAAAACTTGACCCACTGGACGCGGTCGGGAAGCTCCTGTTTCGTGGCGACTTCCATGACCCGGAGTTCGGTCCAGTCGGAGCCGGCCTCGCCGCGTGAGATCGCGACGTAGCGGTCGTCGTTGGACGCGCCGAGGAGAGACGCCCGGACCGTGCCGTCGGTCGAGAGGAGGTTGGGGTCGAGGAAGACCTCGGGCGTCCCGCCGAGCCCTTTCTGAATGTAGCAGACCGACTGGTTCTGCAGGCCGTCGTTCTTATAGAAGAAATAATACTCGCCCGCCCGGAACGGCGACGAGTACCTGGGATAGTTGAAGATCTCGGTCAGGCGAGTCTTGATCTTATGCCGGAACGGGATCATTTCGAGGTAGCCGAAGGTCACGGCGTTCTCGGCCTGGACCCACTGCTTGACCTCTTCGGCGTTGTCGTCCTCGAGCCAGCGGTAGGGGTCGGCGACCTTGGTCCCGAAATAATCGTCGACCTGGTCGACTTTCTTTGTGGCGGGGTAGGCGAGCTTAGCCGTCCCTTTCTGACAGGCCGCGAAGGCCAGGACAACGGACAGCAATACGAACATCAAAGCCATTTTCTTCATTTCCTCTCCTTGATGGTGGCTATCTTAATCCGAAATCGATGTCGTCGGTAAGCTCGATTATTCGTACCATTTTATCATATGTCGATATGGGGCGCCGGTTTTTTGATATAATCCGGTCCATGAACAGAATCGCCATCCTGACGAGGGACTGCGGCGGAGTCAACGCCGCCATCCGGGCCGTCGTCCGGACGGCCGCGGCCTCGGGCCTCCTGGTCGACGGCGTCCTGCGCGGCTACGAAGGACTCATCCGCGGCGATTTCGTGCCCCTCGACCGCCGCTCCGTTTCGAACATCATCGGCCTCGGCGGGACGATCCTCAAGACGGCCCGGTCGGAGGCGTTCATGACCGAAGAAGGGCAGCAGACGGCCTTGGCCAACATGCGCGCCCAGGGCGTCGACGGGCTCGTCGTCATCGGCGGCAACGGCTCCCTTTCCGGCGCCCGCGTCCTGGCCTCGAAATACGGCTTTCCGGTCGTCGGCATCCCGGCGACCATCGATAACGACGTCCCCGGCGTCGAGAGCGCCATCGGCGCCGACACGGCCGTCAACGTCGCCCTGGACGCGGTCGACAAGATCCGGGACACGGCGACTTCTCTCGAACGCATCTTCGTCGTCGAGGTCATGGGCCGGAAGTACGGCTGGATCGCCATGCAGGTCGCCCTGGCCGGCGGTTGCGAGGAGGTTCTCCTCCCGGAGAAGGACGTGCCGATCGACGCCTTGTGCCAGGAGATCGTAGCCGGGAGGGCCCGGGGCAAGGCGAGCTGGATCATCGTCGTCGCCGAAGGCCGGGCCACGGCCTCCGCGGTCGCCTCGGCCGTGACGTCGACGACCGGACTCGAGACGCGCATCGCCGTCCTCGGCCACGTCCAGCGCGGCGGCCGGCCGACCGCCGTCGACCGCATCCTGGCGGCAAGGTTGGGGCACGCCGCTGTCGAAGCCCTTGTCGACGGCCGGACCGGAGGCTGCGTCCATCTCCGGAACGGCCGGGTGGAATTTCTGCCTTTTGGGACGGCGGGCGAGGTCAAAATAGCCGACATCGAATCGGACTACCACCTCCTCAAAGTCCTGTCCTGATCGTAATGTATCTGTTCAACGAACTCCTTCTGTCCGTCCCCCTGGTCATCTATGTCGGTTGGCGGCTCCGCCGGCTCATTCCCCCCCGAGCTCTGAAGAACCTTTCCACCGCCCTGCTGGCCCTCCTCGCGGCCGGTTACCCCGCCGCCGAGAGCCTCTCCCATGGCGCGGTCGGAGGCGCGAAGAAGGTCCTCGTCGTGGCCGGATATTACGCCCTGCCTTTGGTTCTCTACTTTACACTGACCGTTCTCCTCGTGGACCTGGTCATCGCCGTGCTGCGCCTGTCCAAGGCCGTCTCGCGCCAAGCGGTCCAGAGCGAGAAATTCCGGCATGGGCGGCTCGCCTTGGTCCTGGCCCTCCCGGTCCTCGTCGTGGCCGCCGGCATCGTGAACTCCAACGTCCTGCGCGTCCGCGAATACACGGTCGAAATCCCGCGCCGGTCGTCGGCGGTCCGCGAGGTGAAGGTCGTCTTCGCCGCCGACCTCCATCTCAGCAGCCTTACGCCGAAGGGCTGGCTGGCCGGGTTCGTGGACAAGGTCAACGCCCAGAAGCCGGACATCGTCCTCATCGGCGGCGACATCCTCGAGGGCCACGGCGACGACGGGGCGATGGGCGTCATCGAGGCCCAGCTCCGGCGCCTCGAGGTTCGTTACGGCGTTTTCGCCGTCCCCGGAAACCACGAAGGCTACGCCCGGACCAATCCGGAGTTCTTCGACAGGTCGGGGATCCGTCTCCTCCAGGATACGGCTGAAAAGATCGACGACGCCTTCACCCTGATCGGACGAAAGGACGGCCGCTCGAGGAACCGGAAGTCCGTCGAAGAGCTTCTCCTCGATGCCCCCGGCGACCTGCCGATCATCATGCTCGAACACCGGCCGGCCGAGATGGAGCGGGTCGGCCGGACACGGGTCGACCTTCATCTATCGGGGCACACCCACAACGGCCAGCTTTTCCCGGCCAATTTCATCACCCAGCGCCAATACGGCCTCAGCTGGGGCCATCGCAAGATAGGCAATACGGATTTCATCGTCACGAGCGGCGCCCAGCTGTGGGGTCCTCCGGTCCGGACCGTCGGCGCTTCCGAGATCCTCGTCATCCGCGTCCGCCTTCACGACGGCCCCCAGCCCCGGGAGGGGGTCGAGTTGACAGGGACGTCTGAAATATCATATTTTTAACATCTCGCCATGAACATAATAAGGAGGTCTCTTATGCGTTTATCCAAGCATACGATTTTGGCCCTCGGCGTCGTCGCCCTTCTGGTCGGCCTTCTCGCGGCCGCCCCCCAGGGCAAGGCGCCGTCGAAAGGCCAGAAAAAGATCGAGAACACCGACCCGGCCCAGCGGCTCAAATGGTTCGAGCAGCACACGGCCATGAAACAGCAGTCGCCGACGAAAGACGTCAAGTGGCGCTTCATCGGCCCCTCCGACCTCGGCGGCCGCTCGACGGACGTCGCCGTGCCAGTCGGCAGCCGGACGGTCTTCTATGCCGGAGCCGCCACGGGCGGCGTTTTCAAGACCGTCAATGCCGGCACCACCTGGGAGCCCATCTTCGACGACATGCCGACGCTCTCCATCGGCGACATCGCCGTCGCCGAGTCCGACCCCAACATCGTCTGGGTCGGGACGGGCGAGGCCAACATCTTCCGGGCCTCCGAGCCCGGGATAGGCATCTACAAGTCGACCGACGCGGGCAAAACCTGGAAGAACATGGGACTCGAAGGGACCTACACGATCGCCCGGGTCGTCATCCACCCGAAAAACCCCGATATCGTCTATGTCGCGGCCACGGGCCACGAGTGGACGACCAACCCCGACCGGGGCGTCTACAAGACGACCGACGGCGGAGCGACCTGGCAGAATGTCCTCACCATCAACGAGAAGGTCGGGGCGAACGACCTCGTCATGGACCCGCGACAACCCGACACCCTCTACGCCGCCACATGGAACCGCATCCGCAAGCGCTGGAGCGACCCCGTGCCCGGCGGCGAGGACGGCCTGTTCAAGACGACCGACGGCGGCAAGACCTGGACGCCCATCAACAGCGGGCTGCCCGACACGAACTTCACCGGGAGGATCGGCATCGACCTCTGCCGGACGAAACCGTCCGTCATCTACGCCTACGTCGACAACCACGCGCCCGGCGCCGAGCCCAGGGCCGGAGACCGGGACTCCTACGGCCGGCCCCGCCAGCGGGGCATCGTCGGCGCCGAGGTCTACCGCTCCGACGACGCGGGAGCGAGCTGGCGCAAGGTCAGCCCGCCGGGCATGGAACGCTTCGGCGGCACCTACGGCTGGGTCTTCGCCCAGATCCGGGTCGACCCCAACACGCCGGAGACGATCTACATCATGGGCCTGGGCTTGTCCAAGTCGACCGACGGCGGCAAGACCTACGTCAACCTCTACTCCGAAGGGCTTCACGGCGACCACCACGGCCTGTGGATCGACCCCAGCGACAGCGAGCACCTGATCAACAACAACGACGGCGGCGTCAACATCTCCTACGACGGCGGCAAGAGCTGGCGGGACTTCCACGACGGCATTCCCTGCGTCCAATTCTACAACGTCGCCTTCGACTTCTCGACGCCCTTCTGGGTCTACGGCTCGGTCCAGGACCAGGGCACCTACCGGGGCCTCATCCCGCTCCAAAAGCCTGCCGCTGGCGCTCCGGCCGGACGGCGCCGCTTCGGCATGGCCCAGCCGAAATGGGAGACGGCGCCGGGCGGTGAAGGGACGATCATCGCCATCGACCCGGCGGACCCCAACACCGAATATTCTTCCTCCTTCTACGGCCGGCTCGAGCGGTCCGAGTACAACGACGGCCAATGGACGAGCAAGGAGATCTTCCCCAAGGCGGCCCAGGGCGAGCCCGAGCACCGCGGCCAGTGGCTGGCGGCGACCATGCTTTCACCCCATAACCCGCAGGTCGTCTACCACGGTTTCCAGTATCTCTTCCGCTCCATGAACAAGGGCGAAACCTGGGAGAAGATCAGCCCCGACCTGACCTATAACAATCCCGCCGAGCAGGGCAAATGGCCCTACGCCATCCCCTTCGCTTGCATAACGGCGGTCGACGAATCGCCGTTCAAGTTCGGCCTCCTCTACGCGGGCACGGACGACGGCCGGGTCTGGGTGACGAAGACGAGCGGCGACAGCTGGACGGAAATCACGGCCGGACTCCCCTTCAACAAGCACGTCTGGAAAGTCGTCGCCTCGAAGTACGACCCGGCTACCGTCTATGTAACGCTCGTCGGCCGCCACGACGACGACTTCAACCCCTACATCTTCAAGTCCGCCGACTATGGCAAGACCTGGGTCTCCATCGCCGCGGGAATTCCCGGCGGTCCGGTCAACGTCGTCCGCGAGGACCCGAAGAAAAAAGACATCCTCTACGCGGGCACGGACACGGGCGTCTACGTCAGCCAGGACGCGGGCAAGACTTGGAACGTCCTCGGCGGCGGACTCCCGACGAGCTACGTCTGGGACATCGCCATCCACCCCAGGGACAACGCCATGGTCATCGCCACGAACGGCCGGGGGATGTGGATCATCGACAACCTCGCCCCGATCCAGAACGCGGCGAAGTAGGCCGGAAACACGGCGGTTCCCTCGGCGGGCCGGGGGTGGTACAATGCCCGCATGGCCGACGTCGTCAGCATCATCATGGCCGGCGGCCAGGGCAGCCGGCTCTATCCCCTGACCAAGGTCCGGAGCAAGCCGGCCGTGCCCGTCGCCGGCCGCTTCCGGCTCATCGACATCTCGATCTCGAACTGTATCCACTCGAACGTCCGCAGCATCTTCGTGCTGACCCAATTCGCCAGCGAGTCCCTCCACCGCCATATTTTCACGACCTACCGCTTCGACAATTTTCACCGCGACTTCATCACCCTCCTCTCCGCCCAACAGACCCTCGAGAACAGGAACTGGTACCAGGGCACGGCCGACGCCGTCCGCCAGAACCTCAATTTCATCAAGGAGGCCGGCGCGCTCATCCTCATCCTTTCGGGCGACCACCTCTACCGCATGGACTACCGCAAATTCGTCGACTTCCACATCGCCTCGGGAGCTGAGATCAGCATCGCCGTGACGCCCGTTCGGGCCGAACAGGCCCCCGAGTTCGGAGTCATGAAGGTCGACGGCCAGGGTCGGATCACCGAGTTCTCCGAAAAGCCCAAGGCTGCGGCCGACATCGACCGGATGCAGGTCCCGGACGACGTTTTCGCCAAGTTCGGCGTCGCCGCCGAGGGCCGGACCCACCTCGCCTCGATGGGCGTCTATCTCTTCAGCCACGACGTCCTGCGGGACCTCCTCGCGCACACAGACCACCGGGATTTCGGCCGGGAGGTCATCCCCCGCGCGATCGGCGAGAGAAGGGTCTTCGGCTATTTTTTCGACGGCTACTGGGAGGACATCGGGACCATCCCGAGCTTCTTCGATGCCCACATGGACCTGACCCGACCCCTGCCGAAGTTCGACTTCTACGACGAGGACAGGCCGATCTTCACATACCCCCGCTTTCTCCCCGGCTCGAAGATCCTCGCCTCCGACGTCGAGAACGCCATCCTCTGCGAGGGGAGCATCGTCAATCGCTCCCGGATCCGGGATTCCATCATCGGCATCCGGTCGCGCATCGGCGACAACGGCCGTCTCGAGCGGACCGTGATCATGGGCGCCGATTATTACGAGTCGCAGGAGGATATGGCCCGGAACCGGGAACGGGGCATCCCCGACGTCGGCGTCGGCCGCGACTGCGAGATCCGGAACGCCATCATCGACAAGAACGCCCGGATCGGCCACGGCGTCAGGCTGGTCAACCGGAACGGGGCGGCCAACGAATCCGCCGAGAATTACGTCATCGTCGACGGCATCATCGTCGTCCCGAAGAGCGCCGTCATCCCCGACGGCGCGATCATCTAAGCCCCTTCTTTTCAAGACCCCGTGAGGTGAAGAAACACCGACTCGAGGTCCGGCGCCGTCCGGGCCGCCCGCATGAGGCGCCACTCCCGGAGAGCGGCGTGGGCAATGGCCGTTCCCCTCCTGAGGACGATGAAGCCGTCGGCGATCCGCTCCATCTCGGCCAGCATGTGGGAGCTCAGGAGAAGCGTCGTCCCGGCGTCTCTCAGCTCGAGGAAGAGGTCCCGGACGCACTTGATCGAGGGCGGGTCGAGGGCGGCAAAGGGCTCGTCGACGATGAGGAGATCGGGCTTGAACACGAGGTTCTGAAGGTAGGCGAACTTCTTCGCGTTCCCGGCCGAGTACGAGCCGGGGCGGCGCCGGAGGAGGGCCGGGTCGAAGAGGAGGTCCCTCGCGACCGCCAGGATGCGCGCTCCTGAGTCCTTCCCGTTCCCGTTCGCCTGTCCGTCGGCGAGCCCCAGGATCGTCCGCCCGTCGAGCCAGGTGAAATAGGCCGGCCTGTCGGGGACGTACCCGACGCGGCCGGGGGCGATGATGACTGTCCCCGAATCCGGCCTGAGGAACCCGAGGAGGACCTTGAGCGTGGTCGTCTTGCCCGCGCCGTTCTCGCCGAGCATGGCCGTGATCGTCCCTTTCCGGATCTTGAAGCTGACGTCCCGCAGGGCCTGGACCGGGCCGAATCGTTTCGAAAGCCGATGCGCTTCGATCATGTTCGCCTCCTATTTCCCGAGCTCGAGCGCCCGGGCCAGCCGATTCTGGACGAAAAGCGATAGCCCGAGTCCGACCAGGACCTCGGCCCCGAACGCGGACAGGCGGCCGGACACGGCCAGGTTGGGCAGGATGGCCACGAGCCCGCCGAATAGGAGCTTGGAGCCGAGGCCGGGGAATCGGCCCGAGGCCGCGTAGTCGAGAAAACCCGTCCGCGAAGTGACCGAGAAGAGGAGCGCGACCAGGGCGGCCGACTGGGCGAGGAGCAGGACCAGCGTATTCGAGCCGGCCCTGAGGAAATAGCTCAAGGTCCCGGCCAGGCCGATATAGTAAAACCCGGCCAGGAGCCCCATGCCGAATTGAGCGGCGTAAACGGGCCTGAACTCGCCCGCGGCCAATCCCCAGGCCGAGAACAGGGCGAAAAGCAGGAGGGCGTAGGCTCCGCCGGCCCCGGCCAGGACGAAATTCTTGGCCCATAAATAGCGTCTGAATCTCCCCCCGAGGAAAAGGACGTTCTCGAGGGCCCCGCCGTCGATATCCGTGCGGACCATGTCCTGGGCGGCGATGAGAAACACGTGGGGAAAGAAAAAAAGGAAGAACTTCGCCGCCGTTTCGTAGGAGTCGCGGAGGCCGATCCAGACGACGAACGCGGGGAAGGCCAGGCCGGCGGCCAAGGTCAGCGGCGAGGCGACGAGCCGGCGCCGGGTGACGCGCCAGGTCAGCGTTAAAAGAGCCGTGTCAAACATCGTTTCAATTCCTCTCGGCGGCCGTCGGGATCACCGTAGGGGTTGTCCCGGTAGACCGCCTCCGTCCCGAGGAGCAGGACCTTGAAAGGGACGGCGTCCACCTTGTACTTCTTGAAAAGGACCTTCCGCCTGTCCAGGACGACGGGCAGCGTCCAGGCGTACTTCTCGAGAAAGGCCTGGAGGTCATCCCGCAGCCCGGAAAAGACGCCGACCACGGACACGGGCCAGCGGCCTTTATCGACGAGGTATCTCGACTCGAAGAGGTCGTCGTAGCAGAGCGTGCAATCCGTCGAGAAGAAGACGAGAAGGACCGGGCCGGGGCAGCTCCGGGACGCCTCTTCGAGCGAGGCACAGATGCGGGTTTCGACGGCGTCCCGGCCCGCGCCCATCGTGCCTCCGGCGAGGGCCGCGGCGAGAACGATGGGGAGCAATCCGCGTTTCATCGCACGACCTCGAAGATCCTCAGTCCGCCGTCGTCGTCGACGGCATAGATCCGCCCTCCTTCGACGACGAAACGGTGGACGGGGCACGGCAGTTCGATGGAAGCGGTCAGACGGCCCTCCCGGTCGATGACGGACAGGAGCCGGCCCGGCCCGAGGTCCTTCCCCTCCACGGGCGCGGGCGCCGATATATAGAAGAATCCCCGGTCCCAGGCCGCGGCCCAGCAAAAACCGAGGAGACGCTTCTTCGGTCCCCGGAAGGGCAGGTCCATCGGTTGGAAAGCGTGGCGCTCGTCGACGGGAATTTTCCCGAGGAGGGTCCCGGAGCCCGCGAAGTGGAGGATGCTCCGCTCGCCGCTCCGGAAGACGACGAAAAAATCTCCGCCCTCGCCGGGGCAGACCAGGATCATGTTGCGGAAAGCGTCGAACACGGGGTCGGAAGACGCCCGGGTCTCGAGCCCTTCCCAGCGGAGGCGGCCGCCGACGTCGTAAATGTGGAGCATTTTTTCGGCCGCCGGCCGGCCGGTCGGGTTGCTCGTGACCAGGAGCGTTTCGCCGGTGAGGGCCCAGACCTTGTCCGGCGCGAAGGGCACCGAAAATCCCCCGCAGGGCTTCCCCGCCCGGTCGAAGGCCTGGACCCTGTAATTGAATTTATCCGCGACATAGAGCCGCCCGCCGATGACGGACGCGCCGGACGGGAAAGTGAGTTCGCCGGGGCCGCGGCCTTTCCGGCCGACCGCCCTGAGGAATTCCCCGTCCTTCGAAAAAATCTTGACCGCTCCGTCCTGGGCGTCGACGATGTAGAGATGATCGCCGTCGAGGGCCAGGGCGATAGGCCGCCCGAGACAGGCCTCGTCCGCGTCGTTGGCCGGGACGGCGACCTCGACCGCCTTCCATTGCCGGACGCCGGGTCTGTCCGCCGCCCGGGCCGCCGTGAAGACGGCCAGGGAGACGACGATGACCGCCATGATCAAGCGTCTTTCTCTTCTCATGCCTGTCGTGCCTCCCCGGGAAAAAAGTCGAGGGCCCTCGAAGACGAGGGCCCTCTTCATCTCTGTCACAGGCCCAGTGCGCACTTGCCGAGCGCGATGTCGCAAACCGTCAAAATGAGCATGACCTTGTACCAGGGAGCGTCCAGGTTGAAGGTGTTCTCCCGGCAATTCTGGTGGCCTTTGAAGCACTCATTGGCTTCGCGGGCGGCGAGGGACGAAGGGAAAAAAAGGGCCGCTGAGACGAGGATGAGCCCGGCCAGGGCTAAGACTGCCAGCTTTTTCATTGGTATCTCCTTTCGCCCTCTCTAAAGCAAGCGGCGTGCCAGCGGCCGGGGACTCGGAGCGCCGTCCAAGCCGTTGATATAATTCAGGATGGGATCGGACTCCGGAAGTCGCCGGAAAGGCGGGTTGACATCGGACGGGCGTGCGCGCCGCGGCGCGTCGCTCGCTTTTGACGATCGGCAAAAACCCGGGCGGGCCCGCGGGCCGCGGCCGGGCTCATTTCATCATAGGGATCTTAATGCCGTTCTTTTTCGCGCAGGCGATGGCGTCCGGATATCCGGCGTCGGCGTGACGGGCAACGCCCAAGCCCGGGTCGACCGTCAGGACGCGCTCCAGCCGGCGACCCATCATGGGCGTGCCGTCGGCGACGACGACCATGCCGGCGTGGAGGGACAGGCCGATGCCCACGCCGCCGCCGTGGTGGACGGACACCCAGGAGGCGCCGCAGACCGCGTTGAGGAGGGCGTTGAGGACCGGCCAGTCGGCGATGGCGTCCGAGCCGTCCCGCATGTTCTCGGTCTCACGGTTCGGCGAGGCGACCGACCCCGTGTCCAGATGGTCGCGGCCGATGACGATGGGCGCGGCCGTCTTGCCCTTCTTCACCAGGTGGTTGATGACGGCGCCGAAGCGGGCCCGCTCACCGTAGCCGAGCCAGCATATGCGGGCCGGCAAACCCTGGAACTTGACCTGGCTGCGGGCTTTGCTGATCCAGCGGGCCAGGGCCTCGTCCTCCGGGAATTCCCTGAGGACGGCCTCGTCCGTGGCGTAGATGTCCTGCGGTTTCCCCGAGAGCGCCGCCCAGCGGAAGGGTCCCTTGCCGAGGCAGAAGAGGGGCCGGATGTACTCCGGGACGAAGCCGGGGATGTCGAAGGCCTTTTCGACCCCCGCTTTGCGGGCCTGGCCGCGGATATTGTTGCCGTAGTCGAAGGCCTTCGACCCTCTCTTCCGGAGCTCGAGCATGGCCTCGACATGGGCGGCCATCGAGACGTAGGACCGCCGGATGTAGTCGGCCGGGTCCTTGACCCGGAGCGCCAGCGCGTCCTCGTAGGCGAGGCCGTGGGGCACATAGCCGTTGAGCTCGTCGTGGGCCGAAGTCTGGTCGGTCAGGATGTCCGGCGTGATGCCCCGGCGGACGAACTCCGGCAGGATGTCGGCGGCGTTCGAGAGGAGTGCGATCGAAAGCGGCTCCTCCTTCTTCATGGCCTCCCGGGCCAGGCGCAGAGCCTCGTCCAGGCTGTCGGTCATGACGTCGACGTACTTCGTGTCGAGGCGCCTCGCGATGCGGCGCGGATCGACCTCGACGACGATGGCCACGCCGTCGTTCATGGTCACGGCCAGGGGCTGGGCCCCGCCCATCCCGCCGAGGCCGGCGGTCAGGGTGAGCCGGCCCTTGAGCGAGCCGCCGAAATGCTTCCGGGCGACCGCGGCCAGCGTTTCGTAGGTCCCTTGGAGGATGCCCTGCGTCCCGATGTAGATCCAGCTCCCGGCCGTCATCTGACCGTACATGGTCAAGCCCAGCGCTTCGAGGCGGCGGAACTCGTCCCAGGTCGCCCATTGGGGCACGATCAGGGCGTTGACGATGAGGACCCGCGGCGCCTC
The DNA here is from genome assembly GCA_014894455.1 of Acidobacteriota bacterium. GTDB lineage: Bacteria > Acidobacteriota > Aminicenantia > Aminicenantales > Saccharicenantaceae > RBG-16-66-30. The sequence goes on along the minus strand of JADBLN010000117.1, from coordinate 38,144 downwards.
GGGGTGGGTCCTGAAGACGGCCACGGGTTTGCCCGACTGGACGATGAGCGTCTCGTCGTTCTCCAGCTTCTTGAGGCTGGCCACGATGGCCCGGTAGGCCTCCCAGTTCCGGGCGGCCTTGCCGGTGCCCCCGTAGACGATGAGCTCGCCGGGTTTTTCGGCCACCTCGGGATCGAGGTTATTCATGAGCATCCGCAGAGCCCCTTCCTGGGACCAGCCCTTGGTGGTCAGGTGGGAGCCCCTGGGGGCCCGGATGGAGGTGATGGGTTCGCTTTTCATTCGCGCCATTTTTTTTCTCCTCGAACGGGTCGCTTTTTGGAAATATACCATACACCACGAGCCTCTTTCAAAACGCCAAAAAAAAATATTGACGCGGGCCGGACAATTGGTATACATTAATTTCAGGAAGAGAAGAGCTTTTTGCTCTTTGTGTTACGTCCGGGCCAAGGTTTCGTACGAAGAGGAAAGGACTGACGTCGTCAGCGAACTCCTGAAGTGGCGAGGGCTATGATCCAAAAGCGCATCCTCGTTGTCAACCCGTCGTCTGCGGAAGCCGACCGCCTGGCCCGGCTGGCCCAAAAGTGCGGCTCGGCCCTGTCTGAAACCGACCCCGAAGCGGCCATGGCCGTGTTCGCCGAGGGGGATTTTGCCGTGGCGGTCGTCGACGTCGCCTTCGCGGGGTCGACGGCCCTCCAGGCCATGGTCCACGCCCCGACCGGGGTCCTCCTGACAGGCGCGGACGAGGACCTCGTCGCCCGGGCGGCCGACGAATGGCCGCCGAGCGTCGACGTCGACGTCTGCCTGACCTCTCCCGGGGACCCGCGCGAACTGGCCTTCCTCCACGCCCTCGACCGGGCCGTCGAACACGCCCGGCTGAAGACGGAGGCGGTCGACCTCCGCCGGTCCCTCGGCCTCCAGGAGTCCAAGGTCAGGGACGTCATCGACGAGATCCACGAGATCAAGGGCCTGCTCAACACGGGTTTCCTCCGCGAAGTCGAAAAGCGCATCGCGATCGAGGCCCGCTACGTCGGGTCCCAGAAGGAGCGCCAGAAGGTCGAAAGCATCCTGCGGAAGATCTACGGAGCGGACGACGTCAGCAGCCTCCTCGACGTCGTGCCCGAGATCCGGGACATCGTCCAGGCGGAGAGCGTCACGGTCTACATCCTGGAGGAGAACGAGGTCATCGGCCCCTACTTGAAGCCCCTCGTCTGGGACAACGCCTTCCTGGCCCACTCCGACTTCTCCAAATACATCGCCCCGCTCGAGGCCCAGGATTTCGCCGCCTCGGTCGCCCGCTTCGGCCACGGCATCGGCGTCGCCGGCCTCGCCTTCGACAGGCGCCTGAGCAAGCGCTACACGTCCTTCCTCAAGGCCCCGTTGAAGAACCTGCTCGGCGTGCCCATCATGCACGGCCGCAAGGTCATCGGCGTCCTCGAGGTCTACAACAAGACGGCCGGGGGGAAGGCGAGCCCCGAGGGATTCACCCGGGAAGACCAGCAGATCCTCAGCGGCCTCTCCGAGCACATGGCCATGGCCATGGCTAAGCTCAACCTGATACAGTTCGATCCCCTGACCGGGCTCCTCAGGCCCGATCCGTTCTTCGAAAAAGTCCTCCAGAAGGTCAATGCCCTGAGCAAGCGGCGCCGCGAAGAGGGCTCCATGGCCCTGGTCATGGGCGACGTGGACTGGTTCAAGGCCTACAACGACCGCAACGGCCACGAAGCGGGGAACAAGCTCCTCCGGGAGCTGGCCCACGTCCTCAAGCTGTCCATCCGCGAGGAGGACTTGATCTGCCGCTACGGAGGGGAGGAATTCCTCTTTTTCCTGAAGGGCGTCAATAGCGTCGACGAGGCGACCCTGCTCACCGAACGGATCCGCAAGAACGTCGAGGACCACTATTTCGAGCTCCAGGAGTTCCAGCCGCGCAGCAACCTGACCATGTCGTTCGGCGTAACGGTCACCCCCAAGGACGACGGCGAGCAGCACGCCCCGCTGACCAAGCCGGACCTCAAGCGCCTGGCCGGCGAAGCGGACCTGGCCATGGCCGAAGCGAAGGGAAAGTGCCGGCCGGACTTGAAACCCCGCGGGCCGGCGGACGTCCCCATCGACAAGAACCGCGTCTGCAGTTTCGTCTGGGAAGAGGTCGCCGAAAAAAAGAAAACGGGGAGCCCGGCCGCGGCGAGCCGCCTCGTCCGGGAGAAGAGGAAATACGAACGCTACAACGTCTCGACGCCATTCCTCTTCCGGGAGAACGGCGGTTTCAAGGTCGCCAAGACCGTCAACATCGGCCTCGAAGGGGTGCGGATCATCTCCGACACGGCCCTCCCCCCGGCCAAGACGATCGAAACGATCCTCGTCATCGAAGACAAGGCCACCCTCATCCGGAGCGACATCGTCTATTCGGAGAAAGGCGGGGGCGATTCGGGTTTCTGTTATTCGGGCTTGAAGTTCAAGGACCTGACCTTCAAGGAGATCAAGGGGCTCGAGAGCTATCTATTCCATTTCAGGAGAAGGGACATCCTCCCCTAACCCCCCGTCCGGACTTCCCGGCCGGACCTTATTCGGTCTCGATCTCCCGCTTGAGCGACAGGAGATAGGCGAGGCGCGGTTCGATCTTGGCCTTGAAAGCCTTCTTGATCTCCGACATAGCGGCGGAGAAGGAAGCGAACTCTTCGAGGTTGCTCCAATTCTCCATGCTCAGCCGTTCGAGCAGTCTCCGCAGGACCTGAGAATTGAGGATCTCCTGGGTGTAGCGCGGCAGGGACCAGGAGCTCTTCTCGCACATCTTGATGACCCGCAGGAAAAGCGCCCGCAGGCCCTCCTGCCAATTGATGAGTTCCTGCTTGATGAAGAACTGGTCCTTGGGCGATTCCGTCTGGCCGAGCTTCTGGGACAGCCGCTGGGCTTCTTCCAATGTCCTGTCCACGGCGGCCAGGATCTTTTCCGGGTCGGCGATGATGACCTTGTCTTTCTGGAAGTAGTGGATCTCACCGTTGCCGTTGGCGGGTTCCGTCCGGCGGCAGTTTTCGAGGAAGGCGACCAGGTCCTCTTCGGAATCCATTTCACAGGCGCCCGCGACGGGCTCGGGCGCCGGTTCGAGGGCCGTTTCGACGGGCGGCGCCTCTTCGGCCGGGGTTTCGGGGTTATCCGGGGCAGCCGGCCCGGCGATGAGGTCCTGGAGCTCGGGGATCTCGACACCGGCTGAATCCGCGGCGGCGTCCATAACGGCCAGGTCTTCCCGGCGGGCCGCCTCGCCGCCCATGCGGCCCAGGCTCGCGGCCGCCGATTCGATGGCCAGAAGGTCCTTGATCTTGCGGAGCTTCTCGAGCTCCTCGTCGAGATCGAGGCCGAGGGGCTTGGTTTCCTCCTCCATGACCTCGGCGACGATGCCGAAACGTTCCTTCAGGTCGTTCTTGAGGAAGGCCGCTCGTTCCGACGTCTTCGTCCGCAGGCCCTCGAGCCGCTCCTGGATCTCGTTGACCCGCTTGATCTCGTCGACCGTGGACTTGGCCAGGTTCTCGATCTCAACCTGGAACTTGATGACTTTCTGGAAGCGGTCGCGGGCCTCGTTGAGAAGGCCGGCCCTCTGCTCCTCGAAATCGCGGACCATGACCCGGTAATCGGTCAGGGCTGTTTTTTCCTTGTCGAACTCCCGTTCGATCTCTTCCTTGCGCCGGCGGGCCGCTTCTTTCTCGCGGTTGATGCGCTCGACGAGCTCGGAGTCGACGTCGCGAAATTTATTCTGGAGGATGCGCTCCAACTGGTCTTCGACTTCCTGGATGGCTTGTGAGGAATCCCTGAAAATATTCGGATCGTGTTCCATGGCCGCTCCTTATACCTTAGCGTCTATATTATGATGATTCGGACGCTTCCATGTCAAGAAGGAAGAGGGGGAAACTTGAATCGAAAAGAAGAAAAAGGTATAAAAAACAGGATGAGCGAAGAGCGGGTCGTCCTAGTCGTCGAAAATGACAAAAAACGGGCGGGCTTAGCCGTATTTTTGTCCGGTTTGGGCATCGAAGTCGAAGTCTTGACCGCCCTGCCTGAGACTTCCGCTGTTCCGGGACTTGCGATCGGCCTGTCCGCCTTGATCGCCGCCCTCCGAGGCGAGAAGGCCGCCAAGGAAAATCTGCGCCGCCTCAAAAAAGATTTCAGTCTCCACCTCCGCAGGTCCCGGGAGCTCGAGGAGGCCTACGACACGACCCTCGAAAATTTCATGGCCGCCCTAGATTTGAGGGACGTCGAAACCTACGGCCACTCCAAGACGGTCGCCCGCTACAGCCACGTCCTGGCCGAGGCCATCGGCGTCCGCGACCCGCGCGCGCTCGACAGCATTCGCAAGGGGGCGCTTCTCCATGACTCGGGAAAAATGGCCATCCCCGATTCCATCCTGAAAAAGCCCGGGCCGCTGACGGCGAAGGAATGGGAGGTCATCCGCAGGCATCCCGCCCTCGGCTACGGTCTCGTCCGCGACGTCAAGCTCGTCAGCGAGGTCGGGAACATCATTCTCTGCCACCACGAAAAATACGACGGAACGGGCTACCCGAAGGGCCTGAAGGGCGAGGCCATCCCGCTCGAGGCGCGGGTCTTCGCCGTGGCCGACACGCTCGACGCCGTGACCTCCCACCGTCCCTACCGCGCGCCGCGGGACTTCCGCGTCGCCCGGCGCGAGCTCGTCGAGAACGCGGGGAAGCAGTTCGACCCGAAGGTCGTCGACGTCTTCTGCGGCATGGACCTGGCCGTCTGGGAGAAAATCAGGTTCGAAACGACGCGGCTCCTGCCCCCCATCGAAGACTACCGGCCCCCCGTCTCCAAGAAGTAGGCCGCCGTGTCGAAGCTTCTGGTCCTCGCGAGCAGTCCCCGGCCGAAGGGCAACAGCACCATCCTGGCCACGGAGGCCGCACGCGGGGCGAAAGACGCCGACGCGGAGGTCAAGACATTCCGCTTGGCCAAGATGAAGATCGGGCCCTGCATGGGCTGTGACGGCTGCCGCAAGCCGAAGGCCGCCGGCTGCGTCCAGAAGGACGACATGAGGACTCTCTACGCGGAATTGCGCGCCGCCGACGCCGTCCTCATCGCCTCTCCCGTTTATTGGTTCACGATGAGCGCCCAGATCAAGCTGTTCATGGACCGGCTCTATGCCTTCGGCGCGGAAAGCTATCGGCCGCTCAAGGACAAGCGGGTCGGCATCATCCTGACCTACGGCGACGCCGACCCGTTCGTGTCAGGCGCGGTCAACGCTATCAGGGCCTTCCAGGACGCCTTCGCCTACGTCGGCGCCCCGATCGCAGGGATGGTTTACGGCAGCGCCGACAAGCCCGGCGATGTCAGAGCGAACAAGGCCCTCATGAAGGACGCTTATGCGCTCGGCCAAAAGCTCGGTTTTTAGCGTATAATTCTGAATATTTCCGCCAAAGGAGCCCCTCATGCGCAAGTCCTTGACTCTCCCGGCCGCCATCGCGGCCCTCCTCGTCGGTCTTCTCGTCCTAGCCGTGCCCGTGCGGGCGGCCGAGACGGCCAAAGTCGACATCCCCTTCCAGAAGTTCACCCTCGACAACGGCCTCGTCCTGCTCGTCCACGAGGACCACAAAGCGCCCATCGTCGCCTTCAACGTCTGGTACCACGTCGGGTCGAAGAACGAGCTCGCCGGCAAGACCGGTTTCGCCCACCTCTTCGAACATCTGATGTTCAACGGCAGCGAGAACTATAACGACGACTATTTCAAGCCGATGCAGAAGGTCGGGGCGACCGACCTCAACGGCACGACGAACGAAGACCGGACGAACTACTTCGAGAACGTCCCCGTCTCGGCCCTCAACCTCGTCCTGTGGATGGAATCCGACCGGATGGGCCACCTCAAGGGCGCCATCAGCCAGGCCAAGCTCGACGAACAGCGCGGCGTCGTCCAGAACGAGCTCCGCCAATACTATAACGAGCCCTACAGCGTCACCGAGGAGCTCCTCATCAAGGGCACCTATCCCCCGAACCACCCCTACTCCTGGTCGGTCGGCGGGTCGATCGAGGACCTCAACAACGCCAAGCTCGACGACGTCCAAAAGTGGTTCGCCGCCTACTACGGGCCGAACAATGCCGTGGTCGTCGTCGCCGGCGACATCGACGCCAAGACGGCGCTCGAAAAAGTGAAGACGTACTTCGGCGACATCCCGCCCTCGCCGCCCGTCTCCAGGCACTCCGTCTGGGTGGCCAAGCGGACCGGTTCGCATCGCCAGAGCGTCCAGGACCGTGTCTCCCAGGCCAGGATCTACAAGGTCTGGAACGTCCCCGGCTGGGGGACGATGTGCGCCGACAACCTGGATCTCGTGAGTTCCATCCTATCCGAGGGCAAGACCTCGCGGCTCTACAAGCGCCTGGTCTACGATGACCAGTTGGCGACCTCCGTGAACGCGTACGTCAACACCCGCGAGATCGCCGGGCTCTTCACCATCGAGGCCGACGCCAAGCTCGGTGTCGAGCTCTCCAAGGTCGAGAAAGCCATCGACGAGGAACTGGCCAAGTTCCTGGCCGAAGGCCCGACGGCGAAGGAGCTCGAACGGGTCAAGGCCCAGTCCGCGGCCCGGTTCGTCAAGGGCGTCGAACGCATCGGCGGCTTCGGCGGCAAGTCCGACATCCTGGCTTCGAGCATGGTCTACGGCAGCTCCCCCGACGCCTACAAGACGACCCTCAAGCACATCGAAGACGCCACTCCCGAGGCCCTCAAGGGCAGCGCGAATTATTGGCTCTCCGACGGCGTCTACATCCTCGAGGTCACCCCCTATCCCCAATATGCCGCCGCGAAAGAGGGCGCCGACCGCAAGATAATGCCCGCCGTCGGTACCCCGCCTACGGTCCAATTCCCGGTTGTCCAGCGGGCGACCCTGGGGAACGGCCTGAAGATCGTGCTGGCCGAACGGCACTCGATACCGATCGTGGATTTCCTGCTCATGCTGGACGCGGGCTACGCCGCGGATATGTCCGGGATGGCCGGAACATCCAGCCTGGCCATGTCCATGCTGGACGAAGGGACGGCTAAGCGGTCATCCCTCCAGATCAGCGAGGAACTGGCCCAGCTCGGGGCCGTGTTAAGGACGGGGTCGGACCTGGATACCTCCGTCGTATCCCTGTCGACCCTCAAGGACAAGCTCGACCCGGCCCTCGACATCTACGCCGACGTCATCCTCAGCCCCTCCTTCCCCGAGGCCGACTTCCTCAGGATGCAGAAGATCCAGATCGCCGGCATCGCCCAGGAGAAAGACTCGCCCATCTACATGGCCCTCCGCGTTCTGCCCAAGCTCATTTATGGCGCGGGGCATCCCTATGCCGTCCCGTTCACGGGGTCGGGATACGAGGCCACGGTGGCCAAGCTGACCCGGGACGACATGGCCAAGTTCCACAAGACCTGGTTCAAGCCGGGAAACGCCACGCTGATCGTCGTCGGCGACACGACCCTGGCCGAGATCAAGCCCAAGATCGAGAAGCTCTTCAAGGCCTGGCAGGCGGGGTCCGTCCCAGCCAAGGACATTAAGCCCGTCACGCTCCAGGCGAAGTCCGCGGTCTACATCATGGACAAACCGAACGCGCCCCAGTCGGTGGTCATCTGCGGCCACCCGGCACCGCCATCGGCCGACCCGGACGCCATCGCCATCGAGACGATGAACGACATCCTCGGCGGCGGCTTCGTCTCCCGGATCAACCTGAACATCCGCGAGGACAAGCATTGGAGCTACGGCGCCCAATCCATCCTGATCGGGGCCAAGGGACAGCGGCCATTCCTCGTCTATGCGCCGGTCCAGTCGGACAAGACCAAGGAGACGATAGTCGAGATCAAGAACGAGCTCGAGGGCATCCTCGGCAAGAAGCCGATCACGACCGACGAGTTCCAGAACGCCAAGAACAGCAAGGTCCTGGGCCTGCCCGGCCGGTGGGAGACCATGGCCGCCGTGCAGGCGTCGCTCGGCGAGATCGTCCGTTACGGACTTCCCGACGACTATTTCCAGAAGTACTCCGCCCGGGTCCAGAAGCTGACGATCGACGACCTGGCCAAGGCCGCCAAGAAAACGGTCCATCCGGAGAGCGTGACCTGGGTCGTCGTCGGCGACAGGGCCCAGATCGAACCCAAGATCCGCGAGCTCGGCTTCACCGATATCTTCGTCATCGACGCGGACGGCAACGTCATCAAGTAGAAAACTGGGTGTGGCCATTTTGTGTATCTCATGCGCCTAACGCACACATCACGCCTCGGAGGAGGTCGATATGGAACGACGGCGGTTCATTCATCTGGCCGGGCTGGCTTCGGCCGGGGCCCTCGTCTCAAAGGAGGGTGCCAAGCCCCTGACACAGCAAGTTGACCTGGCCCACACGGCCGGAGGCGAAACACTCAAGGCGAGGGACGTCGCCGCCCGCCTGCGGTCCCTCGCCGACGTAACGGAGCCTTCCGTGGACCGGATCGTCATCGGCGATCCCGGGACCGATGTCGCCAACATCGGGACGGCCTGGCTGCCGTACTGGGAAACGTGCCGGCAGGCGGTCCGCGACGGCGTGAACACGCTTGTCGTCCACGAGCCGACGTTCTACACCCACTGGGACCTGGACGAGAAAAGCGGCGATTTTTACGCCGCCCCGGCGGCCGGGAGGGAGGCCTACCTGAAGGCCGTCCGCGAAAAAAAGGATTGGATCCAAGCCAACAAGTTGGTGGTCATACGCTGCCATGACGTTCTGGACAAGGTCGACGGATTCGGCGTCCCCCACGCCTTCGGCCGGCTCCTGGGGTTCACGGAGGGCGACATCATCAGGTCTCGTCCCTTCTACAACGTCTATCGCACCGAGCCGAAGCCGGCCGTCGAAATTGCCCGATCGATCGCCCTGAAGCTGGCCGAAGTCCGCCAGCCCGGCGTCGCCTTCTACGGAGACAAGAACCGCATGGTGGACTCCGTCGGCATCGGCACGGGCTGTTTCAGTGATCCCATCGAGTTCATGGACCTCGCGCCGGGCTTATTCATCGCCATCGATGACGTCGTCCGGACCTGGACCCAGACAGTCTTCGCCCGGGACACCGGGCTTCCCCTCATCGTGATCAACCACGGCACTTCCGAGGAGGCCGGGGTCCGTATGCTCTCCGAGCATCTGGCGAAGACGTACCCCGAACGTAAGGTTATCCACTACGCCCAGGGTTGCGGATATGAATGGGTGACGGGCCGCGGCGGGGCGTGACCGCGGACGGCCTAAGCCCTCCTGGCGGTGATGACGCGCGGTTTGCCGGACATGTCCCAGGCCGTCTCGATCTCGGTCCAGCGCTTGCCGAAAAGGGACACGACCCTGTCGCGCTGGCCGTCCCCGATCTCAAAGATAAGATAGCCGCCGGGCCTTAGATAAGTCCTCGCCCGGCCGACCAGACGTTCGATAATCTCCAGCCCGAACTCCCCCGCGAGGAGCGCCCGCCGCGGCTCGAAGTCGCGGACTTCGGGCGGCAGCCCGTCCCACTCCGCGCTCGAAATGTAGGGCGGGTTCGAAACGATGAAGTCGAAGCGCACCCCCGTCCCCCGGAAGGCGGAGAAGAGATTGCTCTTGTGGAATTGGACGTGCCTCGTCTTGTGGATCGAGGCGTTCCGCCGGGCGACGCGCAGGGCCCTTTCGGAGATGTCCACGGCCTGAATGCGGGCCCGGGGCAGTTCTTTGGCCAGGGCGACGGCGATACAGCCGCTGCCCGTCCCGACGTCGAGGATCGACTCGCTCTCGCGCGTCGAGAGCTCGAGGACTTTCTCGACCAGGACCTCGGTCTCGGGCCGCGGAACGAGGACGGAAGGCGTCACCTTAAAGGGTATGGACCAGAATTCCTTCACTCCGGTGAGATAGGACAGCGGTACTCCGCCCAGCCGCTTGTCAACGAGCCTCCGGAAATAAGCTTCCGCTTTCGACGAGCATGGATTGTCAGGGGCGGCGAGGTATCGTTCTTCGGTCAGGGCGGCGGCCCGGAGAAGAAGAACTTTGGCCTCGAGGATGGCCTGGGGCCGGTCTTGAAGGAGGGCGATCCCGCTCCTGTAGAGGTCGGCCAGCGTCTTGTTAGATTCCAATATCTTTGGCCTGGCCCGGCCCCCCGGGCGTTTCGCCCAGGGCCTGAGCTTGGGCCTGGAGGACGAGCTTCGCCAGGATGTCGTCCAGGTCCCCCTCCAGGATACCCTCCATGTTATGGAAGTTCATGTTCAGCCGGTGGTCGGTGATCCGCGATTGGGGAAAGTTATAGGTCCGGATCTTCTCGCTCCTCTCCCCCGTCCCGACCTGGGACCGCCGGTCCTTGGCGATCTTCGCCTGCTGCTCGCGCTGGGCGATGTCCAGGAGCCGCGAGCGGAGGACCCGCATGGCCTTCTCCTTGTTCCGGTGCTGGGACTTTTCATCCTGGCAGGAGACGACGAGGCCCGACGGTTTGTGGGTGACGCGGATCGCGGTGTAATTCCGGTTGACGTTCTGGCCGCCCGGGCCCGAGGAACCGAAGGCCTCGATCTTGAGGTCCTTGGGGTCGATCTTGAGGTCGATCTCCTCGGCCTCCGGCAGGATGGCCACGGTCGCCGTCGAGGTGTGGATGCGGCCGGAGGCCTCGGTCTTGGGCACGCGCTGGACGCGGTGGACGCCGCTCTCGTACTTGAGGATCGAGTAGGCGCCCTTGCCGCGGATGTTGCCGATGGCCTCCTTGAGTCCGCCGATCGGCGAGAAGCTCGTGTCCACGACCTCGAGCTTCCAGCCCTTCTTTTCGGCGAACCGGGAGTACATCCGGAAAAGGTCCTGGGCGAACAGGGACGCTTCGTCCCCTCCCGCCCCGGCCCGGATCTCGAGGATGACGTTCTTCTCGTCGTTGGGATCCTTGGGCAGGAGCATGGTCCGGAGCTCCTCGGCGATGGCCCGCGCCCGCTTTTCGAGATCCTCGACCTCACGTTCGGCCATGAGCTGAAGTTCCGGCTCGGTCTTGGGGTCGTCCAGGAGGTGGCGGGCCTCCTCACGGTCCTTACGGACGCGCTTGTACTCGTCGTACTTGCGGAAGGCGGGCTCGAGTTCCGCCCTTTCCTTGGCCAGGTCGCGGATTCTCTGGGGATTGGAGGCGATCGCGGGGTCGGAGAGGGCGGCTGTCAGCTGGCGATACTTATCCTCGATCGCCTGCAGTTCCTGGATCATCGCGAGGATTTTTTGGGCTTTGCGATGCTCTTGATGTTCTTGATGTCGCCGTATTTTTTCTTGAACTTCTCGACGCGGCCGGCGCTGTCGATGAACTTCTGCTTGCCGGTAAAGAAAGGATGGCACTGGGAGCAGATCTCCACCCGGATCTCTTTTTTCGTGGACCTCGTCTTGAACGTGCTGCCGCACGCGCAGGTCACTGAGCATTCCTGGTATTCGGGATGGACGTCTTTCTTCATGGGACGATCTCCTTGAGCGCGGTATTATAGCAGATTCTAGGCGCCGCCGCAAAACGTCGGCAGGTCCAGGGATTTCCTCTCGAATTCGGCCCAATCGACGGAAAAAGCGGCGAATTTTCGGCCGCTTTTAACGATGTCCTTGTATCGCCGGGAGTCGAAGTACTCCTTGAGGGGCCGGGTCATGGGGTAGAGCTGTTCTTCGGCCGCCCACTCGTAGACCGTGCCGTCCTCGCGTCTCAGGCAGTTCAGGTGGACGACCCAGGCCAGCTGTTTAAAGGGCATGTGGCTGAAGGACTGGCGGATGGCCAGGACCTCCGCCTCCTTGCGGGGGTTCCAGAAGTGGAAATAGCGTGAAAAAAGGACGGCGTTGTGGAAATAGGCCGGGAAGGCCAGGAGGCAGTCCTTGCGGGTCAGACGGGCGAGGTAGAGGAACAGGTCCATGATCTTCGTCCTCATGCTCAGCCCGGGCCGGGTCTGGCCGGGCAGGGGCGTGAACTGCTCGCCGAACTTCACGAGCGGGTTCTGGAGAGTCAGCCACTCGAAGGCCATGGCCTTCTGAGGCGGCAGGGGGACGGGCCCGTCGGGAAGCTCCTTGGGGACGAACTCGGTTTCCTTGACTTTGACGTCGACGATGAGGGTCTCGGGCCCGGGCTCGCGCAGATAGATCTGGAGCCTCTGGAGCGGGTATTCGGACGAGTCGATCTCGTAGGCGAGCGGCCAGAGGAAGCGCTTGCGCGCCTCCTTGAGAAAGCCCTTCTTGTTGAGGACGGCTCGGACCTCGCTGAGGGAATAGCGGCCGAGGAAAAGGGAGCTGCCCTTCTTCGAGGCGAGCTCGGTGAAGATCTCGCGCTCGTCGACGAGCGGGGTCTCCTTCCAGAACGGGGCCGCCTTGCTCTCCGATTTTTTCATGGCCGGGTTTCCGTGTCCTTTTGCCTTGGTCTCCCCATTTTAGGCGAACGCGGCGCGGCAGGCAAGCCCGTTTCCGCCGGTTCGCCGGGACCGGACTCTCCCCCGGACTCCCCCGCCGGCGAGACGAACAGGCAGAGGATGTCGTCCCCGAGGGCCACCCGCCGCTCGAGCTTGAAATCCCCGAGCTTGGGCTTGATCTTGAAGTAGTGGCGGAGGACGATGAGGCCGCCCGGCTTGAGAATGCCGCGTTTGCGGATGACCCTGAGCGGGTTCCTCTCTTCGAGGAGCCGGTAGGGGGGATCGAGGAAGATGAGGTCGAAGCGGACGCCCTTCTTGGCCAGGTCGATGACGGCTCGGTTGAACTCCCGGTGGAGGACGACGGCCTTCTCTTCCGCCCCGCACTTGGCGACATTCAGCCGGATGGCTTTCACCGAGGGATAGAACTCGTCGACGAAGACGACCCGGTCGGCGCCCCGGCTCAGGGCCTCGAGGCCGACCGAGCCCGTCCCGGAGAAGCCGTCCAGGCAGACGCTCCCCTTGAGCCGGTCCCGGACGATGTTGAACAGGGCCCCCCTGACCTTGTCCTGCATGGGCCGGACCGACAGGCTGGGGACCATCTTCAGCCGCCGGCCCTTGTAGCTGCCGGTGATGATGCGGATCATGGCGCTCCCTTTCCCATCCTTTCTTAGTAATAGACGACGACTTGGCCGGCCCGGGATTCGAGTTTCCGGACTCCCGGCGGCAGGTCGTACCAGTCCTCGAGGCTCGTCGGTTCGACGCCCTGCAGGCGGGAGACGACGCCGATGATGACGTCGACGACGGCCGGCGCGATCGGCTGGGTGCCGAGGAAGAGCTTGTCCATGGAGATCTTGATCTTGCCGTCACGGGTCTCGATGCCGGCCGAGAACAACAGGTCCTGCCGCTTCGGGAGCAGACCGGAGGACCGCCGGTCGCCGAGGTCGATCGTGATCCGCCCTTCGATGTGATCGTCCGCCAGCAGCTTGAACTCCGCGACCTTGACGAAAGGTTCGTTCTCGGCGTCGAGGCGGCAGACGACGTAGGCGTTGAACTCGGCCTCGGTGAACGTCAAGCTGCGGAGGGCCGCGGCGGGCCGGCCCCGTTCCTCCTCGATCCTTTTCAGGGCGTCCAGGATCCCGGCCGCTTTGGCCCGGACCTCCGGCCGCACCTCGGCCGTAACGCCCGGCAGGGCGAAGAGAAGCGTCGCTAGCGTCAGAACGGCTGTTTTTCTCATGGCGGTCAGGCGTCCGCTCCCATGTTAGCAGATTAGGGGAGCCGAGAAAACAGGAGGGGCAAAGTCCTCGATTCGGCTTGGCGAAGGATATTGCCCTTAGCCCCCCGGCCCCCCGGGAACCAGTCCCGGCGGTTCCCCCGCCTTCGGCGGGTCCCCTTCCGCTACGGGGGTCTTCAGGGCAATATCCATCGCCGCCTCACGACGGACTTCGCAATATAGGGAGAAGAACTGTAAGAAAGGGGGTCAGAAGTGGGAGAGCGTGCCGTCCTTCTTGGCCTTACGGACGGCCAGGCGGAAAGCGAGAAGGCTCGCCGGCAGGAGGATGATGTTGAACACCGCCAGAGCGGCGATGTCCGGCAGGATCTCGGCGAAGCCGACCGAGGCGAGGAGGCTTTTTCTCATGCCGTCGAGCGCGTAGGTCACGGGCAGGAGGCTCGAGACCCAACGGATCCAGGGCGGGAGAAGCGCGACGGGGAAGACGACCCCCCCGAGCAGTCCGGAGACGGTCCCGAGGATCCAGCCGAAGGGGTTGCCGGTCTTGTAAACCAGGATGAAGCTCGCCGAGAGCACGCCGACGCCGAGGAAGCAGAGGACCGTCAGGACACCGACGAAAAGGACGCCCGGCCCGTTGACCCGGCCGAGGGTCATGCCGAAAAAGGCCAGGGCCACGCCGAGGTGGAGGAGCGTCCGAAAAACTTGGAGAAGGAGGGAGTAGAGCGACGAGCCGAAGAGGACGGTCGGGATCGACGTCGGGGTGACGAGAAGAGCCTCGAGCGTCCCCGAGACCTGGGCGCTGCGGATGACGGCCGACAGGCCTTCCTGGAACATCCCGAGGAGGCTCGAGAAGGCGACGCCGACGACGGCGAAGGAAAAATAGTCCCCGCCGAAAGGCCCCAGGGACGGCGTCCCCGGCGGGACGAGCTTGGCCACGAAATAGAACGTCGCCGAGGACAGGAGGATGCCGACGAAGGACGAGAGGAACGAGAACTTGTAGGTCAGGGCTTCTCGGAAATCCCGGCGGAGGAAGGCGGAAAGCCGGCCCGGCAGGAGCGCCGTCGTCCTCGACCCGCCGCTCATCGGCTCACCGGGGGATCGCCGACGGCCTTCTCGTAGACCTGGCGCAGGGACGTCCGGCCTTCGCCGGTGAGGGACGCGACCGTGCCCTGCAGCCGGATCCGGCCGCGGCCGATGACGGCGATCTCGTGGGCGAACTCGGCGGCCTCGGCGAGGTCGTGCGTCGCCCAGAAAACGGTTTTCCCCTTGCCCTCGACGAGCTCGCCGCGGAGGAACGATCCGATCCTGTCTGCGGCCTGCGGGTCGAGGGACCGCGTCGGCTCGTCGACGAGGAGGATGGACGCGTCCGCGAGCAGGGCCCGGGCGAAGGCCAGCATCTGACGCATCCCCGTCGAATAGGCGTTGAAGCGCAGGTCGGCCGCGGCTTCGAGCCGGGTCAGGCGCAGAACCTCGTCGATCTTGCGGTCGCGGGCCGGACCGCGGAGCCCGTAGAGCGCACCGAAGAATTCGAGGTTCTGCCGGCCGGTCAGCCGCCAGTAGAAGCTGCGCTCGTCGTTGATGGCGTAGCCGATGGCGTTCTTCACCGGGCCCGGCTGCCGTTCGACGTCGTGCCCGTCGACGCTCGCCCGCCCGCCGTCCGGCAGGACGAGGGTGGCCAGGATCTTGATCAGGGTCGTCTTGCCAGCGCCGTTCGGGCCGAGCAGGCAGAACGCGCGGCCGCGCTCGACACGGAGGTCGAGGCCGTCGAGGGCGGTCGTCGTCCGCCTTTCGAAGGGCCTGCGGACGAGGTCCCGGAAACCCCGGAAAACAGGATACCTCTTGACCAGGTTTTCGGCGAGGATGGCCGGGTTCGGGTTCATCGGTCTGCCGTGAAACGCTTGGCGGCCGTGAGGACCGGCCGCAGGATCCGGTCGAGGTAACGGCCGTAGAGCCGCAGCGAATTCGGGGGCAGGCCGCAGGTCACGGCCAGCCATGCCCGCGGCGGGAACAGGATGCCCCGCAGGGTTCGCGCGGCGAGGCCCGGGCTCTTCCGCTCCCAGAGCGAGAAAAGCGAGGGCATGTAATAAGGCCAGGCCGGCGCCGCGCGCCGGGCGGCCGTCGCGGCCTCGGGCCAGAGGATACGCAGCCCGGCTCTCTCGAGAGGCCCCGGCAGCAACTCGGCCAGGGGACCCGGAGGGACCGCCCCCGGCCAGAGCGTATTGGCCAGATGGAGGCCGTAAAACACGGGCCCCTTGACCCGTTCAGCCCGGGAGATCTTCAAGACCCGATCCCAGTCGAGCCCCGGACGCGAAGCCAGTTCGGCGATGTCCGAGAGCCAGACGAGCCGCTGGTAGGAGTGCTGCTGGGCGTGGATGCAGAGATAGCACAGCTCGTGCTCGGCCGGCAGGACCATGGCCTCGGTCCCGCGGACGGTCAGCCGGCTGGCCGAGGACCAGAGACCCTCTTCCTCACGGTTGTGGAAGTTAAGCCCGAGCGGGGTGAAATGGAATTCCAGGAAAAGAGAGTCCTTGCGGTAATAGGGAGAATGGGTCCAGTCGAGCGGCGGGTCCGCCGCGGCGGGTCCCCCGCCCGAGTCGGCCGCTTCCGTGTAGCCGATGCCGCCGAGGATCTTTTTCAGGGCGGGCCAGTCGGAGGGATGGACGATGAAGTCCACGTCCCAAAAGGGGCGCAGGGCGGGCTCGGGGTAAATGTCGAGGGCCAGCCGCCCGCCCTTGGTCAGCGCGGCCCGCAGCCCCGCCCTGCGGACGGATTCCAGGAAGCGTTCGAGCTCTCGATAGACCTGGGTCGTGCGGGCCAGGTTCCGCAAAAAGGAGCGCCGGAGGGTTTCCAGGACGGCGGCCGGCACGGCGCCGGGATTGTCCCGGAGGTTCCAGTAAAGAAGAGGAAGGATGCCCTCTTCCTCGGCCTTGCCGAGCGCCCGGTCCCAATCCCGGACGGAGCCGGCGAGACGGAGGACTTCCTCCCTTGCTCCGGGGCCCGAGGCAGGGCGGGAGCAGAGAACGAAAAGACGGGCGAGGGAATGTTCGCTCAAGGAGT
>JADBLN010000117.1:0-21433 GCA_014894455.1 Acidobacteriota bacterium | reverse complement strand
GGCGACGAGGGGCACCGCCCCGGCCACGATCGCGGCGATGCCGAGCGGGGCCAGGAAAAAGGGCGGGACGCCGCGCTTGCAGACGACGTAGACGAAATCCCCGGGCTCGCAGGCCTTCGACGTCCGGAGATTGGCGTTGTAGCCGGAAAGGACGCGCTTGACCTTGGTCCCATAGGCCTTCAACCCCCGGGTATCCATGTAAAAGTCCGTGGCCTGGCCCTTGACGTGGATACGGTCCTCGGCTTGGAGGAGCCCTATCTCGACGAGGATCTCGGCTTCCTTCGTCTCGAGCGTGTACTTCACGACCTTCCCGACGTAGGCCTCGCCCTTTTCCCGCTGTTCCTTGATGACTGCTGCGGCGGCCGCGGCGGCGGCGGGGTCATAGACATTCAGGGCGATCGAGATCTTGGACGTCTTGTCGGCCATGACGCCGAAGAAATCCTGGGAGTTATAACTACCCTTGTCGGATTTCACCCCGAGGGCGTACAGCCCCGCCCCGAGGTCCTGGAACTTGAACACGCCCAGCGCGTCGGACTTCGGGCTCTCGGCGACGGTTCCCGTCGTCAGGTTTTTGACCATGACGACCGCCCCCTCGACGGGGGTCGAACCGTCCTGAGCATAGATGAACCCGATCAGATTTCCCTTCCCTGCCTCCTGGGGACGCAGGGTCGAAGGGAACAGGACGAGGATCAGCGCTAGCGCCGACCCCCACGAGAGAACGACCTTGGCACCTCGCCTCATGGGATTCCTCCTTGGCGATGAATATGATAGGCGTCTTGTCCGAGGTTTGTCAAGCCCCGTAAATGTTTGTAATTGTGTAAGGTAGGCTTTTTTTCCCCCGCCGTTGACCCTAACGGGCCGGGCTTCCCAGTCCCGGTCCTGGCAGGGGGGGCCGGGGCACCTTCCGCTGTTGACCCTAACGGGCCGGGGAAATGTCCTGGGTGATCCCGGCCAGGGCGACGGAGTCGCTGACGGCGGCTATCTCGAGGGAATTCCCTCCCGGCCGGGGTGAGGCCGGGAAACTCGCCGACCCGGCGTCGGCGGTGCCTTCCCAAACGACCCGGCCGTTGAAGAAAACAGCGACGAGGGGACGGCTGCCGGCCGCCGCGGGGGCGAATTCGACGCGGATCGTCCGCGGCCGGCCGTCCGTGACCAGGACCTCCTCGAAGGATTCCCCCTTCCGGAGGAGCCGGCCGCCGAGGTCGATCGTCCCGGGCGTGACCAGACGGTCGATCGTCCGCCGGGCTTCGGCGGCCTTGTCCTCGTCGCTCAGGCGGTCGTAGCATCTCTCGACGCCCAGGAGGACACCGAGGTTCTCCGGCTCGATCTCCAGGGCCATCCGGAAATATTTCTCCGCTTCGTAGACGTAGTCGAGCTTGAGGGAGGATTCGCCGATCAAGCCGAGGACACGGACGTAGCTCGCCTTTCCGGACGGGGAAATGACGAGAGAACTCGAAGCCAGGAGATCGCCGACCCGGACGATGTCCCGGTAGCGGTTCTGCTGAAAATCGAGGGCCATCCGGAAGGCCAGCGTCTGGAGGTCCTTCGCCGGCGAAACGGCCGTCGGGCCCTCACCGAGGAGGCCCCGCTCCTTGATGAAGGCCTCGAACTCGCCCAGGACCGTAAACTGGTCCTCCAAGGCAAGATAGGCGGCGATCGTGCCGTCGGCGTCGGCCAGGGAACGCGTTTCCTCGATGCGGTTCATGGCCAGGAGACGGCGGGCCAACTTGAGGACCTCAGCGTATTCCCGGGGGTCGAAGAGCTCCGGCCCGGCGAGCGCCTGGTAGAACTTGATCGCCCCGAGCGCCTCGAGCGCGCGGGCGTAGTGGGCGGAGGCCTCGGCGTTGCGGAAAACCTCGGCCTCCCTCCGGCCCAGGTCGAGCTCGTTCTTGGCCCGGAGGAAATCGAGAAGCTCGGCCTTGGCCAGGGCCGTTTGCCTTGCCTCGAGGGCGAGCGATTTCTCCCCCAGGAACCGGGCGTAGGCGTGGAGGAGTGCGGGGTCTTCGGGGAGGATCCTGTCGACAAGCGAGGTGTCCCGGACCTCGAGGTTCCAGGTCTCGAGGAGGTCGAGCAGGCGCTCCTCGTCCTTGCCGGACAGCATCTTCCTCAGGATGTCGGTGGTGAAGTCTTTCTCCGCCGCCGACAACGTCTCCCACCTAGCGAGGAGGACCCGGCCGACTTCGAAATAGATCTGGCTATTGTGGCCGGTCAGCTCGGCCGCCTTCTTGTATTCCTCGAAATACGGGACCGGCGCCGGGAGCGACAGGTAGTTCATGTAGAGGAGCGTTTGGGCGAAATGGAAGTGGACCTCGGGAGAGCCCGGGTTGAGGCGCAGGGAGCGGAGGAACGAGCCGACGGCCTGGGAGAAGAGAACGTCGCGCTCAGCCGGGTTCCCCAGGGCCTCGGCCCCGCGCTCGAAGTAGGCTTGGCCGAGCTCGAAGGGAACGAGGTCGTTCCAAGGATAGGCCGCGTCGGCGCGGCGGAGGAGACGAATCCTCTCCTCGGAGCTCGCGGCCGGCGCCTTCGCCTTCCAATAGAGGCGCGCGTTCCAGGCGATCGCGGCCTGGAAGATGACGAGGGCCCCCAGCCCGAACAACAGGAGGATCTTTTTCTTCAAGGGAAAACCTCAGCTTTTCCGATAGGTGGCCATGACCAGGGTCAGGCACAGGACGACGGTGAAGAGGACCATGTTCGCGGGAATATGCAGGTTGAAGTCGGTGAACGTGTGGACGCCGATGCCGGCGAGGCTGACGATGCCGCCGAGGGCGAGCCCCCGGGCTTCCGTGCTCCTCCGATTCCTCCAGGCCAGGAAGGCCTGGACGGCGAGATAGAGGATGCCGCCGAGGAGGAGGAGGACGCCGAGGACGCCGACTTCGGCGACGTACTCCAGGTAATCGTTGTGAGCGTGGACGAGCCGCATCTCCGACCCGCCACGCTTCTCGTAGGCGTTGTAGGCGGAGGCGAATGTGCCCAGGCCCGTCCCAAAGAGCGGGAAATCCCCGACGATGTCGGCCGTGTTGGCCCAGTAAAGCGGCCGGTCCTCGTGGAGGAGGTCGTCGAGGGCGAAGCGCTTGATGGTCGAGCCGACGCCGATATAGACGGCCAGGATGGTGACGATGAGGAAGGTCGTCCGGATGAATTTCCTGACCCAGACTTGGCGGTAGCCGGTCCGGCTGAAGGTCAGGACGGAAAATCCGAGGAAGAGGAAGAAGGTGAAGACGAGGACGACCAGGCCGGACCGCGAGTTGGAGAGGACGATGCCCAGGGACATGACCACGACGCCGGCCATGATGAGGACGTTCTCCAGGACCCCCTTGGAGGTCCAGAGCATGATCTTCTCCCGGAAGCCCTTGGCCCCGAAGGTCAGGAGGTTCATCCGGGCGATGGCCAGGCCGACGGCCAGGGGGACGATCATCTCCAGGTAGCCGGACATGTGGCTCCTGTTGACGAACGTCCCGGTCACGGAATCGGGGCTGAACATCTTCTTATAAAAAAGGAGGCGCGGGTTGGCCCGGGTGAGCTCGAAAAGGCCGTAGAGGGCCTGGAAGAGGCCCGAACCGATGAGGACGAAGATGATCGTCCGGATCTGGCGGCCGCGGGTAACGGTCTTGAAAACGAGGAAACCCAGGAGGAAGCAGGCCGCGAGAAAAAGCCCCTCCTGCAGCGTGGCGGAGGGGACGATCGACAGGCTCATGAACTTCATCCGGACGAAGCCGGGGGAATAGAGCCGCCGGAACTCATAGCTCCCGGGAGAGACGAACCGGACGAGAGCGGCCGGAAGCGGCAGGATCTGGAAGGCGACGAAGCCGAAGAAGCCGGCCGCGAAAAACCTCAGCCGCCGCAGGACGGGCGGCAGATGGCGGTTAAGGACGGGCTTCTCGTCGAGAAAGATGTAAGCGGCGGCCATCGCGGCCACGGCCAGCTCGATGACGAAAACCGACCATTCCCCGACGGAGGCGGCCGGGAGGGGGCTCCAGAGGAGAAGGGCCAGGAGCCCGTACTCGACGATCTTTTTCTTCATGTCTTCGTTTCCGTTCCCGTTTTCTCCGGTTCCCCGGCCGGGACGCGCTTCTTCTCGGCCGGGCCGCCGGCTTCGGCCGACTCGTACTCGTACTGGTAATAATGATAGAAGGGCGTCCCGATCCCCTGGTGGCCGATCTTGACCTCGTTGAAGACGACGCCGATGATGTCGGCCTTGGACTTGCGGATCTCCTCGATGGCCCGGACGAGGGGCCGCCGGGTCGTCTTCCCGGCCCGGACGACGAAGACCGTCGAGTCGACGAGCGAGCTGACGATGACCGAGTCGATGACGGCCAGGACGGGCGGCGTGTCGAGGAGGACGATGTTGAACTTGTCCTTGGCCATAGCCAGGAGCTCTTTCATCCTCTTCGAGTTCAGGAGCTCGGCCGGGTTCGGCGGATGGGGACCGCTGGGGATCGTCCAGACGTTATCGATGCTGGTTTTCTGGACGACCTCCTCGAAGGAGTTCTTGCCGGCCAGGTAACTGCTCAGTCCGTTGACGTTCCGCAGGTTGAAGACCTTGTGCAGGCGCGGCTTGCGCAGGTCGGCGTCGACGAGCAGGACCTTGCCCTCGAGCTGAGCGAACGAGACGGCCAGGTTGGAGATCGTGGCCGTCTTCCCTTCCTGGGGCAGAGTGCTCGTGAAGCAAATCGTCTTGGGCGCGCTGTCGGCGTGGGAGAAGAGGATGGACGTCCGGACCGTCCGGTAGTCCTCGGCGATCGAGAACTTGGGGTAGAGGTGGTTGATGAGCTCGATCTCCCGGACTTCGGGGATCGTTTCGCTGGGCTTGTCGCCCTCCGCCCCGTAGGAGCGGTAGGAGCCGTAGGGGTCGGACTTTTTCTTGAGGCCTTCGGCCGAGAGGAAGGGGATGATCCCGAGGGACGGCAGGCCGACGAGCTTCTCGACGTCCTCGGGACCCTTGACGGTGTTGTCGAGGTACTCGACGAGAAAGATCAAACCCAGCCCGCCGAACAGGCCGAGGAGGAGGGCGGTCAGCAGGTTCCGCTGGACGTTCGGTGTGAAGGGGCCGCCGGGCACGAGGGCCCGATCGACGACCTTGATGTTGCTCGTCCGCAGACCGCCGAGCTGGCTCGAGACCTGGATCTCGTTCTGCTTGGCGATGAGCGTGCTGAGCAGGGTCCGCATGTTCTCGACCTCCGTCCGGAGGGTATGGTAGAAGATGGCGTTCTTGTTCATCCGGGTGACGTCCCCCCGCTGCTCGTTGAGGAGCCCCTGCAGGGAGGTCTCTTTATTCAGGGCCGCGCGATATTCGGCCTCGGAGGAGTCGACCGCCTTGCGGATCTCCTCCTGGAGGGTGTTGCGGGTGGCGTCGAATCGGGCCTTGAGCCGGACCATCTCCGGGTAATCGGGCCTGTAGATCTGGCCCTTCTCCTCGTAGTCGGACTTGACCTGGGTGTAGGTCGTCCGCAGGGCCTGGATGGTCGGGTTGCTGACGGACTCGGGCAGGGAGTCCACGCTGACGTTCTTCAGCTCGAGGTAGGCGGACTCCTTGGCGTAGCGCTCGATCTGGGCCGTGGTCAGGGCGGTGTTGACGTCGGAGAACTTGTTGACGACCGTGCTCTCGTCGCCGCTGAGATAGAGGAGGTCCTTCTCCTGGCCGTACTTCTGGAGGTCCTCCTCCTTGCGCTTGAGGTCCTCCCGGAGAAGGGCCACCTGTTCGGACAGGAACTCCGAGGTCTGCTTGGTGGCCTCGTAGCGGGTCTCAACCGAGAAGCTGACGAATTCCTCGACGAGGGCGTTGACGACGTCGGCCGCGAGCGCGGCGTGCGGCGAGACATAGCCGACGTAGACGAGCCGCGTCTCCGTGATGGGCGCGATGCTCAACCCGCCCAGGATGGAGAACGCGTAGCTCGAATAGGCCGGCGTCGAGTTCGCCTTGGCCTCATCCGCGGCGGCCGTCTTTTTGCCGCCGAAGAGCCAGCGGAAGCCGACGATCGACTTCAGCCCCTGCGTGAGGCCGGGCTTGGACGCCCGGGCCGCCCGGAACTCGGGCCGCGATCCGAGGTTGATCTTCTTGGCCACCCGCTCGGCCAGGGTCCGGCTGGTGAGGAGGCGGAGCTGGGTGTTGAAGTACGTCCCCATGTAATCGCTGCGGTAGTAGGCGCCGGCGTTGAGGACGTCCTGGATGTTGAGCAGGCTCGCCCCGGGCTCGTCGATCAGGAGCGTCGCCGTGGCCCGGTAGAGCGGCGTCGTGGTGAACGAGAGGACGGCCGCGAGTGCGACGAGCACGGCGGCGAAGGTCACCAGGACCCATTTCCTCTTGAGGACGACCCTGGCGTACTCGAGGACGTCGATCTCTTTCTTGTCCGTCTTGCTGGCGAAACCCTTCATGGCTTTTCTCCCCTGGCCCCGGCTCAAAAGAGGCTTTCCGGGACGTAGACCGTGTCGTTTTCCTGGAGCGGGACGTCCTTGATCTTGCCCTTGAGGATGTCCCGGACGTTGACGCTGATCTCAAACTCCTTGCCCGTGACGTCCTTTCTCCGGATGTTGACCTTCTTCCTGCTGGCCCGGTCGGTGAAGCCCCCGGCCTGGGCGATGGCCTGGGTCAGGGTCGGCAGGCTCGATTTCTTGACCTGCAGGGCTCCCGGGTTCTTGACCTGCCCGAAAACATAGATCAGGACGACCTTGTCGACCGGGACGTTGATGACGTCGCCCGGCTCGAGGACGACGTTGAGCTTGGGGTCGCCCTGGACGAACAGGCCGTCGATCGAAATGCGGATGGCCTTGCTGTCGCCGGCCGCGAGCTGGCGGATGACGATGATCTCATCGCCCGCGTCCCGGGTCAGGCCGCCCGCCTCGGACAGGACGGAGAGGACGGTCTGGCGCCCGAGGAGCTCGAACGGCCCCGGCTTCTCCACCGCCCCGACGACCGAGACGCGCCGGCTCAGGTATTCCAGGATGTGGACCGTCACCTGGGGCTTGAGGACGATCTTCTCGCCGGCGAGCAGGGCCAGCTTCTTCTCCACCTCGAACTTGGTCAGGTTGCCGACCTCGACCTGCCCCAGCATGGGCAGGGTGATCCGGCCTAATTCGGAGACGCGGACGACGAGCTTGCTGATCTCCGGGACGCCGAGGACGGAGATCTCGAGGAGGTCCTTCGCCCCGATCTTGTATTCGGCGCTCACCGGCTGCTGGGCGGCCGCCGGCCCGGCCAGGATCACGGCCAGGGCGATGAGCCCGGCGATTCTCATGGAGGTTTTCATGGGCGTCTCCTTAAAATTCGTAGGTTAAAAATGCCCCGACGAAGTTCCGCCGGACATTGAAGCCCGGGGCGTTCGACGTCCGCCGGTAGAAATTGTAGGTCAGGCCGAGCCCGACGGTGCCGACGACCCGGACGACCGGGCCCACGGAGAAGGTCCGGTGGACGTCTTCCCGGCGGTCGATCAAGAACACGTCTCCGCCGTACCAGACCTCCTGCGCCTCGGGGTAATCCATCGTCCCGAGCTGGACCGTCCCGTCGATCCTGAGAAAAGGCGCGACATAGAGCGAGAGGCCGGCCCGGGCCCGGCCGTCGATGTAGTAGTACGCGCTCTCGTTGTACGAAAAGGCGCTGTCGCGGACGTACCCCAGGTTGACGCCGAGCCTCCCGAGACGGAAGGCGACGTCCGTCGCGGCGACGAGGCCGGAGAACGGCTTGCGCTCGGGGGATTCGGGTTGGAACGATTTCCAGCCGAGCGCGAGCGTCCCCCGGGCCCGCCCGAGGAGCGGGAAGCGGAGGCCCGCCGAGACCTCGAAGGATCGGGCGTCGCGCCACGCGGATTCCGGAAAGACGAATTCGTATCTCGTCCAGTCGGCGGTCGTGAAGAAAAAGCTTTGGGCGAAGACGCGGTAATAGATTTCGAAGGCGGCCGATGTCTCCCGCCGGTCGAGCGCCAGGGCGTAGACGTCGTCCGGAGAGTCGGACGCGACATCCTTGTATCGGAAGTCGTCGAACGAGCCGGTCAGTCCGATCGCCGTCCCCCGGGGGGTCTCGAAAAAGAATCCGGCCCCGGCGCCCGTCGCCGTGTCCCGGATCCTCCGGTCGAGCTCGCTCGTGGCCCGGCGGACATGGCTCAGGACATGATAGTCGGCGTCGAGAGAGAAACTCCTCAGGACGAGCATCCTCAGGCCCGTCGAAAAGCTGTTCGTGAAGGCGCGCAGCTCTTTTTCCTTGGCATAGAAGAGATACTCGGGATTTTCCGTCACGGACACGATGACGGAGCTCCCGACGAGCCAGTAACCTCTGGCCTCGGGCGAGAAGGTCGCCGTGAAGTCCGGGATGACTTCGCTCCCCTCTTCCCGGAAATAGACGTTCGAATCGAGGCCGGCCTCGGACAGACGGAACACGGGGACGACCCGCAGAGGGCCGAGACGGAGCCTGGCCCTTTCCTTGATATCGTCGTATTCCTCCCGGAAGTTCCGGTAGGACTGCCCGAAGAGGCGGACGCCGCTCAGCATGACGAGCAGGAGGCCGGCGTAACAGGAAAGCTTTTTCATCATTTTTGCCGCGTTTCCGGTCAGGACAGGCCGACGGGCCCCAGGCGGTCCTTGACGTCGCGGAAAAATTTCATGAACGAGAGTCTCTGCAGAAGGGCGAAGATGAGCCCGCTGTGCCAGTCGAAATCGGCCTTCTCGCGGATGATCGGGACGATACCGTCGGTCTGGGCCAGGTGGAAAAGGCTCTCGATCCGGCCGTCGCTCAGCCGGGCGCACATCCGCCGGGTGTAGTGGCCGACCACGATCTCCTTCTGGAGAAGGCCCTTCCAGCGGCGTTCGTACTCGGCCAGGTCCGCGGCGCCGAAGGACGACCGGCCGAAACACTCCAGGATGACGTCCGCGGCCAGGTCGGCGCAGGTCAGGCCGTAACTGATCCCGCCACCGGTCGTCGTCTTGGTCTGGCCCGCCGCTTCACCCACGGCCAGGACGCGGTCGCCGAATGTCCCGGAGAGAAGGCCCTGGGCGACGGGCTTCGTTCTGATCGGGACCTCTTCTCCCGTCCCGGGGCGGCCGTCGAAGTGCGCGTCGAGGAGCTTCCGGAGACAGGCCTTGGGATCTTTCTTGGTCAGCAGGCCGACGCGCGCTTTGCCCTCGCCGGCCGGGACCGACCAGGCGAAGGCGCCCGGGGCGACGTCACGGCCGAAAAAGAGGGTCGTCGTGTCCCTGCCGGGAAGCGACGCTTCGACCTGGGCCCCATTCAGGAAATCCCGGGGCGTCGCCAGGCCGAGCTTTTTCTGGAGGCCGAAGTCGACGCCCGTGGCCAGGATGGCGACGGCCGCGGCCTGCCGCAAAACGCCGCCCTGCCCGTCCCGGACCGTGACCTCGACGCCCTCGCGGCCGACGGCGATGTCGTCGACGCGGGCATCGCAGGCGACGGCCGCTCCGGCCGACACGGCCGCGTCGGCCAGGGCGTTGTCGAACTTCTCCCTATCCACGACGCAAGCGAACGGACGCGGGTGCTCGTAGGTCAGGACCGTCGAGAACGGCGAGACGAGACGGACCGTCCGCAGCTCTTCGATGACGGACCGCCTGTCGAGGCCGAAGTCGTCGAAGACCTCTTTGCCGACGATCCCCGTGCAGACGACGTTGGCGCCGACCCGGGATTTCTTTTCGAGGACGCGGACGTCGAGGCCGGCGGCGGCCAGACGCCCGGCCGCGCGCAGTCCGCTCGGCCCGGCCCCGATCACGATCACGTCAGCTCGCTTCATTTATCAAACCTTCGGCTCTCTGGATTCCCACTTGCCGCGGCAGGTGATCCAGAACGACAGGGCGACGAGCTTGAGGTCGAGCCAAAAGCTCCCCTTGCGGATGTAGAGGAGGTCGTAGCGGAATTTCCTGCGCCGCGGCGTCTCGCCCGGGAGGTAGACCTGGGCCAGGCCGGTCAGACCGGGCCTGACGGCATGGCGGGCGTCGTATCCCGGGATCTCGGCGATCGATTCCGGGCCATGACCGCCCCGGACTTCCTTCTCGTTCGGCCGGAGCGCCCGGGGGCCGACGAAGCTCATGTCGCCTTTGAAGATGTTGACGAGCTGCGGCAGTTCGTCCATGGCCGAAGCCCGCAGGAGCCGGCCGACCTTGGTAACCCGGGGGTCGTTGGCGACGGCCTGGACCGGACCGCTGACGGTCTCGGCGTCCTTGACCATGGACCGGAACTTGAGCGCCTTGAAGATCCGCCCGTTCCGGCCGACGCGTTCCTGGGCGTAAAAAACGGGGCCCCGGTCCTCGAGCCAGACGGCCAGCGAGATGGCCGCCCAGAGCGGCGCGGACAGGAGGAGCCCGACCGACGACAGGACGACGTCGAACGGCCTCTTCAGGAAAAGGGCCCGGCCGGCATCGCTCTTCCGGTTGGTGCCCCGCTTCGACCCCGCCCAGGCGATGGCGACGATGACGGCCAGGATCCCGGCGGCGTCCACGGCCCAGTCGAAC
Organism: Acidobacteriota bacterium; assembly: GCA_014894455.1. Classification (GTDB taxonomy): domain Bacteria; phylum Acidobacteriota; class Aminicenantia; order Aminicenantales; family Saccharicenantaceae; genus RBG-16-66-30. The sequence continues at coordinate 10,990 of JADBLN010000117.1, read as the reverse complement.
GGGCTGCCGAACCGGTTCGGGACGAACGACTGGAGAAATTCGTCGAGGAAACCGTAGGCGACGGCTACGGAGGCCGCCTGGAGCGCCTTCGACTTGGACCAAGTCGGCCCGCGCCCGGCCCGGAAGGCCCGGTAGAGAAGGAAGGCCAGGAACCCGTACTCGATGAAGTGGAGGGTCTTGCGGAAAACGATGTAGACCAGGCCGAGCGTGTGGGCGGAAGCCTGCGGCGCGAGCCATTTGAAGACGTCGGCGAAGACCTCGAATATGCGGCTCGAGCCGAGAGCCCGGTTCCCCATCGGGAAGATGAAGGCCATCCAGAAAAGCGGCGGCAGGCCGTAGGCGGCGAATTTCTTCCAGGCGGACATCTTGGCCATCAGGATACCATGGATCTCAAGAGTTTGTCATAGGATCCGAGGATTTTGTCCTTGGCGAATTGACCGACGACGTGCTCGCGGGCGTTCCGCCCGAGAAGCCGCCGTCTCTCCGGCGACCGCTCGAGCGTCCGCACGGCTTCGGCGACGGCCGCCGCCCCGTCGGGGGGCACGGCGAGACCGCATTCCTTCTCGCAGAGCAAGATGGCCACTTCGGAATCCGGCTCGGCCAGGCCGAGGATGGGCCGTCCGGCGGCCATGAAGGTGTAGAGTTTCGAGGGCACGGAGAGCTGGGACTTCTCCTTGTCCAGCGGGACGAGCAGGACATCGGCCGAGGCGAGCAGGTCCGGCAGGTCCCGGTAAGGCTGGAAAGGCAAAAAGGCCGTGTTTCTCAGGCCGAGGGAGGCCGCCTTCTTTCGCAGGGCCTCCTTCTTCAGCCCTTCTCCGACGATGACGAAGATGATGTCCGGGTTGCCGGCCAGGAGTTTCGCCGCTTCGAGGACGCGCTCCAGGGCCATATTGCTGCTGATGCTGATCGTTCCGGAATACATGACGACGAACTTGTCGTGGAGCCCGTGCCGGCGCGAAACGGGGTTGTCCTTGGGCCCGGGCTTCAGGAAATCCGTGTCCACCCAATTCGGCAGGACCTCGACCTTTCCGGCCGGGACGCCTTTTTCGCGGAGATTGCGGGCGAAGCCGTCGCTGATCACGGCGATCCTGTCGGCCAGGCCGTAAACCCACTTTTCGAGCGCTTTGGCAAACCTGATGCCGGCCGGGTTCTTCAGGATGCCGGATTCGATGGCCAGGTCCGGATGGATGTCCTGGACGTTGACGAGGACCCGGGCCCCGCGGACGGCTTTGGCCCAGAAGGCCGGCACGCCGAGCTGGAGGGGCGGCGTCCGCAGGAAAAGGACGTCGCCCTTCCGGACGGAGAGGAGGTTGAGCAGGGCCCCGGCCGTGAAGATGTTCCAGGCCAGGAGCCGTCCGAGCGGAAAGGGCGCGCGGTTGGTCCAGAAGCGTTTGACGACGAACCCGCGGTCCTTGCGCCGGGAATAGATGAGGCCGCGGAACTCCGCCCCGCGCGCCCGCGGCATCGTCGTTACGACCTCGACCTCGTGGCCGGCCGCGGCCAGATAGCCGGCGAGCTCGTCCATGAGGATCGGAGCGCTCCCAAAATCCGGGAGGTAGTACATCGTGTGGAGGAAGATCTTCATGTTTCCGTGAGGGGGTTTTCGAAGGCCCACTGATAAATGTAGCAGACGGCCGGGACGAGGAGGAGCAGGTCGACGCCGTAGAACGCGGCGGTCGACTCGAAAAAGCTCCGGGCCATGAGGAATCCGAGGATGAGGACGGACTGCATGAGCAGGGCCTGGTCAGGTCCTTCGACAGCCCGGATCCTGCGGATGACACCGCTCTTCCACAGGAACGCCCACAGGACGGCGACGGCCGCGGCGAAGAGCAGCGTGCCGATGAGCCCGGCCTGGATCCCGGCGTGGAGGTACGAGTTGTGCATGTGCTCCGAGTCGAGGAGGAGCCGGTCGGCGTGGAAGCCCCAGCCGAAAAAGGGCGAATGCCCGATCTGGACCAGGCCTTTCTGCCAAGTGCTGTCGCGGCCCGTCAGGAAAACGAGGGAGCTGAATTCGCCCTTGGCCCGCCAAGTGAAGCCGGACACCCAGATGGCGTAGGCCGCCACAGGTCCGGCGACGAGGAAGCGCAGGTTGATGCCCCTGATCAGGACGAAGAGCATGCTGACAACGGCCAGGCCCAGGAGAGCCGAGCGGGACTGGGTCTGCATGAGGATGAAGAGTGCCGGGATCGTCAGCGACAGCCAGAGAAGACGCTTCTTTCCGGACGAGGTCGCCAAGTTGGCGAAAGCGATGATGAGGACGATGAGGGCGTAGCGGCCGACGCCGTTGGCCCGGACCTCGCCGAGTCCGAAGGGCAGCATGTAGATCTCGAAACGGGTCGCCCGGCCGAACCCGAACCGGTAGGCTTCGGGGAGGACGGCCAGCATCAGGAGGATGATGATCGCTCCGTTCAAGCGCAGGATGGTCCTGAGGATGGGCAGGGGGTCGGGTCTCTCGGTGATGAACCAGGCCGCGAGCAGGGGCGCGAGGTAGGCCGAACCCCAGTAGATGGCCGTGACCTTGTCGGGAGAATAAAAAACCGAGGCCAGGAGGCCCAGCGTTCCGTAATAGCAGAGAAAACCGAGCGACGTCAGACCGAAACGGAAGCGGGCCTTCGCGGCCAGAGCCCATAGGAGGCAGAAGTAGGCGGCCATGACCGGAAGCAGGGCACGGGCACCCTGGAAGAAGGCGAGGGGGTCGTGGATCGAAGGAAGCGGCGTCAGGTTGTAGATGCCCGTGAACACTCCGCCCCAAGCCATGAACCAGAGGACGAGCGAGAGGATCACGGAAGGTCCCCCTGCCACGGCGGTTTCCCGGCCAGGGCGTCGCGATATATCCCGCGAAGCCTTTCCCCGAGGCGGCCCCATTCGTAGAACGAGGCGGCCCTTTCCCTGGCCGCGCGGCCCATCCTGGCCCTCAAGCCGGGGTCGCGCCAGAACCTTCCTAGGGCGCCGGCCAGCTCGGCCGCAACCGCGTCCGGCCGGCCCGAAGGGACCTTGATTCCGTATTCGTCCCGGATGTGGAGACCCGGACCGGCAAGGTCCAGACAGACGACCGGCAGGCCGCTGGCCATGGCCTCGACGACGACGGCCCCTCCCCCGTCCCGCAAGGACGGGAAGAGGAAGATGTCGCTCTGCCGCATCCGGGCGAAGATCTCGGACCGGGGACTCCACGGGATCCAGACGAGGCGGTCGGCGATCCCCAGGCGCGCTGCCAGCGCTTCGAGCCGCGGCCGTTCCGGGCCTTCGCCGACAAGCTCGAGAGTCGTCCCGGGCGAGATCTCGAGGAGGATGCGCAGGGCCTCGAAGGCCAGCGGCAGGCCCTTGATGGGGTCGAACCGGCCGACATAGAGCAGGCGGAAACCGTGGTGTCGGACGGGGGCTAGAGTCTCGGCCGCGATATCCTCCCGGGAGATGCCATTGACCGGAAAATCGACGATTTTATCCCCCCAGCGGGAGAGTACGCCTTTGGTTTCCTTGTTGCAGACGAGGATGGCCGAGGCCTTCCGGGCGCACCGGCGCCGGGCCGGGGTCGCGCGCCAGAGGGACTGGAGGAAGGTCCTCGACCTCTCCTGGCGCCTGTCGCGGCGGGCGAGCGTTCCCATCAGTTCAATGGGCACTCTCTGTCCGCCGCCGATCGGGCCCCAGATGAAGGGGATGGGAAGCGCTGGGGCGATGAAGCTCGGCATCCAGTCGTTCGAGAACGTGATCTGGTGGAAGAGGTCAAAGCCCTCCCGGCGGTAGAGTTCCTTGGCCGACTTCGCCGCCGCGCGCTGCCAGAGGTAATAATAAATCCGCGTACCCAGGTGCCTGTCGCGGAGCGCCCGGTGGAGCAGGGGCGGCAGGTCGACGTAATGGACCGTCGCCGGACGGCCGTCAGGCCGGGCGAGCGTTCCCTCGACGCCCTCACGATTGAAAGCCCAGGTGATCAGATGGAGGTCGGCGAAGCCGGCGATCTCCTTGGCCAGATGCCAGCCCAGGATGGCCTCCCCCGGGAAATGGGCGGTGGCGGGGTTGGGGTGACAGGCGTAGGCGGATGCGAGGACCTTGGGTCTGTCGGTGGTCATGGTTTCACTCGGTCTCTAAAGCCATCGGCCTCATGAGATCGGCGTTCTAACGCCGATCTCATGAGGCCGATGGTGTTGCCGAAGGCCCGGGCGATGAAGGACGCCTGACGCTCCCGCACGGCCAGGGCGAGGCTCATCAGAAGTCTTACGGCCAGCGCCGCATAGCATTTCCGGAGCGACAGCTCCGGGTGCTTTTTCACGAAATGGACGCGGTTGAGGACTTCCCGGAGACCGAAAGCGTAGCCTCCGCCTCGGCCTCCCGGCGCCGGCAGGTGGGAATACCGGGCGCCGGCGACGACGGCCAGCTTGAAGGACTTGCCGACGCGATAGCTGAAGTCCAGGTCTTCGAGGTAGCTGTAGCCGCCGAACCACTCGTCGAAGCGGTAGTCACGGACGACCTCTCTTCGCCAGACCGAGGCCCCGCTCGGAAGCCAGTCCGTCCATTCCGTTCTCGCAAGCGGCCCGATCATCGTCTGGAATCCAGAGGCCGTGACGGCGCCTCCCCTTTTGGCGTAGAGCCCGAGGGACTCGGCGAGGCGGGTCCGCTTGAGGACCGGCCAGTCGAGCGGCGGATGGTTAGCCATGTTGAAGGCGGCGCCGCCGACTCCGGCGTCCGCGCCGTTCCAGAAACAGAGCATCGCCCCAACGGCCCCAGGCTCGAGGACCGCGTCATCGTCGAGGAACCCGACGAGGTCCGCGGCCGGGCCGACGGCGTCGAGGCCGAAGTTGCGCTGCCGCGTCGCCGAAGCGAACCCGGTCCTGAGATAGCGAAGGACGACCGGGACAGGCTCCAGATCGGCCAGAGGAAAGGGCCGGGCGCTGGCGTCGACGATGACGATCTCGCCGGGGAGCCGGTTCTGGGAGCACAAGCTCCGCCACAGGCGGAGGAGTTCCCCCGGCCTGTCCTTGGTCGCGACCACGAAGGCGATCTCATGCGAAGCGGACATGTTTCTCCGATAGAAATCCCCGGACGATGCCCCTCATTTCTTCGACGAAGCGGCCGGAGGAGAAGAGATCCGCCCGGGCTTCGAGGTGGTATCTCAGCGCGGCCTCGGCGGCCGGCGCGCCGAGCGCCGCCAGGATGAGGGCGGCCGCGTGGCCGCGCCCGGAATAAATAAGTCCGGGATGGGCGACGATCTCCTTCTGGCCGCCGCCGTCCGGAACCCAGACGAGCGAACCGGCCTTGACCATCTCGGCCACGGCGATGCCGAAGGCCTCGTTGCGGCAGCCGGAGATGCCGTACTTGTGCCGGGCCAGGAACTCGGCCTTTTCCGGTCCGTATTTTTCGCCTTCGAGATGGATCCAGTCCCGGTTCCTCCGGCAGAGCTCCTCGACCTCGCGGGCGTACGCGGTCCGCTCGCGGCGGCCGATGATGTGGAGATGAACGGGCTTTTTCTTGCGGACATCACCCAAGATCTCGATGACCCGGCGGACGCCCTTTTCGGGGACCAGCCGGCCGATGAAGACGAACCCGTCCTCGCGCTCGTTCCAAGGGACCGCGGGGAAGCCGCCGGCGACGGGAGGATAGACGACATCGGAGGCGACGCCGAACCTCTCCCGGAGCAGGTCCCGCGTCCACTCCGAATTGGCCACGGTGAGGTTCCTCTTCCAGCCGTCGCCACGGCTTCCGGCGAGGGCGCGGGCGAGCCCCAGGTAGAGCGACCTCCCCAGGGAGGCCTTGTAAAATCCGCCGCCCGCCGCGCCGTTCGCCGAATGGAGCTCGCGGCGGAGGGCGTCGTCGAACGAGAAATCGGCGATCATCTGGATCCCGGCCACGCCGAAATCCATGACGTTGTAAGCGGAGATCATGACGTCGAAGTCCCGGGCGTGCCGGCGGCAGTAGCGGGCCAGCCGGAATCCCCGGAGGGCGTCGAACCGTTTCCGCGTCCCGGGGGGAAGGCGGAGGAACCGGCCCTCGATCTTGCTCTCGTCGATCGTCGTCCCGTACTTCCGGTTCATGGATTCGAGGTCGGGCCGCCCCAGCGTGACCAGGGTCAGGCGGCTTTCGTCCTGGAGGGCCTGGAGCGTCCACATCGCGCACGCTTCCGAGCCGCCGCCGGCGACGAGCTGAGGGTGGACGACGGCCACGCGGGGGGTCATCCCCTGTCCTCCGTTTTCGCCGCATCCGTCCGGCCGGCCCCGCGCCGGATCCCGAGCAGGCCCGAGATGAACGCCCGTTCCTCGCCGTCGAGAAGGCGGAAGTAGGCCGCCCCGGCGAAGGCGAGGACGAGGACTCCCGCGCCCCAGACGCCGAAACCGAGCGCCACGTTGGCGGCCAGGCCGGCGGCGAAAAGACCCAGGGCGGCCAAGGCCCCAGCGAGGCCCTTCTTCCAGACGAACCCGAAGCGGACCCGGCCGGCCTTGAACGACGCCGCCAAGAGGAAGAGGGTGAAGGCGACCAGCCTGACGGCCGAGGCCGCGGCGACGCCCTTGATGCCCCAGAACTTCGCCCCCGCCCAAGTCATGGCGGCGAAGGCGACGAGCTCGAAGGCCTGGTATTTCGGGGCGATGTCCACCCGGCCGATCCCCTGGAGGTAGTTGTTGGGCACGGCGATGACCGTATTGATGAGAAAGCCGGCCGCCAGGACCTGGACGACGAAGGCGCTCTTCGCGGCGAAATCCGCTCCCAGCCAGAGACGGAGGAAATCCCCGGCGAAGAATATCAGCAGGAGGAAGACGGGGCCGGTCGAGAGGAGAAGGAATTTCATCGACCGGGCGAAGAGCGTCTCCGCCCTGTCGGTCCGGCCGCCCGCGTCGAGGTAGCTGAAGGCCGGGAAGAGGACCATCGACAGGCTGCCGGGGACGACCCCGACCCGGTTGATGGCCTCGTAGGGCGCGCTGTAAAAGGTGACGGCCTCGACGGTGATCAGGGAGCCGATGACGAGCCGGTCCATCGAGGAGGTCACGGCGTAGAGGATGCCGGACAGCCCGAGCCAACCGCTGAACGAGATGAGCGGCCGGACGAGTTTCCCGTGGAGGACCGGCCGCGTCCGCAGGGCGGGCATGATGCGCAAGCTCAACGCCCCCCAGACGACGAGCGCCGCCGCCCTGGAGGCCACCAGGAGGACGACGATGCCGGGGAGCCCGAACCCCAGGGCCACCCCGGCGAGGGGGAGGACATAGAAGAGAATGTTCACCGGGACCTTGACGGCGTTGACCAGGTCGAACCTCTGCGCCGCTTCGAGGACGCCGCGGAAGGACGAGCTGATGAACATCACCGGCAGCGACAGGCCGACGAGGCGGATCGTCAGGATCGTCTCGCCGACGAACCCCTCCGGGATGTTGAGGACGCGGCGGACGATCAGGGGAGCGGCCAGGTATGACAGGAAGGCGGCGACGAGCCCGATCCCGGTCTGGAGATAGACGGTCGTCCAGAGGGTGCCGGCGAGTTTCCCGCTCTCGTTCCGGCCCAGGGCGTCGGCGATGTACCGCGTCGTCGTCCGGCCGAGGCCGAGGTCGAAGAGGCCGAAGTAGCCGAAGACGACCCAGACGAGGGCCAGTATCCCGAAGCGGTCGTTCCCCAGGGCCCGGACGACCATGGGGATGGTGACGAAGCCGACGGCCAGCGGGACGACGAGCCCGAAGAAGTTCAGGACCGTGTTCCGGACGATGATCTTGTTACGGACGTCCATGGGCGGACAGATAGACCTTTCGCGGCAGGCTACCGCCGGTGGATAAAACGCCGCACATCGCGGCAGAAATTCCAGGCGTCTTATCGGCTATTGCGAATGGCGATATGCCCCTATTATAGCCGAATGTTCGGCCGGCGAAGAGGACGGGGCATGCCGTATCATAGCGAACCCATGATAGGGCCCCCGATACCCCCGGGCAATCGTCCGGCCGGATGAATCCAGGGGTGAAAAATCACCCCCGGACATGACCCTTTGGGGGGAGGGAAAACGGGGCCCGGCTACTCCCCCCGTTTCCTTGACACTCCCCGGGCCCTCCTCTATACTCTAATATACTCTAATTTCCTGTTTAACAGACGGACCCGGATCTCCATGAAGCAGACGAAAAATGTCCTGAAAAGGGTCGCCGCGGCCGAAGGCATCGCCGTCGAAACCCTGGCCGAGCTCGTCGCCCGCGGGCTCGCCGTCATCCCCTTCAACCCGAACCATTCCCCCGCCCGTCCCACCGGGATCGGCAAGGGCCTCAGGACCAAGGTCAACGTCAACATCGGCACGTCGCGCGATTTTCCGCTCCTTTCCGACGAACTGCGCAAGGTCAAGATCAGCCTCGAGTACGGGGCGGACGCCCTGATGGACCTGAGCACGGGCGGCGACTTGCGCAAGATCCGCAAGGCCATCCTCGCCCGGACCCCCGTGCCCCTCGGGACCGTGCCCATCTACCAGGCGGCGGTCAAGGCCATCGACCGCGGCGCGACGATCGTCGACATGACCGAAGACGACCTTTTCGAGGCGATCGAATCCCAGGCCCGCGAAGGCGTCGACTTCATGACCGTCCATTGCGGACTGACCATGAAGGCCATCGACCGCCTGAAACAGCAGGGCCGCGTCGCCGACGTCGTCTCCCGGGGGGGCGCCTTCCATCTCGCCTGGATGCTCCACAACGGCAAGGAGAACCCGTTCTACGCCCGGTTCGACCGCCTGCTCGAGATGGCCCGGCGCTTCGACGTCACCCTCAGCTTGGGCGACGGCCTCCGCCCCGGCTCCATCCTCGACGCCACCGACCGTCCCCAGATCGAGGAGCTCCTGACCCTCGGCGAGCTCGTCAAGCGCGCCAGGGAAGCCGGGGTCCAGGTCATGGTCGAGGGCCCGGGCCATGTCCCCCTCGACCAGGTCGAGATGAACGTACATCTCGAGAAACGGGTCTGCCACGGGGCCCCGTTCTACGTCCTCGGCCCCCTGGTCACGGACATCGCTCCGGGCTACGACCACATCGTCGCGGCTATCGGCGGCGCCATCGCGGCCGCGGCCGGGGCCGATTTCTTATGCTATGTCACTCCCGCGGAGCACCTCGGCCTGCCCACGGACGACGACGTCAGGGAGGGTCTCATCGCCTCCCGGATTGCCGCCCACGCGGCCGATATCGTCAAGGGCGTCCCCGGCGCCCTCGAGCGCGACCTCGAGCTCGCCCGGGCGCGAAAACGTCTCGACTGGGAGACCCAGAGAAAGCTGGCCATCGACCCCGCGAAATTCGCGGCGGTCCGGAAACGGAGGAAGACCAGGTCCAAGGCCTGCTCCATGTGCGGGGATTTCTGCGCCATGCGGATCGTCGGCGAGTTCCTCGACTCCGGAGGGAAGGCCGATGGCGACTGCTCCTAAGGGCCTGCTTTTCGGGACGGCGGGCGTCCCTCTCTCGACCTCCGAGGACTCCAGCCTGGCCGCGATCGAACGCATCAAGGCCCTCGGGCTGGATTGCCTGGAGATCGAGTTCGTCAAGGGCGTCAAGATGGGCTTCGACACGGCCCGCAAGGTCCGCGAGAAAGCCGCCGCCCTCGGCGTCCGGCTGAGCGTCCACGCCCCCTACTTCATCAACCTCAACTCCGAGGACCCCGGCAAACGCCTCTCGAGCCAGGAGCGCCTCCTCAACACGGCCCGCGTCGGGGCCGCCTGCGGCGCGGCGAGCGTCGTCTTCCACGCCGCCGTCTACGGAAAGGACTCGGCGGAAAAGACCTACGCCGCCGTAAAGAAGGAGCTGGGGACGCTCCAGTCCATCGTCCGGACCGAACGGATCGGCATAATCCTCCGGGTCGAGACCATGGGCAAGCGGTCCCAGTTCGGGTCGCTCGATGAAGTGCTGACGCTCTGCCGGGAGATCGACGGGCTCCAGCCCTGCCTCGATTTCTCGCACCTCTACGCCCGCGAGGGGAAGGTCAACTCGTACACGGACTTCCACAGGGTCTTGAGCAAGGTCGCGAGGAAGCTCGGGCCGCGGGCCCTGCGCAACGTTCATATCCACATCGCCGGCGTCCACTACGGGGACAAGGGCGAGATCAAGCACCTTAACCTCGAAGAGGCGGATTTCCGCTACGACGAATGGCTCCAGGCCCTGCGCGACCTGGCCGTCGAGGGCCTGGTCATCTGCGAGAGCCCCAACCTCGAGGAGGACGCCCTGATGCTGAAAAAGCTCTACCTGGCTCAGGAAGAAAAGCGGCAGGGCAGGGCTTAACGGGCTCGAGTCCAACGACGGTAAACATCGATCCATTCCGATCCGGCAGGCTTTGGAACGGGAAGAGGCAGATCCAGAATGGGAATCCGTTGGCGTATCCGGTCCCGACGACAAAAGGCCACGATTTGTTCCGTCTCCGTCAAGTCCAAGCGTTCGACGACGACCTCAATACCCAAGAGGGACGTTGTGAACGGAAGGACGAGGTTTTCCTCCAGCAACGTGAAAATGCCGCAGAGTTGTTCGGACTCGTTGTAACAGTCCACTGTAGCTTCAGCAATAAGCTTGTCCAGATGCGCTGGGGTAAGCGCGATCGACCGCCCCTTGAATCGCGACTTCACGTCAGCCTTCCCCTCCTTCCCGCCAGTCGGGAAGACGTACCGCCGCTTCCGCGGTCGCCGCCTCCTCCTCGGACATTTTCACGGATCCTCTCAGGAAATCGAGGCAGCGACGACGGAGCGAGATGTCGGAGGCCGCCAGGTCCCGGGCGAGTTTTTCCAGCGTCTCCTTCTCGGCCGACCGGATCAGGCTGTTCAGCAAATCGGTGTCACGCGAGCGTTTCATTTGCGACGATAAATACACCCTCTCTTTGTTATTGGCTTACGACATAATTCTAGCATAGAACGAGCGGCCGGCCGAGGCCCATTCTCAGCCTTCGGACAAGCCAAGCCGCGCACCAGCTGCAGCTCTTTATCCGCAGGCGACGGAGGGGATGAAGCTCACCTCCGCGTCAAGATACTCACCTGCATGCTCCCGGCGATATGAAAATGCCATCAATTCACCCACTCACTTTGGAG
>JADBLN010000103.1 GCA_014894455.1 Acidobacteriota bacterium | reverse complement strand
GTCGATTCCTCTCAATTTTGGCACCGTCATGAATGTTTATGAATAGGTCAGGTTAGAGGCGTTCTGCCTGTCTTTCGCTTCGACCGTGAAGCGGACCGGCTTCCGCGGATACGGCAGGAGAGCGGACTCGTGGTAGGTCCGACGGACGCCCTGGAGGGCCGGGTTCGACGTCTTGTACTCCCCGAAGTAGCTGTCGAACCCCTTGCTGAAGATGAGCGTGCCGCTCGCGGCATCATAGACCTTGACCAGGTATCGGCCGAGGTTGAACGGGTCGACGAGATGGGTCCGGCTGCCCGCCCAGATCCCCTGGCCGAAGACCTGGTCCAGGGCGATCGTTTCCTCGGCGGAGTTGCCGGCGTGGAAATAATCGACGCGCATGGTCTTGTCGACGAACCAGTCGTCGAAGGCCGGCCCCTTCTGGGCCCGGGCACAGCCGGCGGTGAGCGCGGCCAGGGCGATGATCGTCAAAAAACGTTTCATGTCTTCCCTCCCTCAGGACGGCCGGACGATCCTTCCGGCGGTCTCCTTGATGATCTTGAAAGCGGCGGCGGCCGTGATGCCCGAGGGATCGCGCGTCGGGTTCAGTTCGACGATGTCCAATCCGACGATCTTGCCCTTGAGCGCCTGGATGACCTGGAGGGCCTGACGGGTCGCGAGGCCCCCGGGTTCGTGATGGGAGACGCCCGGGGCGAAGGCCGGGTCGAGGGCGTCCATGTCGAAGGAGATGTAGACGGGGTTGGCGAACCGGAGATGGAGCGGGCCAGCGATCTCCTTCATCTCGATCATCCGGACGCCGTACTTGAGGGCCTTGGCCCGATGGGCGGCCGTGATGGCCCGGACACCCACCTGGACGACACCGGCGGCCAACCCGTCCTCGAGGATCCGGGCGAAGGGGCAGGCGTGGGACAGGCGGTCGCCGTAGAGGTCGTCGTAAAGGTCCGGGTGGGCGTCGAAATGGAGGATGTCGAGGGGCTTGTGGACCCGGGCGAAAGCCCTGAGGATGGGATAGGTGATGGAGTGGTCGCCCCCGAGAACGATGGGGACGGCGCCTTTTTCGAGGATGCGGGCCACGGCCTTCTCGGTCAGGGCGAAGGTCTTGTCCGGGTCGCCCGACGTGTCGACGTCGCCGAGGTCGACCAGGACCGTTTCTTCTTCGAGGTTGACCCCGAGCTCGGTGTATCCGCAGTAGCACTTGCCCGTGGAGACGGCCCGGACCGCGGCCGGGCCTCCAGCGGCCCCCCGGAGATAGCTCGATTTTTCGTCGAACGGCACGCCCAAGATGGCCATTCGGTATTCGGGATTTTCGGAAAGCGGCTTGACGGCTCCGCCGAAATCGGACATTGTCGACCTCCTCGGGAAAAGCTCTTTCGATTATACCCGAAGTGGCGGCGTTCCCCAAGAAACCGGGTGAAAACGGGCTCACGGGTGGGGGAACGGGGAAAAAGGGGCAAAAAAAAACGAGGGAGAGAGATCCTCCTCCCTCTCCCTTTTCCAAAACCTTGGCACCGCCTCTTTCGAGGCCGTCGCGACCTATCGGTTGCGACTGGGACTAGAATCTCATGCGCCCCCCGGGGGGTCAATCGCCGCGGGCGGTGATTCCGGCGGTGAGAAAACGGCCCTTTTCCCCTCGCCGGAGGCTAGCCCCCGCGCCTTCCTATGAGGACGGAACACGGTTGACTTTGGCCCGAGTATCGCTAAAATAACAAGCGATGGCCAACGCGATCCGGATCGACAACCTCCAGAAGAAATTCCGGCTCGGTTTCATCCCTAAAACGCGGCAGATCCTCAAAGGCATCACCTTCTCGGTCCGCGAGGGCGAGATCTTCGGATACCTGGGGCCGAACGGCGCCGGGAAGACGACGACCATCAAGTGCGTGCTCGACCTCATCCACCCCGACGCCGGGACGATCGAGATCTTCGGCCGGTCCCACTTCTCGCCGCGCTCCCGCCAGACGCTCGGGTTCCTTCCGGAAAACCCCTACTTCTACGACTATCTCACGGCCGCGGAGTTCCTCGCCTTCACCGCGGACCTGTTCGGCCTCGACCGCGTGGAGAAAGAGGAGCGCATCGCCCGGCTCCTCAAGCTGGTCGGCCTCGAGCGGGCGGCCGGACTTCCTCTCCGGAAGTTCTCCCGAGGCATGCTCCAGCGGGCCGGGCTGGCCCAAGCCCTCGTCAACGATCCCAAGCTCGTCATCCTCGACGAGCCCCTCGGCGGCATGGACCCCATCGGCCGCAAGGAGATCCGGGACATCATCGTTCGCTTCAAGGACGAGGGCAAGACCGTCTTTTTCACATCGCACATCCTCCAGGATATCGAGATGATCTGCGACCGGGTGGCCATCATCGTCGGCGGCCGCATCGTCAAGGAGGGCGTCCTGCGGGACCTCGTCTCGGAGCGGGTCCTGTTCACCGAGGTGACGGTCTCCGGGCTCTCCCCGGAGGCCTTCCGGGGCCTCGGCGAGAGCATTTCCGCCCGGGGCGACAGGGTCCTCCTCAAGGTTTACGATGAATCCAAGGTCGACGAGGTCCTCGACCTCGTCCACGACCAGAAAGGCCGGCTCGTCTCCCTCAGCCCGAGGACCGAGACGCTCGAGGACATCTTTATCGAAACGGTGACGCGGACATGAAGATCGGAGCCATCGCCGGGATCACGTTCAAGGAGGCCAAGCGCGACCGCATCCTCTACCTCCTCTTTTTCTTCGCGGCGCTCGGCATCGGCGGCGCCCGGGTCCTGGCCATCCTTACGGTCGGCGACCGGGTCAAGATCATCAAGGACGTCGGGCTCGCCTCGATCTCCCTCTTCGGCGTCCTCATGGCCATCCTCATCGGGACCGGGCTCGTCTACAAGGAGATCGACAAGAAGACGATCTTCACCCTGCTCTCCAAGCCCCTCCACAGGGCCGAGTTCATCCTGGGCAAGTTCCTCGGCCTCGTCCTGACGCTCTTCGTCATGACCCTGTTCATGTCCCTGATCTTCCTGGCCATCGTCTACGCCCACACCCTCAAGGTCGAAGGGACGCTCCTCGTCGCCGTCGGCTACATCTTCCTGGAGCTCGTCCTCATCACCGCCGTGGCCATTCTCTTTTCCTCGTTCTCGACGCCCATCCTGAGCTCGCTCTTCGCCCTCGCCTTCTATCTCATCGGGCATCTTTCCTGGGGCCTGGAGCTCATTCTCAAGAAGATGACGCCCGGCGCCGGGAGGACCCTGGTCCGGGCCCTGTACGCCGTCCTTCCGGACCTCGAGAATTTCAACTTCAGAACGGAGGTCGTCCACGGGCTGCCCATCCCGCCGGGGATCTACTTCTCCTCGGCCCTCTACGGCGTCTGCTACACGGCCTTCATTCTAGGCCTGGCCGTCCTCGTCTTCAGGCGCCGGGATTTCATCTGACCGGGCGGGCCGGCCGCGGTATCAGACATGGCCAAGACATCGTCCCCGAAAAAGGGCATGGCGACGACGTTCCTTCTCGCCGCCTTCCTCATGGCGACGGCGGGCGCTTTCGCGGCGCTCAAGGTCAGGACCGACAAGGTCGTCCGGGAAACGCTCCCCGGGTCGTCCATCATCTATATTCCGTCCGGGAAATTCCTGAAGTACGCGACGTTCGGCTACCGGGCCCTGGCCGCCGACGCGATCTACCTCTGGGCCATCCAGTACTACAGCACGCCGACGATCGACGACCGATTCGACCACCTCGACCACATCTTCGCCATCATCAACGAGCTCGACCCGCGCTACCAGGACCCCTACGAGGTCGGCGCCATGATCGCCGTCCAGGAGGCCCGGAACGCGAGCGACCGCCTCCGTGACGAAGCGCTCTCCTTCGGCCTCATCCGAACCGCCTTCGCCATTCTCGACCGGGGCGCCGCGAACAATCCCGACCAGTGGGTCTATCCGTTCAACGCCGGCCACGTGGCCTTGATGACCCTCAAGGACTACCCCCTGGCCGAAAAGTATTTCGAACAGTGCATGAAGATCCCCGGCGCCCCGGAATTCGTCGAGAGGCTCCGGGCCAACGCCATCTTCAAGAAGGGCGACCTCCGGACGTCCTGGGAGACCTGGCTCGACATCTACAAGAAGGCCCCGGACGAACGGACGAAAAAGATCGCCTCGAACCACCTCTACAACGTCAAGGCGGCGATCGACTCGGCCGCACTCGAGGACGCCGCGGCGAAGTACCGCGAGCGCTTCGGACGCACCCCGGCCGACCTCGAAACGCTTCTCCGAACGGGATTCCTCAGGGAGGTCCCGAAGGACATGGACGGGGAGGACTACCTCTACGACCCGGCGACGGGAAAGGTTAAAACGGTGATCAGCCCATGGAGACGATGACGGTCATTTTTATCGCGGTCGCCGGGCTCGTCCTCGGCAGCTTTTTCAACGTCGTCATCTACCGTCTGCCGCGAGAGAAAAGCCTGATGCGGCCGCCCTCGTCGTGCCCCGGGTGCGGCGCCCGGATCAAGCCTTACGACAACATCCCCGTCCTCTCCTACATCATCCTTAGGGGCAAATGCCGGAAATGCGGACAGAAGATCTCGGCCGTCTACCCGGCGGTCGAGGCCCTGACGGCGCTCGGGTTCGTGCTCGTCTTTTTCAACTCCGGCCGCGCGCTGGGGCTCGAATTTTTCGCCGGCTGTGTTTTCACGAGCGCCCTCGTCGTCCTCGGGTTCATCGACTATCATCATCAGATCCTGCCCGACGCGATCACCCTGCCCGGGCTCGTCCTCGCCTTGGCCTATTCGTTTTTCAGGGACGACCTGACCTTCCGCGGCGCGCTCGTCGGGGCGGTCGCCGGAGCCGGGTTCCTGCTCCTCGTCTACGGGGCGTACTTCCTCATCCGCAAAAAAGAGGGACTGGGCATGGGCGACGTGACCATGCTGCTCATGATCGGGGCCACCCTCGGCCTGACGAGGACGCTCCTGACCCTCATCCTGGCCTCGTTCGCCGGAGCCCTGGTCGGCGTCTACTTCATCCTCCGCCGCGGCAAGGATTTCCAGTTCGCCCTGCCCTTCGGGACGTTCCTCGCGCCCGCGGCCTTCGTGGCCATGCTCTGGGGCGAAAGGATCGTCCGGGCCTACATGAGCCTCTATCGGCGCTAGGACTCGGTGGCCCGGCCCTGCCCGCGGCGTGTCAGGCCCTTCTTCAAGCGGATGGAAAAAATGGTTTCCGTCGTTCCAGTGACCTTGAATTTTTCGGCCACGGGAAGCCCCGGTGCCCAGACGATCTCGCCGCGGGAAAGAAACACGGGCAGGCGGTCGCGGCCCGCGACGGGCACGCCCTTGGCCCTGAGGATCTCCTTGAGTTTCTTCCGGCCCGGGGCGCCGAGCGGGCGGTAGAGGTCGCCCGGCCTCCGGTTCCTGACGGCGAGCGGGAACTCAATCCGGGCCGCGTCAAGGTCGACGCCGGTCCGGTCATCGTTCCTGAAGCTCCACGGACTTACGTCCGTGGGATCTACCCTTTGCAGGCGTTGGAGCG
>JADBLN010000105.1 GCA_014894455.1 Acidobacteriota bacterium | reverse complement strand
TGCGAGAATACTTGCAACAAGGAATGTCTCGGCGGATGCAATACGACATGCAAAGGCGATTGCCGCGGCGCATGCAAAGGATCCTGTAAATATGACTGTTCTGGCGGCTGCAACACGACATGTTATCAAACGTGCACGGGATCGAGTGAAAAGGGATCCTCCAAGGGAGCCGTTTAGCGGGGACCTGTCTGCTCGCTGGACATTTGGGGGTATTCCCCACTTGAAATATCGAAGAGCCAGTTTCTTTTTTCCATGACGCGGTGAATTCCCGATCTAAACGATGGGCCCCCCCATCCATGCTGAAAGTGTACGGCCGGGCTCCTCAGTAATCCCCGCCGCTTTTGACGATGTCGCCTGTCTTAAAACCCTTGCCCTCCAACACTTCGGCCGAGGCGGCCGAATCGCCGACCGTCGTCAGGCGGATTTTCCCGATCTTATCTTCGCCGACAGTCACGACTTCCCCGCCGGCCGTGACCGTTTTCGGCCTGTAGACGGTGAGAACATCGCCGACTTTCAGCCCGTCTTTCGTTCCCGCTTTGATCACAAGAGTCCCGCCTTCGGCGATGAATAGCTTCCCCGACCAGGTCACGGGCGGCGGCGGGGCGGCTTCCCCCCCGAAATCCCTGACCAGTTTGGCCACGGCGTCCCCGATGGCTTTGCGCGTCGCCTCCCCGAGGGGAGTTTTATTGAAGGCGGCGAGGTTCGCGCCGAAATCGGAGCCGGAATAGCCAACCTTGAAACCGGTCCTGGAGGCGCTTGCCGTGGACCGGGTCGAAAAGGGGATCTCGCCCGTGACGGCGTCGACGATGCGCACGTCCATGCCGATGTGAGCCTTCGCCTGTTCCGCGCCGACACGGAGGCCGGCGATGCGGACGCCGCCCTTTTCGCCGGACTTGGAATACTCGAATTCATTGACCGTTCCGTAGATAAGGTACTGGGCGCCGAGGATCTTGCCGATCTTCGCGGCCGTCGCCGGGTCCACCCGGCCGCTGGCCCCGAAATCCTGCTCCCCGATCACGGCGTCGATCTCCTGGCGTTCGAGAACCTTGAACTTGCCGGTTTCGACAAGGGCCGTCGTCATCATCTCGGCCATGCCTGTCCCCAGGTCCCAGCTCGCGCTGCGCCAGTAGCTGCGGCCCCCGCCCGCCGTCGCGGTGAATTTCATGACCGCGATGCTCTTTTCGGCCGCCCGCGCTCCCGGGACCGAAAGAAAAGATAGAGCGACAAAAAGCGCGAGAAACATCACTCCGAATCCCGCTGTCTTGTTTTTCATTCTCTCCTCCTTTTATAAAACTATTTTACCCAAGTCCGGGTTTGGGGGCAATAACAATAAGGAGGCCGGACTCTGACCGCCCCTGTCATAATTTCCCGAATCGTCTATGATAGAAGGGATGAATAACCAGCGCAGAATCCTTCTCATCGCCCTTTCGGTCTTCCTTGCTGTCGCCCCGCTCGCCGCCCAGGCCGACAAGTATCCCCTCGACCAAAAGATCCCCGTCGACTCCAAGATCACGGTCGGCGAGCTCGGGAACGGCCTCCGTTATTACATTCGCGAAAACCGGAAGCCGGAGAACCGGGCCGAGCTGCGTCTCGTGGTCAACGCCGGCTCGGTCCTCGAGGACGAGGACCAGCTGGGCCTGGCCCACGTGGTCGAGCACATGGCCTTCAACGGCTCCAGGCACTTCCCCAAGCAGAAGCTCGTGGACTTTATGGAATCGATCGGCATGCGCTTCGGGCCCGACCTCAACGCCTTCACCGGCTTCGACGAAACGATCTACATGCTTAAGGTCCCCACGGATTCCCCCGAAATCCTCGAGACCTCATTCCTGATCCTCGAGGATTGGGCCAACGGCCTGACCTTCGACCCCAAGGCGATCGACAAGGAGCGGAGGATCATCGTCGAGGAGTGGCGCTTGGGTCAGGGCGCGGACGCGAGGATGCGCGACAGGCAATTCCCGGTCCTTTTCCGGGGCTCGCGCTACGCCGAGCGCATGCCCGTCGGGAAAAAAGAGGTTATCGAGAGCTTCGATTACGAAACCCTGAAGCGGTACTACCGGACCTGGTACCGTCCGGACCTGATGGCCGTCGTCGCCGTGGGCGACTTCGACCGGGCCCGTATCGAGGAGCTCGTCAGGAAGCACTTCGCCTCGATCCCCATTCCGCCCGGCGCGCCGCCGCGGCCGTCCTATCCCGTCCCCGACCACGACGAGACGCTGTTCGCCATCGCCACGGACAAGGAAACCTCCGAGAGCGTCGTGGCCGTCTACCACAAGCTGCCCCTCAGGGACCAGAGCACGGTCGGCTCCTACCGTCAGATACTCGTCGAACGGCTTTTCAACAGCATGCTCAACGAGCGTCTCATCGAGATCACCCAGAAGCCCGGCGCGCCGTTCCTTGGCGCCGTCTCGAGCCAGGGGCGCTTTATCGGGTCGAAAGAGGTCTACGTCCTGTCGGCGCTCGTCGAGGGGGGAGGCATCGCCAGGGGGCTCCGGGCCCTGTACACCGAAGGGGAGAGGGTGGCCCGCTTCGGCTTCACCGCGACGGAGCTCGAACGGCAGAAGAGCGAAATGATGCGTGTTTTCGAAAACGCCCTGGCGGAGAAGGAGACGGAGGATTCGGGTACGTACGCCCAGGAGTTCAGCCGGAGCTTTCTGCAGGAAGAGCCTACGCCCGGCATCCAGTATGAATACGACCTGCACGTCCAATTCCTGCCCGGGATCACCCTCGACGAAACGAACCGGCTGGCCAAGGAGTGGATGACCGAGAGAAACCGCGTCATCATGGCCAACGCCCCGGAGAAAGAGGGCGCCGGCGTCCCCAGCGAAAAAGAGCTCCTGGCCGTCCTCGAAGAGGTCAAGCGGGAAGAGATCGCCCCCTACGAGGACACCACGACCGACGCGCCGCTCCTTCCCGGAATTCCGGAGCCCGGAGAGGTCGTGTCGAGCCGGACGATCGCCGAGGCCGGGATCACGGAGTGGACGCTCTCCAACGGCGCGCGCGTCGTCCTCAAGCCGACGGGTTTCAAGGAGGACGAGATCCTCCTCCGGGCCATAAGCGCGGGCGGCGTCTCGCTCGCCGGGGACGAAAACCTCATCCCGGCCAACACCGCCGACCAGGTCGTGGCCTCGGGCGGCCTGGGCGAATTCAGCGCCGTCAACCTCCAGAAAAAGCTGGCCGGCAAGGCCGTCTTCATCAGGCCGATGATCGGCGAGCTCGAAGAGGGGCTTTCGGGGAACGCCTCTCCCAGGGACGCCGAGACTCTCTTCCAGCTGATCTATTTGACCTTCACCGCGCCGCGCCCCGACCCCGTCGTTTTCGACGTCATCAAGAGCCAGCTGAAGACCTTCCTGGAGAACCGCAACCAGAGCCCGGAAACCGTCTTCTCGGACACGCTGCGCAAGACCATGCAGAGGGACCAGCCGAGGTTCCGGCCCATGACGGTCGAGGAGATCCCGCGGATGAGCCTCGAGAAATCCCTGGCTTTCTACAGGGACCGGTTCGCCGATGCGGGGGACTTCACCTTCGTCTTCGTCGGCAACCTGGACCTGGAGAAGATCAAGCCCCTGGTCTGCCGCTACCTGGCCTCCCTGCCTTCCCGGGGCCGCCAGGAGACCTGGCGGGACTGGAGGGTCCCTCCGCCCGAGGGCGTGGTGAAAAGGACGGTCGAGAAAGGCGTCGAGCCCAAGAGTCTGACGGCCATCGTCTTCTCCGGACCGTTCAAGAGCGACCCCGGAAACCGCATCGCCATCCGCGCGGCCGGACAGGTGCTCGAGACCCGTCTGCGGAAGCTCCTCCGCGAGGAGTTGAGCGGGACCTACGACGTCGCCGTCCAACCGTCCTACAGCAAGATCCCCCGCGAGGAATACCGGGTGACGATCGACCTCGGCGCCGACCCCGCGCGCATGGACGATATGATCCGGGCCATTTTCCGGGAGATCAAGAGTCTGAAGAAAAAGGGGCCGACCGAAAAAGAGGTCGAGGAGGTCCGGCTGGCCGAGTCCCGCGACTACGAAACGTACAGCCGGCAGAACGGTTGGTGGCTGGCCCAGCTCACCGAGCGCTACCGGATAGGGGAGGGCCCCGCCGGGCTCACGCGATTCCCGGAGACGCTCGCGCTCCTGACGAGGGAATCTGTCAGGACCGCGGCCCGGACCTACTTCAACACGAAACGATACGTCCAGGTCACGCTCTATCCGGAGAAAAAGTAGCCCGTCACTCGTAATGGGTCCACATGCGCAGGATCTTGACCGTATTGATTTCAGAAAGCACTTGATAGACGAGTCGATGGTGGATATTGATACGCCGGGAATAGGCGCCCGACAGGTCTCCCAGCAGCTTTTCAAAGGGGGGCGGGTCCGCAAAAGGATCCCTGGCCAGGATTTCGAGCAAGGTTTCGGCTTTCGGGCGGAGACCCGAAGCGGCCAACTTCTTGGCGTCCCGTTGCGCTTGGCGCGTGTAAACGAGCCGCCAGCTCACCACTTGAGTCTGCCGCCGCATTTCTCGACGGGCTCTTTCATCCCCTTGCGAATAGACTCGCGCATCCCCGGGATGGAGAGCAGATAGAGCGTTTCCTGGATGGCACGCCAATCTTCTTCGGAGACGAGGACGGCGTTGGCCCTCTTTCCGGTGATCTGAATGGGCTCGTGCGAAGAAGC
Organism: Acidobacteriota bacterium; assembly: GCA_014894455.1. Lineage (GTDB taxonomy): Bacteria > Acidobacteriota > Aminicenantia > Aminicenantales > Saccharicenantaceae > RBG-16-66-30. The sequence continues at coordinate 826 of JADBLN010000105.1, read as the reverse complement.
CGCCTGATCGAGGAGCTTAAAAAGGTGTGCCCGGGCTTGGCTCGCTGTAAGTGTCGTCATCGCGGTGACCTCTGATTGAAACGTACCATATTGCGTACGGTGAGTCAAGCCCGGCAACCCGATAGGCACGCCCGTGATCTTTTCTCTTCCTCGGTGGTTTGCCTAATGAGATAGACGACGGGAGAGGGTGAATTTGCTCACCCGTACCCGAGCCGGGCTCGGGCGGCCAGGGGCCATCGGGTGTCCTCTGCTTCCGGTAGGGCCGGGCCGGCAGCCGGGCCGGATCAGCGCTTTCCGGGCGGGTCGGGCTGGGGCGACAGCTTCTGAAGCGCCATCCGGTTGAAAACGCGAAGGGCCGGGAACTGGATGGTGGCGGGAAGCCAGGTCACCTCATCGTCGATCTGGATGTAGTCGGCCGGCGGGATGTCCTTCAGCGCCTTTCCCGAGTCGCCGATGATCGCCCTGACGCCGCTCTTCAGAACGCCATTGGCTCCGGAGGCGATGACCTTCCCCTTCGCGTCGCGGATCCCGCAGTCGCCGAGGATGCCCACGGCCCCCGGCGCCCCCTGGCCTTTCACCGTTTTCTTAAAGGACCTGATCTCGAAGACGGGGCCGTCGGGGGTAATGAGCTTGAAGTGGCCGGACCCCAGCTTTTCGACTTTCGTCCCCTTGGGGATGATCACGGTCTTGCCTTGGGCCGCGGCCGTCCCCGCGAAGGATACGAGCAGAACAACCCCGAGAAACAAAGACAGGAAGAATGACCTCTTCATAGTCCCTCCTTCTTTCTTGGGCCGACGAAGAAATCGCTATACGGTTAATATGGGTC
>JADBLN010000083.1 GCA_014894455.1 Acidobacteriota bacterium | reverse complement strand
TTCTTCATCGGTCTCTCCTCATTTATTGATGGGCGTCCTGGGACTCGCCGCCACGACTCGATCCCGCCTATTTTATCCGGGCTCTGCGCTAATGACAACGCCAGACGCCACGTATGGAGCGGCAGGGAGCGGATTCCGAGAAGCGACCGACTGAAGCGCGACAGAGCAACTCGGAGAAGCGCTTCGGGGAAATATCCATAACGAGTCGAAGAAAGGGGACACGTACCCGAGGCACGGCAGGGAGCGTACCTCCGGTACATGTCCCCCTTCTTCTCAAGACAATAGCGCGAGGGCAATGCACAAAGGCGGCTGCGGGACAAGGGGGGTGAGGGTATCGTCGGAGTGGAGCGGCAGGGAGCGGATTCCGAGGAGTGACCGACTGAAGCGCGACGGAGCAACTCGGAGGAGCGCTTCGGGGAAATATCTATAACGAGTCGAAGAAAGGGGACACGTACCGGAGGCACGGCAGGGAGCGTACCTCCGGTACATGTCCCCCTTCTTCTCAAGACAATAGCGCGAGGGCAATGCACAAAGGCGGCTGCGGGACAAGGGGGGTGAGGGTATCGTCGGAGTGGAGCGGCAGGGAGCGGATTCCGAGGAGTGACCGACTGAAGCGCGACGGAGCAACTCGGAGGAGCGCTTCGGGGAAATATCTATAACGAGTCGAAGAAAGGGGACACGTACCCGAGGTACATGTCCCCTTTCTTTCCCCAATCGGCACCGCGCCTCCCTCCGAGGACGCTGCCCGGGCAGTGATGGGGTCCATGTAGAGACCCCGTATTTAAGCGGGGACATGTACCTCCGGTACGTGTCCCCGATTTTCCCCTAGGGCCGTCTTCCGAGCCGAACTTGCGAGAGCGGAAATGGCGGCGATTGTGATAGAATTCCGGGAAGCTCATTACGGAGACCGGACCATGAAAAAAGCGCTCCTCACGGCCCTCGCGGGCCTATGCCTCCTACATGCAGGGCTTCCCACCGGCTTTGCAGTGCCGGTGCTGGAAACCGGCAGTCCCGGTCCAAGTAGGACCGGGGCCGGGTTGGCCGCCGTCGACAGTCTGTCCCAGCTCTTCGGCCCGGGCAAGGCCGTCCTCGACCTCGACGGCGATGGTTTCCCGGAGAAACCGGCCGTCACCATCATCATTCCCGACAAGCCGACGGCCCGCGAGGTCGCCCTGGCCGCCGACATCGCCGCCCGGGTCAATTTCGAGAGCCTGGCCGTCGACTTCGGGCTCGTCCGACGGGAATCGGAGGTCGCCGGCCGTCAGTCCCTCCCCTTCCCGATCCTCATCGGCAACAACCTGGCCTGGGTCCGTGAAGCTTTGAAGGAGCGCCGGCTCGACCCCGTCTCGCTCGGCCCGAACCGGGGGCTGGTGTTCCTGTTCGCCCGGAAAAACCAGCGCGGCATCGTCTGCGTCGCCGGGTCGGACGAGGCCCTCCTCCGGACCGGACGTGCATTTTTCCTGCGCTGGCCGTATTTCTGGGAGGTCTGGGGCCGCGAGACCGGGGCCACCTACATGAGCCTCGAGAATGACCTGGCCGCGTTCCTTGCCGCGGCGGGAGTCAAGTTCCAGAAGACGGTCGTCCGGGACGCGCTTTACGAATTCCCCGTCGATCCAGGCTCGTCGGACGGCCTCCGGGCCTTATCCTTCGACCAGGGCCAGATCGAGAACCTCGGTATCGAGATCCACTTCACGGAGGACGGCGACAGGAAAAAAGCGCAGGACGCCCTGCTCCTCCTCGAGCGTCAGCAGCTCAAGGGCGTCCGGACCGACGTCCTTTCCTACCCGGCCTGCGCCGCCCTGACCTTCGAACTCCGTTTCGGCGACGCCAAGTCGCAAGTCATCCTGCCGAGGATGGGCGCGACCAAGAGGCTCCTGACGCCCGGTTTCAAGGAGCGGCCCGGCGCCGAGGGGACGGGCAAGGAATTCGACCTCCTCGGCCTTTTTTCGACCAAGGGCGTCTATTCCGACCAGGACAAGGACGGGATCCCCGACGCGCTCGACTCTTCGATCATTATCCCCGATGACTTCGGAAGCGGGAATATCGCCGAGCTCTCGAGCCGGCTCGTCCTGGCCACGGCCGGGGCCTCGTTCCCCCTCGTCCAGCTGCAGGCCGAGGTCGAGAGCCGAAAGGCCCTGGCCGCCCCGATCCTCGTCGGGGACAACGCCCTGACGCTCGACCTCATCAAGACCGGGAAGCTGAAACCTCCGGCCCTCGCGAGCGCCGGAGGACTGGTCAAGATCGTCCCCAAAGCCTTCGGAAAGTCCTCGGCCCTCGTCGTCTACGCTCCGGGTCCGCTCGGGCTGGACAAGACCCTTTCCTACCTCGCACGGACCTTCCCCTACTTCGAGGAATACGGCGAAGGGAAGCCCCAGCTGGCCGACCTCGCCGCGGACATCGACAAGTTCCTGAGCGGGGAGAAAGGGGCCGCGGAGGCTTTCCTCATGAACGCGGTCGAGAAAACGGCGGCCGAGCTCAAGGGGCGGGACCTCGAATCCGTCGATGCCGAGCTTCTCCTGCCCGGGTCGAACGGGCCCTTCGAGGCGGCCGTCGGCGATATCCTGCGGAACGCGGCGGGAAATGCCGCGGTCTCGGTCAAGGCCTCGACGCTCAAGGAAGGCCGGGCGGTCTTCGAAAAATCGAAGGAGTTCACCTGGGAGGTCGACGACGCCCTCGCCTTGATCCGGGAAAAGGTCGGCGGCCTCGCCGGTACGGCCGAAGCGGCTGGGACAGCCGCTTCCCTCATGGTCAGTCTGGGGGTCAGCGAATCGCCGGGCGTCCGGGAGAAAGTCCGCGGGGAAGTCGAAAAAATCCTCCGCGCGGCCGGATTCGCCGCGGCCGACGTAGAGGTCGTTTGCGCCTACAAGCCCGGTTATTTCTGGCTCATAGAAAAAGTCCTGCCCGCCCTCAGGGGGAAGGGTGTCCATCACATCTCCGTCAGGTTCGCCGAAGAGAGGGAGGACTTCACGCGGCCCAAGCGCGCCTATGCCGAGCCGAGCCGGTGGCTCCAGGAGCTCTACCCCGTGGACGAGATCCTGGCCCGTGAGCTGGCCATCCCCCTCGACCGAATCGAGTTCGAGGTCAAGGAGCCGGGGGGGCCGGTTTACGAGATCAGGGCCTATGACGATAGGAACGCCGTCCTGCTCGACCGGGGCTTCACGCCCCGGACGAGGGACATTCCCCTTTCGAACGTCCTCCCGGAATGGGGGACGGCCAAGATCACCTGCGGCTGGCTCCGCATCGAGGCCGGCGGGACCGTCGTCTGCGACCTCCCGCTCGAGACCGACCTCGAAAAATTCTGGGCTTTCTACCAAGAGGACGTCCTCAAGGCGGTCGCCGGCCATGTCCGTAAGAAAACGGGCGGCGAACCGACGTTCTCCAAGCAGCCCTATTTCAAGCGGCTTCTCGTCGACGTCCAGGCGAGCGAGCCGGACTACCGGATCGGCCTCGACGAGGAAATCATCTCGTCCCTCGAGGCGCTTCACGACGAGATCTACTTCGACACGCTCGATCTCCTGCGGGGCATCACCCGTTTCGACCCGGAAGACAAGGACCTGCCGGCCGACACCTCCCGGTCATCGGCCCCGGGCAACGTTCTGCCGTCCCTTCATCCCTCGCTCGAGGGCGGCCCGGCCCGGGCCAGGGTCGTCCTGGAGGACTGGCCCGCAGCCGCTCCACAAATGACCGTCCGCTGGAAGGAGAAGGGGCACGAGGAGGTCTCGCGCAAGACCGTCTTCCCGCCGCTCAAGCCCAAGGAGACGCGGACGACGGAGCTCGTCTACGACGGCCGGACGGACCGCATCGCCAATGTCGTCGTCGAAACCGATTGGGAGAAGGAGGCCGACTACCTGGCTCTTATCGACATCGTGAGCTCCTGGCGCGAGCTCTTCGCCTCCGGAGCCCTGGGCGACGTCTTCTGCTTCCCGAAAGTCGAGGGCTTCACGCTCCGGCTCCTCTGCCAGACTCTGGAGAAGGACGAGAATCTCAAGGTCGTCCCGCCGCCCGGGGAGACTCCCGCCGCGCCCCCTCCTCCGCGACCCGAAGAGACGGTCGTGACGACGCGGGAAATCATTTCGCCCGTCATGGCCCGGGACCTCATCCGCCGCTTGTCCTCGTTCAAGGCCGTCCGGAGCTACATCGGGGGCAGGTCCTACGAGGGCCGGGACGTGCCCGTCCTCGAGCTTTTCCTGCCGTTCGAAAAATACGTCTCCCTGCCGCGTCTGATCACTTTCAAGCCGACTCTCCAGGTCGTCGCCCGCCAGCACGCCAACGAGGTCTCTTCGACCAATTACCTCCTCCGTTTCGCCGAACTCGTCGCCCGGGACCCCGTTTACCGGGAGGCGCTCAAGAAGATGAACTTCGTCCTCCAACCCTTGGAAAATCCGGACGGGGCCGAGGCGGCCTATGAGATGCAGAAGAACGAGCCCTTTCACAGCCTGCACGCCGGGCGCTACGGGTCCCTGGGCACGGACATCGGCTACCAGACCGGGGCCAAGCCTCTCCTGCCCGAAGCCGCCGTCCGGACGAAGCTTTACGAAAAATGGTCACCCGATATTTTCCTCAACCTCCACGGCTACCCCTCCCACGAATGGGTCCAGCCGTTCTCCAACTACTCGCCTTACCTTTTCCGGGACTACCGGATCCCCAAGGGCTGGTTCACCTACTTCAAGGCCCTCCGCCTTCCCCTTTACGCCGAGCACAAGACAGCCGGGGATGTCCTGATGAAACTCATCGCCCGGGAACTCCAGGGGGACGCCCGGTTCGCCGCGTCGAACAAGAAATTTTATAACCGGTACGAGCGCTGGGCCGCCCGCTGGGCCCCCCACATGAACGCCCTCGAGACCGCCGACGGCGTCAACATCTACGCCAAGCGCCGGGGCCCTTCGGAGAACAAGCTGACGCCTCGAGCGCAGACGACCTTCGTCGAACAAACGCCCGAGGTCATGGACGAGACGGCGACCGGGGACTGGCTCGACTTCCTCTGCGAGCAGGGCCTGGCTTACCTCCGGGCCCACGTCAAGTACCTCGACCGGTCCGGATATGAAGTCGTCAGGATCGAAGAGGAAGGCCGCAACCGGACCCGGCTGACCTTCGTCCGGGGCCGGCCGGGGCAGGCACCGGAATCGCCGAAATGACGTCTCGCGGAATTCCGGGACATGCCGGAAAATTCGGGAGAGCCGGAGAAGTTGTTTATTCCGGCCGGAATTGATAAGATAAGGACACCGCCGAGGCACGAGGCCGGGCACCGATGGAAGCGCAGACCAACCTCCTGATCATCTCCGACGATTTCTCGCTCTACGAGACCGTCAAGAAGGCCCCCGTGGCCGTCGACTTCAACGTCTTTTTCTCGCAGACCGAAGACGACTATCTCGCCGTCGTCCGGGAGAACGGGATCCGCGTCGTCCTGGTCGACTCCGGCGACTCGCTCGCCGCCGGCCTCCTGGTCATGAAGAAGATCAAGAAATCCGACGCCCTGATCGACGTCCTCGTCGGCGGCGAGCCCGCCGGTCAAGAAGCCGTCCTGGACATCGTCAACGCCGGGGCGACCGATTTCATCCCCAAGCCGTTCGAGGGCGACATCCTACAGGAGGTCCTCCGCCGGATCTCCCGGAAACGGGAGCTTCGCCGGGAAACCCTGCACCTCGAAAAGAAGCTCGAACGGAAATACGTTTTCCGGGGCCTGATCAGCCGCAACCCGTACATGCTCGAGATCTTCGGCCTCATCGAGAACATCGCCAAGTACTTCTCAAGCGCCCTCGTCACCGGCGAGACCGGGACCGGCAAGGAGGTCGTCGCCCGGGCCCTCCACGGCCTGAGCCCCTACGGGGGGAAGCCCCTGGTCGTCTGCGCCTGCGCCTCCATCCCCGAAAACCTCTTCGAGTCCGAGCTCTTCGGCTACAAGAAGGGCGCCTTCACCGGGGCCGACAAGGACAAGCTCGGCATGTTCGACGAGGCCGACGGCGGGGTCATCTTCCTCGACGAGATCGCCGAGATCCCCGTGACCGTCCAGGCCAAGCTCCTGCGGGTTCTGGAGAACCACGAGTTCCGGCCCTTGGGCGCCAACGAGAATACCGCCGTCGAGGTCCGGGTCCTGGCCGCCACGAACCGGGACCTGGCCGAGATGGTCCGGACCGGGACGTTCCGCGAGGACCTCTTCCATCGCCTGAACAAGGTCACCATCGACCTCCCTCCCCTCAGGGAACGGCTGGAGGACATCCCCCTGCTCGTCCGCCATTTCCTCCAGGGCGCGAGCCGGAATTTTTCGAAGAACGTGCGCGGCGTCTCGCGCGAAGTCCAGAAGATTTTCCTCAAGTACGGCTGGCCGGGCAATATCCGCGAGCTGGCCAACGTCCTGGAAAGCGCGGCCATGCTCTGCAAGAAGGACTTCATCGACGTCGCCAACCTGCCCAAGTACCTCCGCGATTACATCCCGCCGCAGGGAGCGATCGCCTTCGCCGGCCGCGGCCACCTGTCCTCGCTCGACGACTTGGAGAAGGACTACATCGTCTATCTCCTGAAGGTGGCCAAGGGGAACCTGCGCCAGACGGCCAAGATCCTGGGTATCTCGCGGACGACGCTCTACAACAAACTGGCCAAATACAAGATCCGGAACTGAGGGACGGCGGCGGTCGTCAGGCGGCTTTCTTCGCGCTCTTGTCCTGATACATCTTCTTGTCGGCCGAGGTGATGAGCTCGGCGAGGGTACAGGGCTTGTCCGGGTCATAGCGGGCGGTCCCCAGGCTGAAGGAAACGGAATACTCCTGCCCCGGACGGGAGTTTCGCGCCGCGATCTTTTCCCGGAACCGGCGGGCCAGGGTCGTCGCTTTCCCTTCGGCGACGTCGATGGCCAGGACGGCGAACTCGTCCCCGCCGAGGCGGGCGATAATGTCGGAATCGCGGAAGGCGTCCCGGAACATGGCGGCGGCCTCGATCAGTACGGCGTCCCCTTCGTCGTGGCCGTAGGCGTCGTTGATCTTCTTCAAGTCGTCAAGGTCGGCATAGAAGACGAACAGCTCCTTCTTCGTCCGGTGGGCGATCTTGATCTGCTGTTCGGCCAGGGTCATGAAGCCGCGGCGGTTGTAGACTTTCGTCAGCTCGTCGATGAGCGACAGGTCCCGCAGCTCGTTCTCCGTCCGGGTCCGGTGGATGGCGATCGCGTAGAGGGTGGCCAGGCGTTCGATCGCCGTGCGGTCCTTCTCCACGTAGGGGTTTTCCGCGTTGGCGACGACGATCAGCCCGACGATGCCGCCCGACATGACCGCGGGAACCGCCAGGAACTGGCGGACGGGGAAATGCCATGCGGGCATCCCGGAAAAGCGCGGGTCCATGCTGGTGTCGTTCGTCACGATGGGCTTGAGTTTCTCGAGGACCCAGCGCCACATCCCCGAGGCCTCGTGGGGATTCCCGCCGCTTGCGGAATGCCCGGCGAGCAGGTCCCGGGCGTCCGGAGTCAGGGCCGCGGGGACGAGCCGCCCCGTCCGCTCGTCGATGTGCCCGACGAACGCGGTGGCGCTCGCGGTCAGCCGCCGGGCGTGCTCCAAGACGACGGAGGACATCTCCTCGATCGGCGTCGGGGACAGCAGCCGTTCGGAGACGTCGCTCACCGAAGCCTGCAGACGCACGCCCCAGGAGTGGTCTTCTTCCATATGCTTCTTCCGGGAGATGTCTTCGATGACCCCGTCGTAGAACAGGGCGTCCCCTCGGGAGTCCTTGGCCGCCCGGGAAGAATCCTTGGCCCAAAAAAGCGTGCCGTTGCTCCGCCGGAGCTGGGTTTCGAAGATCTCGACCATGGAGCTCGAATCGAGGACGGCCTGCCAGCTGTCCCTGTCGGCCGGGTCGTTATGGATGTCCCAGAAGTTCACCGTCTTGAGCGCGGCGACGTCCGGGTAGCCGAGCATCCGGGCCAGCGTCGGCGTGGCGTCGAGGATCTGCCCCTGGGGCGTCGTTCTGTAGAGGCCGAGGGGATAGCTGAAAATCGTCGTCATCTTCTCTTCCCCGGTCGTCAAGGCGGCTTCGGCAATGGCGGCCCTGCCCCGTTCCGCGTTCAACGCGCGGCTGGTCTTGACGTTCGCTAGGGCCAAACCCGAGATCCTGGCCAGGGCCAGCGCCAGGTCGAGGTCGTGTTCCCGCCGCCCCGGATCGCCGAAACCGACGACCTCGAGGATGCCCAGGAGCTCCCGGTTATGGGAGATCTTGAGATAGATCGCCCGCCTGTCGTCGGCCCAGGCATAATCGGCGTTGAGCGCGATGATCCTGTCCCAGGGAGAGCCTTCGGGGCCGGGCCGGCCGGAAAAGGATTCGACGGGATGGTAGACGACTTCCTGCGGCGAGAGGAGGACGCGGAAAAACTCGAGGACGCCGGCCAGGGCCTCCTCCACGCTCTTGACGTTGGTCACGGCCTCCAGGAGATGGCCGATCCGGGCGTAGTCGGACATCTGCCGGCGGATCGCGGCCACGTGGTCCTCGACGCCCTCCCTCTCCCGTTCTACTCGCCAGGAGAGGACGATCCGGGCGAGGTTCAGCTTGAAATGCTCGAGCCCCGCGGGAAAGACCTCAGGCGGGAGCCGGAGGAAGCGGGCAAAGGATTTTAGCTCGCAGTCGATTTGGGGATGGACGCCCGTGTCGAGGAGGACCACTTTTTTCGCCAACTCGCGGAAATAAATTTGGGCGCTCTTTCGGCCGGACGGCCAACGCTTGTCGACCTGGGTTTCCCAGTCCCTGAGCCATCCCGGCAGGACGAGAAGCGCGCCGTCTTGGAGGAAGCGGTCGAGGATCGCCTTGTCGGCGACCCACTCGAAGCACTGGCCTTTCTGTTCGAACCGGCAGGCCTCGCCGAAGCCGAAGTCCTTCTCGGCCCGGGTCAGGCAGTAGCTGCCGAAGATGCAGACGGAACACCCGTCGTCGCGGAAGGACCCGACGGCTTCCCTCAGGCCGTGCCATTCGGCTTCGACCTGGTCACAGTCAACCGGCAGCGTTTTGAAACGGACGTCCTGGAAATCCGGGGAGGATTGGATGGCCTGGATCTCCCGGTCGAAGTTCGCGCAGGCGATCAAAGAGAAATTACGGGCCATGTTACGCGCTATCACTATCCCGATAATGTGTCCTAATATTGGACATATTTATTATAACATTATTTAGCAACCTAAATCAAAAGGTAAAGACTAGTCCCGGCCCCGGCCGCTGTCGAGTTGCCGATAAACGAATGCCCAACAAAGCTCGCGCCGGTCCGGAAGGTTGGCAAAAGCCGAACTTTCGTTTACAATATCTGTCATACCGAATGATCGCAACTCAGAAGAAATTGGAGGAACCTATGAAAAAGGCAACCGCGTGGATCCTCGGCGCCGCCGTGCTGATGACGCTCGCCGCCCTTCCCGGCTACGGGCAAACGGCCCAGGACGTCCTGAACAAGATGATCGACGCCATGGGCGGACGCAAGGCCCTCGAGGCCATCAAGGACACGACCATCACGGGAACCCTTGAGATCACCAGCCCCTACGCCATCACGGCGCCCATCACGATGTACCAGAAGGAGCCCGACAAGGTCCGCATGGACATCGACATCGCCGAACAGGGAATAACCATCACGCAGGCATTCGACGGACAGAAGGCCTGGTTCACAAATCCCCAGACCGGGACGACGGAGGAGATGCCCGATTTCATGACCAAGGAATTCGCCCGCCAGGCCCTGGGCAATCAGTCTTTCCTCAACCCCCAGAAGCTCGGCATCACCTACGCCCTGAAGCCCAAGGCGAAGATCGAGGACAAGGACTATATCGTCCTCGAGCAGACCCTCTCGGACGGCCACAAGAACACCTTCTTCCTCGACCCGGCCACCTACCTTCCCTACAAGCAGCAGGGCAAATCCATCGACCAGACCGGCGGTGAAGTGGACGCAGAGACTTTTCTGAGCAACTACCAGAAGGTCGGTGGCACAACGGTCGCCTTCTCGATCCGAGTCCTCCACAACGGGACCGAAGCCCAGAAAGTGACCCTCGCCGGCGTCACCTACAATTCCAACCTCAACGACGCCCTTTTCCTGATGAAGTGATCTCCCGTCCGGTATCGCGGGGAGAAGAGGCGAGCGGGGTGTCGGGCTAGATCTGTCCGGGGCCTTTTTTTCCTTTGAGGTCCTCGATGTCGAGGATGCTGGCGTAGATTTCCGCTTCGGCCGCGAGGTCCCCGTCCACGAAGGCCTTCCCCTTCATCTGGCAGATTCGCCCTCTCCCCCGGGTCCACTCGACGTCCAGCCGGAGCTGGTCGCCGGGAACGACCATCCGTTTGAACTTGGCCTTGTCGATCTTGCTCATGACGATGAACTTGCTCTCCGGGTTGGGGATGGAGCTGAAGAGGAGGATGGCGCCGGCCTGGGCCATGGCCTCGATGATGAGGACCCCGGGCATGATCTTCCATTCCGGGAAATGGCCCTGGAAGAACTGTTCGTTGCAGGTCACGTTCTTCAGGGCGACGATGGTCTTCGCGGGGACGATGTCGATGACGCGGTCGACGAGCAGGAAGGGGAAACGGTGAGGCAGGAATTTCGAGATCTGTTCTACCGATATCATGGGTCGGCCTCGCTCGAGTCTACTTCTTGGCCGGGGGGGCCGCCTTCAGGGCGTCGTACCGCCGGATGACCTCGGCGGTCAGGTCGAGCGACGGGCTCACGAACACGATCCCGCTCTTGCCCGGGTCGAAGATGACGTCAAGCCCCTTGTCCTTCCGGAGTTGCTCGATGATGGGCAAGACCTCGCTCTGGAGCTGGCCCAAGGTCCTCGCCTGGAGCTCCTGCATGGCCCGGCTGGCGTCCTCGGCCGTCCGCTGCCGTTCCGTCTGCGCTTTCTGAATGTCGGCCTGGATCCTCGCGGCGGCCTCGGCGGTCAGGGTCAGCCGTTGCGCGCTCAGCCGGTTCTGGAGCTGCTTGATCTGATCGTCCAGCCGGGTGACGCTCTCGGTGTACTTCTTGTCCGCCGCCTGGAGCTGGGCCAGCACCCGCCGGCCTTCCACGGACTTATCGAGGATCTCCTGGGAATTGACCATCCCCAGCTTGCTCGCCTCCTGGGCGGGGACGAGCCCGGCGAGCCCGGCCGCGGCCGCCGCGACCAGCGCGATGAGTCGAAGGTGTTTGATCATGTCGGAACCTCCTGTTTGGGAGTCGGGCTGCGCCCTAGAACGTCGTGCCCACGGCGAAGCGGAACGCAAAATCCGGGTCGGTCGAATAGATCTTCTTGTTGTTGAAGGCGAAGATCAGACGGAAGGGCACGCGCAGGGCGGGGATGAAGAGTCGGGCCTCGATGCCGAGCGACGAGTACATGTCCTTGAACCTGAGCTTGTCGCTGTAGGGGATGGAATTTCCCACGTCGTAGAAGGCGATCACATAGAGCGGGCCGCCGACGGGGATGATGTACTCCGCGTTGAAGACCGCGGACTTTTCGCCGCCCAGGTTGTAGCCGCTCTCGTTTCTGGGCCCGATCGTGTAGACCTCGTAGCCGCGGACCGAGCGCTCGCCGCCGAGGAAGAACTTCTCCCAATACGGGATCTGCGAGCCGTTTATCGCCCTGATGAACTGGTACTGAGCGTGGAAGCCGATGACGTGGGCCTTGGGGCCGCGGCCGAGGATCGGGTGGTAGTAGGTGAACTCGATCTGGGGCTTGATCAGGTCGATCGCGCCGCCGAGGAAAGTGCCGGCGTACTTCATGCTCAGCGAGTACTGCGTGCCGTGGGTCGGCGTCAGGGGGCTATCGATCGTCGACCGGAAGAGCATCGGGGTGATCGAGCTCTCATAGAACGCGCCGGAGCCGTAGATCGACGAGATCGCCGCCCCTTCGGGATAGGAGACGTTGAGCTTTTGGATGGTGTAGGTCATGTTCGCCCGCCACATCCCGAAAAGCCTCGTCCCGACGGAGAGGTCGATGCCCTTCGTTAACTGCTTGTAGAGACCGAACGAGCTGTAGTCGGTCTTCCGGTCGTAGATGTTGAAGCCCGCAGTGATGGGCTTGTCGAAGAGGTACGGCTCGGAAAAGCCGAAGGAGTAATTCTTGACGAGCTTGCCCTGCTGGGCGGTGAGCTCCAGGGTTTCGCCCGCCCCGAGGAAGTTGACCGTGGAGTAGCTGAAGGCCACGAACGTCCCCTCGTAGCCGCTGTAGCCGGCGGTGAACTGGATGTTGTTCCGTTGGAGCTCCTTGACGTTGACCTGGACGTCCATCTTGGTCGGGTCGTCCGGGTTGGGCTTGATGTCGGGGTCTTTCTCGAGGTCGACGAGCCCGAGCTGCTTGATCCGCAGGATGCTGTTCTTGAACATGCTCAGGCTGAAGCGGTCGCCCTCCCGGATGATCATCTCCCTCCGGATGACCTTGTCCTTGGTGTAAATGTTGCCGCGGAAGTCGAGACGGTTGAGGTAGGCGACCTCCCCTTCGACGATGTTGAAGGTGACGTTGACGACTTTCCTCTTGGGATCGAGGTTCTCGACGGGAATGACCTGGACATAGACGTAGCCGCCATCCCGGTAGAGCTCCGAGATGTCGTCGACGCTCTTTTCCCGGTCCTTGGTGCTGTAGACCTCCGCGGGCTGGAGCTTGACCATGGCCCGGAGGTACTTGACGTTGATGGCTTTGTTCCCCTCGACCTTGATCTCGCCGACGCGGTAGAGATAACCGGCGGTGATGGGGATGATCAGCCGCATCATCTTCTGCTTCTTGAACGTGACCGTGCGCCTCTCGATCTCCTCGATCCGCGGCTGGCCGACGGCGGCCTCCATGTAGCCGTTCTCCTGGTATTTCTTCTTGATCAGGTCGACGTCGTCGGTGAGCTTGTTCTGCTTGTAGACGTCCTTGCCCAGGATCCAGTTGAACAGGCTGTGGGGCCGGTTGTCTTTCATCGACCACTTGAGCGAGCTCGGCAGGAGCTTGGTATTGCCCTCGAAGACGACGTCCCCGACCCGAACCTTAGGGCCCTCGTCGATCTTGATCAGGACGTCCACCTCGTTCTTACCCTGCTTGACGATCTCCGTGTCGATCTTCGAGGCCAGGAGCCCCTTCTCGAAAAGGAGGTCGGTGATGGTGTCCTTGATCCGCTGGAGCTTGTAGGGACTGTAATAGGAATAGGGCAGGATGGACTGGTCTTTTTCCTTCAGCTTGTTGACGATATCTTTTTCCTTGACCTTCTTGCCCGTCTTGTATGTGATGGCCTTGACGACCGGGTTCTCCTCGACCGTGATCCGAACGATCCGGCCCCTCGTCCCCTGGGCCTCCTCGAACTTGATGTTCGAGAAAAACCCCGTCGACCAGAGGACGCGGAAGTCCCGGCGGAATTGGTCGGTGACGTAGGAGTCGCCTTCCCGGACCGTGAGATAGTAGAGGATCGTCTCCAGCGTCACCCGGTCGTTGCCGACGATCTCGATCTTCTCCAGGATCTCCTGGGCGGCCAGGAGACCGGGGAGGACGATGAGCAGGATGGCCAGGACGAACTTTTTCATTTCGGATATCCTTCTACATATACCATATTGGCCCGGTTTTTTCAAAAACCGGGCCTGGGGCGGCCGGGGACCTCATACCCGGATTAACTCGGGAGGGAGGACAAAAGTTTCAGCTCCCCCGCCTCCATCATGTAGACCTTGTGGCAGTAACGGGCGATCTTCTCGTTATGGGTGACGAGGATGGAGGACAGCCCCCTGCGCTCGTGGAGGTCGAGGACGAGCCGGAGCACTTTTTCGCCGGTCTTCCAGTCGAGGTTGCCCGTCGGCTCGTCGGCCAGCAGGAGCCGGGGCTCGTTGACGAGCGCCCGGGCGATGGCCACGCGCTGCTGCTCGCCGCCGGAGAGCTGGCTCGGCCGCGAATGGACCTTGTCCTCGAGGGAGACTTCCTCGAGGATGTCGCGGGCCTTGAGGAAAGCCTCCTTTTTCGGGACGCCCCGGATCATCAGGGGCAAGCTGACGTTCTCGAGGGCGGTGAACTCGGGGAGGAGGTGGAAGACCTGGAAGACGAAGCCGATCTTGCGGTTGCGGACCCCGGCGACCTCCCGGTCCGTTCCCGCAAAGAGGTCTTCTCCGTCGAGAAGGACGCGTCCTTCCGAAGGCCGGTCGAGGGCGCCGAGGAGGTTGAGGAACGTCGTCTTGCCCACCCCCGAGGCCCCCATGATGGCCGCGAGCTCGCCCCGCTCGAGCTCGAAACCGAGGCCTTCGAAGACGCGCAGTTCGCCCTTCGGGAGGGGGTAGGTTTTCCCCAGGTTTTCGGCGACGAGGACGCGGTCACTCATATTTCAACGCCACCACGGGATCCACCTTGGCCGCGCGGCGGGCCGGGAAAATGGTCGACACGAAGCTGATCGCCAGAGTCACCCCGACGATGAGGGCCAGGTCGAGAGGCCTCAGCCGGAACGGGACGTGGGAGATCTGGTAGATGTCCACGGGGATCTTGATGAGTTCGAAGGCGTTGGCCAGGGCGCACCAGCCGAGGCCGAGGAGGACGCCGAGGGCCGTCCCGATGACGCCGATCAGCGCCCCCTGGTAGAAAAAGATCCGGTTGATCGACCGGGGCGTCGCGCCCATGGCCATGAGGATGCCGATGTCGCGGGTCTTCTCCATGACCATGAGGATGAGCGTGGCGATGATGTTCAGGGCGGCCACGATGACGATCAGGGTGATGGTCAAGAACATGATGTTCTTCTCGAGCTTCAACGCGGAGAAGAGGGATTTGTTGAGCTCCATCCAGGTCGTGATGTAGACGACGGGCGGCAAGGCCGCCTTGATCGTCTCGCCTACGGCGGGCGCGGCGAAGATGTCCCGCAGCTTGACCTGGATGTAGCTGGCCCGGCCTTCGAGGCCGAAGAGCCTCTGGGCGACGCCGATCGCAACGAGGGCCGTCGAGCTGTCGAACTCGTAGAGCCCGGTGTTGAAAACCCCCGTCACCTGGAACCTCTTCCTCTTCGGCAGGAGGCCCAGAGGGGACAGGGTCGAGGAGGCCGTCACCACGTCCACGACGTCGCCGACCTGGGCGCCGATCCGCAGGGCGAGCTCCCGGCCGAGGAGGAGGCCTTCCCGGGCCCCGCCCCCATCCGGGATCCGCCCGGCCTCGAGCTTCTGGAGCCAGGCGGCGCCCTGCCGCTCGCGGTCGAAGTCGATGCCCTTGACCAAGGCTCCGGAGCTTTCGCCGAGCCCGGTGATGAGCACCGTGTTGTAGACGACGGGGGTCACGGACTCGACGCCCGGGATGGCCCGGATCTTCTCGGCCAAGCCCTCGTAGTCGGCGAGCCCCTGGCCGCCGAGGTCCGAGACCATGACGTGGGAGGTCGCGCCCAGGATCTTGTCCTGGACGTCCCCCTGGAAGCCGGTGATGAGGGCGATGGCGATGACCAGGGCGGCGACGCCGATGGCGATGCCGAGGACGGAGATCGAGGTGATGACGGAGATGAAGGCCTGCTTCCTCCTGGCCGTGAGGTAGCGCCGGGCGACGAAGAGTTCGAACTTCATGGGTCTATTTCGGCCTCAGCAGAGGGAAGAGGATGACCTCCCGGATCGATTTCCTGTTGGCCATGATCATCGTCAGCCGGTCGATGCCTATCCCCTCCCCGCCCGTCGGCGGCAGGCCGTACTCGAGGGCCTCCACGTAGTCCATGTCGACGGGGTGGGATTCCTCGTCGCCCTTCCGCTTCTCCTCGGCCTGGTCCTCGAAGCGGGCCAGCTGTTCGGCGGGGTCGGTCAGCTCGGAGAAGGCGTTGGCCACCTCCATTCCGGCGACGAGGAGCTCGAACCGCTCGGCCTCCTCGGGATTATCGCGGGAGGTCTTGGCCAGCGGCGAGATCTCCTTGGGCGGGTTCGTGATGAACGTCGGCTGGACGATCTTGTCCTTGACGAACCGGTCGAAGAGGACGTCGAGGGCCTTGCCGTAGGTCAGGGGTTTCTTCTCGGGGGCCAGGCCTTCGGCGAACTCGATGAGCTCCTTGCGGTCGGAGAAGCGGCTCGGGGCGAGGCCGCTGTAGGAGACGACGGCGTCCATGAACTTCAGCCGCTTGTAAGGCCTCTTGAAAGAGATCGTGTGCTCCCCGAAGGGGACCTCGGCCTTGCCCAGCAGGGCTTCGGCCAAGCCCGTCAGCAGCTCCTCGGTCAAGTCCATCATGTCGTAGTAGTCCTTGTAGGCCTCGTAGAATTCGAGCATGGTGAACTCGGGGTTGTGCTGGGCGTCGATGCCCTCGTTGCGGAAGCTGCGGTTGATCTCGTAAACCTTGTCCAGGCCGCCGACGACCAGCCGCTTCAGGAAGAGCTCGGGGGCGATGCGCAGGTAGAGGTCGAGGCCGAGCGCGTTGTGGAAGGTCTTGAAGGGCCGGGCCAGGGCGCCGCCCGGGACGGCGTGCATCATTGGCGTCTCGACTTCGATGTAGCCGCGGCTGTCGAAAAACCTGCGGATGTGGGCGACGATGGCGCTCCGCAGGCGGAAGACCTCGCCGGCCTCGGGGTTCATGATGAGGTCGAGGTACCTCTGGCGGTAGCGGAGCTCGACGTCCTGGAGGCCGTGCCACTTCTCGGGGAGCGGGTGGAGGGCCTTGGCCAGGAAGGTAACGGAATCGCAGAAGACGGTGAGCTCTCCCGTCCGCGTCTTGAACAGGGTCCCGGCGACCGACACGACGTCGCCGAGGTCGAGCTGGCCGAAGAGCTCGTAGGCCGCGGACCCGGCCTTATCCTCCCGGATATAAGCCTGGAGCCGCGTCCGGCCGTCCGAGACGTGGAAGAAGGTCGCCCGCCCCATTTTCCGGACGGACATGATCCGGCCGGGGACGGCGACGGCGGCCTTTTTGGCCTCGAGCTCCTCCGCGGTCAGGCCGCCGAAGGTCTCGACGATGTCCTTGATCTCGTGGGTCTTGGCGGCGGTGTAGGGGAACAGCTCGACGCCCGCCTCCCGGAGCTTGCGGTATTTCTCCCGGCGGGCGACGTCCTGGTCGAGTTCCGCGCCGTCCTCTTTTTTACTCATGCTCACCTTCTTTGCCCGGCCCGGCCGCCGTTCCCGGCTTGCCCGCTTTCTCCTTGAGCAACCGCCCCACGGCGTCGAGGACCCCGTTGACGAACACGGCCGACTCTTCGCCGCTGTAGCGCTTGGCGACCTCGATCGCCTCGTTCATGATGATGGCCGGGGCCAGCGTCTTTTCGTAGAGGAGCTCCGCAACGGCGATCCTCAGGATGTTCCGGTCGATGACGGCCATGCGGGAAAGGCGCCAGTTCTTCGAAGCCGACTGGATGGCCCGGTCGATGTCCTCCCCGTGGGCGATGATCTCCTCGACGATCCAAGTCCCGTATTTCCGGACCTCGGACGACGCTTTCTGGTGTTCCCAGTAGATCTTGACGAGGGCCTTGGGATCGCCGGTATTGAACTCGAACTGGAACAGGATCTGGAGGGCGCACTCCCGCGCCTTACGGCGTTGTCCCATGGCTCGATCCGGTCATCCGCTCAGCGGAGGCCCGCCTCCTTGATCATGCTCAGCGTCTCGATGAGCGAGAAGGCGGCGTCGTAGCCCTTGTTGCCCGCCTTGGTCCCGGCCCGTTCGATGCCCTGCTCGACGGTGTCGACGGTCAGGATGCCGAATGAGACGGGAACGCCGTCCTCCATGGCGATCTGGGCCAGCCCCTTGATGACCTCGGCGCCGAGGAAATCGAAATGGGGCGTGTCCCCGCGGATGAGGGCGCCGACGCAGAGGATGCCGTCGGCCGCCTTGGCCTTGGCGATCTTCTTGGCGACGAGCGGCACTTCGAAAGAGCCCGGCACCTTGTAGACCGTCAGGTCGGCCTCCTGGGCGCCCATCTTCTGGAGGGCTTCCAGGGCGCCTTCGAGGAGCCGCTCCGAGATGAAGCTGTTGAAGCGGCTGACCACGATGGCGACTCTGAACCCCTTAGCCTGGAGCTTGCCTTGATGGATTTTCATGGACGTCTTTCTCCTTCCCGGGTCCGAAGGAGACCTATTTTAGCAGATGTCCGGGGGATTTACACTATAAAACAGACCCCGCTAAAATCGCCGATAGATCTCGAGCCGTCTTGAGAGATTCCTGTTCCCGAATTCTCTCATGTCCCGGAATTCGGCGCCCATATCTACCGGCGATTTTGGGCCTACGGCCCCCGTCTTGAGGAAAGCCGGCGGTTGTGGTAGGTTGAGGCGAGGAGACGCGGCCATGAAAATGAGAACCGGATTCGCCGAGCTCACCCCCGAAAAACTGCGCTGGACCTGCTGTCCGGACCTCATCCCCGTCGCCTCGACGAACGAGGCCCGGGCTTGCGAGGAGATCATCGGCCAGGAGCGCGCCCTGCGGGCCATCCAGACGGGCTTGGACATCAAGAGCCTCGGCTATAACGTCTTCATCACCGGCATGGTCGGCACGGGCCGGACGACGACGGTGAAACAGTTCCTCGAACGGCTGGAGAAAGGCGACCGGACGCCCGACGACATCCTCTACGTCAACAACTTCAAGTACCCCGACGAACCCGTCCTCATCATGCTCCCCTCCGGCCAGGGAAAGCTCTTCGCCGAAGCCATGGCCAGGTTGATCGACCTGCTCCGGACGAACATTCCCAACCTGCTCAAGAGCCCGTATTACGCGGAAAAGCGGGACGCCATCGTCGAGAGCCAGCAGAAAAAGCAGCGGGACATCCTCCAGCGATTCGAGGAAGAGGCGGCCGAGCAGGGCTTCTCGGTCATCCAGGTCCAGATGGGCATGTTCACCCGGCCCGACCTCATCCCCGTCATCGAGGGCCAGCCCCTCCCCTTTGCCAAGATCGAGGGACTGGTCAAGGAAAAGAAGATCTCCAAGGAGACCCTGGAGACGCTCCGGACGAAATACGAGGAACTGACGGCCAAGCTGGAGGACATCTTCGAGAAGCTCAAGGAGATCGACGAGGAGACGCGGACGCTTCTCCGGGGCTGGGACGAGGAATCCATCACGCCCGTCATCAAGGGCGGCATCGACGAGGTCCGGGCCCGCTTCGCTTTCCCCAAGATCGGCGCCTACCTCGACGACGTCGAGAAGGCCCTGGTCAAGACGATCGACCTGTTCAAGAATCAGAAAAAAGAGGACAAGGAACGGGTCGAGCATCTCTTGGAGTACCGGGTCAACCTGCTCGTCGACAATTCGGACCAGCGCGGCGCGCCCGTCGTCATGGAGACCAACCCGAGCTACGTCAACCTCTTCGGGTCGATCGAGGTCTCCTACTCCCGCGCCGGCATGGGCCAGACGGACTTCACCATGATCAAGGCCGGCTCGTTCCTCAAGGCCAACGGCGGCTACCTCGTCATCAACGCCCTGGACGCGCTCGTCGAGCCGGGGGTCTGGGCGACCCTTAAAAGGACCCTGCGGAACCAAATCTTCGAGATCCAGAACTACCTCCAGATGTACCTGTTCTCGAGCGCCCGGCTCAAGCCGGAGTCCATCAAGTCCGACGTCAAGGTCGTCATGATCGGCGACGCTTCGATCTACAACCTGCTCTACTTCATGGACGAGGACTTCAAGAAGATCTTCAAGATCAAGGCGGAGTTCGACTCGGAGATGGACAAGGGCGAGAAAGCCGTCGGCGACTACGTCCGGTTCATCAAGAAGATCTGCGACGAGGACGCCCTGATGCCCCTCGACAAGGACGGCATCGCGGCGCTCATCGAATACGCGACGCGCATCGCCGGGCGCCAGAGGAAGATCTCGACGCGCTTCCACGTCATCGCCGACGTCATCCGCGAATCCAGCTACTGGGCCGGCAAGGACAAGAAGTCGGCCGTCGGCCGCGACGACGTCGAGAAGGCCATCCGCGAGCGCTTCGAACGGGTCAGCCTGATCGAGGACAAGATCCAGGAGATGATCGAGGAGGGGACGATCCTCATCGACACGGAAGGCGCCGTGGTCGGCCAGGTCAACGGCCTGTCGGTCTACGACATGGGTCAGTTCATGTTCGGCAAGCCGACCCGCATCACCGCCCGGACGGCCATGGGCCGGGCCGGGGTCATCAACATCGAGCGGGAGGCCGACATGAGCGGCCCGACCCACAACAAGGGCGTCCTCATCCTCGGCGGCTACCTGCGCGGGAAGTACGCGTCGAAGAGGCCGTTCTCCCTGGCCGCCTCCCTCGCCTTCGAGCAGTCCTACGGCGGCGTCGACGGCGACAGCGCCTCGTCGACCGAGGTCTACGCCATCCTGTCGAGCCTGTCGGGTCTCGCCCTCCGCCAGGACCTCGCGGTCACGGGGTCCTTGAACCAGAAGGGCGAGATCCAGCCGATCGGCGGGGTCAACGAAAAGATCGAGGGCTTTTTCGGCGTCTGCCGGGCCAAGGGCCTGACCGGGACGCAGGGCGTCCTCATCCCCCACCAGAACGCCCAGAATCTCATGCTCCGCGCCGACGTCGTCGCCGCGGTCCGGGAAGGAAAATTCCACGTCTATCCCGTCCGGACGATCGATGAGGGTATCGAGATCCTGACGGGCGTCGAAGCGGGTTTGGCGCGGGAGGACGGGAGCTACGAAGAAGGGACGGTCCACGGCCTCGTCGACCGCGAGCTCCAGCGGTTGGCCAGCGGCTGGAAGTCCTTCTCGGGCGGGAACGACAAGGACGAAGGTCAGGCCGGCGGGCCGCAGTGATCAGCGGCCGGGTCTTGCTTTAGGCCGGGCCGCGTTCTCGCGGCGAGGCGGGGCCGCCGCGCCGCTCCCTTCCACGAGCTTCTTCAAGCGCGAGATCTCCGCGGTCTTGAGATAGCGCCAGTGGCCCGGCTTGAGGCCCTCGAGGGTCAGGCCGGCAAACTCGACCCGGACGAGACCGGAGACGGGGTAGCCGACGGCCTCGAAAAGCTTCCGGATCTCCCTCTTCCGGCCTTCGTGGATCTCGACCGCAAGGATCGAATGCCGGCGCCCCCGCCGCAGGACCTGGATCCGGGCGGGCGCCGTCTTGCGCCCCTCGAGAAAAATGCCATGACGGACCTTGTTGAGGTCGTCTTCCGTGGGCTCGCCTTCGACCCGGACGTGGTAGACTTTCCCCACGCCGTAACGGGGATGGGTCAGCCGGAGGGCCATGTCCCCGTCGTTCGACAGGAGAAGCGCGCCCTCCGTGTCGACGTCGAGGCGACCGACGGGATAGACCCGGACCGGGAGATGGGGCAGGAGGTCCATGACCGTCGGCCGTCCGAACGGGTCCTTGACGCTGACGACGCGGCCGGCCGGCTTGTTAAGGAGGATGTAGACCGGCCGTTCCTCTTCGCTCTTGACGAGATGGCTGCCGGCGACGACCTTGTCGCGCGCAGCGTCGATCTTCTGGCCCAGCTCCTGGACGACCTTGCCGTTGACGCTGACCCGGCCCTCCGCTATGATGCGGTCCGCCTCGCGCCGCGAGCAAACCCCGGCATGGGCCAGGAACTTGTTCAAGCGCATCGTTGCCATTGCCGGCCCATTATAAACCAAAACTACGGCGATTCGTATATATGGGGTACAATAGAGCTTCAGAACCATGGCCAAACTGCAGATCAAAGAATCCTTCACGATGGCCGTGGTCTCGCTTCGGTCGAGCAAGCTGCGCACCTTCCTGACCCTCCTCGGCATCATCATCGGCGTCCTGACCATCATCGCCGTGGTCTCGGTCATCCAGGGCCTGAACAACTACGTCTATACGAAGATGTCCTTCTTCGGGGCCAACGATTTCTCGGTCCAGAAATTCTCGATGATCGGGACCTCCCTCAAGGACTTCCGCGAACAGATGAAGCGCAAGGACCTGACCCTGGTCGAGCGCGACCTCATCCGGGCCAACTGCCCGACGTGCGAACTCATCGGCGCCAGCGTGTCGACCAGCCAGACCGTGAAATACGGCAGTCAATCGCTCAAGGAGACGGAGATCCGCGGCGTGACCTATCTCGACCACGAGATCGGCTCGGTCCTCGAGCTCGAGAGCGGCCGCCACCTCCAGAGCCAGGACGAGACGAACTCCCGCGCGGTCTGTGTCATCGGCTCCGACATCGCCGAAAAGGTCTTCGGGTCCCTCGACCCCATCGGCCGGTGGCTGAAGGTCGGCGGCCGGAATTTCCAGGTCATCGGGGTCGGCAAGAAAAAGGGCAAGATCCTCGGCTTCAGCCAGGATAACTACGTCCGCGTCCCCATCACGACCTTCATGAAGGTCTACGGCTCGCGGCGCTCGATCAGCATCAACATCCACACCAACTCCCAGGAGGAGATGCTCCAGGCCCAGGACGAGGTCCGGACCGTCCTCCGGTCGTGGCGGAAGAGGG
Organism: Acidobacteriota bacterium; assembly: GCA_014894455.1. Taxonomy (GTDB): domain Bacteria; phylum Acidobacteriota; class Aminicenantia; order Aminicenantales; family Saccharicenantaceae; genus RBG-16-66-30. The sequence goes on along the minus strand of JADBLN010000083.1, from coordinate 2,970 downwards.
CCTACAACGACGCCGACGATTTCTCGTTCGCCACCTCCGAGACCTTCATCCAGTTCTACAAGACGGCCACGTCCGGCATCTACTTCGCCATGATTGCCGTGTCCTCGATCGCCCTCATCGTCGGCGGCATCGTCATCATGAACATCATGTTCGTCTCCGTCTCGGAGCGGACGAAAGAGATCGGCATCCGCATGGCCGTCGGGGCCCGGCGGAAGGACATCCTCTACCAGTTCCTCATCGAGTCCTCGGTCATCTCCGCGCTCGGCGGGATGATCGGCATCGTCCTCGGCTTCCTGGTCGCCCGGATCATTTCCGCGGCCACGTCCATGCCCTCGAGCGTCGAGCCCGTCTCGATCGTCCTGGCCATGGTCATGTCCTGGTCGATCGGACTGTTCTTCGGTATCTACCCGGCCAATCGGGCGGCCAAGCTCGACCCGGTCGAGGCCCTGAGGTCGGAACAATGAGGCTCCATCTCTTCCGCGAAGTGTTCCGCATGGCCATCGATTCGCTCCGAGCCCACAAGCTCCGCTCGTTCCTGACCATCCTGGGCATCGTCATCGGCGTCATGACCGTCATCGGCATGGTCTCGATCATCCAGGGCCTCAACAAGAGCTTCCTCTCGGAGCTCCAGGCGGCCGGCTCCGACATGATCGTCATCCGGAAGAACGAGGGCATCCAGATGGGGCACCAGTCGGAGGAGGAGCGGACACGCAAGGACTTGACCTTCGACGACGTCAAGGCTATCGAAACGGGCGCCCCGCTCGTCAAGGCCGTGGCCGTCAGCGTCTACGTCAGCGTCTTCGATTCCGTCGAGGTCAAGTACCAGAGCGCCAAGAGCGACAGCGCCATGGTCATCGGCATGAACGAGAAGTGGCCCGTCGTCATGTCCCTCTATCTTCCCCGGCTGGGCCGGTTCATCACCGAGTCGGAAGTGACACGCACCGCCCGGGTTTGCGTCCTCGGCTCCGAGCTCGCCGATATTCTTTTTCCGACCACGAACCCAGTCGGCAAGGAGATCCGCGTCGGCCCCGAGGCCTTCACGGTCATCGGCGTCCTGAGCAAGAGGGGCCAGATGTTCGGGCAGAGCCGCGACAATTTCGTCGGCCTGCCCATCACCACCCTGATGAAGTACTTCAGCTACGAAAAGGACGGCCTGGAGATCATGGCCTCGCCCCGGCAGTCGGAGATGCTCGGCGAGACGATCGAGCAGATCACGAGCGTCCTCCGCCAGCGGCGCAAGGTCCCCTTCGGCCAGCCCAACGACTTCGCCGTCATGACCCAGGACTCGCTCGTCGACCTCTACAACCAGCTGACCGGGGCGGCCTACCTGGTCATGATCGTTATCTCCTCGATCGGCCTCCTCGTCGGCGGCATCGGGGTCATGAACATCATGCTCGTCTCGGTCAAGGAGCGGACGCGGGAGATCGGCATCCGCAAAGCCATCGGCGCCCGGTCGGGCGACATCCTCAAGCAGTTCCTGATCGAGGCCGTCTTCCTGACCGGCACCGGCGGGCTCATCGGCGTCCTGGCCGGTTTCGGCATCGCCCTCATCGTCCGGGCGGCGACCCCGTTACCCGCGGCGGTCTCCCCCTGGTCCGTCGTCTTGGGGCTATCGGTCTCGGCCACGATCGGCCTCTTCTTCGGGATCGTCCCGGCCCAGAAGGCCGCTCACATGGACCCCATCGTCTCGCTCAGATACGAGTAGCGAACCGGTCCTTGACGCCGAGGCAGGCTTCGTTTACCATGGGCGGCCATGGTCATCATATTGAAAACCGTCCTCGGCCTCCTGACCTCGCTCTTCGGTTTCTACTACCTGACCGACGCCTACAAGAGCAGGAGGGAATTCTCCTCGACCCCCTGGCCCGGACTCCTCGGGACGGGCTTCATCACCAACATGCTCGATACCCTGGGCATCGGGAGCTTCGCCCAGCAGACGGCCATCTTCAAGTTCTTCAAGCTGGTGGACGACCGGGTCATTCCGGGCACGATGAACGTCGGCAACACCATCTGCACGGCCACCCAGGCCTTCATCTTCATGTCCGCCGTCGCCGTCCAGCCCCTGACCCTGGCCTCCATGTCCATCGCCGCCCCGGCCGGAGCTGTCCTCGGCGCCGGAGTGGTTTCCCGAATGTCCCGCCGCAAGATCCAGCTGGGTATGGGCTTCGGGCTCCTGGCCGTCGCCATGATCATCCTGGCCGGCCTGCTCAACTGGCTCCCGGTAGGAGGGGAAGCGATCGGGCTCGGGGGCTGGAAGCTCGCCGTGGCCATTGTCGTAAGCTTCGTCTTCGGCGCCCTCCAGACGATCGGCGTCGGTTTCTACGCCCCCTGCATGGCCACGGTCTTCGCCCTGGGCATGCATCCCAAGACGGCCTTCCCGATCATGATGACGGCCACGGCCATGCTGATGGCCGCGGGAAGCGCCCGTTTCGTCAAGGAAAAAGCCTATGATCCGAAGGCCGCCGTCGCCCTGACGCTGTCCGGGATCTTCGGCGTGCTCCTGGCCGCCTTTGTCGTGAAGTCCTTGCCCTTGACCGTGATGAAATGGGTCGTGCTGGGCGTCGTCCTTTACACGTCGATGATGATGTTCATCTCGGCGCACCAGTCACGAAAAACGGCTTAGGCCTATCCACAAGAAGATCTATCGAATTACACTTGATGTCACTGTATTTCCACTTCCATCTCCCCAAGTAACATTATAGTTGTAAGTATAACCACCTAACATTGGTATTGTTACAGATGGAGTGGCACCAGTTAAAGTTAGTTGTAATTTAAAACCATAATCAATAATAGGAGGAGATAAAACAACAAATTTATTACCCAATTTACCAAATTTCGTGCCTAATTTTGCGAATGTTGCCATTGATTAAATTTTCTGTACTTTTTTGCCACCGTAGAAATCTTCTTCTATTTCGGGAAGCAGATAATTTTTTCTCAATATTCCCGGTGTATGCCCTATGATTTCGGCAACGT
>JADBLN010000037.1:24191-25526 GCA_014894455.1 Acidobacteriota bacterium | reverse complement strand
TGGCCTTTTCCTCCTGGGTGAGTAGCGGCTTCTTGGCGCGCGTCTTCTTTGAGGGCTTGGCCTCTGACTCTCCCGAATCGGTTTCAACGTCGCCTTCTTCAAGCGACTGGTTGTGGCCCTCAATCATCACGCGATGCGCGCGTTCCATAAGGTCGCGCTGCTTCTTCGCTTCGGCGGCCCTTGCGGCTTGCTTGGCTGCTACCGCAGTGTCATCCACAACATCCTTCTGGTTCACCACGGGTTCGGGCACAACCCGTTTCCAGTTCGGCGTCTCAGACTTCTCGGAGACGTAGGTGATGGCATTCCGCTTGACTGCCATGCCCGTTAATCCAAGCGGAACAAACGAGTAATCTACCCCGCCATGCGTGAAGTCAGACAGGATGGCCAGGTCGTAACCGGCTCCCAATTCAGACCAAAGCGCCTTATTGCGGGATGCCTCTTTGGGAACCCTTGCCGATGCTTCATCCTTCTTGGCCAATTGTGACGCCCATTCCGGCGCGTGTTTGCGAATGATAGCCATTGCTTTTTCGGGTACGGCTTTCGTCCCAGTCAGGTCCAATATCCGCTTCGGAGTAACCGACACTTCCACAACCTCGGCGGTCTTACTACCTTGCGGCCACTTCAGACCGTTCTCGGTAGTTTCTGCTCCAGCGCGATTGAGTGCGTAGGTGGACGCGATTCCAGGATCATGCGAGTAGAACAACACGGTTCCCGGTTCGCCTTGGGCGGCCCCACGAAACAGGGTGAACGGCTGTCCCTGAGTAGGCTTCTGGTAATACAGCGGGGCTTGGGCATCGTCTGTGATTTCGTCCGACAGAGAATGTGCCCGCTGCGCCAACTCGTCGGTTTTCCATGTCGGCTTTTTTATCGCCGCGATTGCCTCGTCTGCCCACGTTTCCCCACGGAACTCATTGAGCATCTTCACGCCGCCGACGTTCTCTCCACGCTTGATTCTGGCCTGAAGGATTTTGCGGCGACCGTCTTTCTCGGCTTGCGGAATCACCTCAGAAGGCGGCCGAACGTCTGTGCTTGCGGACACCGTTTCAACGCGCCCGTCGGGGTGAACCACAAGGTGTTGCTGCCATGCTGGCGGGGCTTCGCGCCCCACCGCCAACCCGTAGGTGGTCGGTGTGATGTACACGGGCTTGTCTGATTTGAGTCGGCGGGCAGACGCGATTGCGGAGTCCGTGTCGCCACGTTCAAACCGTGCCCGCTTAGCCTTGGCGGCCTGTGCCTGCGTGCCCGGCTCCGGCGCAACCGCAGCGTCGGCGGCGGGCGCGAGCGGCTGGCCGGGTGTGTTGGCGGGTTCCAACTTGGCGAGCGCGGCGTCCGCCC
>JADBLN010000037.1:19541-24091 GCA_014894455.1 Acidobacteriota bacterium | reverse complement strand
CGGCGGCCGGTTTCGGAGCGGCCACGGGCGCGGCAGTCTCAGGCGGCGTGAGTTCCGTCACGCGCTTCGCGGGCGCGGGGGCAACCGACAAGGGTTCCTTGACGGTTGGGGCGGGCGTCTCAGCCGGGATTGTTCCACGTGGAACATTTTCCGTCGCTGCCGGTTCCGCCTGCGCAGTCTGGGCAGTCTGGGCGCTCTGGGCAACCTTGTCCGCCGCCGTAACGAACTTCGCCGCCGCGTCCAGTTTTGCCCGCGCGGCCGTCAAGGTGTCCTGTGCGGCCTTGGCGGTTTCGGCCACCGTGGCATCATCCAAAGCGATTTTCGCGTTCGCCACGGCTTCGGCAGCGGCCATGTACCCCTTCATCGCCACGTCCTTGACTTCCTCGTGGACGGTCGGCGGCGGGGGCGTGGTCACTACGGCCCCTGTGGGCACGGTAGGCTTCGCCGGAGCGACGCCAGCGGCCAATGTGGCGTCCGGAGCCAGAGACGGCGCGGCGGCCGTCTGAGGGGGCGTAGGGGCCTTCGGGGGCACAGCGGGCGTCTGGGGCGGCGTGGCGGCCTCTGGTGGCTTTCCTGCCACCTTGCTCAGCCCGGCCATGCCAAGACGCGGCGCACCGGCAAACAGCCCTGCCTGAATCCCGCCAACAACTCCGCTGGTCAACTGGCGTTCCCAGAACCCCGGCTCGATGGGCTTGCCATAGATGACGTTGGGCGTCAACTCGCTCGTGACCTGCTGGCTGGCTTCTTCGAGCGCGTTTGAGGCTACCGTCTTGATGAACTCTTTCGTGACGCTCTGGGGGGCCTTCTTCAGGGCGTTCTTGGCAATCTGGGTAGCCGTCTTGGCCAGCACCTTGTCTCCGCCCCCGATGAACTTGACGATCTGGCCAACCTTGGCCATTTCAATCGCGCCGTTGACAAGGCCAACCACGTTGGCGGTCGCGTTGGCCTGTTCCTCACTGGCCCCGGCCTTGACGGCTTCCTCATAAGCCGGTTGCCCTTCAGCCCCAAACACGATAGCAAAGGCCACTTCGGGGTGTCCAGCGGCCATAGCCGCACCGGACGCTATCATGTAGGGAGCGGACGCCGCCATGCTTCGCGTCAACTTGGACGGGTTCAGAACGTCTCCCAGAGACTCGACCTGCCCGGCAGACCATTCCGGGTGCGACTCTTGCCAATCCTTCAACTTATCGGACGCCCACTTGTGGATAGGTTCGCCGACGTGTTCCTGGCCCCACCGGACGGTGTTGTAAAGGGGCCGCGGCGTAGCGGGCAACTTGGGTCCGCCGACGTATTCGGATGCTGCGCTGGCCGTCTTGCTGAGTTCTGCCAGTTGGTTCTCGGCTCCAAGCGGGCCGGGAAGGGCCGACGAGCCAGTGAGTTGCTTGCCCATGCGGACGTTGGTATCAATGAGTGCCTTGCCCGTGCTGACGGCCCCGGCGGCGAACGGCTTGGCCACGTTCTCCACTGGATGCTGTACCACGTCTGCAACGCCAGAAAGCATCGTGCCAAGCCAAGACTTGGCGGCGGGGTTCTTGGCGGCCTTCGCGGCGGCCTTGGCAACCTCTCCGATTCCGTCAGGTTTCGCGGGGGCAGGGATACCCGTCTGTTCCCTCGCCAGTTGAAGCGGAGTCTTTTTCGGCGCAGGGGCGGGTATGCCCACTTGCTCGCGGGCAATCTGCAAGGGGGTCTTGGCCGGTGTAGGCGGGGCCGCAATGCCTGTCTGTTGACGCGCTATCTCAAGAGGCGTTGGCATGGTCTGCCTTATCTGACGACCTTGTTTTGCTTTCGGAAGTAGGCGTCAACTTCATCATCTGTCGCGCCGGGATTGGCCTTGATGAACGCCCCGATTTCCTGCGGGTCAGCATTCGCCGGGGCGGGGGGCGCAACGGGCGCGGTCGTTGACGCTCCCCCATTCCCCGGCACAGTATTGGTTTCGTCAGGCACGCCGTCCATTTCCTCGATGCGGAACGTCTTGGTCTTGTGGTTCGTGACAACCAGACCGTACCGCTTCGGCTTGTCCATGACGTATTTTTCGTCTACGATTATGAAGTTCCCTTTGTCGTCCTTCTTGTAGGTTTCCGGCAGAATCCGCGGGTCTACCGTCTCGTCAGGTTTCGTTCCAAACGACCCGCCGTCAGGTAACGGGGCAAACGTGGCCGGGCCATTGCCCGTTTTCCACCACTCGCCCTGCTCGCCATTGAAGGAACCCTTACCAAGAGAACGCGGCTTGTCAGATACGGGCGGCGGGGCCGCCTGAAACTCCAACATCTTGACCGTACCATCTTCGTTTCGCTTCGGAACACCGTTCCGGTCAGTGTCAACCAGAACGTCAACCGCCTCGCCCTTGGAGTTCTTGATATTGTGCATGGTGATTGGCTTTGAGGAATCGGGGCCAATGTCCTTCACGTCGATGCCGATTTCCTGACCGGCGTCATCATACTTCTTTGTGACGATCCGATCTCCAACTACAGTACTGACCACGTTAGATTCGCCCCGTCTGGCCCGACTAGCAATCCGCAATGCCTTGGCGGCATCAGGACTCATAGGCGGCCCTTCATTCAGCCGTTCAACAGTTCCGTCTCGCTCGTTGTACACGCCGTTACTGCCGTCTGACAACTTGATAACCGACTTCTTTCCCGGCACGGTCGGGGCCTTCGGGGCGTTGACCGTCGCGCCAAGGCGCGCGTTGTCAACGGCACGCAAGTCCGCGCCGACCGCCAACTGTTCTTGCTGCGCCTTCTGGCGAGTCCGGGCAATGTCCGCCTGTTCTGTGGTCGCATCCAAGTCGGCTTCCGTGAACGTCTTTCCACTGGTCCCCCATGAAGAACGCACGGATTCCTTGTACGCGTCCTTCTCCTCGGTTGTCATGGCCCCGCCCGCGCTTGTGAACATCATGGGCAACTCGCGTTGAAACCGCTTGTTAGCCCGTCCGCGCGCCTCAGCCTCGCTCCGTTGCCGGGGCGTCATACGCGACAGTTCGCCCTCAACCCCACCGGCCTTGTCATACGCAATCTTGGCGGCCGCCGCGTCAACCGCCGCGCCACCAAACGCCTGAGTGTTCCGAAGCAAGTCCCCGGCATCATCACGCGAAGCGGCCGTCTGCCCCGCAACCGCCACGTCCTGCGGAGTCGTCCCCGGAGTCAACGGAATCGGCGGCGGCGTAGCCCGACCGGACACCCGGCGCTGGGCCTGAATCGAATCGAACGCGGCTTTCCGCGCAGCCACGGCGTTCTCCGCGTTCGCCTGAGCAATACGTCGGTTTTGTTCCGTGTATAGGGTAATCGTGTTAGGTGACGGCACTTGCGTGCTCCTTCATCGGAAGCCAGTACCAACCGTCTTTCGTCAACGACTTCGTAACCCGCCGGAAATAGGCGTCGTACTGCGGCCAAACGGCGTCCAGACTGTAGTTCTCCATCACCCGTTGCCGACACGCATCATCGTAGATTGATGGCGCGTTGTCAACGGCATTCACGAACTCCTCGAAGTCGTTGCACCTGTACCCCGTCGTGCCGTGCTGGACGATCTCTGGAAAGGCACCCCAATCGGTCGTCACCACCGGACACCCGACCGCCCCGGCCTCGATGACTACCATGCCGAACGGTTCCGTGTAACGTGATGCCGCAAAGAGGCACCGGGCCTCACTAAGCAAGGCAACCCGCTTCGCATGGTCACTTGGCCCCGCCCAGACCACATGCCGCCCACGGGGCAACACGTCCTCAATCTTCTGGCCGGGCGAGAGTAACCCCGACACGAGCAACTTGACTCCGCATTCCTGCGCCACCTTTGCCGCAAGGCCAAGCCCCTTATGGTCGCCAAGCCTGCCCAAGAACAGCATGTGCTCGCCTACCCTGTCGGGTTCCCGCATGGGCCAGTCGGCCATGTCGAGGTAGTGCGGAATCACGGCGTCATTCCACTCAGGCGACTTCTCCTGTCGGTACATTCCGAGAACCACATGCCGCCAGTTGTGAGACGGGAATACCCGACGTTTACTGTGCGTGCCGGAGTAGCCGACGATGTACTCTATGTCCAGACCGCCGACGTTCCCCGCAAGAGCCTGTAGGCCCCCGCAACTGTTCAGGACAAACTCGCCGGGCTTGACACGTTTCCGAAGGGCGGGTTCGCAACGTGCCCGGAACTCAATCCACGGCCCGGCGTCATGCTTGTAATCGTCATCGTAGTAGTAGGCCCCACGGTCACGTCCTTGGTTGTGTTCCGCTAGAACGTCCGCCGTAACCACGGGAACGAACTCGTCACAGGGCACGTCAGACCCTTCGGCCCCGTAGAACACTACTTGATGCCCGGCCCGGCGAATCATGGCGGCCATGTTCCAAATGAGCGGAACGAACGCGCATTGACACCATGTCTTAACGGTCGGGGAAGTCGCCATGCCGAGTAAATGAAATCGCACCGAAACTCCTACGAGAAGTCAAGACTACCCGTCCAAGTCAACACACCATTGACGGAAACCAACTCAAAGACGCCGGAGAACGGGTATCCCGTCATTCCCGGCCCCGACGGGCCAGAAGGCCCAGACGGCCCTGTGATACTCT
>JADBLN010000037.1:4865-19441 GCA_014894455.1 Acidobacteriota bacterium | reverse complement strand
CCCGTCATTCCCGGCCCCGACGGGCCAGAAGGCCCAGACGGCCCTGTGATACTCTCGCCGGGAGGTCCAGACGGGCCGGACGGGCCGGACGGACCCGTGATGCTCGGACCAGTTGGCCCGGACGGCCCCGACTCGCCGTCGTCGCCGTTCCGGCCCTTGCCGCCCCCGCCCATCTCGGTAACTACCGGCTGCAAGTAGTACATCACGTTCGCGGGCAGGGCCATTACCGCACCCCTTCCTCTGGAACTTCATCCGTCGGCGTCCCAATCTGGACTGACCGAATCTCCATTGGTGCAACCGCGCCAGTCGCCTGAGTCAACGTGGTCTCAAACATCCGCCCGTCCAAACCCTGCGGAGAAATGGTCTGCGGGTCAACGTCGCTGATTGCCCACGTCAAGGTCAACGGGCCTTTGGTGTCACCAGACGATTGCAACGTGCTCATCATGCCACGCAGGTTGACCGTCATAGTCTGGGCGGTCGTGGTATCCAGACGGTGCGCATGGACCGTCACCTTGACGCCGCGTTTGGTCTGAAGGTCGTCACCCCGCGCCTTCACCTGCCCGCCCCAGACGATCTCCAGGACGTGGTTGTAGGACGACAGTTCTCCCGCCGCGCTGCTGTCCCGATACACCGTCTCGCTCTGGGCATAACAGGTCGGACCCGTGCCGTAGCAGAACATCAACTGTTGTGTTACCCAATTCCAGCCCATGCCCGTGATGGCCGGAACGGTTGACCCGAAAGTCCACTTGCTGACGTGCAACCCCACGCCGGTTTCGGAGAAGTTTGGTTTTACGCACAGGGCGAATTGAGTACCATCATCCTTCGGAATCCGCACCACGTAATGCCCGTTCTTCACGTCAAACGCGCCGCAAGCCGACGTTAAATCGGCCGCAAAGTCTGTGTCCGCATGGTCAGGGTCGATGATGCTGTGCGTGATCACGCGCGGAACGTCGCCGGGTTGCCACAGAACCACGCCCTCAGACGACAGCCACCACAGGCCGTAGGGCGAGTTTGCGATGGTCTGGCGAGACACACAACCCACGTACAGATTATCGGGGTTGACCGCCAGACACCCCGGAACCTCTGACCGGATGATTTGGAACGCCCCGCGCTGACAGAGAATGAGCGTCTGGCCGCCAAGGTCCGCCACGGCCGTAACCGTACCGCAGGTAGTCGGAACGAACCCCTCGGCCACGCCGCGAACCACTTGGTTGCCCAGGTCCGCCAGGATGCTACGGAAGTTCCCACAGTACGTTTCCGGGCAACCTTGCCGGGTCCAGATGAACTTGTAGGCGTCCGCCGTAGCATTGCCCAGGGCGTAGATGTACATGCCGTCGAACGTGGCAATGGACTTGTAGAACGGAACCGTGTCGGTTGCGTAAGAGAGTAGTTGACCATCCGACAACGTGCCATCATCCGAAAATGCTCCGGACGCCAACTGGTTGACCATGCGAAGATGCCAGATAGACCCGACCGCTTCTGGATAGCGAGAACCAAGTTGGTCTGCATTAAGAACCCGTGTTCGATAATATCTCGCGTGAGAACCAACCGAACCATGAGCGGGCCAACCGATTCCCCACTGGATGTTCTTAACTATTTGCAACTTACTTGTCTCATACGACGGCACAAGTGACCCAAGTTTCTCGCAGGTAGCCAGCGTGGCGGGGCTTTCGCACTGCCGAGTCTCAGACCAGTTACTGACAGCGCAGGCGTAAAATCCCGGCGCAAAAGCGCCAGCGGCCGTCGGGGCTGTCTCAAGGTCAAGTTTTGTGGTGGTTGCTGCTGGAGCGGCCAGCCCCCAGGTTGCTGAATCGACGGTTCCGGGGGTCGTGTTGTAGTCGCTATAGATGGTGGCCGCGTCGGCCGTCCGCGTGTACAAGTAGTTGTTTCTGGGATTGATGAACGCCAGAGCGTCCGCCCCGACCGCGATGTACCGCGTGCTTACCACGCCAGTGCCAGAATTTGTGACTTGCCAGACAAGCGGAGTAAACGGGGCCGTCGTGCCAACCGTCAGGTTGATGGTGAACGTGGTGGTAGTCGTGATGCCACGTCTGACCGCGCACCGCCCGTCACCCGGCCACCATGCGTTCTCCACAAGCGTAGTAATCGCTGGCCCGGCCAGGGCCGAGTCGCGGTTGTTCATCGTGAAGTCTAGGAGTTCCATATCACACGTCCAAGTAGGGGTAGTTGCTGACCGTGCTGCCAAACGTAACGGCCAGGTCGTCCGTGAGGCCAAGACAGTCACGCGGTTGTGTCGGCAAGTATCGGTAAACGTACCGCGCCCGCAAGGCGTCAAGGCGCATCTGAATGATGGGCCAACCCACGAATCGCGGACCTGCTTCAACCGTGTACAACCCGCCCGACGCGATCCTGTACTTGCAGAGCAAGTCCCACACGTCGTCAAACTCTGGCGAGATAGGGTCAGGGAACAGACTGGCGGCACTCGTAGCCGAGAAGGCGTCCGCCGGGGCCTTGAAGTATTGGAATCCCTTGAACGTCTGAATCCCCGTAGGCGTCGGACCCCACCGGACTACGGGCGACCCGGATTCGTTACCGAAGGTGTAGATTCTCGGCGCGCCCGTGGTTCCATTGATGTCCCACGTATTCCCAAGGTCCGTGTCCCACTGAGACGGGGGAACGTAGACCGGCCGGTAGGAGTGAGTCGTACCGTCAACCAGCCAGTCCCCCGCCGTCACGTCTTGGTGGAAGTCGGCCGGTAGTGTCGTGTAGGCTTGGTTCGCCACGGTCACAAGGTCAAGGCGAACATGCCGGAACATCCAAGGCGCGTAGTACCACAGCAACGTGAAGGCATGGCCCATCTCGGATGTAATGACGCTTGTCCGGTCGGTTGACCCCGTCCCCGTTGCCCCAAAGAGAATCTTCAACTTCGCCAGTTCCGTTGTCGGGGCGATGCCCGTTCCAGCGGTTGCGGCCGAAGTCATTGTGACGGTCAGGCCCATACGAAACCTCCTGCCACGGAGACGGTGAACTCACGAGGATAGGTCACGCCTACCTCTGGAACCACGTAATGCCCGCCAAACTGCGGGGCCAACAGGTAGTAGGTTCCGGGGTCAAGGGTCAGGGTGATGATTCCTGTGCTGGGCGTCAGGGCCGGACCCCAGATAACCAGCGTTCCGGCATCGTCGGTTGAAATGCGGCACGTGGCCCCGGCAACGGGGTCGCCCCCATCTGTGATGGTGATGGTTCCCGTGACGCTGCCGCCGGAGGTCAGGTCAGTCAGTTTCTTCCCGGCGGTCCCCGCTCCGACGTGACCCGCAAGGGCTTCGTCCCACACGGCGTCTGCGATTTCAGCCCCGGCGTCAGTGTGGATGCCCGCCGCCGTAATCCAGTTCGCCGGGATCGTCGGGAGATTCGTCAGGGTCGTCACCGTGCCCAGCGTGCCCGTGATATTGCCCGTGATATTGGCGGTCAACCCGCTGGCGAGATTCATGCTGGCCGCCGCGCCACCATGCGCCCCGTTTGCGAGCGTCACCGTACCGGTCAGCGCCGTGACGGTGGCCAACGTGCCCGTGATGTTGCCCAGGATGTTTCCCCGAATATCCACTCCGTCCGTTGCGCCAACGGCCTCGATGCCGTTTCCGTTGCCGTCGCCTCGCACGAGCAACCCGTCTCCACTGGTGGTTCCGCCGGTAGCACTGATGCCATGCCCGCTCGCCCCTCCGATTGCCAGAAGCCCAGACCCCGTTCCGTTCCCCTTCACGCTCAGGCCCGACCCGTTCGTGCCTGTGCTGGTGAGAGTGAGCGCCGACCCGCCAGCCGTCGTAATGGTTGTGGCCGCGTTCGTGCCCGCGATGAACACACCGCCCGCCGCCCCTGGCACCGCGTCGGGCAGGCGCGTGAGGATTTCTGTGACTCCAGTCGAATCCACCGGAGCGTTCGTCAGATTCGTGACCGTCGTGATGGTTCCCGCCGTGATGTTCGTAGGCGTGGCAAACCCCGTGGCCGTAATCCATGCCGCGTCGCCACGGTTTCGGATGGCCTCCAGGGTGTCCGTACCCGCGTCCCACGTCGCGCCCTTGAGGACCGTCAGGGCCGTGGCGAGCGTGCCCGCTGCGTCGGGGGTGACAGTGTTCCAGTTGCCGCTCGCGGCAATCAGGTTGACCGTGCCCACGGGAGTTTCTACGTCGAAGAACTTTGTGAAGGCAGCGGCAATGCCACCGGGAATAGTCTGATCCAGTTGCGCGTCCCCTATGTACTTCACATTGACCACCGGCACGCCGTCAGGGCTAAAACCTTCTTCGTGCTCGATAGCCACGCCGCCCCACAGCGTCACATTGACTGGTAGTGGAGTGGCGGCATCGACCGTCCAAGTCGGCGTCCCGGTGTCAAAGAACTTGGTGAACGCGGCCGCCAGGTAACCCGCACCTGTCTCGGACAAAGCAGACCCGTGAATCTCGGTCACGTTCGCGGCCACGGTGCCGGCGACACTCGCTGCCACCACGCCGCTCGCGAGGCTGATCTGCCCCGTGCCCGTGCCAATCCAGCCCGCCGGAATGACGCCGGGGTCGATGATGACCGTCAACGTGGCCGACAGGCAGGACGCCTTGGAGACGGTTATCATCAACACGTCGCCATTGGTTTCGGCTTGTAACGGCGCATAGGTCCAACCCAGGAGCGTGGCGTCGTAAGCCAGCGTTCCGCCGCCGGCTCCCGCGGCATTCGCGTCGAGTTTCACCGCCACCGCCGCGCCGGTTGTGACATTCGACCCGTCGGCGATCAGCGTGACCGGGCCGACGAGGACCGGCTTCGGCGTGGCGGCGTTCTTGGGATAACTCATAGACCCGCTCCAATCACTTGATTCCGTCGTCGATACAACCACGGCTTGGCGGCCGGTGCGCCCCCGCCCCCAATCACCCACCACTTCCTGAACGGCGGCAGAATCGCGTCTACGCCGCCGCAGGAAAGCATCACGTTCGTCGGGTCCGCGAGACAGGCGATCTCGGAGGGGGAAAGGACGCGGGGGAAAACACAGGGGTCGGCTATTAAACCACCAAACTCCAAAGAGTCCCGCAGGATGCCCACGACGCCGCCCGACACAAACCCTGCGCTGGCAGCAGTGCCAGTCCAGTCGCCCGCATATGATACGCCGTTGACGTATAGTGTAATATCATCAAACGCGCGAAAGATGCCCGCCACGTGACACCACTGCGTCGTGATGGCATACGCTGTTGTGGCCAGTGTCCGTCTGTCATCACTGCCTATTCCGGTATTGGAGCCTAACGTACCAGCCAATTTGTATGTTGGCCCACTCGCCCCAAACAACTGAATGGTCGCCCCTACATACGGGCCCTGGCCCGGATTCCCCCAGGAAAGAATTCCATCGAGAGAAGAACTGCCACTCAGGGAGGAGTTTTTCTTGATCCAAGCGGTTAGCGTAAGAGGATAAGTGGGAGCGGACGCAGTAGAAATCCGCACCGATTGTCCAGCAGCCTGAGACCACCCCAGCGTCTGCCGCCCCAGGTACGGGTCGAACTTCCACTGTTTGTTCGGCGAGTCGGCCCCGTTGTCGTTGACGTAGCCCGCGAGCGTGCCATTGTTTTTGTATATCGAGGAGTCGTGATACCGGAACGTGCGCGGAGCGTAGCCCAGACCGGCGAACACGCCGCCACGCAGGAGCGGCGCGTTGTAGTTCACACGGAAGATTTCTGATCGCTGAGCCATCAGGCTACCGCCGTGACCTTGGTTACGCGCGTCCGGCTGAGGACGATCGCGCCATTGAAATCGTAAGTGTTGTCCACGATGACCCGCGCACGCAACGTGCCGATGGGGAGTTCGAAGGTGAATGTCGCGGTGATATAGGACAAGGGCGTCCCCACGGCGTGTTCGCGCTTCGTTCCGTCGAGGATGTCGATGGACGCATCGTTCACGCACGAGACAATCCGAATGAGTTCCGAGTTGGCGGATGTGGCGTCGACCAGAAGCACCTGAATCGTCCCCCCATCAGCCAGCCCCACCTCGTAGGCAGTCGTGCTAGCGACGTGGATATGCGTTGCCCCTGCCGCAAGCGGTTCGTCCAGAATGGTCTCGGCATCGTTCGTGCCCACCAACGCTATGATGTCGTGGAGCGTTGTCCAGAACTCGTCATCGGCCGCCGCCGAAGAGACCTGTATGAGGAACCGGGTTCCGACATGCGCGGTGGCTGCTGCGCCCAACGCGGCGTCGATATGTAGCACGCTGCCGTAACTGTCTGACAGGTCCACCACCGCACCCTCACGGACAGTGTTCTGCGAAACCGATGCCCATGCGTCAACTTCGCTGCCAGCCATCGTGAGTGCCATTATGCACCTTCCTTCGCGTTCAGGTCAGCCGCGACTGCCGATTCCCATCCGCTCGTGACCGCCGCCGCCGCCGTCTGCGCCGCAATCTGTTCGGCATAGAGCGCGTACAGTTCGTTGACCACCTTCAGACGGATGGCCGCAAGCGTGGCTTCCTTCGTATCCACGCTCACTTTCGGCAGCGTGTAGACTCGCACGTCGGTCCCCGCCGTTCGTGTGCCGGTCACGGACACGATGCGATTCGGCGTGTCCAAAACTTTGATCTCGACTGCCCAGGTTGCGGCCATGTGTTACTCCTTTACTTCAGGGCGCGAATCACGCAAACGACCCCGAGCGCGAGCGCGGCGAAACCCATAATGGGAACCGACCACTCTACGCGCAAATTGGTTACCGCGAACACCCCGTACAGAAGTGCCCAGACGCCCAGACAGATGAAGAATATGCGGTCCATGTTTCACTCCTTTACGTAGCCCCATCCACGCCGGGCTGCCTCAGCGTTCGCGTCTGAAATACGGCGGTCCTCTACGTGGCCACCTTGATGAAACCCAACTTCACGCCCAACTTGTAGAGGGCCGTCTGTGATTCCCCCACCAGTTGCTGCACCAGACCGGGGATGGCCCCGTCGCCAAAAATCTTCGCCAGTTCTTCCGGCGTCATCTGTTGCTTCAGGGCTTCCACCAGATTGCCCGTCTCGAAGAACGCCTTTCTGCTTTGCCATAGGAGATACACCAATCCTGCGCCAGCAATCACGAGCATGGCGGCGGCCCCGTACATGATGTAGTCGAAATAGCGGTCAACTAAGGTCGTCAGGCCGATGAGGAGCAACCCGCCTCCAATGAGACTCAGGCCGATTTTCAACTGTCCCATGAAGATCAGGTAGCCCCCCAGGGCCACCGTTGCGACTCCGATGACTACGAGCACGACGAAGATGGCCTTAATAGACGACCTTGACTTCTCATTGGCCTTGGCCAGGTCCGCCTGAGCGGTGTCGCGTTCGGCTTTCAGGCGGTCCATTGCCACAGACGCGGCCTGCAACTCAGGTACGATGCCAACGACCACCGCCGTCTGTGTCTTGATAGTAGAAACCGCTTCGCCTGCAATACGCAGTTTGGGGGTCACGTCCAGTTTGAGCACGTCCACCTGTGAACTGACGATCTTGGCCACCATCGGCGTACCCGCCATGGCGCTGGACTGGCTGGAAAGCACGTCGGTCACTCCGCCCACCTTCAGGGTAGCGTCGTCGATGGCCACAGCCGCCTTGGCGGCCGCCGCCTGCGTCGCCTGATTCGAGTCGCTGACCGCCGCCGCCACGTCGTTCAGAGAACGCTGCTCCGGTTCCCGCTGATTCCAGCACCCCGCGAGCAAGACGAGGCTTGCCGCCAACAGGCCCAGAAACGCGATCCACCACTTGTCGTGACTCACCTTGCACCAGTCCTTTCGTTACAGTTTATCGGTAAACCACGCCCACACTTGGGGGATAGTCCTGATGCCAAGAAGAAGGCACCCAGCCCCAATGCCCGCTCCCATCCAAAAGGCCCGGCGAAGCCTCTCGCCATAGGAACAATCCCGATGGTGAGCCTTGACGAATTCTTCCATGCGCGTCGCCGTCCTGGCCGCGAACACTTCTCCGACCGCGTAGGCGATCTTCTCGATCATGGCCTTGTCGTTCTCGGTGAAGTCGCCGTGACTTGTCATGCTGCACTCCTTCGCTGTAGGGTTACAGTGGGAACAGCCCGCCGCCGCCGAAGCCGTAGGCGCGGGATGCGTCGATTATCAGGTGGCCCGTGATGATGGTCAGGCCGGACAGGTCAATCTTGCCTTCCCGCCGTTGGAACCTCATCGTCACTTCATCCGTGCTGAGTCCACCAAACGAAATACCCGTTGCCCCGGCCTCTTGGCTGATGTTGCACTCCACCGTCCGCACGTCGATGGTGGCGTCGTTGCTGAAGATGACCGCATTGCCGGTTCCCACGCCGATGTACGGATGCCCGGATGCCAGGACGATTCCGCTTGTGATGGTGGCCCCATAAAGGATGGCCCAATCGTACATCTTCAACGTGCCGATGGTTCCGCCAGTTATACGGGTTCCACCGTGGCATTTGGCGGTCGTGACCGCTCCGGCTACAATGCCTACCCAAGCCTCATTGTCGTGTCCGGGGTCGTCATAATCCGCCATCGTCTCGACGGTTCCGACCGTGCAGTTAGCGAAACAGACTGACGGGCCGTCTGTGGTTGCGTATGCCGTGTCGGCTTCGATCTTCAGGAGCGTCACAGGGGCAGCCGGGCCAGTGTCGCAGCGCGACGTGGCGTTTAGAAGGTCCGCGCCAAGGAACTTGACCGTGTGCGTGGCTAGGCTTCCGGTCGGGTAGTCAGACACAGGAACGCCAGCCCCATTCAGCCAGTTACCATGACCCGGAGTGGTTTCATTAACCGACCATCCGTTCCCGGCCTCGTCGCCGCCCTGCCACCGCCAGACCGTCGTTGCGTTGTTTGCCATGTTTAGCCCCAAATCTCGTAAGACACCCCGTCCGCCGGAGGACCGGCTTCCTCAATTTTCACAAACACTTTCGACGGGTCGCCAGTCGGCAACCAGAACCCCTCATAGTTCGTACTGACGAGCACGCGATCTTGGGAAGTTGCGTTACCAACCCAAACTGACTCCGTGTTCAGATTCGTATTACCAGCACCGGCTGCCCCCATCTTCGCGCCAACCCAAATACGCGTGCCCACCGGCAGAGTGGTCGAAAGACACTCCGGCGTTGCCGTCGCCGCGACCGTCTTGATTCCACTCGCCAACAGCCTCAGATTCCCGTCCATGTTACGCCCTTTCCCACACGCCCTGTACCCAGCGCCAGCGACCCGGCGCAAGTTTGTGACCCGGACCAAATCCCTTCGACCTCGGACGATCGCGCTTCAAGGCGTCTCGGCAAGCCGCCTCGTATTGTCCAACGTCCATTCCCGTCTTTCGCGCCACTTCCGGCGCAGAGTCCATTTTGTCCCAGCCCGCCCGTTTTGACTTCGCGTCTACCATCGCCAACATCGTTCGTTCCTTATCAGTGGGCGGAGGAGTCCCGCTACGCAGTTCTCCCCCGCCCCATTCAGCCAATCGGTCAGGCGGTCGTGTGTTTGATGACAGCCTGACGGTTCATGCGGTACGCGGCCATCTGCCAGGGCAGCATCTTGTACGCCTGGAAGCCAGCCTGGATTTCGCCGGACGAGTTCCGCAGCGGGAACCAGATACCCCCGCCACCGTTTTCCTGCCACTTCGCTTCGGACGGAATCAACTGCTCGTAATCCGTCGGGTCAAGGAACATGACCATGTTGGGCGGAATCCAGTCGGACATACCGAGCACAATGGGTTCCGTGCCGACGCCCTGGAACGTCAGGGTCTGAACGCCGTACTTGGCGTACCGAGCCTTTAGGGAATCGCCACTCGCCTCGTTGATTCGGTAGGCGCTCACGCCAAGCGTGGCCGCCAGAGCCGTCCAGACGGTCGGGTTCATAATCACGAACAGGCCCTTGGCCGTGCCGCCGTGACGGTAACCAACGGTGCGGAACACAGACTCGATGGCCGCCATCGACACGGCACTCGCGTTGTTGTGGTCCACACTGTAGGGAACCTGCCACTCGAAGTTGCCAGCGGCGAAACGACTGACCGCAGTGCCAGCCGACGTGTAAAGTGCCGTCGAGCAAGCGCCCAGGGCCGTTTCGATGTTGAACGGCTGCATCCAGTGAAGCAGACCCTGCGACCCGAAGTTCGGGCCACGGAGCGCCAGCGTGATGGTGCTCGCCGACAGCATACCAGCGTAGGGCGTGATAACGTCCGCCGTACCGACAGCGCCGGTCACGATGGTGTTGAACCGAGTCTCAGCCGTGGTCCGGCCAGTCTCCCCGTGGTAGTACATGCCGAGTTTGACCGTGCCATAACCCAGAGCGGACGACTTGCTGTTGGGCGACGCATCTTCCAGAACGTGAAGCGGGATGTGGTCGAGAAGGGCCGCATCCGGGGAATCATCGTCTGAGTTGCCATAGTTGCGGACGACTCCCGTGGCCGCACCCGCATCGCTCGACCCGGCGTAATTGGACGGGGCATCGCAAATCGAAACCTGCATCCCCTTCCGCAAGGCCGGAACGATGGCGTCCGAACCCAACTCGAACGTGGCGTACCACATACCATCCCACTGGCCACAATCGGTTGTGGATTCAGTGGCGGCCGTGGTGGCAGCCTGGGTAACACCGTCCTGTTTGACCACACTGCCGAGAATGGCTCGCCGGTCACAAATCTGGTTGATACTCAGCATGTGATTCAGGTCTTGCGTGGCCATCATGTTCAGTTTGATAGCCGCGTCGTCAAACGCACCCTGAGTCATGCCCTGACCACGAACGTACTGCTCGACGGCATTGTCCAGCACGATGCTCACCGCCAGGTTGTTGAACTGGTGGGTCGTGTAAACGATGTCGTCGTACTGCAACGTCTGGTGCGGACGCGGGATAGCCGTGGCGCGGGAAACGTCAGCGCCAAGAGCATACGGGTCAGTGCGAGCCGCCGTCTCATACCGGACCCGAAGGCCACCGGCCGAGAAGGGCTGTTGCCGCAGGTTTCCGAACTGCTTCAGGAAACCCAGATTGGCGAACTCGGTTTTGTATATTTCCGGCGTGTCAAGCCGGATGAGGGCCGACTGAATCTCAGTCGTAATCCCAAGACCACTACGAATGCCAGGAGCCATTGTGTACTACTCCGTTACCGGAGCGGCAACCAACTCAGACAGGGGCCATCTTGCTTCTGTAATAGGCCATCTTCTGTTCCTCAGTCATGCTGCCGAAGTCCGGTATTTTTTCTGTGACAGGTTCAGTAGGCGGCTTTCCCCCAGCGGGGATTTGCGGGGCTTCTTTGGCGAGTTCGGCCGCCGCGCGTTTATCGCGCCCGGTCAAGGCCGCCTTGGTTGCCCCTGTTACGAACTTGCTCACCCGTTCGACCGCCGCCTTGATTTCCGACCGCGTGGCGGGTTTGCCGCCAGTTATCTGACGAGCCTCATTCCGAATCAGCCTTTCGACGTATTCGGGATCGCCCTTCAGGTGGTCGGGGAGTTCGGCCAGTGTTTCTTGCACGGCCGCGTCCTCCGATACGGCGTCTCGTTTCTCGAACTCGCCAGAAGCCTGTCGGCGTGCTTCCTCGCGGGCTGCCTTGACCGTGTGGTCATGGCACGCCCGGTTGTAAGCAGCCACGTCCAGTTCAGGACCGTTGAAACCTTCCTTACTGAACTTGGCGGGGTCGGGGAACTCGTCGTTTGTGACGGGTTCCTTCGGGGCCGGAGTCTCTTTCGCCTTTTTCAGTTCAGCGAGTAGACCCTTGGCCTCGTCGGGGTTCTTCGCCCCGATTTCCTTCAGAAGGTCATTCAACGACCTGTCCGAAGAAGCCTGCCGCTTCCGCATTTCGAGAACTTCGGGTGATACACTTACCTCTGGGGTTACAGCCGTCTGCTCGATTTCTGTCTGTTCTTCAGCCATTTCAGTCACACCTTACGGCCAGCGTGGGCCGTTCCGTGAACGTCAGGGGTCACGCTACCCCGCTTGCCCAACGAGAGCACCCACCGTGGGTTCGCCCATTGGCAAGGATTCTTGGCCGCCAGCCATCGCCGGGTCGCCCATCGGTGCGCTCGGTGGCACACCAGCGGGTTCGCCAGAGACTTCGGGGCCTTGGGTCTGAGGGTTAAACAACGCTTTGCGCTGGGCCTCGGCCGCGTCCGCCATGAACTGGGCTTCCTCGGCATCGAGTACCAACTGATTCAGTGCCTCGACCTGCGAGTCGTCATAGCCACGCGGCAAGGCACAGGAGATCATTTGCTTCGCCAGTTTGATGATGTAAGCGTGAGGATCGCCCGGCCAGACCTTGACCGTCCGTAGACTCAGGGCCATCTGGACCTTCATCGACGCGGCGTGTACAAGTTCCGCCGCCCCGGCGATACTCTCGCGGCCCGTCTGAAGCAACCGTTGGAGCACCATCTCCGGGTTCATAAGGTCCAAGTGCCCGGCAACCGCCACTTCCTTCAGGAAAGCGTCTTTGTCGTCAGGCGTCTGAGGCCGGAACTGCTCGTCTTGAAGGTGGACTACAACCGGGCCGGAATCGGCAATCGACGCTAACCGGCCGGGGTGTATGGCATCTTCGGCAACTAGCCCGGCGAATCGTTCACCAAACACGTCGATGACCGATTTGTTGCTGCCCGTCTTGCAGAACCGTTCGATGACGGCGTTGACCATGTTCGACAACCACGCTTCGTACCGGCGTTGATCGCTCTTACCGATTTTGTCCATCGGAATGAGGGCTTGCTGCAACCGGGCGCTGGCGGCGGACCCCGTTTCGCGGCTGAGTCCTTCGCCTTGCAGAATGGGCGAGATAGCGGACGCTTTCTGGGCGGACATAATCGCGTCATTCATCAACTGCCCGGCTGCGCTGTCATACCGATTGACCTGAAGGGGAATCGGAGCGGCTGCGCCTTGCGCCCGGTTCATGCGGACGATGGCAAACATCTTGTTGCTCGTCAGGGCCGCTTCATCTTCCGGCCCCTTCAGCGATTCTTCCACCACAATCCACCGGACCATGCCCTGCGCGTAGGCCGCCTGCAACTGAAGCGAGTGCATAATCGAAACGATGGTCTGCGGACCCCGCAGAATCAGGGGTATCCCGTCTCCGCAGTAACAGTCCGTGGTGCGGGCCAGGTCCAGTTTGATGTGCTGACACCCGTACTTCCACTTTTCTTCGACCACGATATGCCAATCCGGGTCCGTTTTCCCGCCCCGGTTATCCTTGTTCTCTGAACCCGGAACTTGCAGGATGACGACGTGGCGTTTCCACTTCTTGTCAAACATCGTGTGGACGATGACGCCCGGTTCACTACTCTGGAACGCCCCGGTATCGGACCCGTAGTATTTCCCCACAAACCGTTCCGTATAGGTCAGGTCTTTGACGGTCTTGCCCGACTTCTCCAGCATCCGCCGTTTCTTCTCAAGGACCGGCCCGTACAGTCTGACGGCTTCCTCGATGGTCATAACGGTGGATTCAATGACGAATTCGTGGTCCTTCAGGTTCTGACTCTTGTTGGCCGGGTCGGTTACCAGAACGGACGAGTCCAACTTCTTCAGGAGCACGCCCATCGTTTCCTTGTGGGTTTCCGCGTTCTCGTCAAACGTCCACCGTCCGTTACTCCAACCGGACTGGATTCGCCGGAAGGAACGCTCGTCGTGGTTTTCGCTCAGGTCGCTTACGGCCAACCAGCGGCTTAACCACGCGGACGCCATGAGGATTTTCTCGTAGAACAGGGGGTTGTTGATGGGGACAGACGTTCCCTCCGGGCCGGTTACGGCCCCTTGGAAACTGCTGACTTGGAACCGGGCATCGTACTCGCGGACTACCGGGCCGATGATGTCCAAGGTGGCCTTCAGCGCCCCGTCCATTGCGGACTGCGGCTGTTGTGCGGCGGGGTCGCGTTTGCCAGCGGACTTCCAGGTTTTCGCCTGGGCGAGCATAGCCCCGGCGATTTCCTTGGCGGTCAACTTGGCGATAAGGGGCCAAGCGTCGTTGATTCGTCGCCGAATCAGGTCAACGATGGTCGTTTCGTTATCGTTCTTCGTGTACTGAGCCACGTGCCTCTACCAGCCGCGCACTTAGGCTGTCGCTTCAAGTTCGATGAACTTCATGCCCACTTCGGCCTGTTCCGGGCTGAGTTTGTTCTCGGAACTCAGGCGGTTGAACTTCGTTGTTCCACGCGACTTGATACGCCTTGATTTGGCCCTGATGGCCGAAAAGCCGCGTAAACGCTCCCGAATCGGCTTGGCTGTGCGTGATAAGGAACCGACTTAGACCCGCTCGCAGGTCAGGGACCGAGCCAGCGGCAAAGAGATTTGCACCACCGTCGTCCGCATACGCCCGGAACGCGGACGTAACGAGTGCCCGCGTCAGGGCCACGCCGGACCCGCTGGCGGCCGACGCGAATGTGCCGACCATCAACGGGGCTTCATTCGCCGAGAGTGTAGTCCACGCCCCGCCAGCCACTTGAACGCCCGTGGCCCCGGCCCCGACTTGAAGCGACCCGTCCGTATCGAGCCGCGATACGCGGCCCCAAACATCCAGACCGCCCGCATCCGTTAAATTCGAGCACATCGGGCAAGTGTAGGCGCGACCCCTTGCCAACTCAGCAGCAGTCAGCACAGCCATGACCAAACTCCTTTGCGTCGCGCCTTCTTTAAGGGTATGTCACCGGCCCGGAACGCCCGCGCCGTTAC
>JADBLN010000037.1:0-4765 GCA_014894455.1 Acidobacteriota bacterium | reverse complement strand
TGCGTCGCGCCTTCTTTAAGGGTATGTCACCGGCCCGGAACGCCCGCGCCGTTACGAGTTAAACACCGCCTGAGCCTCTGCCGCGATATTACGCTGTTGCATCGCCGCCGTTGCAGCCATCGTTTCCTTGGCAAAACTGCGCTCTTTTACGTTCTGGTTCTGCTCAATCTTCAACCCAGTCGTCGCCCGGCCTGCCGCTTCCGCATCTGCCATCGCTTTCAGAGCGTAGTCCCGTTCGTCTACCGATAAGCGCATTGCCAGACTCGTCACTTCGGACAGAGTTTTCTGGTAGGAGGTAACGACGCGGAACGACAACCACACGGACAGAACACAGGCGAACGATAAGGCCGACCCCAAAAGGGCGATGGTTACTATTGACGCTATTTCCATGCGAACCCCTAGTTCAGAAGCCCCATCTCTAAGAACTCGGCTTCCAAATCCCCGACAATCTCAGAGAACGTCGCGCCCAAGTCTCCTGGGATCATCGGTTCGGCCGGGGGCCGACCAAGGTTCCGCGTATACGTCTCCAACATCTCTTGCTCTTCCGTCAGTGTCAAGTCTTTTTTTCCGAGAATCTTTTCGGGAACCCGAAACCCGTGGTACTTCCGGGCTGTCCGGCACGCCATCTCGGCCGCATCCAACAGGTCAACCGTCTTGGCAGGATACGCTAAAAAGGCGTCTACCAAGGGTTTTTGACGCGGCGTCGGCCTCATACTCCACTGAGACGACTTGAACTGCGGATACCCCATTACCAAGAACATTCCCTGATTCACGTCCTGGGCCAGGGGCATCTTACGCATCTCTTTCGACCCGCCGTACACCTTGTCAGACGGATTGTACCGCTCGATGAAGTACCCGGCCCGCTCGAAGTGGGCAATGACCTCTGACAAGGCCGCCCCCGTCTCCAAGGCCACCGTCCGCACGCCGAAGTCCTGAAATACCTTGTCATACCGGGCCAAATGGTCTCCGGCCGCCACTTCGTCCTGACTGGCGTACAGGGTGTAGATGATCTTCGTTTCCGGGTCGATAGTCACGATGATGCAACCTGTCTTGCTTCGGCCCTTCTTCTCTTTCGCGTCCGCCCCGGTGAACCCCGCGTCAATGGCCGCGTACTTCGGCCAGTCTTTCCAGCACTCATCCTTCAGAACAGACACGTCCTCCATCAAGTCCTGAGTGTACTCCTCTTTCCACAGGCGTTGTGGCATCCAGTAATGAATCCGCTGGAAAGCAATCTCGTTGTCGGCGATTCTCTGAAGCATGATACCCCGCTGGTAGGCCACGGGATCGGCTTCGTACAGGGCTTTCAGGACTTCAGGCGTGAACTTCTCAGGCCAAAGCGACGTAAACGGGGCCATAACCAACTTGCCGCTCTCGTCATACACGGCGTTCGGGCCGCTCCACGGCTCGTACAACATGCCCCATTCGTTCGGGTTTGCACGGGCCTGAATCTCAAGTTCGTGGTCCAGATCGCCCGTTCGCCACGGCGTCGAATCCCACGCCAGAAACGTCCAGGGCTGTTGCGAGTAAATGACCACGTTGTTCCACTTGTCAATGACCTTGGGCATTAAGGACGGTTTGAGCATCGTGTTGTTCATGTTGCACACGTCATCCGCCCAAATCATGTCTCCGTGGAACCCGGTGGGTACGCCCTCGATGCCGTAGGCCAACAGAACGGCGTTCTTGATACCCCGAAGCGTCAGTGCCTTTCCAGCGGGTTTCAGGTAAGGGACGCTCTCAGGGAAACAGGCCGCATGACCCGGCATCAACATGGCCGTCTGAACCATCGCCAGCCGTTTCTTGGCTTCTGACTCGTTCTGACAGACCACCATGCACTCCGGCAAGTACCCGTTGGCCAGACAGTACCCGACGAAGTAGGCCACTACGAGTTTCTGGAGTTCTGTCTTGCCCGTACCACGCGGACAGTGGTTGAAGGTATTTCTGGGGCCGGCGCAGTTCCGCTTGCCACAGTGCGGGCAAGTGACGGGTTCAACCCACCGGCGGACCTTCTTGTTCTCGTCCAGGGACGTGATAGGCCAGATAGGACCGCCGTGCCACTTGCCACAGGCTTTGCACCGCAAGAAGGCCGTGGCGTTGCGGAGATACCGCTTGTGCGCCTCGGCGTACATCAAGGGTTGTGGGTTAGACGGGCTACTCGACCTGAGATACCCGTTCAGTTGGAGGTAGGCGTGGAAATTGCCAGAGCGCGCGGCCTCTATGAGGTCGGCGACTTCGTTACCAAGGTCCGTACTCGCCGTGTCAACAGAATCCGGCGGCTCTGCGTTCTTCGGTTTGGGCGTCCTTGATCGCTTCTTCCGCCCCTTCAAAGGCGTCGGGGTCGGGTCCGGTTGTGCTTCCTGCTGGTTCGGCTCCTGGGACTGCAAGGAAATCGTCATCCGCCAATCCGCCTGCCGCGCGCACCTTTTTCGTCTCTCTCAACCCGTCTTTGAGGGTCTTGACCTTGTCCCCCAGACCGGCCTTCCCGTCCATTTCCTTACCCGTCACGCCAAGATTCCGGGCTTCCTCAATCAGCCCACGAATCATCACGTCCAGGGCCTGCGTAGTAGCCCTCACGCCGTCCAGGCCCATCTTGATCACGGCATTTGACACCTTGGCCTTGTCTAACACGATCTCTACAAGGCTAATGTCGCCAGAAGCCACCTTGGCTATCGTCGATTCGATTTCCTTGACTCTGGCAATGAGTGTCATCCCCTCTTTGGTGTTCGCCTCAGCCAAGTCGCGGATTTCGCACCGGCGCAGTTGAATGTACCGCTGCCGCCGGTCAAGTGGGTCGTCAGCGGACGGCCCGTTCGCCGGGAACTCAGAGCGCCAGTCAGTCAACTTGGCCTGCGTCATCGCTTCTTCTCCTCATCTTCGTCAAGAAGTCGCTTCACGAGTTCCTCAATGTCGATACGCCACGCGGGCAACATCACCCGCCAGAACGTAAGGCGAATCTCATCCGCCTTGTTGTCCTGAAACACCCAATTAATCGTGGTAATCAACTGTTCAAGGAACCCAACCGGGCCATTCTTCTCCCAGATGTGCTTCATGTGGTACGCATCTTCTTCGTTAATGGTCGGATTGGCCGATAGGTCCGGGGCCAAGAACGTAGCGTCTATACTCCTGCACTGATGTTCCGTCAAGGGCGGGTTCCGACTGCGCAGTTCATTTAACAGAACCACGTCGGAATACTTGGCCAGTTCCTTGTGCAATCGGTCCCTCTGTTCGACCGCATTTTCTTGGGCCATCACACGCCCTCCGCCTCGGTGGCGTCATCGAGGTAAACGAAAACGATGCCCAACTCAACCACCTTCTCAACGTCCTTCTTGCTGCGGAACCAGACGGGCAACCACTCCGCCTTGTCATTCCCCGCGCACAGGCCCAGACGCCAACCCTTCGTTGACTGCCGGGCGACCCAACAACATTTGCGGGTCTGAAAACGGTCAAGCAACTTCTTCTTCAACACAGGCGAGTTACTTGGCATGGGTTTACTCCTTATCTTCTTGCCCTTGAAAATCAGTAGCCCCTCACACGTCGGGTTTCTTCTTCTTTGGCAGGTGTTCTGCGGCCCAGAACTGTCTCGACATGTCCTGCCGGATGTGTTCAGAAAATGCGTCCAGTAGGCCAATCATTTCCATTGAGTTACCTTTGCGCCACGACTGAATCTTCACGGGGTTTACTTCGGTGCCAGAACAGAGCACCACGCAGACGTTCCACCGAGATTCCAACTCCGTCACCAGTTCGCCGTTCGTTGCCTTCGTTAGGTCCGCGCCCTTTTTCTTCATTTTTCGCTCCTAGTCAGTCCCCCGTTCCACAATTCGCTCCACACTTGATTCGTCATCGTCCTCGTCAGAGTCGTCGTCAACCGGCGGCGACTCGTCACGCTGCGAGTCATTCCCGCTCGGAGGCTCGTCACCGTCGCGCTTCCACAAGGCCCGGCGAATGACCATCTGACAGCCCCTGCACAAAATGTACCCCTTTGGGCAGTGGTTAATCCCACACTTCTTGCACCTGACCCCGCTACCGTGACCCGACTTGTGTTTCACTCAGGGGTTCCCTTCGGGGCCGTCAGACATTGAGCGCCTCCTTCGCCTTGTCGAACGCAGCCATTTTTCGATTCAGGGACTCGTAATGGCATGACGGAACGAGAGTGTGGCTCCTTCCGAATGCCTCATCAACCTTGAAGTTATCAAGATTGATATTCCCATTAAACGCGCAAACCCTAAATACGTTGTCGAACGCAATGGCCTTGGACTCTATTGATTGCAACCACGTCCTGCCGACGATCTGCAAACTCCCCTCTTTCAGATTGTCAATTCCAAGGTCGATTGCGAAGTGACCACGCTTCAAGGCGGACTCCACCGCCGCCGCCTTCGACTTCAGGAAGGTCTCGCACTCGGACGCCTTGGACTTCAGGGACTCGCATTCGGCTGCCTTTCCCATCAAATACTCGTATCGGCTCTTTTGTATGGTAACTAACTCCACGCCAAATGGGTTATAACCCTCATGTTCCGACGCATATTTCTTGGTACGTAAGGCTTCTTTGGCCCTCAAATCCTGCCAGTATTTCCGCCACACACTTGTGATACCTTCAGGCTTCGGTTCTGGCTCCGGCGTGAACGGTTTGGCGAACGATACCGACCCGTCAGAATCCCTTATGTACAGCGAGATTGTTCCAATCTCCTCAAATGGTGCGACCGTACTACGAATCGCAACCAAACAACGCCTGCATCCATTCACCGCGCCGTCAGACATTGGCCTGCTCCTT
>JADBLN010000121.1 GCA_014894455.1 Acidobacteriota bacterium | reverse complement strand
GTCAACCCCGGAATCCCCGGCATTTATGCCGAGGATTCCGGGGTTAACCCTGAGCAGGGCTTACCAGTCCCGGTCCTGGCTGGACCGGGGCCGCACTTCTCATCCCCCTTGAAAGGCGGGGCTTAGCAGCGGCGAACGGGTACAACCCCTAGACTTCGCGGGGTTAACCCTGAGCCGCACTTATCATCCCCGCCTTGAAAGGCGGGGGCTTAGCTTCGGCGAACGGGTACAACCCCTAGACTTCGCGGGGTTAACCCTGAGCCGCGCTTCTCATCCCCCTTGAAGGGCGGTGCTTAGCAGCGGCGAACGGGTCAAGGAGAGCGGGGGGCCGGGCCCGGCACATTTGACTTCCGGCGGGTCCTATGTTAAATTTAACGTCCTACTTTCTTATCCCGATCGAAGGATAGGCCAACATGTACGCAGTGATCGTGACAGGCGGAAAACAGTATCGCGTCAAGGAAGGGGACGTTCTGTCCGTTGAGAAGCTGAACATCGAGCCGGGCCGAAAGGCCCAGTTCGACCGTGTTCTCCTGATCGAGGACGGCGACGACATCCGGGTGGGGACGCCGGTTCTCGATAACGCCATGGTCCTGGCGCTCGTCCTCGAGAATTACAAGGACGAGAAAGTCCTCGTCTTCAAGAAAAAGAGAAGGAAACAGTACCGCCGGACTCGCGGGCACAGACAGCCCCTGACCAAGATCCGCATCGCCCGGATCACCGTAGACAGAACCCTGATCACGGCCGCGGATCTGGCCGAGGAAAAGCTGGCCCCCGTCGAGAAACCGGTCCAGGCGCCCAAGCCCAAGGCCGCCGCTCCGGCCCCCCGCCCCGAAAAAGCGCCGGCCAAGGCGCCCAAGAAAGAGGCCGCCAAGCCGAAAACCGTCAAGAAACCGGCCGCTCCCAAAAAGAAGAAAGCGGCCAAGGAGTAAGCCATGGCCCATAAAAAAACAGGCGGAGCCGGGAAAAACGGGCGCGACAGCGCGGGAAAGAGGCTCGGCGTCAAGCGCCATGGCGGCCAGCAGGTCAACGCCGGCTCCATCATCATCCGTCAGAGAGGAACGCCCATCAAGCCCGGGCTGAACGTCGGCCGGGCCAAGGACGACACCCTCTTCGCGACGGCCACCGGGACCGTCAAGTTCTCCGACAAGGGCCGGAAGGGGAAAATCGTCTCCGTCCTGCCCGCTTGAGGAAGAGCCGTATCCTCCCTTGTTCGTCGATCAGGTCACCGTCACGCTGAAGGCCGGGAAGGGGGGCAACGGCTGTGTCAGCTTCCGTCGCGAGGCCTGTGTCCCGAAGGGCGGCCCGGACGGGGGGCACGGCGGCGACGGGGGGAGCGTTTCTTTCATCGCTGACGAGAACGTCAGCTCCCTCGCCTACTACCGCTTTCAGCCCCTCCTCAAAGCCAAGAACGGCGCTCCCGGCGAAGGCGGCCGTCGCTATGGCAAGCGGGGCCTCGACCTCCGCCTCCGCGTCCCCGTCGGGACCGTCGTCAAGGACAAGGGCGGCCTCCTCTTCGATCTCACCGCGCATGGACAGGAAGGCGTGGCGGCCAAGGGCGGAAAGGGCGGTCGCGGCAACTCCTCCTATGCCACTTCGACCCACCAGGCGCCGCGCGAATGGCAGCCCGGCTGGCCTGGAGAGGAAAAGGAGATCGTTCTCGAACTCAAGCTCATCGCCGACGTCGGCCTGGTCGGGTTCCCCAACGCCGGGAAATCCACCCTCATCTCGCGCATCTCGGCGGCCCGGCCGCTCATCGCCGATTACCCGTTCACGACCCTGGCCCCCAACCTCGGCGTCGTCGATATCGGCGAGTACCGCTCGTTCGTCGTGGCCGACATCCCGGGCCTCATCGAAGGCGCCCACCTCGGCCAGGGGCTGGGCATCCGTTTCCTGCGTCATATCGAACGGACGAAGATTCTCGTCCACATCGTCGACGTTTCGCCGTATTCGGGGCGGGACCCCCTCGTGGATTACCGCGTCATCATGAAGGAACTCGAGGCTTTCAGCCCGGAAGTGGCCGCGCGTCCCCAGGTCATGGCGGCGAACAAGGTCGACCTCCTGGGCGAGGACAAGACGCGCCTGACTCGCCTCCGGAAGATGGCGGCCAGGAAAAAGATCCCCTTTTTCGCCATCTCGGCGATCAAACGTGAGGGGCTCAAGCCGCTCGTCGAGGCCCTGGCGCGCGCGCTCGAGCGGCTCGGCGACAAGGGCGGGGGCCGGGTGGATTGATGGAGACGATCGGCCTTTTCGGCGGGACGTTCGACCCGATCCATCTCGGGCACCTGCGGGCCGCGGCGGAAGTCCGCCGGCGGGCCCGGCTCGACCGCGTTCTGTTCATCCCGTCCTACCTTCCGCCGCATAAAAAATCCGGGGCGGTCGCCTCGGCGTCCGACCGCCTCCGCATGGTCGGGCTCGCCTGCCGCGGGCACAAGGGGTTCAAGGCCTCGGCCGTCGAAGTGGAGGCCGGCGAAAAGTCCTACTCCATCCTGACCCTGCGGAAGATCCGGGCCCTCTCGCCCGATGCCCGTCTTTTTTTCATCCTGGGCGTCGACGCTTTCCTGGATATCGGGACATGGCGGGAATACCAGCGGGTCCTCCAAGAATGTTTTTTTATCATCATGGGGCGGCCGGGCTTCGAGCTCGACCGGGCCCGGGATGTCCTCAACGGCAAGCTTCGGGATTCGATCGGCCCGCTCGTGACCGGCGAAGGCGCCGCCGGACCACTTCCGCCGCAGACCAGGATCTTCCTCCTGCCGATTCGCGCCTTGGACATCTCCTCGACGGCGATCAGGGAAAGGGTCCGCCGCGGCGAAACACTCGACGGGCTCGTCCCCGGAGCCGTCGACGCCTATATTCGGGAACACCAACTCTACCGAGGTCGATAGAAGCCATGGCAGAAGAGAAGAAAAAAAAGCTCACCAAAAGGGGCCTGCCCGCGTCAGTCCGGCTGGCCGTCGAGACGGCGCTCGCCAAGAAGGCCGAGGACCTCTGCGTCCTCGACCTGCGGGAGCTCTGCTCGTTCACGGACTTTTTCCTGGTCATGAACGGGAACTCGTCCCGGCAGAACGTCGCCGTCGCCGAGGCGGTCGAGGCGGCGCTCAGACCGGCCGGTCTCCGTCCGTTGAGTGTCGAGGGCCGGGAGTCTGGGGAATGGATCCTGCTCGACTACGGCTCGCTCGTCGTCCACGTCTTCTCGCTGACTGCGCGGGACCGCTACTCCCTCGAAAAGCTGTGGGGCGACGCCCCCCGGCTGGACTTTTAAGCGTTCTTGCCCATCCGCTCGTCCCGGCCGGGAAAAAGGGGTTGACAAGTCGGGATCGAATCGCTATTGTTTTAGGGCGTTTTCGGCGATGCGCCTGATATTCCTCTGGCCCGGAAAAACGAAAAGTCCCGAGTTGCGGGACCTGCAGGATTTTTTCGCGGCGCGCATCCGGGGCTTTGCGGCGTGCGACATCATCGCCACCCGCGAGGCTCGGGGGATCGAAGAAAAATTCGCCGATAAGATCAAGGACCTCGAAGCGCGGGGCCTTGAAAAACACCTCGACGGGGCCTACGTAATCTCGCTCGAGGACAGGGGAAAGGAGATGACGTCTCATGAATTCGCGGGCTTCCTCCGCGGCCGGGAGAGAGACTCGGGAAAACCTCTGGCCTTCGTCGTGGGCGGTTTTCTCGGACTCGCGGACCGGATCACGGAGAAGGCCGACATGAGGCTGTCGCTGTCGCGCATGACGTTCTCGCACGAGCTCTGCCGCGTCCTCCTGCTCGAGCAGGTCTACCGGGCCCTGACCATCGTCGGGGGCCGGCAATACGCCAAATGAGAGGGTTTTCCCATGGACAAGAAAATGAACAAGAAAGAAAAAGACGAATTCCGGAAGATGCTCGCCGCGAAAAAAGAGAGCATCATCAGGAAGCTTAGCGAAACCATCGCCGAGAGCAAGGAGATGGAGTCCAACGTCGCCCAGGACCTCGTCGACAAGGCGGAAACGTCCTACACGAAGGAATTCCTCCTGAGCCTGACGGACGCCGAGCGGCGGCAGCTCCTGCTCATCGACGAGGCTCTCAAGCGGCTCGAGCACGGCGAATTCGGCGTCTGCCAGCTCTGTCACAAGGACGTCGGTGGGAAGCGGCTCGAAGCCGTCCCTTGGACGCCCTACTGCATCGACTGCCAGGAGAAGGCCGAGGAAGAACTGAAAGCCCAGTGACCGGCACTTTTCGGGCCCGGGCGGCGTCCCTGGCCAAGCTCGTCGAGCTCCTAGTCTACCCGTCCTTCTGCCGCATCTGCGCGGAACCCCTCGACGAGCCCGGCGAGAAGGTCGTCTGCCGCACCTGCCTGGCCAAGCTCTCTCCCCGCGGCGGGCCATTGTGCCCGCTTTGCGGACGGTTCCATGAAGGGGAGGGGGAGGACCACATCTGTTCGAGGTGTCTGGAGCGGGCGCCGGCTTTCTCCCTCCACCGCTCTTGCGGGGCTTACGGCGGGACACTCAAAGACGTCATCCTGCTCTTCAAGTACCGGAAGTACGCGCCGCTCAGTCGGCCCCTTGCCGAATTCGCCGAACGATGCCTGGCCTCCGACCCGAAGCTGTGGGCGGGGGTGGACTTCCTCATACCCGTCCCGCTCCACCCCGCCAGGAAACGGGAAAGAGGCTTCAACCAATCCCGCCTCCTCGCCCGCGACCTAGGCCGGCTCCGGGGAATGACGGTGCTCGAGGGATGCCTGGTCAAAGCAAAGAACGTCCCGCCGCAGGCCGGTCTCCGCGCGGCCGAACGCGAGGACAATGTCAAGAAGGCCTATGCCGTGAGACGCCGGCAGAAGGTCCGGGGAAAAAGGCTCATCCTCATCGACGACGTCACGACGACCGGGGCGACCCTCCGCGAGTGCGCCCGGGTCCTCGTCGAAGCCGGCGCGCGGGACGTGCGGGCCGTCACGCTGGCGCGGGCCTGAGCGGCTTACTTCTTGGATTTTTCGGCCCGGGCCGGGAGGGACTTCAGGATCTTGACCTTGCGGGACTTGATCTCGGCCCGCTTGGGCATCCTGATCTTGAGAACGCCGTTCTCGTGTTCGGCTTCGATGTGGTCCTGGTCGATGTAGCTCGGCAGGGCGAACGAGCGGAAGAACGAGCCGTAAGATCGCTCGATGCGATGGTAGTTCTCCTCTTTGGTCTCCTTCTCGAATCTCCGTTCGCCGCGAAGGGTCAGGGTGTTGTCTTCGACCTTGATCTCGACGTCCTTTTCGTCGACGCCGGGGATCTCGGCGGCCAGGACGACCTCGTTCTCGTTCTCATAAATGTCCACGGACGGGGCCCACGCGCCGGCCATGATGTTCTTTTCCTCGGACTTGGGGCCGGACATGTCCTCGAAAAGCCGGTTCATCCTGTCCCTGAGGGCGACGATATCCCTGGTGGGATCCCATTTGATGATCGCCATTTGTTACCTCTGATTATTCAATAAATTAGCAACCTTCTACGAGAACGGTTGCTTCGCCCTTGAGGATCTTATGGCCCAACTTCCCGGCCAATTCCCCGGCCTTTCCCCGGATGAACTCTTCGTGAACTTTGGTCAGCTCCCTGGCGATGACCACCCGCCTGTCCCCGAGGAGCTCGCGGACGGCCTCCAGGAATTCCGGGATCCTCCTCGTCGGCAGGAAGAAAACCAGAGTGGCCTTTTCGTCCCGGAGGGCCTCGAGGAACTTCCGAAGGCCTGTCTTCTTGGGCGGCGGGAAACCGACGAAGAGGAAGCGGTGGGTCGGCAGGCCCGCGGCCGAAAGGGCCGTCGTCACGGCCGAGGGGCCGGGAATGGGGACGACGGGAATCGCCTCGTTGAGGGCTTCGCGGATGAGCGGGAAGCCGGGGTCCGAAATGCCCGGCGTCCCGGCGTCG
Source organism: Acidobacteriota bacterium (assembly GCA_014894455.1). Classification (GTDB taxonomy): domain Bacteria; phylum Acidobacteriota; class Aminicenantia; order Aminicenantales; family Saccharicenantaceae; genus RBG-16-66-30. Next base: position 19,662 of record JADBLN010000121.1, on the reverse strand, counting down.
GAGACGAGGGCCACGTCGCGGCCCGCTTTGAGCAGCCCGATGATCTCCGGGATGCGCCGCCCCTCCCTCGGCTGGAAATAACTGATGAGCGGCTTTTTCAGCCCGAACCTGTTCAGGATCTTGACGGTCTGGCGGGTGTCCTCGCAGGCGATGGCCTCGACCTCCCCGAGGATGCGCAGGGCTCGGAGCGTGATGTCCTCGAGGTTGCCGACAGGCGTCCCGACGATATAGAGCCGGCCCGGCGGCCGGTCCGCGCGCGGCTCGGCGGTCACGGCCTATTTTCTCCAGTCGTCAGGGGACGAGCCTTCGGCTCGCCACTCGCCCTTGTTTTATGTTTACGGGCGAGTACTGCGGAAGTGAACCCCGGGGTAACCCCGCCCTCATCGCTTCGCGCATGAGGACTGCAAAGCCCGGGGCCCCGGCCGCTGTAGGGATAGAGGAAGTCGTGGCCGACGGAGCGGAGCGAGAGCTTGGCGATCAGCGGGAGCTTGCGCTTGAACTCAGAATTCCGGATCATCCGGACGACCCGGTCGACCACCGCCGGCCGATGCCCCGCTTCGATGATCTCCTTGCGGCGCTTCCGCTCCTCCACGAGGCCGTAGAGGATGTCGTCGAGCTCCTCGTAGGCGAGCCCGATCTCCGCCTCGTCGGTCTGGCCGGGCCAGAGTCCGGCCGTCGGGGACTTCCTGCGGATCGCGGCCGGCACGCGGAGGTGCGCGGCGAGCTCGCGGACCTGCGTCTTGTACAGGTCCCCCATGGGGTTGACGGCGCAGGCCATGTCGCCGTGGATCGTGCCGTAGCCGATGAGGAGCTCGGTCTTGTTGCTTGTCCCCAGGACGAAGCTCCCCTCCCGGGCCGAGTGATCGTAGAGGACGGACATCCGCTCGCGGGCCATCTTGTTCCCCCGCTGGACGCGGCTTGTCGTCGGATGGGCGGCGAAGTAGAGGTCGATCGGAGGGGCGATGTCGATCGTCTCGTGCCGGATGCCAAGGCGCCGGGCCAGGTTCTCGGCGTCACGGACGTCCTCCGGAAAAGCCCTCCCGTAGGGCATGATCAGGCCGATGACGTTCTGCGGCCCCAGGGCCCGGGCGGCGAGCGCGGCGCAGACGGCCGAATCGAGGCCGCCGGAAAGTCCGAGGATACCTTTCTTGCAGCCGTACTTGCCGAGCTCATCCCGGATGAAGCGGACGAGGATCTTCTCGACGAACGGAGCGTTAATCTTCGGCGGCACGGACGGCCCTTTCGAGGGATCTCAGGATGACCTCGGGCTTCTCGTCCCTCTTGAAAAGCCATTTTTTCCGGGCTTCCCGGACGGCGGCGAGGTCGATCTGGCAGACGAGAAGCTCCGGGTCGAGATAGACGGCCCGGCCGGCGAGCCGGCCGCCGGGTGCGAAGACGAAGGACCCGCCGGCGAAGGTCACGCCGTCCTCGATGCCGACGCGGTTCGCGTAGAGGACGAAAGCGGTCGAAAAATAGGACATGGCCTCGCCCATGAGCTCCCACATCCGGCTGGTTTCGAAGGCGTCGCCGCCCCCCACCCCCCGGCCCGGCGCCGCGGAGATGCAGATGATCATGTCGGCCCCGGAGGAATAGTGGACGTAGCTCGCCCCGTAGTGGAGGAAGTCGCGGCAGATGAGCAGGCCGACGCGCCCGACGGGCGTCTTGAACGTCCGGAGATCGCGGCCCGGGGCGAAGAACTTGGCCTCTTCGAACATCCCGTTCGTCGGAAGGTAGACTTTGCGATGGACATGGAGGAGACGGCCGTCGGCGATGAAGGCGGCCGAGTTGTAGAAGAGGCCCTTTTCCGACGGCCTCTCCTCGACGAATCCGACGACGGCCGCAAGGCCTCGCGTGCGGGCCGTGATCTTTCTGAAGAGCGGGTCCGAATCCGGGTCGAGGGCGACCTCCTCGACGAGGTCCTTCAGCGTGTAGCCCGTGAGGCCCAGCTCGGGGAAAACGACCAGGTCGGCCTTCCCGCGGCGCGCCTTTTCGAGGACGTCCAGGTGGAGTTCGACGTTGGCCTTGACGTCCCCGAGTCGCGGCGAAACCTGGGCGAGAGCGACTTTCATGGCCCATAAGTAGCACAAACCGGGGGCGATATTCAAATGCGGAACGGATTGAAAAAAACCTCGGATTACATTATAGTTAACCTTTCAAAAGGGTCCGAGCCGAAATGAACCACATCGCCAGCCACTTGAGAGACATTTTCTTCAACAAGAAGACCGGCCGCCTGGTTTACCGCCGGGGGAATATCCTCAAATACTTTTTCTTCCAGAAAGGCGCCATCATCCAGGTCAAGACGAACCAGCCCGACGAACGCCTGGGCGAAGTCCTTTACAAGCTCGAACGCATCCCCAAGGAGGCCCACGCCAAGATAGACGCTTACATCGAGCCCAACAAGAGTCTCGGGGAGGTCCTCAAGAGCCGCGGCGTCATTTCCGAGGACGACCTGGCCGAGGCGCTGGCCCATCAGATCCGGGAGACCGTTCTCAACGCCTTCCCCTTTTTCGACGCCGATCTCGATTTTCAGGAGCACGAAGGTTTCACCGGCGAGGTCGACGATCCCCGGGTCAGCGTTCCCCTGCTCATCGAATACGGCATCCGGCGGATGCCGGGGAATCCCCTCCTGCAGGCGTTCTTGGCCCGGAGGACCCCCGTCCCCGGCCGGAAGACCTTCGCCTACCTCCTCACCGCGGTCGAGAATGATATCCTGGAGAAGATCAACGGCACGGACGCGGCCGAAGCCATCCTGCGGACGCTGACCATGCCGCCCGACCAATTCTGGAAAAGCCTCTACCTGTTCTATTGCCTCGGTATCGTCAATTTCGAGGGCGGGGCCCGGCAGGACGCTCCGGTGGAAAAAGGGGTTCGCAAGCCGGCGCCCGCCGCCTCGCGAACGGATGCCCCGCCTCAGGTCGCCGCCGTCATCGCCTTCCGGGACACCCTGCCGTCGATGACGTTCTACCAGATCCTCGACATCCCCAGGACGGCCGTGGAAGAGGATATCAAGAAGGCCTATTTCCAGATGGCCCGCCGGTTCCACCCCGACCGCTTCGAACGCAAGCTCGCGGCCGAGTACAAGAACCAGATCGATGTGGTCTTCGACGCCATCACCAATGCCTACCGGATCTTGAGCAACAAGGACGCCCGGCGGGTCTACGATGCCAAGAGCGGGTCGTCGGCGACCCAGGAGGACGTCCAGGACTCTTTCCGCAAGGCCGAGATCAAGTTCCGCCAGGGAAAGACCCTCCATGGCCAAGGGCGCTTCAACGAGGCCATCACCTACCTCGAAGAGGCCATCCGGGTCCGGAAAGACAAGGGCGATTACTTTCTCCTTCTCGCCATGGTCGAGTCCAAAGTGCCCACCTACGTCAAGAAGGCCGAGCAGGATTTCCTGAAAGCCATCCAGCTCGAGCCCTGGAACGCCGAAGGCTACGTCGGCCTCGGCCTGCTCTACAAGGCCGAGGGTCTCCATACCAAGGCCATCAAGCAGCTCGAAAAGGCCCTCGAGGCTGAGCCCGGCCACCCCGCCGCCAGCGAAGCTCTCGAAGAGCTGACGGGGAAATCTAAAAAGAAGGGGGCCAGGGGCCTGTTCGGGATGGACTTCTTCGGTTCGAAAAAAAAGAAGAAGTAGCTAGGGCGTCTTTCCGACGAGCCCCAGGAATTCCCTCTCCCCGAGTATCCTGATACCGAGCTCGCGCGCTTTGTCGAGCTTGGAGCCGGGCGACTCCCCGACGACGAGGCCGGTCGTCTTCCGGGTCACGGAAGAGCCCACCTCGGCCCCGAGCTTCTCCAGGAGCTCCCGGGCCTCGTCCCGGCTCATGCCGGAGAGCGTCCCGGTGATGACGAAGACCTGCCCGGCGAGGGGCTTCGGGGCGCCGGCGTCCCCGACTGCTTCGGTGGCCAACCCCGCTTTCCTGAGCCTTTCTACGAGCTCGCGGCTTTCCGGCTGGGCGAAGAAGAAACGGATGCTCTCGGCGACCTTGGGGCCGACGTCCTCCGTCTGGACGAGGTCCTCTTCGCCGGCCGTTTCGAGGGCCTCGAGAGTCCGGAAGCGCGCGGCCAGGGTTTGGGCCAGCCGCTCGCCCACGCGGCGGATGCCCAGGGCGAAGGCGAGCCGGGCCAGGCCGCGCGTCTTCGATCCTTCGATCTCGTCGAGGAGGTTCCGGGCGCTCTTCGGGCCCAGCCGTTCCAGTTCGACGAGGTCGTCGTAGCGGAGGCCGTAGAGGTCGGGGATGGACCGGACGAGCCCGGCGGCGAGGAGTTGGTCGACGACGGCCTCGCCCAGCCCGTCGATGTCCATCGCCCGGCGGGCCGCGAAGTGGAGGATGGATTCGCGGACCCTGGCCTGGCACGACGTGTTGACGCAGCGCGAGATGACCTCCCCTTCGGGACGGAAGACCTCCGAGCCGCAGACGGGGCAGCGGCCGGGCCAGGCGAAGGGCCGGAGGAGCGCCGTCCGCCGTTCTTTCATGACCGAGACGACGTGCGGGATGACGTCCCCGCTCCGCTCGATGAGGACGAAGTCGCCGACCCGGATGTCCTTTCTCCGCACTTCGTTCTCGTTGTGCAGGGTCGAGCGGCTGATGGTCGTCCCGGAGAGCTTGACGGGCTCGAGGATGGCCACGGGCGTCAGGGCGCCGGTGCGGCCGACCTGGATGACGATGTCGTTGACCCGGGTGGTCGCCTGCCGCGCCGGGAACTTGTAGGAGATCGCCCAGCGCGGCGACTTGGCCGTCGTCCCGAGGGCCTGCCGCTCCGCCGCGGAATCGACCTTGACCACGATGCCGTCGACGTCGTGGTCAAGGCTGTCCCTCTTCTCGGCCCATTCCTTGTAGTAGGCGAGGACGTCGTCGAGCGCGGGACAGAAGCGCGAGTGGGGGTTGGTCACGAAGCCGAGCTCCCCGAGCTTCCGGAGGGAAAGCCACTGGCCGGCCTGCTCCTTCCCGTCGATCGAGAGGGTGTACAGGAAGACGCCGAGGTTCCGCGCGGCCACTTCCTTCGGGTCGAGGAGGCGGATCGAGCCGGCCGCGGCGTTGCGGGGGTTGGCGAATAGCGGCTCGCCGAGCTCCTCGCGCTCCCTGTTGATCTTCCGGAAGGAGGCGAAGGGCAGGTAGATCTCGCCGCGGACCTCGACCTCGCCCATCTCGTCGATGACGAGCGGCAGGGAGCGGATGGTCTTGACGTTGCCGCTGACGTCGTCGCCGCGGACGCCGTCGCCGCGCGTCACCGCCCGGGCGAACTTGCCGTCCCGGTAGAGGACGGAGATGCCGAGCCCGTCGATCTTGAGCTCGGCCGTGTAGGCGACCGTCTCTCCGGGAAGGAGCTTGCAGACGCGCTCCTCGAACTCCCGGAGCTCTTCCTCGTTGTAGCAGTTGTCGATGCTCAGCATCGGGGCCCGGTGGACAACGGACGGGAAGCCCTCGAGCGGTTTTTCCCCCACCCGTTGGGTGGGGGATTCAGGCGTCACGAGGCCGGGGAAGCGAGCCTCGAGATCGCGGAGCTCGCGGACGAGGCGGTCGAATTCCTCGTCGGAGATCTGGGGGTCGTTCTCGACGTAGTATTTCCTCTCGTGGGTGAAGATTTCCCGGCGCAGCCGCTCGACGCGGGCGCGGTCCTTCCCGCCGGCGAGAGAGGAGGACACGTCTTCCCTCCTAAGTATCGGGAACTCCTCGTCGTTCCTGCCCCGCCGGGTCAGGCGGGGCAAGAACGGCGGGTGTCGCGAGCCGGCCTGGGCGCCGCCCTACTTGCCGAGCCGGGTCTTAGCCTGGGCGACGAGCGCGTTGAACTTATCCAGGACGCCCTTCTGGCTGCCCTGGATCCTGGCGATGGCCTGTTTTTCGACCTCGATGTTGGCTTCGAGTGTCTTGAGGACCTTCTTGTCGGCCTCGGACAGGTCGTCCTCGGTCTTGCCCTCGATCTTGGAGTTGTAGGTCTTGGTGAACTCCTCGATGGCCTTGTTGTGCTCCTCGATCCGGGCGTAGCTCGAGGCGAGGTCCTTGTCCTGGCCGACGAACAGGTTCTGGGCCTGCCCCAGGAGGTTCTTGGCATCCTTCGGGTTGAGCAGGGCCGCGTCGATCAGGGCGTTGACGGCCTCGTTCGTCTTGGACGGATCCGTCTTGACCTGACCGTTCAGGATGATGGCGATGTTCAGGGCGAGGGGCCCGGTTTTCTTCCTGGCGTAGCCTTCCTTGTAGATGGTCAGGGCTTCGTCGACCTTGTTCTGCTTGTAAAGGGTCTGGCCGAGGAGGGCGGCGCTTTCGGGGCCCTTGTCCGCGGCATAGAACTGCCGGAAGACCTTCTCCGCTTCGGCGTACTTCTGGTCCTTGTAGAGCGTCGCGGCGAGGCTGTTGAGCTGCTTGGAAATGCTCGGGTCTTTAAAGATGCTGTAAGCGGTGATGTAGTTCTCGGCGGCCGTGCCGTAATCCCCGGCCTTCTCGGCGAACTGGCCGATGAGCAAGTAGCCGGTGGCCTGGAGCCGCGACGCCAGCTTGGCGTCGCTCAAAGCCTTGCCGAAGTCGATGAGCTTGTGGGCGGCGGCCTTGGCCTTATCCACCTGCCCGATGCTGTTGTAGAGCCCGGGGATCATCGCCAACAGGCCGATCTTCGACTGATCGTCGATGCCGGGCATGGTCACGGCCTTCTCGCCGTATTCGGCCGCTTTCTGGGCGTTCTTCGACGCGCACGGGGTCAGGCAGTAGTAGGCGTAGGCCCAGTGCTCGTTCGTCGTGCCCTGGCCCGCGTACTTCGCGATGTAGGCCTCGAGCGCCTGGACTTTCGCGCAATTATCGGAAAGCTGCATGGCCTTGAGGTAATCCTCGTCCGCGCTTTGGGCGGCCCCGAGGCCGGCCAGAAGGAAAACCAAGGTCACGGTCGCGAAGAGTGTCCTTTTCATGCCTAACCTCTCTTGAAAATTTCAGGAATGATAGCCCGCATCCTGATATTTGTCAACATCCGCTCACTCCGGAATAAACTAAAGCAATTATTATGCCAAGATGCCGGCCGGCGGCCGGAGTTTTGCTTCCCCGCCCCGGTTTCACTATAATACCGGCCATGGACCGGAAAACGCTGTTCCGGGAAGCGTTCCTCGAGAAGATCGGAACTTCGCCCTCCGAGAACGTGCCGCTTTCGGCCCTATCCAGCTTTGGCATTGGCGGGCCCGCTGACCTCTTCTTCGAAGCCCGCACGGAGGGGGAGCTCGAGAAGGCCGTCGCCCTTGCGGTCGTGGAAGAATACCCTTTTTACGTCATCGGCGGCGGGAACAACGTCCTTTTCGACGATGCCGGATATAGAGGGCTTCTTATCCGCAACCGCCTCGAGGGGATCGTCGGGGAAGAAGGCCGGATCCGCGTTCTCTCGGGAACGGGCCTTCCCGCCATCCTGCGGGAAGCCCTCTCGGCGGGGCTTTCCGGCCTCGAATTCCTGGCTGGGATACCGGGGACCGTCGGCGGGGCCGTTTACGGCAATGCCGGGGCCTACGGCTGGAGCATCGGGGATGTCCTCGAGACGGCGACTCTCCTCTGCCCGGGCGGGGAGCGTCAGACCATGACCAGGGAAGCCCTGCGCTTCGGCTACCGGGATTCGGCCCTCAAACAGGGGGGGGGCGGCATTGTCCTGGATGCTGTCCTCTCGTGCTCTCCGGGGGACACCCAGACTTCTGAGGCCAAGATCCACGACATCCTCGAGAAGCGGCGGACCAAGCATCCTCCCCTGGGCACGGCCTGCGCCGGGAGCTACTTCAAGAATTCCTGTTCCGCGACCGGGGAGAGGATCATGGCGGGCCAACTGCTCGAACAGGCGGGGGCCCGGGGCCTCGCGGTCGGCGACGCGGCCGTTTACGAGAAACACTGCAATTTCATCATCAACAAGGGCAACGCCGGCTCGCGCGACGTCCTCCTTCTGGCCGAAGAGCTCAAGGAAAGGGTCTATCGGAAGTTCGGCGTGCGTCTCGAAGAGGAAGTCATCCACCTTCGAGCAGACGCTTCAGGGCAGTGACCCGGCCCGCCGGCAATCCGCTTTTTTCGGCCAGCCGAAGGATCTGTTTCCCCATGACCAGGTAAACTTCCCGCGCATGGGGGTCGTCCGGGAGGGCTTCCAGATGCTTCCGGACGGTGGCGACATCCCCCCGGAGGATCGGCCCGGTCAGGGCCTTTTGCAGGCCAAGATTATTTACGTTCTGTAAAGTTCCTTGCACGAGGGGGAACAGCATGCCGGCGGCGGCCTCCTCCCCGATCCCGGCTGCCCCAAGCATGCCGGACGCCGTCCATTCCAGGGCGATCATGGCATTCGAAGCCAGGCTGCATGCGGCGTGGTAGAGAGGCTTGTCCTTTTCCGAAAGAAGAAGGACGTTCCCCCGGAGACTGCGGACCATTTCTTCGGCGGCCGCGACGGCGGCCGGGTCTCCCTCGACGCCCCAGGTGATGCCCCTGAAGATCGAGGCCGGCGCGTCCTTCCGGGGAAACGACTGGACGGGATGGACCGAGGCGACGCGCGCTCCCCGTTTCCGGAGGGGCTCGAGGACGCGGGCGGGGAGGAGACCGCTCGTGTGGAAGACGAACCGTCCGGCCCACGACATGCCGGACCGGGCCAACCCGGCGGCGACGCGGCCGACCGCGTCGTCGGGCACGGCGATAATGACGACGTCGCCCAGCCCTACCGTCGCGTCCCGTCCTTCCGGGGAAAGGCCTGGACGGTACGGTAGGACTTTTCCCCGGCCGATAATGCGGCGGCTCTCCCGGGCCGCTAGGATGTCCTTGTCGACGATGGCCGCGGCCGTCCAGCCCCGCCGGACGAGCGCCGCCCCGAGCACGGTCCCGAGCCGTCCGGCGCCGACGATGGAGAAGCTCTTCATGGCTTGGACTTGAAGACCTCGTCCCAGAGATCGACCTCGAGCGGGGAAGGGATTTCCGTCCTCTTCTCCAGCTCCCGCCGTTTCTTCCCTTCTTTGATGGCTGTCTTGAGCTCGGCGGCGAAGGCCTCTGATTTCACGGGCTGAAGGCCGCTTTTCTTGGCCAGCTCCCGGATGGCCCGGTCCGAGCTGACGACGAAGAAGCGGCGGCGGTCGGTCTGCCGGCCGATCATATCACGGATGACGTCGTCGGCGCTCTGCCCTTCGCCGGGAAAGTAGATGGTGAACTTGGGGTTGACGGCGAAGTCCGTCGGCGTCGGTTCGGGGTTGCCGTCGAAGACGAGGTGGATGCGGGCCCGGGTCACGCGCTGGTAGGCGAGGAGCCTGACCACGAGACCTTCCCGTCCCGACCTCTCCCGCAGCTCGTGGGGAGCGATGCGGCCGAGGAGGTTGTTGCCGTCGATGAGGTAGGCCATGTCGCGCCGCCGTCGAGGCGTCTCCCGCTCAGCCCGGCGGCCAGGCCAGCCGCCGGCCGCCGAGGATGTGGAAATGAATATGGAAAACTTCCTGGCCGGAGTCCCGGGCCGTGTTGAGGACGATCCTGTAGCCGCTCTCTCCGATCCCCTTTTCCCGGGCGATCTCCCGGGCCCGAAGAAGGATCTCGCCGAGCAGGGCTTCCGCTCCGTCGGGGGTGTCGTTGAGGGAGGCAAAGTGGTCCTTGGGGATGATCAGGACGTGGACCGGGGCCTTGGGCCGGATGTCCTCGAAGGCGAGAAGGCGCTCGTTCTCGAAGATGATCCTCGCCGGGAGCTCCTTGCGGACGATGCGGCAGAAAAGGCAGTCCCCGGCGGGCGGAGAAGTCACGCCTTGACCCTTTCGATCGAGGCCCCGAGTCCGCGGAGCTTTTCCTCGATCCTCTCGTAGCCCCGGTCGAGATGCTCGATCTCGTTGATCGTCGTCTCGCCGGCGGCGACGAGGCCGGCCAGGACGAGGGCGGCCGAAGCCCGGAGGTCGGTGGCGATGACCTCGGCGCCGGAAAGGAGCGTCTTCCCCTTGACGACCGCCTTGTCGCCTTGGACCTCGATCGACGCGCCCAGCCGGACGAGCTCGTTGACGTGGGAGAAGCGCCGGTCGAAGATCGTCTCCGTGATGATGGACGTGCCGGTGGCCTGGGTCAGCAGGACCATGAACTGGGCCTGCATGTCGGTGGGGAAGCCGGGATAGGGCGATGTCATGATGTCCTGAGCCTTGACCTCACGGCTGCCGGCGACGCGGAGAGCGTTTTCGCCTTCGATTTCGACGATGGCGCCCGAAGCGCGGAGTTTCTCGATGACGGTGGCCATGTGCTCGGGACAGACATTGCGCAGGAGGAAATCGCCCGCCGTCAAGGCCCCGGCGACGAGGAAGGTGCCGGTCTCGATCCGGTCCGAGATGATGTCGTGGGCCGCGCCGCCGAGCTCGCGCACACCGCGGACGCGGGCCGTGTCGGCGTCGAGCCACTCGATCTTGGCGCCCATCTTGTTGAGGAGCACGGCCAGGTCGACGACTTCCGGCTCCCGGGCGCAGTTCTTGAGGATGGTCTCGCCCTTGGCCAGCGCGGCGGCCATGAGCAGGTTCTCCGTCCCGGTGACCGTCTTCTTCTCGAATTCGACGACCGCGCCGCGAAGGCGGTCGGCCTGGGCCTGGATGTAGCCGTGCTCGAGAGAGATCGTCGCCCCGAGCTTCTGCAGGCCGGCGATATGGAGATCGATGGGCCGGGAACCGATGGCGCAGCCGCCGGGCAGGGCGACGACGGCCTTGCCGAACCTGGCCACGAGCGGACCGAGGACGAGGATCGAGGCGCGCATGGCCCGGACGAGCTCGTAGGAGGCCTCGTCCGAACGGATCTTCGGGACGCGCAGTGACACCGTGTCCCCGTCGACCTGGTAGGCCCCGCCGAGCTCGGCGATGAGCGTCAGGATGGTCTCGACGTCCTTGACCCGGGGGATGTTGGAGAGGCGGATCTCCTCGCTCGTCAGTAGGGATGCGGCGATGGCCGGCAGGATGGCGTTCTTGGCGCCGCTCATGCGGACTTCGCCGCTCAAGCGAAGTTCGCGGTCGCCCCGGATAACCAGCTTTTCCATCGGTTCGATTGTAAAGGAAGATGCGGGCGAATTCAACCGGAGGGACCGAACCGGAGGGACTGCCCCATCCTAAGGGGACTGTCCTAAGGGGACTGAAGGGGGCTGTCCCCTTAGGATGGGACTGTCCCTCTTCTGGACCAGCCCCAGGCGTCATAGTAAGCGTCGAGGATGGAGTTGTAGAAGGCCTCGTCGACGGCCCGGCCCGCGTGGGCGCCGCGGCCGAGCGAGACCTTGAGCTTGGCGGGGACGAAGGCGTCATAGGTCCTGTCGCGGCCTTGGAGGTTGTTCAGCCGGCGCTCGAGCGCGTAGATCCTGCGCCCGCATTCCTTCAGCGATTCCGGTGTGTAGCCGATCCCGGTCAGGGTCCGGTAGAGCGAGAGGAACGGCTCGGCCGTGATGTCGCCGGTGAAGAAGTCGCAGAGCCCCAGGGAATCGACGAGGGCCTTGCCGGCCTGCCCTTCCGCGACGTAAGCGGCCAGGTCCCGCGCGTCCTTGAGCCCTCCCTCCTCGGCCTGGATCGTCCAGGCGTAGGTGTGGTCGCCGCGCCCCCGGTTCGAAGTGCCGTAGGCCGTGAACATGCCCGGGAAGGCCTTGGGGCTGATCCCGGCGTAGCCGAGCCCGCCGTAGGCCGTCGTCAGGCAGTAGGCGATCTCGGAGAGGGCGGCCGGCGCTGCGCCCGCCGCGACCTCGGCGATGACCCGGTCGGAGTGGCCGCCGAGGAGCCGGCCGAGGTCGTTCGACCGGTAGGCGATGTCCTTGAGCGTCCGGACCATGCCGGCCGCGTCCCCGAAGCCCGGGGCGTCCCCGTGCTTGGCGAGGAAGCCCTTTTCGCCGAGCTCCATGGCCCCGGCCATGACGCTGCCGAAGGTCATCGTATCGACGCCGAGCTCGTTGCAGAGAGCGTTCAGGTGGAAGATGGCGTCGCGGTCGAGGATGCAGCAGTTGATCCACAAGGCGATCGTCTCGAACTCGGGCCGGACGCCTTCGCCCGCGTAGGGGCCCGACTCGACCTTGGCCGAGCGGGTGCAGAAGACGTGCCGGCACTTGTTGCAGACATTGTGCTTTCCGGAAATGGCCAGGAATGCGTCCGTCGACACCTTGTCGTAGTCCGCGGGGTCGAAAGCCCCCTCGTCGAAGTTGTGCCAGGGCAGGTAGCCGCCCTTGACGCCCAGATAGCGGCCGTTGAAGGCGCGGTCGAGCCACCAGGTCGTGCCCGTCGTCGGGCGGAAGGAGGCCGTCCGGTTCGGGTCGTCGACGCTGGCTTTGACCAGCTTGTCGATCTCCTGCCCGAACGCCTTGAACGCTTCGGCGTCCTGGTAGGCGATGGCGTCCTTGCCGTAGGCGGTGATGGCGACGAGGTTCTTCGAACCGAAGACGGCGCCGGCGCCGCCCCGGCCGAAGTTGCGATGATAGTCGGCCGTGAGGCAGGCGAAATCGACGAGGTTCCATCCGGCCGGCCCGACGGTCAGCGTGGAGCCACCCTTGACCCGGGCGGCGAGGGCATCGGTGATCTCGGAAGCGCGCCGCGGGACACGGTGTCCCTGGGCTGTCTCGAAAAGCTCGTCCTCGGCGTCGACGATGCGGAGGGCGCCGTCGACGGCCTCGAGGCGCACCGGGCGGTCGGCCCGGCCGTCGATGACGACCTGGTCGAAGCCGGCCCGCTTGAGCATGTTCGGGAAAAGGCCCCCGGCGCTCGAATGGGTGACGAGCCCGTGGACGGGCTTGTGGCCCGGGACCCAGGGGGCCGGCTCGGGCGACCGGGCCATCGTCCCGACGAACGAACACGAGCCGCGCCCGGCCGTCGGGATGGCCGTGTCGTTCAAGGCGGCGGAGCCGACGATGACCCTGTTTTGAGGGCCGACAGGGTCCTTGAGCGGGCCCGTTTTTTCCAGGTGGTCGGCCAGGAGCTTGGCCTGGAGGCCGCGGCCGCCGACGTAATCGCGGCAGTATCCGATGTCGGCCGGCTCGACGCGGATTGTCCGGTTGGTCAGGTCGACCCAGGCCCAACGGCCCTTGAATCCGGTCATCTTTTTTACTTCAGGCATGGCTGTTTTTTACAGCGACCGCAGGGCCTGGTCGAGGTCGGCGATGACGTCGTCGGGATGCTCGGCGCCGACGCAGAGCCGGATGAGCTGGGGCGGCACGTCGGCCAGCCGCCGGGCTTCCTCGCCCTGCTGCTGATGGGTCGAGATGGCCGGGATCGTGGCGACGCTCTTGATCCGGCCGAGGTCGGTGGCCCGGTAGATCATTTTGAAATTGTCGAAGACCTTCCTCGCGTTCTCCGGGGGGCCGTCGACCCGGAAGCTCATGAGGTGGCCGTAGCGGTTGACCTCGCCGCCCTCGCCATCGTCGGAGTCGACGAGCTTCATGTATTTTTTCGCGACACCGTGAAGGTGAAAGCTGGGCAGGCCCAGGTAGTCGACCTGATAGACCTTCGGGTTCTTCTGGAGGTGCTCGGCCACCTTCTGGCAATTGGCGCTGACGAGGTCCATCTTGGAGCGGAGGGTCCGGAGGTCGTTTAGGGCGATCATGGCGTTGAAGGGCGAGGCGGCCGGGCCGTTATCGCGGTAGGGCAGGAACTTCACGTACTCGGCGAAGCTCTCCTTGAACAGGGGGTTGTCGTTGACGACTTTCGTGGTGATGGGCTTGCGGCTGATGAGCGCGCCGCCGATGGCCAACCCGCCCGAGGTGATCGATTTCGTCAGGGAGTGGACGACGATATCGGCGCCGTGGGCGATCGGCCGCATCAGGGCCGGGGTGGCGCAGGTCGCATCGACGATGAGCGGGACCTCCCAGGAATGGGCCAGGTCCGCGAGGGCCTTGACGTCGGCGAATGACTGCTGGGGGTTGGACGGCATCTCCATGAAGAGGAAGCGCGTGTCCTCGTCGATCTTCGTCTTCCAATCCTCGATGTCATAGGGATGCTGGACCCAGCGGACGTCGATGCCGCGCTCTTTTTTCTTGCGGACGGCAAAATGCTGGTAGGTGCCGCCGTAAACCTGGATGCAGGAGACGAAGTTCTTCCGTTCCGGCCCGCCGGCCTTCTGGTCGACGAGGAACGGGTCGACGGCCGCGGCGATGGCGGACATGCCCGAAGCGGTGACCAGGCAGGAGGTGTCGCAACCGGCGCGGTAGCCCTCGAGCAGGGCCAGGACCCATTCGAGGTAGTAGGTCGTCGGGTTGGCGATCCGCGTATAGCACCAGGTCGGGACGAGGTAGGCGAGGGCGGCCTCGAGCTCGTCCGCGTCGGCGTAGGCCTGGGAGGAGGATAGGTAGAGGGGCTCGATCACGGCCCCCTGGTTTCGTTCAAGGGCCTCCTCGACCGTGTAAAGGCCGTGGACGGCGAGGGTGTCGAACTTCATCGCCTTCATCCGAGCCAGCGCGGAGTCCCGCTGGGCCAGTATTTTTTTGGCGGCGTCGACGTACTTCTGGACTCCGGGTGATAGTTTCGGGGCGGAGCTCATGGTTCCTCCAGTGTTGATGTAGAGATAGATGGGCGCCTGAAAGGACGGGGAAAATCTCTTAGAACAAACGGCATGACACAGTCGATACTGCCCCCCTAGCATATAAAGAACAAGGAGCCGAAGTCAAGCCATCTGCCATTGGACTCCAGGATGCCGCCCGTTTTGGCAGTGATGGGTGTCATGCATCTCCCCCGGCCCCCGGGAACCAGTCCCGGCGGTTCCCCCGCTGTAAGCGGCGGGTCCCCCTCCGGCAGGGAGCGGACTCGGGGGAGCGACCGATAGAAGTGCGGCGGAGCGGCTCGGAGCCGCACTTCTAGGAAATATCTTAAGCAAGTCCAGTGTAAGAATATTCGTTTCAGATAGTTACCAAAATTGTGGCTCCGGGTACTCCGCCACAATTCTGCTGGTCGCTGCGAATATTTCGCTCCCTGCCGCTCTCGTCGACGATATCCCTCGGCCGTCAGCAGCGATGGATGGCCAGAATGTCGGAGAGGATGGCAAAGCCCGTCTCGACCTTGCCGGCGCCGGCCCCCTGGATGGTGACCTTACCCATGAGGTCGGTCTCGAGGCTTAGGGCGTTGTGGGCGCCCATGACCCCGGCCAGCGGGTCGGCGAGGGGCAGCTTTTGGGGGGAGACGGTCGCTGTGACCGTGCCGCCATCCATCTTGGCGTGGGCGATGAGTTTGTAGCGGAAGCCCGCGGCCTTGGCCGCCTCGACGTCGGCCCTGGTGATGGCCGAAATCCCCTTGCAGGGGACGTCCGTCGTCTTGAGCGAGCCGCCGAGGAGGACGTTGGACAGGATGACGATCTTGGCCAGGGCGTCGAAGCCCTCGACGTCGGCCGTCGGGTCGGCTTCGGCGTAGCCGAGCTTCTGGGCCAGGGTCAGGGCGGGGCCGTAGTCCATGCCTTCGGTCTCCATCTTGGTCAGGATGAAGTTGGTCGTCCCGTTGAGGATGCCCTTGACCTCCCGGATCGTGTTCCCGGCCAGGCCGCATTCGGCCAGGTGGAAGACCGGGGTGCCGCTCATGACCGTGCCCTCGATCCGGAACTGGAGGCCGTTCTTGTGGGCCAGGTCCTTGATGTCGTGGTAGTGGAGGGCGGCCGGCCCTTTGTTCGAGGTGACGACGTGCTTGCCGAGGCGGAGGGCCTTCTTGATGTAACTCGACGCCGGCTCGCCGGTCTTGATGTCGGTGTAGGTCATCTCGGCGATGATGTCGGCGTCGGTGTGCTCGATCATGTCCAGCGGGTCGAGGGGCTCGACCTGGGCCGGTGTCGCCTTGGGGTATTCGGCGAGGCCTTTCCCCTGGCCGAGGAGGGCCAGGACGGTAGGGATGTCGATCCCTTCGGGGAGGATGAGCGTCCCCTTCAGCTTGTCGGCGATGGCCACGACCCGGGCTTCGAAGCCGAATGTATCGCGGAGATAGTCTTTCTTATCGTTGAGAATGCCGAGCAGCCCCTGTCCGACGGTGCCGCAGCCGATGAGACCGATCCGGTGTTCCATTCCTGTCCTCCTCGCGCGCTTTTCGGAAAAAATACTATAGCACAAAGCCGGGGCATAAAAAAAGGGCCGCCCGTCCTCATCGCCGGCGATGAGGGCGGCGGCCCTTGACGTCTGCTGTACGAGAGACGTTTACTTCGCGGCCGGGGGATGCTCCTTGATGAAGTTCTCCAGCCATTCCGTTGTGACGGACTTCGGCCGTTCGATCGGCAGGCCGAGGGCGCGGTCCCAGACGAGCTGGGCCAGGACGCCGAGGGCGCGAGACACGCCGAAGAACACGGTGTAGAAGTCGTACTCGACGGCGCCGTAGTAATAGAGGAGGACGCCGGAATGCGCGTCGACGTTCGGCCAGGGGTTCTTGGTCTTACCGTGCTTGGTCAGGACGTCGGGGGCGACCTCGTAGACCATGCTGACGACCTTGAACAGGTCGTAGTCCGGCATGTGCTTGAGGGCGAACTCCCTCTGGGCGACATAGCGGGGGTCGGTCTTGCGGAGGACGGCATGGCCGTAGCCGGGGATGACCCGTCCGCCGTTCAGGGTGTCCCACATGTACTTTTCGAGCTGTTCCTTGGTCGGAACGCCGCCGAGGTCCTTAACGAGTTCCTGGATCCAGCGGAGCACTTCCTGGTTGGCCAGCCCGTGCAGCGGCCCGGCCAGGCCGTCCATGCCGGCGGACAGGGAGTAGTAGGCGTCGGACAGGGCCGAGCCGACGAGATGGGTCGTGTGGGCCGACACGTTGCCGCCCTCGTGGTCGCTGTGGATGCAGAGGTAGAGCCGCATGAGTTCTTTGAATGCCGGGTCGTCGGTGACGCCGAGCATGTGGGCCAGGTTGGCGCCCCAGTCGAGCTTCAGGTTGGGGGCGATGTGCTTGCCGCCCTTGTAGCTCCGGCGGTAGATGTAGGCGGCGATATTGGGGAGCTTGGCGATGAGGTTCATGACGTCTTCGTACGTCGCGTCCCAATACTGCGACTTGGGCATTTTCTCCTTGTAGCGCCGGGCGAACTCCGACTCCCGCTGGAGCTGGAGGATGGCCAGGGAGAACTGAGTCATCGGGTGGGTGTCCTTGGCGACGGCGTTCATCGTGTCGAGCAGATACTGCGGCAGGACGCTGCGCTTCTGCCACTCTTCGGTGATGGCGGCGCAGTCCTCGGCGGTCGGGAGCTCGCCGAGGAGGAGGAGATGGAAAATGCCTTCGGGAAGCGGCTCGGTTCCGCCCGGGGCCTTGGGGAGCTTCTCGCGGAGCTCGGGGATGGAGAAGCCGCGGAAACGGATGCCCTCGAACTTGTCGAGGAGCGAGACGTCCCAGAGCATGGAGATGATGTCGCGGGCGCCGCCGACCACCTGGCCGACGTTGACGCTGGAGACGTTGACATCGCCGAATTCCTTGCTGAGCTTCTGGACCCGTTCTTTCATCGGGGCCACCTTGGCGTAGAATTTCTCTTTCAATGTCGCCATTTCGAGATAAACCTCCTGATTGATGTATTTAAAGGGTGAAAATCACCCTTGTAAGGCGTTTTATCTTAGCACGGAAGCCGCGGAGTGTCAATCTGAAAATGGCCCCCTGCCGGGTCTCGGCCGACCTATGGAAACGATTGTAATTGTTGTTATTTCAATTGCTTACGCGGAATCCTCTGGTCGGCCATGGCGGCGTGATAGACGAAGGCGGCCTCGACCACGGCGTTCTTCATCAGGTCCTCGGCGCGCAGCGTGTCGAAGAAGTCCATGTTCGTGTGCCCGGCCGTGCCGCCGATGCGGTCCTGGATGAACTGGAACCCGGGGAGCCCCGCGGCGTCGAAGGAGACGTGGTCGGTGCTGCCGACGCTCTGGATGGAGATCGTCGTCAGGCCGAAGTCGCGGAAGGGCTCCATCCAGGCCGCGAAGAGCCGCCGGACGCGCTCGTTGCCCTGAAGGTAGATGCCGCGGAACTGGCCGGCGCCGTAGTCCTGGTTGAAATAAGAGGAGAACTTCTCGTACTCCGGCTTGATGCCGGCCTTGGGGTCCTTCGGGTTGCCGAAGTGGGCGTTGACGTATTCGCGCGAGCCGTGGAGGCCCTGCTCCTCGCCGCCCCAGAAGGCGAGCCGGATCGTCCGGCGCGGCTTGACGCCGATCGCCTTGAGGATGCGGACAGCTTCGAGGGCGACGGCGCAGCCGGCGGCGTCGTCGCTCGCCCCCGGGCTGGCGTGCCAGCTGTCGAAGTGGGCCCCGACCATGACGACTTCGTCGGCGAGGTCCGTGCCCGGGAATTCGCCGACGACGTTGGCCGCCTTCTCGACCTTCTCGCCGACGCGGTTCCGCACTTCGGCCTCGATCTTCACCGGGATATTCCTCTTGAGGATGCGGTACATCCGGTTATAGTGTTCGGGCGTCACGGCGACGATGGGCAGGGTCCCGAGCGTTTTCTCGCGCGACCACTTGTCGTCCTTCGTCCCCGGCCGGGCGAAACCGCGCACCGCTCCCGGCATCCCGCTCTCGCACTGGAGGACGACGGCCGCCCCCTCGGCCCGGAAGAACTCGAGCTTCTCTTCCGGCTTGAGGAGGTCCGGATTGAGCGGCGGAGGCGGGGTCGCGGGACGCTGTGGCGTCGGGACGACCGCCTCCTCCATCTGCTTCATCTCTTCCGGCGTCCGGCGGGCGACCCCTTGGGTCAGCGCGGCCATGTCGAGCGTGAACGGCGGCGTTATCAGGACAGCCGCTCCCTTGAGTTTGCCCCGATAGCGGTCGAGGTCCTTCTTTGTCTGGATGTCCGAGGCGATGACTGCCGGGCAAACGACCTTCCCTTTTGTGCCCGCGGTGTGGGCCAGGGGGAAGCCCACCATGGGCTGGTAGTCCGGCTCGAGCATGTGGAGCGAGAAATATTCGTTGTCCCAGGCGGCGCCGTAGTCCATGAACGGCTCGACGACGACGTTCGTGAGGCCGAGCTTCTCCATCTTGTCCTTGGCCCAGGCCTGGGCCCGCTTCATGTCCTCGGACAGGGTCAGCCGCGCGCCGAGGACGTCGGTCATGTAGCCGACGATGTCCATGACCTCGGAGCGTTGGAGCCCTTCTTCACGGATTTTCGCGACCGTGTCCCAATCGACCGTCGGTGTCTGGTCCGAGGCGAACGCGCTGATGGCGACGAGAAGAATGACGGCCGCGAGGGCCCGGGGGAACGGCTTCATGGATGACCTCCTGGTTCCGGCGTTTAACCGAGCCCCTATTCTCCACATTCGGGGGCCCGGCCGCAACAGGATTCGGAGCCTCGGCCTCCCGCTTCCCCGCCTTGACACCACTTCGCACCTGCTCTATTGTCTACCTGATGGTCGGCGCCGTGTCCCGGCTGAAAGAGGCTATCGCGGGCTTGGCCAAAAAACAGTCCTAAACATTCCCGAAAGGGGTCCCCATGAATCGTTTATCTCACCGGCTTTTTTGTTCGGGGTTGGTCATCGCGCTCATCCTGCAGTTCGTTCCCTCGGGCGTCGCTCGGGCGCAGCAAGCGGCGGCGCTTTCGGACGAGCAGGTGAAGGCGCGGCTGGGCTTTATCACTGAGGCCCTCAACGCCGGCCAGCCCCGCGCCAAAACGTGGTGGTACGGCTGGATCGCCGGATATTCGACCGGGGCCGTCACGATGGGCGTCCTGGCGGCCACGAACTGGAAGGAACCTGACCGCGGATTCGCCCAGGACATGCTCGTCGGCAGCGCGACCTTCGCCCTCGGCGTCGCCGGCCTGCTCATCGACCCGTTCGTCCCGGC
>JADBLN010000048.1 GCA_014894455.1 Acidobacteriota bacterium | reverse complement strand
CATCACGTCTGGGTCACGGGCTACTGGAAGTGGTCCGGCCTCAACTACGGCTGGATCGAAGGCCGCTGGATCAAGGTGAAGCCGAACAGGGCCTGGGCCCCGGGGAAGTGGAAGCTGGTAGGCAGTTACTGGGCCTGGACGCCCGGGCGCTGGGAAAGGATCAATATCGGCGGGCCGAAACCGGCGAAGAAGAAAAAGAGGTAACCCCCCCTTCGTTCTTGACATCCTTCCGCCGCCGGTCCTATAGTCGTTTCGGCGCGGCATCCCGCCCCGAAAACGATGACCCAATCATCCGACCGCCGAGACGTCGCGGCATATCGAGAAAAGATCACGGACGAAATCTGCCGGGCCCTGGGGTTTCCGCCCGCCGGCGCGGCGCGCCGGCTGTTGGGGCCCCTGTTCAGGTATCCCGCCGGCCGCTTCGCCGGGATCATCGCCCGCGCGGACGACGAAATCAGGTCATCGGGATTGAGCGGCGGCGCCCGCAGTATCCTGGCCGATTTTTCGCTCAAGCCGGCCGTCCGCGGCGCGGAAAGCATCCCCCGGGACGGCCCCCTGCTCATCGCTTCCAACCACCCTGGCGCGTATGATTCGCTGGCCATCATGGCCTCGGTCCCCAGAAAAGACCTCAAGGTAGTGATTTCTGACGTCGACTTCACCCGAGCCTTCACGGCCGCCCGCAAGTATTACATCTACGCTTCGCGGGACACCGCCGGGCGCATGAAGGCCCTGCGGGCTTCGATCAGCCATCTCGCGAGCGGGGGGGCTTTGCTCCTTTATGCGCATGGCGAGGTGGAGCCCGACCCGGAAACGAGTCCCGGCGCCGGGGAAGCCCTCGAGGACTGGTCGCGCAGCATCGAGATCATCCTGCGCAGAGTTCCGGAGACCCGCCTGCAGGTGTCGATCGCCAGCGGCATCCTGATGCCGCGCTTCCTGAACAGCCCTCTTGTCAGAATCAGGAGAAACGTCCCCCAGCGCCAGAAACTGGCCGAATTCCTGCAGGTCAGCTGGCAGATGGTCTTCCCGCGGAGCGTTCAACCCAAGATCCATCTTTCATTCTCGGCCCCGGTCGAAGGGCGCGAGCTCCCCCGGGATCGCCTGATGCCGGCCGTCGTCGCGATGGCCGAACGGCTTCTCGAGGATCATCTCGCGGCCGTCCGCCGGATGCCGGGATGAAGCAAGCCGATAGATGACGCATATCGATGAAGGAGGTCAATTCGATGGAAAATGAAACGCTCAAGGTCTATCGTTATCGCTGGCTCGTGCTCATCGCTTTCGTTTTCGTGGGCCTCATGACTCAGGTGCTCTGGATCACGTTCGCCCCGATCACGAGCGCCGCCGCCGTTTTCTACGGAAAGTCCGACCTCATGATCGGGCTCCTGTCCATGGTCTTCATGATCGTCTACATCCTCGTCGTCCTGCCCGCGGCTTGGGCCATCGACACCTGGGGCTTTAAGGCCGCCGTCGGGCTCGGCGCCGTCCTGACGGCCGTCTTCGCGCTCCTGCGCGGCCTCTTCGCTTCGAACTACACGGTCGTTTTCCTCTCCCAGGTCGGGATCGCCGTCGGACAGCCGCTGGTGATCGGCGCCATCACCAAGATCGCGGCCCGCTGGTTCCCGGTCAGGGAACGGGCGACGGCCTCCGGAGTGGGCACGCTGGCGCTTTACCTCGGCCCTCTGGCGGCCATGTTGCTCACTCCCTATTTATACCTGCGCCTCGGCATGAGCCGGATGCTCCTTCTCTACGGCGTCGCCTCGGCCGTCGCGGCAGGCTTTTTCCTTCTCGTCGCCCGCGAGCACCCGCCCACGCCGGCCGGCCGCTACGAGCGCGTTCTGATGTTCGACGGCCTCAAATCGATGCTTCGCCGGCGCGACTTCCTCTTTCTCCTGATCATGTTCTTCGTCGGATTGGGCATGTTCAACAGCATATCGACCTGGGTCGAGGACATCGTCCGGCCGCGCGGCTTCTCCATCTCCCAGGCCGGGGCGCTCGGCGGCCTGATGCTCGTCGGCGGCATCGTCGGCGCAGTTATCATCCCGCTCGTTTCCGACAGAATTCGCCGCAGGAAGCCGTTCATCTTCATGGCCTTCGCCGGGCTCATCCCCGGGCTCATCGGCATGACCTACGCCACGAGCTACGGACTGCTCCTCCTGTCGGGTTTCGTCTTCGGATTCTTCCTGCTGAGCGCCGGACCTATCGGCTTCCAGTACGCGGCCGAGATCACCCATCCCGCTCCGGAAGGCACGTCCAACAGCCTGCTCCTGTTGATGGGCCAGATCTCGGGCATCGTCTTCATCATGGGCATGGACGCCATGAAGGACCGGGCGACCGGGGCCATGACGACTTCGCTCCTCGTTCTCGCCGCCCTCGCCGTCGCCGGAGCCGTCCTCGCCGTCTTCGTCCGGGAATCGCCCGTGTTTGGCGAGCGCCGCCCTCCTTCGGGAACGGGGTGACGAAGAGGCCGGCCGCCGGTCAGTCCGGCGACGTCAGCGCCGCATAACAGAACCTGCGGTAGTGCTCGATGATGTCGTGGATGACATCGTCCTTATCCATCTTGAGGACCTCGAGGGGGAACAGCCCGGGCATGAAGTCCTCGTCCGTCGTCTGATAATCCGCCGTCGGCGTCCGCCGCGCCTTGACCTGGAGCTTGAGGCGAAGCTCCACGGCGTTCTTGGGCAGGGAGATCCGGTAATGGAGCTGATCGTCCTTCGTGCCCGGAAAGCAGACGCTGAAACGGATGTCCCGGTCCTTGTTCTTCTTCTGGCGGGACTTGATCCGGAAGAGGGCCAGCTCGTCGGCCAGGCTCTCGAAGGCGGGCTCGGCGATGAACTCGCAGAATTGGTTGAAATAGCCGATGGTCTCCGTCTGGCAGCGCTCGATGACCCGGAGGCTGTCGAAGTGGTGCGTGAGTTCCGTCTTCCAGTCGATCTTACCCATCGTGGACTCCGCGCTCGGGGATTTTTCGTATGATAGCACAATCGGCGGGTCGGTGGAACAGGAAATTGGAGCGGGCGCAGCGAATCCCCCCGGGGGGTGAGTGCCGGCTGAGGTCAGCAAAAGGGGGGTGATGATAAATTTTGAGGGAGCCCTCTCCAGCCGGCGAAAGAGAGCCGATATCATTATAGTCCGGCGCGGCGAAAAATCAAGAAAAAATCGAAAAAAAGCGCGGCATTCAAAAACGGACGCGAATGACATAAGATGGGATGAGCGAGGAGGCAAAAAAAATGAGAAAAACCCCGGCAATCCTGAAGCTGGTGGTCTTGGCCGCCCTGCTGGCGGCGGCGGCGTTCGCGCAGACGGCCGACCCGGCCAAGAACGCGGCGAAACCGCCGACGACGCGCGAGATGAACCTGATGTGCTGGCAGGAGTTCGGCGAGCTCGTCCCGGCGCGGATCAGGACGGTCCTCGTGCCGTTCGGCTCCCTCGAGCCCCACGGCGTCATCCCCAGCGGCACCGACAACCTCGCCCCGGAGGCCATGGCCCGGGACATCGCGGCGAAGGTCGACGCCCTGATCGCCCCGACGCTGAACTACGGCATGACCGAAGCAATGAAGGCTTTCCCGGGCGCCGTTTCCATCCCGGCCGAGGTCTACTCGCCCTTCGCCGAGACCGTCCTCGACAACCTGGCCGCGAACGGCTTCAAGAACATCATCATCCTCAACGGGCACGGCGGCAACACGGCGGCATTGAACGCGGCCGCGACGCGCGTCGCCAACGCCCGCCGCGTCCGGGTCCTCGTCGTCAACTGGTGGACCCTGGCCGACGACATCACCAAGGCGGTTTTCAAGCAGAACGGCGGGCACGCCGGCAACAACGAGACGGCCTACATCCAGGCTTTCCTGCCCGATTCCGTCCATCCCGAGCGCTACAAGCCGGAGATGGCCTCGCCCAACGCCCCGGCCGGGGCCTATTACGCCGCGCCGGTGGCCTCGACGATCCTCCTCTACGAGAAGGGCCAGGGCTATCCGACCTTCGACGCCGCCCAGGCCCGGGAGTACTTCCGCAAGGTCAACGACCGCGTCGCCGAGCTTGTCCTCGACACGATCAAAAAGTGGGACCTCGCCGGCGTCTACAAAAATTAGGCGGCGCGGAGCAGGAAGACGCGCAAGTCCATGACGTTCGTCCCGGTCGGTCCGGTGACGATCAGGTAGCCCGTCTGTTTGAAAAAAGAATAGGAATCGTTGTCGTCGAGATAGGCGGCCGGATCGAGGCGCATGGCGCGGGCGCACCCGGCCGTCGAGGCGTCGGCCCAGGCGCCGGCGGCGTCGGTCGGGCCGTCGATGCCGTCGGTACCGAGGCTCAAAATGAGCCAGTCGAGGCCCTCGAGGTTGTTTTTCGCCATCTCGACGACCGAGGCCAGGACGAACTCGGTGTTGCGGCCGCCCCGCCCCCTCCCTTTCACCGTGACCGTGAGCTCGCCGCCGGCCAGGAGGCAGAGCGGCCGCGGCAGGGAGGCCGCGGAGCAGGCCATCTCGGCCAGGAAAGCGGCGTAGTTCGCGGCGACCTTGCGGGCCTCCCCGGTGTCGGAGGACGACAGGAAGGCCGTATCGAAACCGCGCTTATCCGCTTCGTGTTTAGCCGCGCGAAGCGCGGTCATGTTGTCGCCCACGACGAACGCATGGGCGCGCGCGAAGACGGGATCGCCCTCTTTGAGGGTCTCTTCGATCTCGCCGCGGCTGCCTTCTTCGAGCCGGGCCCGGACCAGGGCCGGGGCCGAATCCCAGAAGCCGTAGCGCTCGAGGACGCCGCGGGCGTCGGCGAATGTCGACACGTCCCAGTGCGTCGGACCCGAGGCGATCGTGCCAAGGTCATCGCCGACGACGTCGGAGAGGACGAGCGTCACCACGGTCGCCGGGAAGGCCGCTTTGGCCAGCCGCCCGCCCTTGATGGCGGAGAGGTGTTTCCGCACGGTGTTGAGCTCGTCGACGGTCGCCCCGGCGCGGAGCAGATCATGGGTCAGGCGCCGCTTCTTCTCGAGCGTGATCCCCTCGGCGGGAAGCGTGAGGAGCGATGAACCGCCGCCCGAAATGCAGACGAAGACGAGGTCCTTCTCCCCCGCTTTACCGGTGATCTCGAGCGCCCGGCGGGCGGCTTCGACGCTTCGGGCGTCCGGGATGGGATGGGAAGCCTCGATGGTTTCGAGCTTGGGAACCGTCTTCACGCCCGGCCCGGGAACGACCACGAGTCCCGAGGTCAGCCGCTCGCCGAGGATAGCGGCGAGCGCGCCGGCCATGGCCGCGGCGGCCTTGCCGAAAGCGACGAGGAAGACCTTCTCGAAGCCGGCCAGGTCGAATGTCGTCCCTTTGATCCGGACGAGGTTGTCCTCGCGGACGACGCTCTCCCGGACGAGGCGCTCCGGCTCGACCGCCGCGATGGCGGCCCGCCAGATGGCCTCCGCGTCGTTCAGAAAGCCGCCTTCGGCCTGTGTGTTTTCGCTCATGCGACCACTATAACCTAATCCCGGGGGTCGCCGCCAGCCAGCCCCCTTGTACTCCGGGGCTAGCCCTGAGCAGGGCTTACCAGTCCCGGTCCTGCCTGGACCGGGGCCGCGCTTCTCATCCCTGCCTTGAAAGGCGGGGCTTAGCG
>JADBLN010000001.1 GCA_014894455.1 Acidobacteriota bacterium | reverse complement strand
TGGTGGAGCTGACCAGGATCGAACTGGCGACCTCTTGAATGCCATTCAAGCGCTCTCCCAACTGAGCTACAGCCCCACCGGGAATGCCTAATATTACAGGAAGCGGCTTTTTCCGTCAAGAAGCCGCGGGGCGTGAATCAGAATTGACCCGGCACGGACCGCTGTGATAATTAGGTAGCACCGCATTCGAAGGAGGTTCCCCATGACCCCGTCCAACCGTCTAAGGCTGACAACCCGTGTGACTCTATGCTTCTCGGCTTTCGCCCTTATCGCGGCCTTAGCCGCCTTCTCCGCGCCGCTCACCGCGACTCCCGCCCTATCGGCCCCCGAGGGCCCCGGGCCCATGGCCCCGACGGCTCTGCGCTGCGAATACCTCGAAAACCCGATGGGCGTCGACATCCCCAAGCCCCGTTTCTTTTGGGTGCTCGGATACCCGGAGCGTGGCCAGGTCCAGTCGGCCTACCAGGTCATCGTTTCGACCGACCCCAAGGCCGCCGCGGGAGATATCTGGGACAGCGGCAAGGTCGCCTCGGCCAAATCCACCCAGGTCGCATTCGCCGGGAAGTCGCTCGAAAGCGGCAAGACATACTTCTGGAAGGTCCGCACCTGGGACCGGGACGGTCGCGAAGGCCCCTGGAGCGACGCCGCCCGCTTTGACACCGGGCTCTTCAATAAAAGCGACTGGAAGGGAGTCTGGATCGGGAAAAAGAACCAGCTCCGCAAGGAATTCAGTTTCAAGGGACGCGTCAAGCGGGCCCGGGCGCACATCGCCGGGCTCGGCTACTACGAGCTGCGCCTCAACGGACGCAAGGCCGGTAATCACGTCCTCGACCCGGGCTGGACGACCTACGACAAGCGCGTCCTCTACGTGACCTACGACGTCACGTCGTTCGTCCGCGAAGGCGCGAACGCCGTTGCCGTGACTCTCGGGAACGGCTGGTACAAGTCGCGGGCCCTCCTCCTCCAGCTCAACGTCGAGTTCGAGGATGGGACGACGGCGAGCGTCGTCAGCGACGCCTCCTGGAAAGCCGCCGACGGCCCCATCTTCGAGGACAGCGTCTACAACGGGGAATCATACGACGCCCGCCGGGAAACGTCGGGCTGGGACCGGCCCGGATTCGACGATAAGGAATGGCCCGCGGCCGAAGCCGTCAAAGCGCCGGCCGGAGTCCTTTCAGCCCAGATGATGCCGGCCATCCAGGTCGTCGACACCCTCGTCCCGCTCAAGATGTCGAACCCCCAGCCCGGCGTCTACGTCTTCGACATGGGCCAGAACTTCAGCGGCTGGGCCCGCCTCAGAGTGCAGGGGCCCCAAGGCGCCGATGTCCGCCTCCGCTTCGCCGAGCTCCTCTATAACGACGGCACGCTCAACCAGGAGAACCTGCGCTCGGCCCAAGCCGAAGACCACTACATCCTCAAGGGCAATGGCGAAGAGATATGGGAGCCGCGCTTCACTTATCACGGCTTCCGCTACGTCGAGGTCACGGGTTTCCCCGGGACGCCTAAGCTCGACAGCGTCCGCGGCCGAGTCGTCCACTCCGCCGTCGAGCCCATCGGCAGTTTCGCCGCCTCCAAGGATATCCTCAACGGACTCCAGCGCATCATCACCTGGGGCCAAAAGACCAACCTCCACAGCATCCCGACCGACTGCGACCAGCGCGACGAGCGCATGGGCTGGATGGGCGACACCCAGGGCACGGCCGAGGAAGCCATCATGAATTTCGACATGGCCGCCTTTTATACGAACTTCGTCCGCGACATCCGCGACGTCCAGGACGACAAGGGCCAGATCACGGACACCGTGCCCTTCATCTGGGGGTCGCGTCCGGCCGACCCGGCTTGGGGGACGGCCTACCCTCTGCTTTGCTGGTACATGTACCAGTATTACGGCGACACGCGCGTCCTCGAGGAGCACTACGAAGGCCTTCGTAAGTACGTCGAGTTCCTGAGGAGCAAGGCCGAGGGCGGCCTCGTCAAGTTCAGCTCCTATGGCGACTGGGTGGCCGTCGAGAAGTGTCCCGGGGCCATCGTCTCGTCCTTCTATTATTATTACGACGTAAAGATCATGGCGGACGCGGCTCGAGTGGTGGGGAAAACGCAGGACGCCGCGCTCTACGACAAGCTCGCCGCCGACATCCGGACGGCCTTCAATAAGGAATACTACAATCCGAAAACCGGCGACTACGCCGACGGGACCCAGACCGCGAACACCCTGCCTCTCTTCCTCGGCATCCCGACGGAAAAAGAGGGCGGCACCTGGGGCCGGCTCTTCGACGACATCGTCTACAAGCACGACTCGCACCTGACGACGGGCATCATCGGCACGAAGTACATCATGGAGCTCCTGACCCGGAACGACGCGTCAGACCTGGCCTACGACATCGCCGTCAAGACCGATTATCCGAGCTGGGGCTACATGATCGTCAACGGGGCGACGACCCTCTGGGAGCTGTGGCAGAAGCGCGAAGGCCCGTCGATGAACTCGCACAACCACCCGATGTTCGGCAGTGTCGGGTCCTGGCTCTACAAGGCCCTGGCCGGGATCAACCTGGCGCCGGGGACGACCGGATTCGAGAAGATCCTCATCCAGCCGCAGACCGTTCGGGACCTGATGCACGCCTCGGGCTCGACAAGGACGGTCCGGGGCGAGGTCGCCTGCGCCTGGTCGCGGACGGAAAGGAGCATCCGGGTCGAAGTCACCATCCCGGGCGGGTCGGAAGCCGAAGTCGTCATCCCCAAGCTCAACATCCGCAATATCAAGGTCAGCGAGGGCGGCAAGACGATCTGGGGGAACGACAAGTTCATCGTCGGCGCCGCAGGAGTCACCGGCGCTGTGGACAAGGACAACGCCATCCGCATCAAGACGGGCGGCGGCCGCTACGTCTTCGTCCTCGAAGGAGAATAAAAATGAACTTCCAAGAGCTGATAAGGGCACGCTACAGCGTCAGGGCCTACAGACCCGACCCGGTCGAGGAGGACAAGCTCGCCCGCATCCTCGAAGCTGCCCGTCTGGCCCCCACGGCGGCCAACCGCCAGGCTTTCCGCGTCGTCGTCCTGCCGACGAAAGGCCGCGAGACCGATCTCCGCCGCGTCTACGGCCGCGACTGGTTCACCCAGGCCCCGCTCGTCTTGGCCGTCTGCGCCCTGCCCGCCGAAAGCTGGGTCAGGAAGGCGGACGGCTGGAACGCCGCCGAGGTCGACGCCACGATCGCCATGTCCCATCTCGTCCTGGCCGCGGCCGAGGAAGGGTTGGGGACGTGCTGGATCGCGGCCTTCGACCCGGCCGCGGCCCGCGATGTGCTCGGCCTGCCCGTCGACGTCGTTCCGGCCGCCTTCACGCCGCTCGGCTACCCGGCCGATTCCCCGCTGCCGAAAAAAAGACGGCCCCTCGCCGATCTCGTCCGTCGGGATCGCTGGTAGGAAGCTTTTTTCTCTTTGCCCGGACCTTGGAAGGCCAAGCCTCCGTATATTAAACTGAAGAACCGTGATTCGCATCTTGAAGGGAGCATCTCCATGAACCAGAAACGAGCCGTTCTCGTCGCCCTGATCGTCCTATTTCTCGGGATCCCCGCCGGATCCCAGATGACGCCCTGGTTGCAGTGGACGTTCCTGCCGCAAAACCAAATGGACGAGATCATCGGCGAGGCCTCCGGCGAGACGGCCTTCAACCACGTCATGGCCATGTGCGGCTTTCCGCGCGACCGGAAGTCCGCCGAGTACGCCGGGACGTTCGCCGAGGCCCAGTACGTCCTCGATCGGCTCAAGGACTACGGGCTGGCCGACGCCGCCATCCTCCGCTTCCCCGGCGGCGAGACCTGGGACGGGGTCAAGGGCGAGCTGTGGGAAGTGAAGCCCGGCCGGCAGAAGCTCGCCTCCTACACCGACCTCACGGCCATGCTGGCCCAAGGAAGCGCCCCGGCCGACGTCACCGCCGAGCTCGTCTGGGTGGGAGACGGCGAGCCGAAGGACTTCGAAGGCCTCGAAGTGAAGGATAAGATCCTCGTCACGTCGGGTTCCGCTGGCACGGTGCACAATATCGGCTGCATCAACAAGGGCGCGGCCGGGATCATCTCGTTCGCGTCGCCGCGGCCGCTCTTCGACCCGCTCATCGTCCCCTGGAGCGGTCTCTACGCGCGGAGCGGGGCGGCGAAATTCGCTTTCTGCCTGCCGCCGCGCGAGGGCGTCCTCCTCCGTGACCGGCTCAAGCACGGCGAGAAGATCACCGTCCGGGCCGTGGTCGAAACGAAGACCGAGAAAACCGAGCTCCAGGACATCGTCGCCTCCATCTCCGGCACGGACGCGAACGCCCAGGAGGTCATCGTCACGGCCCACATCTTCGAGGGCTACAGCATGTTCGGGGCGAACGACAATTCCTCGGGGTCGGCCGCCGTCCTCGAGGCCGCACGAACGCTCCAACGGCTCGTCGCGGAGGGCCGTCTGCCCAAGCCCAGGCGGACGATCCGCTTCTTCTGGGCGCCCGAGTTCTCCGGGACGATCCCCTACGTCAAGGCCGAGCCCGAACGGATGAAACGGACGCTTTGCGACATCAACCTGGACATGGTCGGCGATCAGCTGACCAAGAGTCTGGCCTTCTTCACGGTCATGCGGACGACCTACGGCAATCCCCATTACCTCAACGATGTCATGGAGAATTATTATCGTTACGTGGGCGAGGCCACCCGCTCCTACGTCACGAACGGGATGAGCGGGACCATGAACCGGCGGATCGTCGCCCCGACCGGGAGCGAGGAGCCGATGTACTACTACATCGGCACCCACTTCGGGTCGTCAGACCACGAGGTCTTCAACGACTGGGGCGTCGGCATCCCCGGCGTCGTCATGAACACCTGGCCCGACCAGTGGTATCACACTTCGGAGGACCGGCCCGACAAGCTCGACCCGACCCAGATGAAGCGGGCCGTGATCATCACCGCCGCTGCCGCCTATACGATCGCGTCGGCCGACGACACTTTAGCCGCCCGGATCGCCGCCGAGATCGTCTCCAACGCCTCGGCTCGGATCGGCCATCAACTGGCCCGCGGACTCGAGGAGATGGGCCGGACGGACACGGCGGCCTTCCCCGCGACGTACAAGCGGGTCCGCGGCTATATCGAGGCGTCGGCCCGGGACGAGCGGGCCACGGTCGGCTCCGTCCTCCAGCTCGCCGGGGACAAGGCGGGCTTCGGTCGATATCTGGCCGAGCTTCAGGCGTCAGTGACCGGGCTCGAAGCGGCCCATCTGCGGACGATGGACCAGGCCATGCGCCGGCAAGCGGCGTCGCTGCGGCTGAAGCCGGTCGACCTCAGGTTGTCCGTCGCCGAGAAAAAGGCGGCCGCTCTCATCCCCAAGCCCCTGGCCAAGATCAAGGCGGAGGGATTCCAGGGCTACCAGACGGCCATCCAGGAGGCGCGAAAGGCCCTGGGCACAGCCGCGCCAGACCGCTCGGCCTCGCGGAACGCCTCGGAGATCCAGCTGCTCTGCGACGGGAAGAACAGCGCCCTGGATATCAAGAAGATGCTCGATACCCAGTTCCGCCAGGAGACGCCTCTCGAGGCCGTAGTCGGATTCCTCCAGGTCCTCAAGAAAGCCGGACTGGTGAATTTTTAAAAAAAAC